>NZ_JARVKV010000051.1 GCF_029813835.1 Streptomyces sp. DH37
CTGAGCGCACGCCCCACGACGGGGGCGCCCGCCGGACGGCGGGCGCCCCCGTGGTGTCACACCGTGTTCAGGGAGTGCTCAGGGCGTGCTCAGAGCGCGACGCCCAGCAGGGCGTCCACGGCCCGCGAGACCAGGCCGGGCGCTCCGGCGTCCGTCCCGCCGCCCTCGCGCTGGCGCTCGGCCCAGCGGTCGACCGCGGCCAGCGCGGCGGGGGCGTCGAGGTCGTCGGCGAGGGCCTCGCGGACCTCCTCCACCAGCGCCTCGGCCGGCGGCCCGTCGGGGCGGGAGACGGCGGCGCGCCAGCGCCCGAGCCGGGCCGTGGCCTCGTCGAGGACGGCGTCCGTCCACTCCCAGTCGGTGCGGTAGTGGTGGGCCAGCAGCGCCAGGCGGATGGCGGCCGGGTCGGTGCCGTCGTTGCGCAGGGCGCTGACGAAGACCAGGTTCCCCTTGGACTTCGACATCTTCTCGCCGTGGAGCGCGACCATCCCGGCGTGGACGTAGGAGCGGGCGAAGGGGTGCCGCCCGGTGAGCGCCTGGGCGTGCGAGGCGCCCATCTCGTGGTGGGGGAAGGCCAGGTCGGAGCCGCCGCCCTGGACTTCGAAGCCCATGCCGAGGTGCTCCAGGGCGATGGCGACGCACTCGATGTGCCAGCCGGGGCGGCCGGGGCCGAGCGAGCCGCCGTCCCAGGAGGGCTCGCCCTCGCGGGCGGCCGTCCACAGCAGCGGGTCGAGCGGGTTCTTCTTGCCGGGACGGTCCGGGTCGCCGCCGCGCTCGGCCGACAGGTGCCGCATCGTCTCGGCGTCCAGGCCGGAGACCTCGCCGAAGTGGGGGTCGGAGGCGACGGAGAAGTAGACGTCGCCGTCGAGGTCGTAGGCGGCGCCGGCCTCCCGCAGTCTCTCGATGACGGGGACGATCCGGGGTATGGCCTCGACGGCCCCGACGTAGTGCTTCGGCGGGAGCATCCGCAGGGCGGTCATGTCCTCGCGGAAGAGGGCCGTCTCGCGCTCGGCGAGCGCCGTCCAGTCCTCGCCGGTGGCGGCGGCCCGCTCCAGCAGCGGGTCGTCGACGTCGGTGACGTTCTGCACGTAGTGGACCTGCCGCTTGGTGTCGAGCCACACGCGCTGCACGAGGTCGAACGCGTTGTAGGTCGCCGCGTGCCCGATGTGGGTCGCGTCGTACGGCGTGATGCCGCAGACGTAGAGGCGGGCGACGGGGCCGGGGGCGAGGGTCACCCGTCCGCCGGTCGCGGTGTCGTGGAGGCTGAGGTCGCGGCCCTGACCTGGCAGGGCGGGCACCTCGGAAGCGGGCCAGGCATGCATGGTCATGAGCGTAACCGGCACACGGTGATGCCCACGAACGGGATGTGCGCAATGGCCGGAACGGTGCGCCGCGGCCGGGGCGGCCCGCTTGACGGCCGGTCGGACGGCCCCTCCGGCGGATCCTCGCGGCGGGCCTCCGGCCGCCCGCCGGCGGCCCTCCGGGGTCTTCCGGCCGCCCTTCCGGGGGCCTTTCCGGGGCCCGCCTGACCGGCCCGGCGCGGCGGCCCGGTCAGACGGGCGGCCAGGGGATGGCGGGCCAGTCGCCGCCGGGCAGCGGGTGGCGTCCGGTGCCGATCAGGGCGTCGGTCCGCTTGCGCAGGGCGTCCAGCTCGGCGGGGGTGATCAGTTCGGCCAGCCGGGTGGCGAGCGGGCCGCCGTCGGCCAGCGCGGCGGACAGACCGCGCAGCGGCTCCAGCGTCCCGTCGGGCAGCGGCTCGCCCGCCCAGCCCCACAGCAGGGTGCGCAGCTTGTCGTCGGTGTGGAAGGTCACACCGTGGTCGATGCCGTACAGCCGCCCGCCGGGGGCGGTCAGCAGGTGCCCGCCCTTGCGGTCGGCGTTGTTGATCACCGCGTCGAGGACGGCCAGCCGGCGCAGCCGCGGGTCGTCGGCGTGCACCAGCAGAGCGGTGCGGCCCTCCCCCACGTCGACCGGGCCGACGGGCTTCCAGCCCGGCCCCGGCTCCCCGCCCTCCACCAGCGCGAGCAGCCCCGCGGCGGCGGGCTCGTCGCCGTCCTCCTCCGGTCCGTCCGGCCGGGGCCCGATCCACAGCTGGCACATGCCCTCGCCGTACGGGCCGTCGCGCAGCACGGTCGGCGGGACCAGGTGCCAGCCCAGCGCCTCGGAGACCTCGTACGCCGCCACCTCGCGCTGGGCGAGGGTGCCGTCGGGGAAGTCCCACAGCGGGCGCTCCCCGCGCACCGGCTTGTAGACGCAGGGCACCTCGCGCCCCGCGCCGGCGACGGTGCAGTACAGCACCGCGTTGGAGGCGTCGCGGAGTTGCCCGCGCACCGTCAGCTCGCCGCGGGCCAGCAGTTCGGCCGCCATCTCGTCGGCCGCGGCGTCGGGCGTCACGTCAGGCGTCGCGTCGGGCGCAGCGTCGGGCGTCACGGCCGGCGGCGGTATCCGTTCTGGCGCGGGCATACGTGTCCCTCCGGGTCGAGCGGCAGACTGCACAGCGGGCACGGCGGCCGGCCGGCCCTGACGACCTCCATGGCACGTTTGGCGAAGGCCCGGGCCATGGTGCCGCTGATCCTCACCCGCAGCACCGGCGGGCCGTTCTCGTCGTCCCGCAGCAGCCTCTCCTCGGCCTCGGCGAGGTCCTCCTCGGAGTCCGCGTCGATCTCGACGAGGGCCTGCGCCTCCACGATCACGCACTCGTCCTCGCCGTCCCAGGCCAGCGCCATGGTGCCGACCCGGAACTCCTCCTCCACCGGGGTCCGGAGCGGGGCGTTGTCGGCGGTCTCGGCGGGCGCGACGGCCGGGACCGGGGCGCTGCCGCCGGTCCGCCGCACGACCTCGTCCAGGAGCTCGTCTATGCGCTCGGCGAGCGCCTCGACCTGCGCCTTCTCCAGGGCGACGCTGGTGGTGCGGCCGGCCGCGGACGCCTGGAGGAAGAACGTCCGGCGGCCAGGCAGCCCGACCGTGCCGGCCACGAAGCGCTCCGGTGGGTCGTAGAGGAACACCTGACGGGACACGTCCTGCTCCATCGGGTCGACTGCTGGGACACTGGCACCCTACTGCGCCCGGCGATCACCGTGCCGACCACCGCGCTCGCCACCGTGTCCGGGCCGGGTGCGCGGACGGCGCGGACGGTGGGCGGGCGGGGTCTAGGCGCCGCCTCCGACGACCGCGCCGCCGTCGCCGTCCGCCGCCGGGGCGCTCTGCGCGGCGTCCGCCTCGCGCGGGGCGAGCGAGGCGAGGTCGCCGGTGTCGCCGAGCCGCAGCAGGAAGGGCCGCAGCGGGGTGTAGCGGATGGCGGTGACCGAGCAGGGCTCGACGTGGATGCGCTGGAAGAGGTCCAGGTGCATGCCGAGGGCGTCGGCGACCAGCGACTTGATGATGTCGCCGTGCGAGCACATCAGGTACGTGGCGTCCGGGCCGTGCTCCCGCCCGATCCGGTCGTTCCACTCCCGTACGGCCTCCACCGCCCGGGCCTGCATGCCGCGCATCGTCTCGCCGCCGGGGAAGGCCGCGGCGGAGGGGTGCTGCTGGACGGTGGCCATCAGCGGTTCGTCGTTGAGCTCGGCGAGCTTGCGGCCGGTCCAGTCGCCGTAGTCGCACTCGCCGATGCGCTCCTCGGTGTGCAGCGGGAGCTCCGGCCGGGTGCGGGCCAGCGGCGCCAGGGTCTGGCGGCAGCGCTCCAGCGGGCTGTGGACGGCGGCGGACAGCGGGAGCGCGGCCAGGCGTCCGGGCAGGGCGGCGGCCTGGGCGGTGCCGAGTTCGTCCAGGTCGACGCCGGGGGTGCGTCCGGCGAGCAGTCCGGAGGTGTTGGCGGTGGACCGGCCGTGCCGGACGAGGAGCAGCGTGGGCATGGCAGCCAGCGTAGGCGAGGACGGCGGAGGTGAGGAGGGGAGGGCCGGAGCGGAGGAGAGCCGAGGAGAGCGGAGGGGAGCCGGGGGGGGGGAGCCGAGGGGAGGGGACGGCCGCCGCGTGCTCCGGTGCGCGGAGGGGGAGAATCGCCGGTGTGATTGTGGACTGTGCGATCTACCGGGAGGGGCGGCGCGCCGAGGGGCCCTCCGGCCTGACCGAGGCGCTGGAGGCGGCTCGCGCGGACCGTGACGCCTTCCTGTGGATCGGGCTGCACGAGCCCGCCCAGGAGGAGTTCGACCAGGTCTCCGCGGAGTTCGGGCTGCACCCGCTGGCGGTGGAGGACGCCCTCTCGGCCCACCAGCGCCCCAAGCTGGAGGTCTACGAGGACTCGCTGTTCCTGGTGCTCAAGCCGGTGGACTACGACGACGAGGCCGACACCGTCGCCACCGGGGAGCTGATGCTGTTCGTCGGCGACTCCTTCGTGGTGTCGGTGCGGCACGGCGGGACCAACCCGCTGGGCTCGGTGCGCGAGCGGCTGGAGCGGAACCCGGGTGTGCTGCAGCACGGTCCGACGGCCGTGATGTACGCGGTGAGCGACGCGGTGGTCGACCACTACATGGACGTGGCCGCCGAGCTGCAGACGGACCTCGAGGAGCTGGAGGAGGAGGTCTTCACCCCCGACGGCCCGGCCCGCGGCACCATCGCGGGCCGCATCTACGCCTTCAAGCGCCAGGTGCTGGAGTTCCGCCGGGCCGCGGGGCCGCTGGCGGAGCCGATGGAGCGGCTGGCGGGCAGCGGGGTGCCGTTCGTGCACGACGACTCGCGTCCGTTCTTCCGCGACGTGAGCGACCATCTGACCCGGGCGAACGAGCAGGTGGAGGCGTTGGACCGGCTGCTGTCGGACATCCTGTCCGCCTATCTGGCGCAGGTGGGCGTCCGGCAGAACGACGACATGCGCAAGATCTCGGCGTGGGCGGCGATGGCGGCGGTCCCCACCATGATCGCCGGGATCTACGGGATGAACTTCGACCACATGCCCGAGCTGACCCACCCGCTGGGCTACCCGGGGGTGGTGGTGGCGATGGTCGCCGTCAGCGCGGGCCTGTACCGGCTCTTCAAGCGCCGGGGCTGGCTGTAGCGGCCCTCTCGGGCGCCGTCCCCGGCGCGCTCCCGGGCACGGCGCGCGCGGCGCCGGGCGCGGGCGGGTCCAGTCGTACGGCGCGGCGCCAGCCGGCCAGCCGCTCGTAGGCGTACCGGGCCTGGACGCGCGCCTCCAGCGCCACCGACCTGGTCATGCGCCAGCCCAGCAGGTGGCCGGTGTGGGCCAGTACGGCGAGGCCGGCGTCGCGGTGGGCGCGGATCTCCGCCAGCGCGTTCTCCCGCAGCACCAGGTCGACGGCGGCGCCGTGCCCGGCGCGGGCGAAGCGCAGCAGCTCCTCGCGGCACCAGGCCAGGTGCTCCCGCTTGGTGCGGGAGACCTCCCGCACCGCCCGGCCGGCCCCGGGGTGGCCGGCGGCGTGCCCGGCGAGCACGGCGAGCCAGGCGGCGGCGCGGGCCGAGGCGACGTGCCCGTGCGCGAGGTGGGCGATGACGTCCCGCTCGTTCAGGGGCTCGCCGCGGCGCAGCTTGGCGTGCGCCAGGCAGCCTCCCCGCCGTTCCAGCAGCGCGGCGTGGTCCGCCCCGGGCGGCACCTCGACCGGCTCCAGGCCGCGGGCGGCGGGCAGTGCGGCCAGCAGCCGGGCGTGCCGCTCCTCCAGGTCGCCGAACCGGGCCATCGCGGGGGCCAGGTCGCGCCGGCCCTCCGGGACGAGGGCGGCGATCCTGCGGTTCTCCCGTCCGTTGCGGGCCTCGGTGGCGGCGGCCAGGGAGCACAGCAGCCGGAAGGAGGCGTCGTTGCCGAGGACCTCCCGCACCAGGTCCCTTCTCCAGAGCCTCCAGGGCATGGCCCGACACCTCCGTGGACATATCCGCAGAAGTCGAGTCAAACGGTACGGATGGGCGGCGGCAACAGCACACCGTCCCGCCTGCGCCGAACGGAGGTGCCCACCGCGCCGGGCGTAACCCGCGCGCGGCCGGGCCGTTGTGCCGGGGGACGGCCGTGGCGGGGAGGACCCCGAGCCCCCACCACGGCCGCGGGCACGTCCCGGTGCGGGGCGCGGCCGGACCCGCCGTCCGGCCGCGCCCCGCACGGCGGTTCCGGGAAGGCGGGGGCCGGGGGCCGGGGGAGGAACCGTCAGGAGGCGGTGCCGGACCGCTCCAGGGCCTCCACGCCGGCCCGCAGCGAGGCGATCCGCTCCTCGAGGGTGAAGCCCGCCGGCGCCAGCGACAGCGTGGTCACCCCGGCCTCGGCGTAGGCCCGCATCCGGTCGGCGATCCGCTCGACCGGGCCGAGCAGCGTGGTGGAGTCGATGAGCCGGCGGGGCACGGCGGCCGCGGCGCCCTCCTTGTCGCCGGACAGGTACCGCTCCTGGATCTCGGCGGCCTCCTTCTCGTACCCCATGCGCTGGGCGAGCCGGTTGTAGAAGTTCTGCTTGCGGCTGCCCATGCCGCCGACGTACAGCGCGGTGTACGGGCGGAAGGTGTCGGCCAGGGCGTCGATGTCGTCGCCGACGGCCAGGGGCACGGTGGGCACCACGTCGAAGCCCTCCATCGTCCTGCCCGCCTTCTCCCGCCCGGCGCGCAGCGCGCCGAGCGTGGTCTCCTCGGCGTGCTCGGGGGCGAAGAAGATCAGCAGGGCGCCGTCGGCGATCTCGCCGGTCTGCTCCAGGTTCTTCGGGCCGATGGCGGCGATGTAGAGCGGGACGTGCTCGCGGACGGGGTGGACGGTCAGCTTCAGCGGCTTGCCGGGGCCGTCCGGCAGCGGCAGCGTCCAGTGCTCGCCGGCGTGGGTCAGGCGCTCGCGGGACATCGCCTTGCGGATGATCTCCACGTACTCGCGGGTGCGGGCGAGCGGCTTGTCGAACCGCACCCCGTACCAGCCCTCGGAGACCTGCGGGCCGGAGACGCCCAGGCCCAGGCGGAAGCGCCCGCCGGAGAGCGTGTCGAGGGTGGCG
This sequence comes from Streptomyces sp. DH37, assembly GCF_029813835.1. Lineage (GTDB taxonomy): Bacteria > Actinomycetota > Actinomycetes > Streptomycetales > Streptomycetaceae > Streptomyces. Next base: position 6,903 of record NZ_JARVKV010000051.1, read on the forward strand.
GCGGTCATGGCCGTCATGGCGGGGGTGCGGGCGGGGATCTGGAAGATGGCCGAACCCACGTCGATCCGCTCGGTCTGGGCCGCCACCCAGGCCAGGACGGTGGGGGCGTCGGAGCCGTAGGCCTCCGCGGCCCAGCAGACGGAGTAGCCGAGCCGGTCGGCCTCCCGGGCCACCGCGAGATTGTCGGCGTCCATGCCGGCGCCCCAGTAGCCGAGGTTGATGCCGAGCTTCATCCGCGTCCCCTTACCGATCGGTAACGTGCCCGTCGCCGGGACTCTAGCGCGCGGCCGCAAGTACTCTCAACGCCCATGGAGCACAGGCACGTGGGCCGCACCGGCCTCCGCGTATCCCGGATCGGGCTCGGTACGCTCACCTGGGCGCGGAACACCGGGGAGAGGGAGGCAGCCGACCTGCTGAAGGCCTTCTGGGAGGCTGGCGGGACGCTGGTGGACACCGCCGACGTGTACGCCGACGGCGGGGCCGAGTACCTCCTGGGGCGGCTGGTGCAGGACCTGGTGCCCCGGCGGGACCTGGTGATCGCCACCAAGGCGGGCGGCGTGCCCGACCCCGAGCGCCGCTTCGACTGCTCGCGCGGCCATCTGCTCGACGCGCTGGACGCCTCCCTGGAGCGGCTGGGCACCGACTACGTGGACCTGTGGCAGGTCCACGCCTACGACCCCTTCACCCCTCTGGAGGAGACCCTCCAGGCCCTCGACACCGCGGTGGGCAGCGGCCGCGCCCGCTACGCCGGGGTGGCGGGCTTCTGCGGCTGGCAGCTGGCCAAGGCCGCCTCCTGGCAGCTCGCCGCCCCGGGCGCGCGCACCCGGCTGGCCAGTACGCAGATGGAGTACTCCCTGCTCCAGCGCGGTGTGGAGCGGGAGGTGCTGCCGGCCGCGCTGGACCTGGGGGTCGGGCTGCTGCCGTCCTCGCCGCTGGGCCGGGGCGTGCTCACGGGCAAGTACCGGCACTCCACGCCGCCGGACTCGCGCGGGGCCTCGGAGCGCCTGGCGCCCTTCGTGGCGCCCTACCTGGACGACGCGGCGGCGCGGATCGTCGACGCGGTCGCCATAGCCGCCGACGGCCTGGCCGTCACCCCGCTCCAGGTGGCGCTGGCCTGGGTGCGCGACCGGCCCGGGGTGGTCGCGCCGGTCATCGGCGCGCGCACGTCGCAGCAGCTCACCGAGGCGCTGTCAGTGGAGAGCCTTACGCTTCCTGACGAGATCTGCCGGGCGCTGGACGACGTGTCGGCCCCGGTGCACCGCTATCCCGATCACGACTGGAGCACGCTGTGACCGCGTCCGGCGCCGGCAACGCCGATCAGACCGACCAGGCCGGTCAGGCCCCGATCGCCCCGGCCGCCCCGGCCGGCCGGGACAAGGCCGCGGAACTCATGGCCGCCGTGCGCGCCGTGGAGAGCGGCGAACGCCCGGCCGCCGAGTTCTTCGCCGAGCCGAAGCCCGCGCCCCGGCCCCGTCGCACCGCCCCGGCTCCCCGGCCCGGCGCCGCCCCCGGCGGACCGCGGACGGCGCCGGGCGGCGGCCCGGTGGCCGTGCCCGAGGGCGTCGCCGCGCTGCTGGCCGAGGGCGGCGCGCCCGGGGCCCTGGGCGCGCGGGTGGTGGAGACCCTCGGCGAGGGCGCCGAGGAGGTGCTGCGCTCGGATCCGTGGGAGCTGCTGGCGGTCCCGGGCGTGCTGCCGGAGCAGGCGGACGGCTTCGCGCGGGCACTGCTGGGGTCCGGGTGCGGTCCGGGCGACGAGCGGCGCGCCCGGGCGCTGACGGTGTGGCTGCTGGAGCGGGCGGCGCTGGCCGGGCACACGGTGCTCGGCCCGGAGGCCCTCGCCGAGGGGCTGGCCCGGTACGGCGTGCCGGATCCGGACGCGGCGGTGGGCGAGGCCGTCGACGCGGGCGCGGTGCTGGCCTTCGAGGACGCCGCGGAGGACGCGGGCGCCGGAGGGGCCGGAGCTGCCGGGAGGGCCGTCCCCGAGGCGGACGGGGAGGACGCCGACGCGGACGGGGAGGGCGGCGAGCGGCCCGTACGGCTGCTCCTCGGCCTGGACCGCCACGCGCTGGCCGAGGAGAGCCTGGCCGAGGGCCTGGCCCGGCTGGGCAGCACCTTCACCCCGCCCGACGAGAAGGACGCGGTCCGCTGGGAGGAGGCCGCCGGCCGGGCGCCCGGCCCCTCCGCGGCCGAGCTGGTGCGCGCCGCCGCACGCAGCGGCCTGGTCGCGCACACCGGCGGCGAGGCCGCCCGCGCCGAGCCCGCGGCGCTGGTGGCCGCGGCCCGGTCGCTGGGGCTGCGGGCGTACGCCGCCGCGCACAGCGAGGACGGCAGGCGGCGGCTGGCGGAGCTGCTGGACGCCGGGAGCGGCGACGGGGGCGAAGGCGGTGACGGCGGACCGGACCCGGCGGCCGTCACCGTCGACGGGCTGCTGGCCGGGCGGGAGGGCCCCGGGCGCGACGAGGAGGGCGCGTACGCGCTGGACCTGCTCGCCGTGCTGGACGCCCCCCAACTCGACGCCGAACGCGCGGCGATGCTGGTCGAGGCGCTGCCGGACGGCGCCCGGCTGGTCCTCAGCGGCGATCCGCGGGTGCTCGGCGCGGCGGGTCCGGGCCAGGTGCTGGCCGACCTGCTCGCGGCGCGCGTCTGCCCGCAGGTGGTCTCCCGCACCCCGGATCCGGGGCCGGTCGGCGAGCTGGTCTCGGGCATCGGGATCGGCGAGCTGAACCGGGTGGAGGCGCCCGGCCGGGAGGTGGTGATCGTCCCGGTGCGCGACGCCGGGGAGGCGGTGCACCGCACCGTGCAGCTCGTCGCCGACTCGGTGCCGCGCGCGCTCGGGGTGCCCGCCGAGCGGACGCAGGTGATCACGCCCGGCCACGGGGGCGCCGCGGGCACCCGCGTGCTCAACGCCGCGCTCAAGGAGCGCCTCAACCCCGGCCCCGGCCGGTTCGGCGGCTTCGACCCGGGGGACCGGGTGGCCCACTCCCCCGCCCCCGGGCACACCGCGCTGGGCACGGTGGTCTCGGGGGACGAGGAGGGCCTGCGCCTGGACTGCTCCGGCCGCGCCGTCACCGTCCCGCGCGAGCGGGTGGCGCAGACGGTGCGGCACGGCTGGGCCCTCACCGCCCACCAGGCCGTCGGTACGCGCTGGCCGGCGGCCGTGGTGGTGCTGCCGGGCGACGCCGCCCCGGTCCTCGACCGGTCCTGGGTGTACACGGCGTTCGGCCGCGGCGAGCGGCATCTGTCCGTGGTGCACGGCGTGGACCAGGCGCTGCCGCGGGCGGTGGCGGAGGTCCCGGCCCCGGAGCGCACGACCCGCCTGCGCACGCTGCTGCGCGCGCAGGCCGTGGCGGCACCGGGGCCGGACGCGGCGGGCTAGCGGCCGGCGGGCCCTACCGGGCCGTGGGCCCCCTCAGCCGGCGGCCCGGGCCGCCGGCTGAGTCGTCCTCCTCGTCCCCGTCGTAGAAGCCGTCCTCCTCGTCGAAGACGGCGCTGACGTCGAAGCGGCAGACGACCCGCTCGGGATCGGCTCCCTCGAAGGGCGAGCCCAGCCACTCCCCGGGCTCGGCGGGCTCGTCGCCCGCGATCACCCAGAGCGTGGAGTCGCCCTCCTCCAGACCGAACTCCTCGTGCCGGGTGGCGATCTCGTCCGGCTCGTACTCGCCGAACAGCACGCTGAGCGCGGCGTGCACCCCGCTCCCGGCGAAGGGGCCCTCCAGCGCGTCCTCGTCCGCGTCCGCCGAGTCCGGGTCGAGCGCGGTGACGCGCTGCGCCTGGGCCATCAGCCGCTGCGGCTCCACGACGGTGTAGTCGCGGCGGACGAGGACGCTGAGGGAGCCGGGCTCCTCCGGTCCCGCGTAGGCGGGCATGCTGTCGCCGCTCGGGATCTCGAAGGGCGTGACCTCGTCGTAGGCGTCGTACAACAGCTCGTCGTACGCCTCGCCCGCCGCGGCGAGTTCGTCGAAGGCGGCGTGGACGGCGGCCTCGGCCCGGGCCGCCCCGGCGCCCGAACCCCCCTCGGCAGACCGTCGTTCGACGGCTTCGAGGTGACGGTCCAGCGCGGTCTTCAGCGCTTCGGCGGCGGCTCGTACCTCGGCAGCACTGGGCTGCGCAGCATCAGACATAGTGCAGACGCTATCCGTACCGGGGCCCTGCACGCACAATAGATGTGATGCCGGAATACGAATTTCGCGATGTGTACGTCCCGCGCGGGGTCTCCCGCAAGGCCACCACACGCCTGCTGACCGAACACGCCGAGTACGGACACTGGGAACTGGACCGCCTGAGGCTCAACTCCGACGGCAGCCGCCGGGTGCGGCTGCGGCGGCGGATCATCCGCCAGCTGCGCGCCACCTGGTGACCCGGAAGGCGAGGGAGCGGACCCCGGCCCCGTTGTGGGGGCGGAGTCCGCTCCTCGCCGTGCGCCGGGTCGTGTGCCGGGACGTCGGTCAGCCCCGCACGGCGCGGGCGCGCCGGTAGAGCAGGGCGCCGCCGAGCAGCGCCCCGGCGCCGACCGGGACCATCGTGCCCAGCCCGAGCCCGCCGGTCTGGGCCAGCTCGCCGCCCATGACCTGGGGAGCGGGCTTCCCGGGGGCCTCGGCACGGGGCTCGTCCCCGCCCCTCGGCTTCTCGGGACCGGGCTTCTCGTGTCCCGGCTTCCCGGGACCGGGCTTCTCCGGCCCCGGCTTCTCGGGACCGGGCTTCTCCGGCCCGGGCTTCTCGGGTCCGGGCTTCTCCGGCCCGGGCCGCTCCGGCGCCGGCCCGCGGTCGTCCACGTTGGCGCACTCGTTGCCGAAGGCCGGGTTGAGGGCGCCGACCGCGTTCACGGAGTTGCCGCAGACGTTCACCGGCGCGTGCACCGGGACCTGGACGGTGTTGCCGGACAGCACGCCCGGCGAACCCGCGGCGACGCCCTCGGCCTCGGCGCCGCCCTGGCCGCCGTGCTGCCGGGTGTGACCGCCGTCGTGCTTCCGGCCGCCGTCGGAACGGCCGCCCTCGTGGTGGCCACCGCCCTCGTGGTGACCGCCGGGGTACTCGTGGTGGCCGCCCTCCTGGGAGCCCACGTTGGCGCACTCGTTGCCGAAGGCCGGGTTGAGACCGCCGCCGGCCGTCACGGTGTTGCCGCAGGCGTTGACCGGCGCGTGCACGGGAGCCTGGACGGTGTTGCCGGACAGCACGCCCGGCGAACCCGCGGCGACGCCCTGGGCCTCGGCGTCCGCGTGGGCGTGGCCGCCCGCCATGGCCAGCACGCCACCGGCCGCGGCGATGGTGATCAGGCCCTTCCTTGTGACCTGTCGCATGTGTACTTCCCCTTGCCCTCTACTGTGCGGGTGGCTTGCGATCGCGGGCGAAGGGCACTCCTCGTCCCCCCGCCCGCCGAAACGGAGGCCCCGGAGCGCATGGCGCGCACTCCGGGGCCGCCGTGCGTCAGGCCCTCACGGGCCCGGACGCGACGTCAGTCGTTGACGCAGAAGTTGCCGAAGGCGGGGTTCAGCAGCCCGATCAGGGTGATCGTGTTGCCGCAGGCGTTCACCGGAATGTGGATCGGCGCCTGGACCACGTTGCCCGAGACGACACCGGGGGAGCCGATGGCAGCGCCCTGGGCACCGGCGTCGGCGGCGGCCACACCCGCACCCGCGAGCACGAGACCACTGGTGGCAGCCGCGACGGCGACGACCTTCTTGATCATTCTTCCTCCTTGTTGGCAATGCGATCCCAGCCGCGGACCGCACTCCCTGTAACGACGGCGGAGGAACCGGGCTACGGCCCGGAGGCGCTTTCACCCGTCCTGGTGACGGGCGTACACAGGGGCGATTACCGGTGCCGGGGCCGGCTCCGCGGAGGGCGCGCGGGCGCGGCCGCCGGGCGGCTCAGCACTGGTCGATGAAGCGGTCCAGCACCCGCACGCCGAACTTCAGCCCCTCCACCGGCACCCGCTCGTCCACCCCGTGGAACATCCCGGCGAAGTCCAGCTCCGGCGGCAGCTTCAGCGGGGCGAACCCGAAGCAGCGGATGCCCAGGTCGTCGAAGGACTTGGCGTCGGTGCCCCCGGAGAGCATGTACGGCACGGCCCGCGCGATCGGGTCCTCGGCCCGCAGCGCGGTCTGCATGGCGTCCACCAGGGCGCCGTCGAAGCCGGTCTCCAGCGCCTTGTCGGAGTGCACGTCCTCGCGCTTCACGCGCGGGCCCAGGATGCGGTCGAGGTCGGCCAGGAACTCCTCCTCGTACCCGGGCAGGAAGCGCCCGTCGACGTGGGCGGTGGCCTGGCCGGGGATGACGTTGACCTTGTAGCCGGCGCCGAGCATCGTCGGGGCCGCGGTGTTGCGCAGCGTCGCCCCGATGAGCTTGGCGATGCCGCCCAGCCTGGCGAGGGTCTCCTCCATGTCCTCGGGGTCCAGCTCGACCCCGAGGGCGTCGGAGAGCTCGTCGAGGAAGGAGCGGACCGTCTTGGTCACCCGGACCGGGAATCTGTGCCTGCCCAGCCGTCCGACCGCCTCGCACAGCTCGGTGATCGCGTTGTCGTGGTTGGTCATCGAACCGTGCCCGGCGGTGCCGTCCACGGTGAGCCGCATCCAGTGCATGCCCTTCTCGGCGGTCTCCACCAGGTACAGCCGCAGCTTCTCGTTGACGGTGAAGGAGAAGCCGCCGACCTCGCCGATCGCCTCCGTCACGCCCTCGAACAGCTCCGGGTGCCGGTTCACCAGGTGCTTGGCCCCGTAGGTGCCGCCCGCCTCCTCGTCGGCGAGGAAGGCCAGCACGATGTCGCGCGGGGGCCTGCGGCCGCTGCGCAGCCGGTCGCGGACGACCGCCAGCGTCATCGCGTCCATGTCCTTCATGTCGACCGCTCCGCGGCCCCACACGCAGCCGTCGGCGATCTCGCCGGAGAACGGGTGGTGGGTCCAGTCGTCGGCGTTGGCCGGGACGACGTCGGTGTGGCCGTGGATGAGGAGCGCGGGCCGCGAAGGGTCCTCCCCCTCGATCCGGGCGACGGTCGAGGCCCGGCCCGGGTGCGACTCGAAGATCCGCGGCTCCAGTCCCACCTCCGCGAGCTTCTCCGCCACGTACTCGGCCGCGGCCCGCTCGCCCGGCCCGGAGTGGTCGCCGTAGTTGCTGGTGTCGATCCGGATGAGATCACGGCACAGGTCGACGACCTCGTCCTCGCCCCTGACCGCGTCCGCCGCGGTGGTGGTCGCGTTCGGCTCGCTCACACTGCCTCCTCGTGTTGCGGGGTCCGCGCCCATCCTCCCGCGTCCGGGGCTCGTGGCACAGGAGCCGGGGTGATCGCCCGGCATCGCTCCAGTGCTATGGTTTACACGTCGCCACGACCGCGGTCGACGGCGCACCTGTCCGGGTGGCGGAATGGCAGACGCGCTAGCTTGAGGTGCTAGTGCCCTTTATCGGGCGTGGGGGTTCAAGTCCCCCTCCGGACACCGGTGGAACGAAGAGAGCCCCTCGCGGATTCCGCGAGGGGCTCTTCGCCGTCCGGCGGCGGCTACGGGCGCGGCGGGGAGCCGCCGACGCGTCCGCCCCGGGCGGCCCTGCCGCGCCGGACCAGCCCGGCCGCGGCGGCGAGCGGGAGGACGAGGACGGCGAGCGAGGTGGCGATCCACGCCGGGACGCCGCCCCAGGTGAGCAGCTCGTCGTCGTACTCCACGGCGCGGTAGGGGGTGTCGGCCTCCGCGCGGCGCAGCTCGTGGTCGCCGCTGATGCGCTCCGGGTGCGGGAAGTCCTGGGCGAGGGCGGTCAGGAACACCTCCCCGTCCGCCTCCCCACCCGCCGGCTCGCCCACCAGCTCGCGCAGCCCGGTCCGGCCCGCCAGCTCCGCCCCGGTCAGCCGGCCGGCGTGGAGGACCTCGGGGCGCTCCCCGCCGATGGGACCGGCGGGCTCCATGCGGTGGGGGGCCAGGACGTACAGCCGCAGGGCCTGGGGCGTGCGCGCGGCGCGGGACAGCCGCATGGGGTAGACCGGCCGGTCGGAGCCGAAGGTGATGCTCAGGGGGTCCAGGGCCCCGCCGAGGACCGGCGGCGGGGTGTCGCCGTTCTTGCCGTCGCCCTCGTTCCCGTCCTCCCGCGCGGGGGCGAGGCGGACGGCGACGTACTGCCACTCCTCCTCGACGTACGGCTCCAGTTCGCGGGCGAGGCGGTCGGGCAGCTCGAAGCCGTTGTCGCGCAGCCAGCCGTCCAGGGCGCCGGGGTCGGTGGCGGTGAGGCGGGCGACGTCGAAGGGGCCGAGCCGCTCGCGGCCGACGACGCCCACCGGCGGGGCGGCGCCGCCGGGCGGCGCGCCGGCCACGGCGCCGTCGGCCCCGTCGAAGGGCCAGTCGCCGGAGCGGGGCCAGAAGTGGCGGCGGGTCTCCCGGACGGGCGCGGTGACCTCCTCCAGCTCGTCGAAGAGCGCGCGGTCGCCCAGTTCCACGGTGGCCCGGCCGGGCACCGGCATGATCCAGGCGGCCTCGGAGGCGTCGCCGCCGACCGTGAGGCGCATGACGATCCGCTCGGTGCGGCCGTCCCAGCGCACCACGGAGGTCTCCTCCCGCACGCTGACGGTGGTGCCCCCGGCCGGCACCATGCCGCCGCAGCCGCAGGCGTGCGCGGGCCGGGCCAGCCAGACGGATTGAACGAGGAGCAGCAGGGCGGCCACCGCCGCCGCCCGGCGCCGCGCGCCCCCGTACCGCTCCCCCGCCCGTCCGGCGCGGATCGTCTCCGTCCCCACTCCCGCTCCCCCTCCGTGCGCCGTCCGCCGGCCGGAATCCCCGGCCGTGCGTTCCCGGCCACAGACGGTCCGGGCCCCCGCGCGGTTCCCGGCGGTGGGTGCCCTCCCCGCAGGCGGCCGGTCCACCGCCCGGCCGGATCAGCCCACGGCCTTCGCCGCCGCGCGGCCCGCGGCGCGGCCCGAGAAGAGGCAGCCGCCCAGGAAGGTGCCCTCCAGGGAGCGGTAGCCGTGCATGCCGCCCCCGCCGAACCCGGCGGCCTCCCCCGCCGCGTAGAGGCCGGGCAGCACCTCGCCGCCCCCGGTGAGGACGCGGGAGGACAGGTCGGTCTCCAGGCCGCCGAGGGTCTTGCGGGTGAGGATGTTCAGGCGCACGGCGATCAGCGGGCCCGCCCCGGGGTCCAGCAGGCGGTGCGGCGGGGCGACGCGGATCAGCTTGTCGCCGAGGTAGGTGCGGGCGCCGCGGACGGCCGTGATCTGGAGGTCCTTGGTGAAGGTGTTGCCGATCTCGCGGTCGCGGGCGGTGATCTCGCGGCGCAGGGCGGTCTCGTCGATCAGGTCCTCGCCGGTCAGCGCGTTCATGCCGCGCACCAGGGCGGACAGGTCGCGCTCGACGACGAAGTCGGCGCCCCGCTCCATGAAGGCGCGCACCGGGCCGGGCGCGCCCGCGCGGGCCCGGCCGAGGACCTGTCGGACGCTGCGGCCGGTGAGGTCGGGGTTCTGCTCGGAGCCCGAGAGCGCGAACTCCTTCTCGATGATCTTCCGGGTGAGGACGAACCAGGTGTACTCGTGGCCGGTCCGCATGATGTGCTCGAGGGTGCCGAGGGTGTCGAAGCCGGGGAAGAGCGGCACCGGCAGCCGCTTCCCGGTGGCGTCCAGCCACAGGGACGACGGGCCGGGCAGGATGCGGATGCCGTGCCGGGCCCAGACGGGGTTCCAGTTCTCGATGCCCTCGGTGTAGTGCCACATCCGGTCGCGGTTGACGATCCGGCCGCCGGCCTCCTCGGCGATGCCGAGCATCGCGCCGTCGACGTGGGCGGGGACGCCGGAGAGCATCCGCTTCGGCGGGGTGCCCAGCCGCTCCGGCCAGTTGGCGCGCACCAGGTCGTGGTTGCCGCCGATGCCGCCGGAGGCGACGACCACGGCCTGGGCCCGCAGGTCGAAGACGCCGGTCGCCTCCCGGCCGCTGGCCGTGCCGCGTTCGGCGCCGCTGGGGGCGAGCACCTCGCCGGTGACGGTGTCCACGGCGCCCGCGCTGCGGGCGAGGCCGGTGACGCGGTGCCGGAAGCGCAGGTCGACCAGGCCCCGCTCGGCCGCCTCCCGCACACGCCGCTCGAAGGGTTCGACCAGGCCGGGCCCGGTGCCCCAGGTGATGTGGAAGCGCGGCACCGAGTTGCCGTGGCCGGTGGCGCCGTAGCCGCCGCGCTCGGCCCAGCCGACGACGGGGAACAGCCGCACGCCCCGGGCGCGCAGCCAGGCCCGCTTCTCGCCGGCGGCGAAGTCGACGTACGCCTCGGCCCAGCGGCGCGGCCAGGCGTCCTCCTCGCGGTCGAAGCCGGCCGTGCCGAGCCAGTCCTGCCAGGCCAGTTCGCGGCTGTCGCGGATGCGCATGCGGCGCTGCTCGGGGGAGTCGACGAGGAACAGGCCGCCGAAGGACCAGTGCGCCTGGCCGCCCAGCGACGCCTCGGGCTCCTGGTCGAGCAGGATCACCTTCCGCCCGGCGTCGGCCAGTTCGGCGGTGGCCGCGAGCCCGGCCAGGCCGGCCCCGATCACGATCACGTCGGCGTCGTACGCCATCTGCCCACCCGCTCCTCGGCTCGTCCGCGCTGGTGAACCGGAGGGTAACCGCCCGCCCGGGCGCACGGCACCCCCCACGGGTTGCTTTGATGGTCGGATGACGAGCGAGGAGACGGCGGGCCGGTCCGCGGACGAGCTGCTGGACATCGTGGACGCGTACGACCGTGTGATCGGGCGGGCCCGGCGCGGTACGGCCGTCGCCCGGCGGATGCGGCACCGCTGCGTGTCGGTGCGGGTGCGCGACGCCGAGGGGCGGATCTTCGTGCACCGCCGCACCCCGGACAAGCTGGTCTTCCCCTCGATGTACGACGTGGTGGTCGGGGGCGTGGTCGGCGCGGGCGAGAGCTACGACGAGGCGGCACTGCGCGAGGCCGAGGAGGAGCTGGGGGTGAGCGGGCTGCCGCGCCCGGAGTACCGGCTGACGTTCCTGTACGAGTCGCCGGAGCACACCTGGTTCCTGGCCGTGTACGAGGTGCGGTGCGACCTGCCGGTGCGCCCGCAGGCCGAGGAGGTCGCCTGGTGGGACTTCCTGCCGGAGGACGAGCTGGAGCGGCGGCTGGCGGAGTGGGACGTGGTGCCCGACGGGCTGGAGTGCCACCGGCGGCTGAGGGAGTGGCACCGGGAGCGCGGCGGGAGCCCCGCGTAGGGTCGGGAGCATGATCGAACGCCTCTGGGACCGGCTCCGGGACCCGGTGCGGCTGTGGCTGGCGCCGGAGCGGATGCGGACCGAGGGCACCACCCCCGACTACCGCTTCTCGCTGGCCAACGAGCGGACCTTCCTGGCGTGGATCCGCACCTCGCTGGCGCTGGTCGCGGGCGGCATCGCGGTGGACCAGTTCCTGACGGGGATGCGCGCCGGGGCGCGGACGGCGATCGCCGTGGTGCTGCTGGCGGGCGGCGCGCTGTGCGCGGTGCGGGCGGTCAACCACTGGCTGCGCACCGAGCGGGCCATGCGGCGCGGCGAGGACCTGCCGCTGTCCCGCTTCCCCGTCCTGCTGGCGCTGGGCACGGCGGTGGCCGCGCTGGTGGTGGTGGCCGGGGTGGTGCTCGGGGAGCTGGGCCGGTGAGCGCGGACCGCCGGCCCCGCGACGGCGGGTCCCGCGGGGCCGGGGCGGCCGTACGCGATCCGGCCGCGCAGCCGGAGCGCACCCGGATGGCGTGGCGGCGCACCACCCTCGCCTTCGCGGTGGTGGTGGCGCTGCTGGCCCGCGGGGCGGTGCACGACGGCGGGCCGCCGCGGGCGTACGCGGCGGCGCTGGGGGCGCTGGTGTGGCTGGCGTTCCTGGCAGTGGCCCACCGCCGCGCCCGCGCGCTGGATGTGCCCCGCCCGGGTCCGCTGGGTACGCGCACGGCGTACGCGGCGGTCGTCTGTACGCTGGCCGTGCCGATTTCAGGAGTGGTGGTGTGGCTGTGGTGAGTGCGCTCGTCGTGGTGATGGGTGTGTCCGGGTCCGGGAAGACGACGGTGGGCACGGCCCTGGCGGAACGGCTGGGGGTGCCGTACGCGGAGGCCGACGACTTCCACCCGCCGGAGAACGTGGCGAAGATGGCGTCGGGCGTCCCGCTGACCGACGCCGACCGCGACCCCTGGCTGGACGCGATCGCCGCCTGGCTCAAGGCCCAGGACGGGGAGGGCGGCGTGGTCACCTGCTCCGCCCTCAAGCGCGCCTACCGCGACCGGTTGCGCCGGGCCGCGCCGGAGGTGTTCTTCCTCCACCTCGACGGCTCCCCCGAGCTGATCGGCGGTCGACTGGCGGGCCGCGAGGGCCACTTCATGCCGCCCGCGCTGCTGAGGTCCCAGTTCGAGACGCTGGAGCCGCTGGACGCGGACGAGGCGGGCGCGGCCGTCCCCATCGACGGGACGCCGGACGAGGTCACGGAGCTGGCCGTCGCCGCCGTCCCCCGCTGACGCGCCGCCGGCTCCGGGGCGCGTGCCGCAGCCGGTGGGCCAGGGCGCGGACCGCGCGGTCGGCGGCCGCGGGCTCGGCGAGCATGCCGCGCGCCAGGGCCTGGCGGACCTCGGGGGTGCGCCCCGCGGCGACCACGGCCAGGGACTCGGCGAGCGCCCGGGGAAGCGCCTGGTGGCGGGGCGGCCGGCCGGCGTCCTCGTCGAACCAGCGCTCCGCGGGGAACGAGCGGTGCACCTTGGGCTGGTGGTCGCCGAACCAGCCCCACACCGCCCCGTGCAGCGAGACGTTCACCACGTTGCCCGCGGGCAGCGTGCGCGTCCAGGCGTGGCTCCCGCTCTGCTGCCAGCGGGGGTGGTGGGGGCTGGTCCTGCCGCGCCAGGTGACGCCGACGTACCGCAGGGTGCGGCGGATCACCGGCCACGGCTCGCGGTTCTCCTCGGCCCAGGCGGCGATCTCGCGGTGCAGGAGGGCGAAGGTGTCGCCGGAGTGCACCACGTCCACCAGGGCGACCGGCCGTCCGCGGCGGGCCAGGTCGTACGGGCTCAGCCCGGTGGCGGCGAGGTGTTCGCGCAGCCTGGCCCGGGCCCCGGGGGGAACGCCCCGCCACAGCCCGGCGCCGGAGACCGGCAGCCGCCGCAGGCCCGGCCGGTCGCGCGGGGGCACGTCCTCGACGGCGCCGGTGAGCAGGTCGTACATGCTGTCCAGGGAGCGTCCGACGAAGCACAGGTCCCCGGCGCCGGAGCGGGCCAGCACCTTGGCCGCGCAGTCGGTGAGCTCGTCCAGGTACCACAGGTCGGCGGGCGGGGCGCCGGCGGCGAGGGCGCCGATCCGGTCGGGGCGGCCCGTCCGGCCGGAGCCGGCCAGTGTCCAGCGGAAGGGGCGCGGCGGCGCGGGCCGCGGGGCCCGGGGCGGTCGGTGGGGCACGGCGCCAGTCCACCACCGCGCCGCCCGGCCGGTCATCCGGTTTTCCGGCCCCTCTCTGGACTCCATACCGACTGGTCGGCATCATTACCCGGTACGTACGACCACCTTCTCCCCGCCGAGGAGCCTTCCGATGACCGAGCACCACCCACCGGGCCTCGATCCCGCGCGGCTGCGCGCGTACCTGGACGCCGAGCGCCCGGGGCTCGTCCGGGGGCCCCTGAGCGCGGAGCTGATCGAGGGCGGCCGGTCGAACCTCACCTACCGGGTGACCGACGGCTCCTCCCGCTGGGTGGTGCGGCGGCCTCCGCTGGGCCACGTCCTGGCCACCGCCCACGACATGGCCCGCGAGCACCGGGTGATCAGCGCGCTGGGCCCCACCGACGTGCCCGTGCCCGGCACGGTGCTGCTGTGCGAGGACGACTCGGTCCTCGGTGCGCCCTTCTACGTGATGGAGTACGTGGAGGGCACGCCGTACCGCACCGCCGGACAACTCGTCCCGCTCGGCCCCGAGCGCACCCGCGCGCTGGTGCTCGGCCTGGCGGACGCCCTGGTGAAGCTGCACTCGGTCGACCCGGCCTCCGTCGGCCTGGGCGACTTCGGGCGGCCGGACGGCTTCCTGGAGCGGCAGCTCCGGCGCTGGGGCAAGCAGCTGGACGCCTCCCGCAGCCGCGAGCTGCCCGGCATCGACGAGCTGCACGCCTCCCTCGGCGGCCGGCTGCCCCGCTCCCCCGCCCCCGCGATCGTCCACGGCGACTACCGGCTGGACAACGTGCTCGTCGGCGCGGACGACGGGATCGCCGCCATCCTCGACTGGGAGATGTCCACCCTCGGCGACCCGCTGACCGACCTCGGCCTGCTGGTGATGTACAGCAGCCAGCGGCACGTCCCCGGCGCCCCCATCGCCACCACGCGCGAGGCGCCCGGCCACCCCGACGCGCGGGAGCTGATCGAGCGGTACGCGTCCCTGTCGGGCCGCGACGTCTCCGACATCGCCTGGTACACGGCGTTCGCCTACTTCAAGCTCGCCGTGATCCTGGAGGGCATCCACTACCGCTACACCCTCGGGCGGACCGTCGGCGCGGGCTTCGACCGCATCGGCGCCCTCGTCCCCCTCTTCGTCTCGAACGGCCTCACCACCCTTCAGGAGGGCTAGACAGCCATGGACTTCGAATTCGACGCCCGCACCGAGGAGCTCCGCGGGAGGCTGCTGGCCTTCATGGACGAGCACGTCTACCCGGCGGAGGCGGTGGCCGGCGAGCAGCGCGCGGCGCTGGACTCGCCGTGGCGCACCCCGCCGGTGGTGGCGGAGCTGAAGGCCGCGGCCCGCGAGCAGGGGCTGTGGAACCTCTTCCTGCCCGACGCCGAGCACGGCGCCGGGCTGACCAACCTCCAGTACGCGCCGCTGGCGGAGATCACCGGCCGCAGCCCGCAGCTCGCCCCGACCGCGACCAACTGCGCCGCCCCGGACACCGGCAACATGGAGGTGCTGGCGCAGTTCGGCAGCGCCGAGCAGCGCGAGCGGTGGCTGAAGCCGCTGCTGGCCGGGGAGATCCGGTCGGCCTTCGCGATGACCGAGCCGGAGGTCGCCTCCTCGGACGCCACCAACATCGAGACGCGGATCCGGCGCGAGGGCGACGAGTACGTCATCACCGGCCGCAAGTGGTACATCTCCGGGGCGATGAACCCCGACTGCGCGGTCTTCATCGTGATGGGCAAGACCGACCCGGACGGCGACGACATCCGCCGCCAGCAGTCCATGGTGCTGGTGCCGCGCGACACCCCGGGCGTCGAGGTGCGGCGGGCGATGACGGTCTACGGCTACGAGGACCACTGGCACGGCGGCCACGCCGAGGTGTTCTTCCACGACGTGCGCGTCCCCGTGGCCAACCTGATCGGCGAGGAGGGCGGCGGCTTCGCCATCGCCCAGGCCCGCCTGGGCCCCGGCCGCATCCACCACTGCATGCGGCTGATCGGCATGGCCGAGCGGGCCGTCGAGCTGATGTGCCGCCGCGCCACCTCCCGTACCGCCTTCGGCAGGCCGCTGGCCGCGCAGGGCGTCGTCCAGCAGTGGATCGCCGACGCGCGGGTGTCGGTGGAGCAGCTGCGGCTGCTGGTGCTCAAGACGGCCTGGCTGATGGACACCGTCGGCAACCGCGGCGCGCACACCGAGATCCAGGCCATCAAGATCGCGGTGCCGCGCACGGTCGTGGGCATCCTGGACCGCGCGGTGCAGCTGCACGGCGCGGGCGGCGTCAGCCAGGACTTCCCCCTCGCCGAGCTGTGGGCCGGCGCCCGCACCCTCCAGCTCGCGGACGGCCCGGACGAGGTCCACCAGCGCTCGCTGGCCCGCCGCGAGCTGAAGCGCTTCGCCGCCGACCGGCCCTGACGGCCCGCGCCCACGGGGCGTACGCGTGCCGGGGACCGCCGCGAGACCGCCGCGGCGGCCCCCGGCACGCGAGGGCGGTTGGGACCACACCCCTTGGAAGGACGCTCCTGACGCCCGGAGCGGGATGCGGCGCCCGGACCGCCCCACCGAGTCGTCCCCCTCCCGCGGCCCGTCCGGAGTCCTGTCCTGCGCTCCTCGCATGGACGGCTTCCCCTGCTCCTGCCTCCTTTGCGAACCCCCGGCGAGGGGAACCGCCCGGGAGGAGCGCGACCGCCGGACAGCCGCGAGCGTGACCGACTTCGGCCGGCATGTGAGGGGCGTGGGTGCGAATGGCGACGCACCTGCTAACCGGGCCTACTCCAACGGGCCCTGGCGCACACTGCGCGGTCCCGGGGTCTGCGTCTTCGGGCTGCGCGTCGAGACGACGACGCCGATCGTGAACACCGTGGGCGCAGCGATCCGCGACGGACACCAGGCCGCGATCCGTCCTGTTCACCCCAGATGGTACACGGACTTCCTCGGCGCCGGCATCGACTTCCACCAGGCTCCTCCACTGCCGATCACGCGGCTTTTCCGGCCGGACGGGGCCGGGCGTTTCCCGTGGGAAGAGGAGGCCGAGGAGCACTGCCGCGCAAGCCGGCCGCTGTTCTGGGTTCCGAGGAGCGGAACCGCCGGCCCGTGGTCCGGGATCGGGTGAGGTTGGCGCGACCTGCTGCGTCGCGTGTGTCCGGGCCGGGAGATCGAGGAGGGTACGGGCTCAAGTCTTCAGGACGGCGTGTACCCGCTCGTTGCGGCCGGCGTCGGCCGACCCGGCCGACAGCGGTTGTCAACGCGGGCCGCCTTCCGCCGTCCTCGGACGGCCGGGGTCCCCCGTTTCCGTCAACCACCGCTTCCGGGCACTGTGCCGCACCCACGTACCGGTGAGCGCCACAGTGAGTCCGTACGCCAGGGCCGCCCATGGGTAAGGGGCGATCTTCATAAGCTTCACCACCCCCAGCGCAACGACGATCAGAGCCGGCAGCAGAAGGGGGATCGTGAGGGCGTGACGCAGTACGTATCCGGTCGGAGGACCGGACGGCAGGGGTTTCCGTATCACGACGGTGTCCTGATCAGGCTCCATGATGCGACCGTATCGCCGGTGCACGGCTGTTGACGCCGAAGGAGTACCTCTCAGGTGAAACAGAGCAGTGGTCAGGCTTCGTCGGCGGCCTGAGCCCGGTGCTTGCTCCGCTGTTTGAGGCCGGCCCCGGCGGTGTTGCGAATCCGCTTGGTGCGGCCGCTTTCGGCGAGAACCTCGATGGCCTCAGCGCTCGGCCCACCGGCCGTTTTGAGCTGGAGCCAGTCGGAGGACGCGAGCAGGTCGTCCCGGTGCCAGGGCAGTTCGAGGGCGATGGCTCGGAAGAGGGACCACTCCCGCAGGCGTCGGACCAGAAAGGGGTGGCGGATCACCACCTGGGTCATCGCCTCCGCCCACTCCTCGTAGGCGGGGCCGAGGCAGAGCTCCGCGGCTCGGCGGTCCAGGTGCCGCAGTACGGCGGACCGGGCCATCATCTGGTCCGGATCGGTGAGAACGCTGCCGACCAGGCCGATCTCGTCCGCGGCGGCGACCTGCCGCAACTCGTCCAGGTAGGCCGCGAAGCGAACGTGCTCGTCCGGCTCCCCCAAGATGTCGTGGACCTTCATGCGGCCTGCTCCTGTCGCTCGACCGGGACACCCTTTTCGAAGTGCGCGCCGACGCGGACGACAGTACTCAGGGCGGCGAGGAGGTGGCGGACGGCGTCGGGAGTGCGGGCGATGGCCTCGCACCGGTGGGAGCGGGCGGCCGGCCCGAGGGGGCGGCCGGGCGCTGGCCGACTGGTGCTTCACCGACCCGGGCCTGTTCCGCCTGGAGCCAGGGCACCGCACCGACAATCCGGCCTCCTGTCGCATGGCCCGCGCGGCGGGGTCCGCACCCGAGGGCCTGCAACGGCGGAAGCTCGCCCATGACGGTGTCCGCTACGACGTCGAGCTGCACGCACGGCCGGCGACGGACCCGCGCCCGGGGTAGCCAGGCCGAAACGCCGTGGAAGCGGCGTGGTCCTCCTCATCGGGTGACATCGGCTGCCAGGCGTTCCGCACACGCCAGGTGAGAATCCACTGCGCCGCACCACGGAAGCAGTGTCGGTGAGGTGCCTACCTACGGACGTCTCCGATGTGAAGGAGAGGTGCCGCACGTCCGTGATCGGACTCGACATCGATGACGACGCCCCGGAGCGCGCCATGTCGCCGGCCGAGGGCAGGACCAGGACGGAGACGGCCGACCCGGCCCTCGACTTCTACGTGGAGCGGCAGGAGCGTGCGACGCGCATCGGCCTTCACCTCGAGCGTGCGCGCACGTGGGGCGCCGTCGAGGACGCCGAGCACCTGCACGATGCGGGGAAGCGCAACCGGTGAACTCCTCCTGACCTTTCCGGCTGCGCGAGGGCCGTGTGCGGCGCCCGGGACCGCCGCCTCATCAGCCGTGTGTCCCCGGACCGCCCGGCGGTCCGGGGACACACGGCGTCGGCGGGCGGTCCGGCAGGGCTCAGGGCCGGACGACGACGCGGCCGGTGGTGGTGCCGTCGGCGACGCGCTGGACGGCGTCGGCCGCGTCCTCCATCGGCACGCGCTCGCTCACCAGCGGCCTGACCGCGCCCTGCTCGGCGAGCTTGGTCAGCTCCTCGTGGCAGGCCCGGACGGCGGCCGGGTCGTGGGTGTTGTACAGACCCCAGTGCAGGCCGAGGATCGCGTAGTTCTTCACCAGGACGTGGTTGAGGCCGGGGCTGGGGATGGTGCCGCCGGCGAAGCCGACGACCACGATCCGGCCCTCGAAGGCGACGCACTTGGTGGAGGCGGTGTACGCGTCGCCGCCGACCGGGTCGTAGACCACGTCCGCGCCGTGGCCGCCGGTGGCCTCCTTGACCGCCTCGGCCAGGCCCCGTACGCCGTCGACCGCGCGCCGGTCGATCACCGCGTCGCAGCCCAGCTCCCGGGCCACCGCGGCCTTCTCCGGGCCGCCCACCACGCCGATCACGGTCGCGCCCGCCGCCTTGCCGAGCTGGACGGCCGCGCTGCCCACGCCTCCGGCGGCGGCGTGGACCAGCAGCGTCTCGCCGGCCCGGAGGCGGGCGCGGCGGTGGAGGCCGAACCAGCCGGTCTGGTAGCCGATGTGGAGGGCGGCGGCCTCGGCGTCGTCCAGCGCCTCGGGGGCGGGGGCGCACCGGGCCTCGTCGACCGCCACCAGTTCGGCGAAGGCGCCGTGGGGCAGATCGGGCTGGGCGATGACCCGGGTGCCGGTCCCGGTGGCCGTGCCCTCCCCCGCCGCCACGACCTCGCCGCACAGCTCCACGCCGGGGGTGAAGGGCAGCGGGGGCCTCACCTGGTAGTGGCCGCGGCACAGCAGCGCGTCGGGGAAGTTGACGTTCGCCGCCCGTACGCGCAGCAGGAGGCGGCCGGGGCCCGGTTCGGGGTCCGGGACCTCCTCCAGCCGCATCGCCTCGCGCGGTTCGCCGTTCTCGTGGACGCGCCATGCCTTCACCTGAGGCCTCCGCCCTGTTCGTGGTCGTGGGTCGTGGGTCGTGGGTCGTGGGTCGTGTCGGATTCTTCGGGGGCACCGGGGCCGCGGGCCCACGGTGGGGGCCTACGGCCGCAGCGCCCGCAGCAGCAGGTCCGCCAGGTGGTCGGCGACCTCCTGCGGGGTCATGCGGCCGCCGGGCCGGTACCAGGTGCTGAGGTGGTGGACGGAGCCGAAGTGGTAGTCCACCACCAGGTCGGCCGGGGTGGCGGTGCTGAACACCCCCGCCTTCTGCCCCTCCTCGATCAGGGCGCGGAACCGCTCGTGGTAGCGGCGGCGCTCCGCCCTCACCTGCTTCTGCTTGTCCTCGCTGAGCTGGTGCATGGAGCGGAAGAAGATCGACGCGTCGTCGAGGTTGTCGATGGTGGTGACGACGACGTCGGCCGCGGCGTCGCGCAGCCGCCGCTCCACGGGGGCGTCGGCCTCCGCGAAGGCGTCCAGGCGCTCCTGCTGGAGGCGCAGCACCCGGCCGTAGATCTCGTGCAGCAGATCGTCCTTGGAGCCGAAGTAGTGGTAGAGGGCGCCCTTGGTGACGCCCGCCGCCTCGACGATCTCCTGGACGGACGTGCGGTCGTAGCCGCGGTCGGCGAACAGCCGGGTGGCGGCGGCCAGCAGCCGCTGCGGGACCGGCTGGTCGGTGGTGCCCTGCCGCTGGTTCGCCGAGCTCGTCATGGCGCTTCCTCCTGCTCCTGGTGGTCTTACCGGACCTGCTGGTCCCGCTGGATTGTCTCCAGCTTCCGCTGCACATGATTCATCGCGTCCAGCCACGCGTCGGTGTCGGATGCCCGGGCGACGGCGTAGCGGCCGACCTCCGGGTGCGGCAGGACCAGGAAGCGCCCGGCGTCGATCGCCTCCAGCACGGCCCGCGCGACGTCCTCCGGCTCGATGGCCGTGCCCTTGAGGACCAGGTCGCCGGCGGTGGAGGAGGCGGCGAGCATGTCGGTGCGCACGCCCTGCGGGCAGACCGCGTGGACGTCGATCCCGCGGTGGCGGTAGGTGACCGACAGCCACTCGGCGAAGGCGAGGGCGGCGTGCTTGGAGACGCTGTAGGGCGCGGTGCCGACCATGGTGAGCATCCCGGCGGCCGAGACGGTGGCGACGAAGCGGCCCCGGCCGCGCTCCAGCCACTCGGGCAGCAGCGCGCGCGCCGCGCGTACGTGGGCCATGACGTTGACGTCCCAGGCGGCGTCCCAGACGGCGTCCTCGGCCTCGGGGCCGCCGACGGGGGCGATGCCGGCGTTGGCGCAGAAGACGTCGACCGCGCCGCCGAGGGCCTCGCGGGCGGCGGGGACGACCTCCGAGGCGTCGCCGGGCACCGCCGTGCCGCCGATCTCGGCGGCGACGGCCCGCGCCCGCCCGGCGTCGAGGTCGTTGACGACGACCCGGGCGCCGCGCGCGGCGAAGGCGCGGGCCAGGGCCGCGCCGATGCCGCCGCCCGCTCCGGTCACCACGACGCCCGCGTCCCGCAGGTTCTCCATGTGCCCACCCCTCGTCTCGTGCCGGCCGCCGGAACCGGCCGCTGGGACCGGTCATCGGAGGTTCACGGAATTTCCTCACAGACTAACCAGTCGGTATGTGGCATCGGAAGATTCGGGGGCACACGGATCCATTAGAGGGTCCGGTACGTCCCAACGATGACGGCTGTGGTCACTTACGTCGGAGGTGGTACGCGTTGGCCGGTTTCAACGCCCTGGCAGAACAGGTTCGTGATCCCGGGAGAGACCCGTCCCAGCGCAGGCAGGCGCTGCGCAAGTGCCTTGAGCGCTTCGCACCGTACGGGCACCGTGCCACCTGGCACCACCTGTGCGCCCGCGCGGGCATCTCCCCGGACGACCGCAGTCCCGATCCGGAGCGGCTGGTGGCCGCCCTGGAGGAGTTGGAGGAGGCCCGGGAGGTGTGGCTGGCGTACGAGCGCGACTTCGCGCGGCGGCGCAGGGAGCAGAAGTACGAGGGCGTCCGGCAGCCGCCGGGAGACGCCTGGCACCGGCGCTGCTGGGGCGGTCGCGGGCTCCTGCCCGTCGAGGACCCGGACGCCGCGCCGCCCGCCCCGCTGGCGGACGTCGTACGCCGGCTGGTCCGGGAGGCCGAGGCGCGCGAGGCGCAGCGCGCGGCGCAGGCGATGCACAGAGCCCGGCAGGCGCAGCGGGGAGCGGCGGCGCACCGTTCCGTGGGTTCCGTGGGGAGGATGGCGGTCAGCCACTGACGGTCCGGAGGTCCGGTCACGGGGCCGCGAGGGGGCCTGGTTCCGCGCGGCCCGGACACGGCCGGGCCTTCGGTCCGGACGGGCTCGGGGAGTTCCGGTGGGGTACGGACGCGCCACGGCGGGTCCCGGATGTCCGGGGCCCGCCGTGGCGCGTCACGGGGCGGGCGCGGGACGGACCGTTGACATGTCCGAAGCCGCCCACCATCCTGAGCAAGCGCTTAGTCGCATGCAGGACACCATGGACACCACGGTCACCACGGTTGGGGAGGCGAGCTTCGATGGCGGAGCCGCGGGTTTTCACATCGGTCGACGAGCTGCGGGCTGCGGTCGGCGAGGAGTTGGGCACCAGCGACTGGCTGGAGGTCGACCAGAAGCGGATCGACCTGTTCGCGGACGCGACCGGCGACCACCAGTGGATCCACGTCGACCCGGAGAAGGCCGCCGCCGGGCCGTTCGGCACGACCATCGCGCACGGCTACCTGACGCTCTCGCTGCTGCCGGTGCTGGTGCCGCAGCTGATCCGCGTCGAGGGCGTGCGCATGGGCATCAACTACGGCGTGAACAAGGTCCGCTTCCCCTCCCCCGTGCCGGTCGGCTCGCGGGTGCGCGCGGGCGCGCGGATCGCGGACGTCACGGCGGTGGCGGAGGACTGCGCGCAGCTCACGGTGCAGGTCACGGTCGAGCGCGAGGGCGGCGACAAGCCGGTGTGCGTCGCCGAGAGCGTCGTGCGCTACTACCTCTAGCCCGCATCCGGCCGGCCGACGCCGCCTCGGGATTCACGCGCCCCGGCCGCCCCCCTCGCCGGAGGGGCCGGCCGGGGCTCCGACCATCCTCAGCACCAGCCCGGCGTAGAGCTCGCCGATCTCCCCGGGGGTGCGCGTCCCGCCGGAGCGGAACCAGCGGGCGACGTCGATGCAGAGCGAGAGCACGGCCAGCGCCGTGCCCCGGATGTCGGGGACGGTGAAGTCCCCGGCGGCGACCCCGTCCTCCAGGATGCCGCGCAGGATCTCCTCGCTGCGCCGGCGCAGGGCGACGATCTCGGCGTAGTGCTCCTCGGCCAGCGCGTTCAGCTCGTACTGCACCACCCGGGCGGTGGTGTGGCGCTCGGCGTGCCAGCGGACGAAGGCGCGCACCGCGGCGGCGAGCCGGTCGGCGGGGGCCACGGCGCTGTTGCCGGCCTCGGTGAGGATGCGCACCGAGCGCTCGTGGCCGACCCGGCTGATCTGGTAGAGCAGCTCTTCCTTGGTGCGGTAGTGGATGTAGAGCGCGGCCGGGCTCATTCCGGCGCGGGAGGCGATGTCCCGGGTGGTGGTGGCGTGGAAGCCGCGCTCGGCGAACGCCTCGACCGCCGCCAGCAGCAGCCGGCGGGCGGCGTCGGGGGCCACCTCGCCCCAGGAGTCGTCCGGCTCCCCGGCGCCGTTCGCGCCGTCCGGGGCCTCCTTCACGGTGTCCGGGGCCTCCTTCACGGTGTCCGCGGCGCCCGTAGTGCCCGCGGTGCTCGCGGTGTCCGCGGCGCCCGCGGCATCCACGGCCTTCGCTCCCGTCTCCGCAGCCATCAGCACCTCGCCCGTTCGTCCCACCGGGCGAACACCATACATCGGTTGCTGAGCAGCCGCTTAGAGGACCTGACGGAAGTCGCCCGGCGGCCGGGCGCCGGTCCGCCCGGCCGCCGGGCCGGCCACGGGGGACCGCCGGCCCGGCCCCGTGCCGTACGGAGCCGGACGGGAGCGCTCCCACGACGGAGGCGGGGATACCCCCGCCTCCGGGACCGGACCCCGGGACCGGACCGGCGGACCGGCGGCTCAGCGGCCGATGGCGCAGGCGTCCCCGTTGAGCGTGAACCGCGGCGGCGCCGAGGCGTCGCCGGTGTGCCGGGCGAGGTAGCCGAGGGTCACGCTCGCGCCGGGCGCGATCGTGGCGTTGTGCGGGGCGTTGGTCGCCGTGACCACGTTGCTTCCCTGGGTGGTGTCCGTGTTCCAGTCGGAGACGACGGTCTGCCCGAGGGCCAGCGGGAACTCCAGCGTCCAGCCGTTCACCGGGGAGTCGCCGGTGTTGGTGACGGTGAGGTCCACCGTCGTGCCGGTGCCCCAGGACACCACGGTGCGGTCGATCCGGCAGGTGGGCTCCTCCCGCTCGAACGACACCCGGTGCAGGCCGCCGGGCAGGTCGTTGACCATGTAGAACTCCCCCTCGGCCGTGGTGCCGATCGACGTCACCTGGGTGGGCGTCTCCCCGATCTCGGCCTGCTCGTAGCCGCCCCTGCCGTCGGGGCGCAGCGCCCAGACCGTGGACGAGCAGTAGTCGGTGGCGATGTACGTGCCGCCGACCAGGTCGGCGTACTCCCGGCCCCGGTAGACGTGGCCGCCGATGACGGAGCAGCCGCCGGTGTACGGCGAGTACGTGAAGACCGGCTCGGTGTACTCCTCACCGGGCACGCAGTGGCCGCCCTCGAACCTCTCCAGGCCCTCGTAGCAGGACCAGCCCAGGTTCAGCCCGCCCCGTCCGGGCGCGAGGTGGTCGATCTCCTCCCAGCGGCCCTGGCCCACGTCGCCGATCCACATCGAGCCGTCGGCGCTGTCGAAGGAGAACCGCCACGGGTTGCGCAGTCCGTACAGCCATATCTCGTCGCGGGCGCCGGCGGTGCCGACGAAGGGGTTGTCCGCGGGGACGCAGTACGCGAGCGCGCCGCAGGCGCGGCTCACGTCGAGGCGCAGGATCTTGCCCAGCAGGGTGTCCAGCCGCTGTCCGGCGCGGAAGGGGTCCCCGGAGCCGCCGCCGTCGCCGATGCTCCAGTACAGGTTGCCGTCGGGGCCGAAGGCGAGCTGGCCGCCGTTGTGGTTGCTGTACTCGGCGTGCTCCTGGGAGAGCAGGGGCTCCAGGCGGGACTCGTCGAGCCGGTAGCGGGCGAGGGTGACCGCGCCGTCGGGCAGCGCGGTGTACGCCAGGTACAGGTCCTGGCTCTCGGCGAAGTCGGGCGGCAGGGCCATGCCGAGCAGGCCGCGCTCGTTGCCCGACAGGTCCACGGCCGAGGTGATGTCGAGGAGCGGGGTCCGGGCGAGGCCGGTGTCCGGGTGGTAGACGCGGACGGTGCCGGGCTTCTCGGTGATGAACAGCCGGCCCGTGCCGTCGTCGGGGGCGGCGACGGCGGTGGGCCGCCTCAGTCCGGAGGCGACCTGGGTGGTGGTCGCGCTGAGCGACGGCAGGGGCACCGTCGAGGTGTCCGCCGCACCCGTGCGGGGCGGGGCGGTCCCCGCGGCGGCGGGGGGAGCCGCCGCGGAGGGCCGGGCGGCGGCGGGCAGCGGGGCGAGCACGGTCAGCAGGAGTGCGAGCAGGAGGGGACCGGTCCAGCGGCGTCGTAACATGTCGGCTCCAGGAACGGGGACGCTTGCACGGCGGTGGCGCTCTCCGGAGGCGGGCGCGACCGGACCGCGGCCCGCCGGCCCCGCCGGTCACGGGCAGCCGCGGGCGGGAGACGGGGAACGCGGTGCGGGAGCCGGCCGGACCGGGCCGGCCGGGCGGCCGGGTTCCGTCCTCCGATGCGCCTTTCCGGGACCGTATCGGTTCCCCCTCCGCCACACCAGGTCCGTGCCGCGACTTCCGGCCCTCCCGGCCCTCCCCACCCTTCCGGCCCCACCGCTTCGGCCTCCTCGGCGGCGGGCGGCCGGAGGGCCGTCAGAACGCCGAGACCCCCGTCAGGGAGCGGCCGATGAGCAGCTTGTGGATCTGGCTGGTGCCCTCGTACAGCGTCATCACGCGGGCGTCGCGCAGCAGCTTGCCGACCGGGTACTCGTCGATGTAGCCGTAGCCGCCGAAGACCTGGAGGGCGTTGTTGGCGGCGCGCACCGCGGCCTCGGAGGCGTAGAGCTTGGCGACGGAGGACTCGGTGGCGAAGGGCAGGCCCCGGTCGATGTGGTCGGCCACGCGCCAGGTCAGCAGCCGGGCGGCGTCGACGTCCACGGAGATGTCGCTGATCAGCTCCTGGACGAGCTGGTGGCCGGCGATGGGCCTGCCGAACTGCTCGCGCTCGGTCGCGTAGGACACGGCCGCGTCCAGCGCCGCCTGCGCGATGCCGACGCATCCGGCCGCCACCGACATGCGTCCCTTGGCAAGGGCCGACATGGCGACGGAGAATCCCTTGCCCTCGGGGGCGAGGCGGCAGTCGTCGGGTACGCGGACGCCGTCGAGCACCAGCTCGGCGGTGGCCTGTCCGCGCAGGCCGAGCTTGCCGTGGATCTCCCGGCGGGTCAGGCCCGGGGTGTCGGTGGGGACGAGGAAGGCGGTGATCCCCTTGTGGCCGGGCTCGGTGCCCGAGCGGGCGAAGAGCAGCACCACGTCGGCCCAGGTGCCGTTGGTGATGAAGGTCTTGGCGCCGTCGATGACCCAGTCGCCGCCGGAGCCGCCGTCGCGGCGGGCGCGGGTGGTGAGGTTGGCGGCGTCGGATCCGGTGCCGGGCTCGGTCAGGCCGAAGCAGCCGACGGCCTCGCCCGCGCAGAGCCGGGGCAGCCACCGCCGCTTCTGCTCCTCGCTCCCCCAGGCCGCGATCGACTTGGCGACCAGGCCGAGGGAGACCGACAGCACCCCGCGCACGGCGGAGTCGCCGCGGCCGAGCTCCTCGGTGACCAGGCAGTACGCGAGGTGGTCGCCGCCGGAGCCGCCGTACCCCTCCGGGACGGTCAGGCCCAGGAAGCCCAGGTCACCCAGGGCCTTCACCACGGACCGGTCGATGCTCTCGGCGCGGTCCCACTCGGTGGCGTGCGGGACGATCTCCCGGTCGACGAACTCCTTGGCCAGCCGCCGTACGGCAGCCTGCTCCTCCGACAGCTCCAGATCCATGCCCCATAAACTAGCAGCGCTAGTTACAGCTTCACAGACATCGAACGAGACCCGAGGATGTGATCCGTGGCACGCCCACGTACCCCCCTGCTGAGCCGTGAGCGGATCGTGGCGGCGGCGCTCGCGCTGGTGGACGACGAGGGCCTGCCCGCGGTCTCGACGCGCAGGCTCGCCGCCGGGCTGGGCGTCAGCGGTCCGTCGCTCTACAACCACTTCCGCACCAAGGACGAGATCCTGGACGCGGTCGCCGACGCGGTGTGCGCCGATGTCGACCTGTCGATGTTCACCGACGGCACCGACTGGCGCGAGGCGCTGGTGGCCTGGGCCCGCTCCTACCGGGCGGCCCTCACCGCGCACCCGAACATCGTCCCGTACCTGGCGCAGGGGCCGGGCCGCCGCCCGAGCCAGCTGCGGATGGCCGACGCCGTCTACGGGGCGATGCGCGACGCCGGGTGGCCGCGCGCCCAGGCCACCCACATCGGCGCGCTGATGCGGTACTTCGTGGCCGGCTCGGCGCTGGGGTCCTTCGCGCGCGGCTTCGTCGACGACGCGGCGCTGTACGAGCGCGACTACCCGCACCTGGACCAGGCCCACCTGCTGGCCGAGCACCAGCAGCGCGTCGACGAGGGCGCCTTCGAGGCGGGCCTGCGCGCCCTCGTCGACGGGCTGGCGCTCCAGTTCCCCGGCGGGACCGGGCGGGAGCGGGCGGCGGAGGGCTAGAAGACCACCAGCGCCCGGCCGCCGCGCCCGGCGAGCATCGCCCCGAAGGCCGCCGGCACGTCCTCCAGGCCGATCCGGTCGGTGACCAGCACGCCCAGGTCCAGCCGGCCGGAGCGGACGTGCCCGGCGAGCACCGGCAGGTCGCGCACGGGGTCGCAGTTGCCGTAGACGCAGCCGGACAGGGTGCGGGCGAAGTGGAAGATCTCCAGCGGCGAGAAGGACACCTGCGTGTCCTTGCCGCCGATGCCGACGACCGAGGTGCGGCCGCCGCGCCGGGTGGAGGACCAGGCCGCGCGGATGGTCTCCGCGCGGCCGACGCACTCGACGGCCGCGTCCGCGCCCAGTCCGCCGGTGATCCTCCGGATCTCCTTGGAGGTGGCGTCGGAGGCGATCAGGAAGTCGGTGGCCCCGGCGCGGCGCGCCAGTTCCTCCTTCTCCGGGGAGACGTCCACGGCGACGATCCGGTCGGCGCCCGCGATCCGCGCCGACTGGATCACCGCCAGGCCCACCCCGCCGACGCCGAAGACGGCGACCGACTCGCCCTCGCGCACCCGGGCGCTGTGGTTGACCGCGCCGTAGCCGGTGAGGACCGCGCAGCCCAGCAGCGCGGCGTCGGTCAGCGGTACGCCGTCGGGCAGCGGCAGCACGCCGCGCTCGGCGACGACCGTCTCCTCGGCGAACGCGGCCGTGCCCAGCCCCGGGTACAGGTCGCGGCCGTCGGCGGAGCGGGCGTAGGGGACGCCGCTGGCCGCGTTGGCCTCGGTGCACAGCCAGGGCTCGCCCAGCCTCGCGCAGAAGTGGCAGCTCCCGCAGGAGGGCGCCCAGTTGAGGACCACCTCGTCGCCCGGGGCGACCGTGGTCACGCCCTCGCCCACGGCGGTCACGGTGCCCGCGCCCTCGTGCCCGAGGACGGCGGGCACGGGCTGGCGCAGGGTGCCGTTGGACAGCGACAGGTCGGAGTGGCAGACCCCGGCGGCGGCGAGGCGGACCCTCACCCGGCCGGGGCCGGGCTCCGGCAGGTCGATCTCCCCGAGTTCGAGCGGGGCTTGGGCGGCGGGCAGGACTACGGCGCGGACCACGTGGCGTTTCCTCTCGTGTCCTTGGCGGACGTGCGGCTTCCCACGGACGGGACGGGACGGGGCGGGCGGGCTGGGTCGGACGGGTCGGGACAGGCGGGCCGGGTCGGACGGGGCCGGCCCGGAGGGCTCAGAACTGCAGGGACTTGGTCTGGAGGTACTCGGTCAGGCCGTGCGGGCCCAGTTCCCTGCCCACGCCGGACTGCTTGTAGCCGCCGAAGGGGGCCAGGGGGTTGAACCGGCCGCCGTTGATGTCCACCTGGCCGGTCTGGAGGCGGCGGGCGAAGGCGACGGCCTCCTCGTCGTCGCCGGCCCACACCGCGCCGGACAGGCCGTAGGCGGAGTCGTTGGCGATCCGGGCGGCGTCCTCGGCGTCCTCGTACCGCAGGACGCTCAGGACGGGGCCGAAGATCTCCTCCCGGGCGATGGTCATCTCCGGGGTGACGCCGGCGAAGACGGTGGGGCGCACGTAATAACCGCGCTCCAGGCCCTCGGGCGCGTCGGGGCCGCCCGCGACGAGGGCGGCGCCCTCCTCGACGCCGGTGCGGATGTAGCCGGTGACGCGCTCGCGCTGCCTGGCGCTGACCACCGGGCCGAGGCGGGTGGCGGGGTCGGTGGGGTCGCCGGGCACGTACTTGGCCGCCGCGGCGGCGGCGATCTCCACGGCCTCGTCGTAGCGGTCGGCGTGGACCAGCATGCGGGTCCAGGCGCTGCACGTCTGGCCGGAGTTGGCCATCACGTTGCCCACGCCGATCTTCACGGCCCTCACCAGGTCGGCGCTGGGCAGGATGACGTTGGCGGACTTGCCGCCGAGCTCCAGGGCGACCCGCTTGACCGCACCGCCCGCGACGGCGCCGATGCGGCGGCCGACGACGGTGGAGCCGGTGAAGGAGACCAGGTCCACGCCGTCGTGCTCGGCCAGCGCCTGCCCGGCGACCGGGCCGAGTCCGGTGACGAGGTTGAACACCCCGGCGGGCAGCCCCGCCTCGTGGACGGCCTCGGCGAAGAGCCGGGCGACCAGCGGGGTGTCCTCGGCGGGCTTGAGGACGAGGGTGCAGCCGGCGGCCAGCGCCGGGGCGACCTTGGCGACGATCTGGTGCAGCGGGTAGTTCCAGGGCGTGATCGCGCCGACGACCCCGACCGGCTCGTGCAGCACGCGGGAGTTGCCCAGCTCCTCCTCGAAGGGGTGCTCGGCGGCGAGTCGGGCGTACGTCCCGGCGACCGTGGTGGGCAGGTCGGCGTGGACGGCCCGGGAGAAGGAGAGCGGGGCGCCCAGCTCCGCGGTGACGGTGGCGGCGATCTCCTCGCGCCGGGCGGCCAGGGCGTCGTGCAGCGCGCCGATCCGCGCCGCGCGTTCCGCGGGCGGTACGGCGGCCCAGCCGGGCAGGGCCGCGCGGGCCGCGCGCACGGCCGCGTCGACGTCCTCGGCGGTGCCCGCCGGGACGGTCCCGATGATCTCCTCGGTGGCCGGGTCGACGACCTCGATCGTCTCCGTGCCCGCGGCGGGGCGCCATTCTCCGTCGATGTACATGCCGTTGTGTGCCTGCATGACCCCAAACTAGCGGCGCTAGTTTGGGGTGTCAGCAGGACGGCGCATGCCGTGGATCACACGGCGGAGGGGACGGACGCCGGGGAGGTCCCCCCGGCGTGTCCGGGGGCCGCCGCGGGGGCCACCCGGACCGGGAACCCGTTGAGCACGGCGGTCCCCGACAGCGGGTCGAGCAGCCGCCCGTCCAGGAGCTGGTTGACGTTGGCCCCGGGGTCGGCGGAGGCCACCGGCGTACGGGTGCCGGGCCGGTCGTGGCCCCAGCCGTGCGGCAGGCTGACGACCCCCGGCGCCACCTCGTCGGTCACCTCCACCGGCGCCCGGACCGCTCCCCCGTCGCCGCGGACCTCGGCGAGGGAGCCGTCGGCCAGGCCGAGCCGGGCGGCGTCGGCGGGGTGGACGTGGAGGGTGCAGCGGTTGCTGCCGCCCGTCAGCGCCGGGACGTTGTGCATCCAGCTGTTGTTGGAGCGCAGGTGGCGGCGGCCGACCAGCACCAGGGCGCCGGGCCCGTCCCGGCGGTCCGTCAGGAGGCGGCGCAGCCGGGGCACGTCGGCGGCGATCGGCTCCGGGCACAGCTCGACCGTGCCGGAGGGGGTGCGCAGCACCTCGGGCAGGCGGGGGCGCAGCGGGCCGAGGTCGATGCCGTGCGGGTGCTCCAGCAGCCTCGCCAGGGTGAGGCCGCCGGGGTCGGCCCCGAAGCCGTCGCCGTAGGGGCCCAGCCGCAGCATCATGTCCAGCCGGCGCTCGGCGCCGTCCTCGCCCGTCAGCAGACCCGCCAGTTCGCCCGCGTCCCGGCCGTGGACCGGGGAGCGGGGGTCGGCGACGGCGGCGGACAGGGTGTGCTCGACGACCGCGGCGTCGACCGCCTCCGGGTCCCCTCCCGGCGCTCCGGAGGCGCACAGCACCAGGCGGGCCAGGATCCCCGCCTCGCTCACCTCCCCCTCGGCGAGGGGGATCACGGGCCGGGTGTAGCGCACCTGGTTGCGGACGGCCAGGGCGTTGAGGCCGAAGTCGAAGTGCGGGGAGCGGCTGGGCCGGGGCGGCGGCAGCACGACGTGGGCGTGGCGGGAGGTCTCGTTGAGGTACGGGTCGACGCTGACCATGAAGTCCAGCCCGGCCAGGGCCCTCTCCAGCCGGGCGCCGTCCGGCGCGGAGAGCACGGGGTTGCCGGCGACGCAGATCAGCGCCCGCACCCGCCCCTCGCCCGGGGTGTCGATCTCCTCGGCCAGCGCGGCCGCCGGGAACTCCCCCTTGACCTCCGGGTGCCCGCCGACCCGGCTGCGCCTGCGGCCGGTGGCGAAGCCCCGGCCCGGGGCGGGCGGCCGGGGGGCGCGGGCGGTGGCCGACAGCGGGAACATCGCGCCGCCGGGCCGGTCGAGGTTCCCGGTCAGCGCGTTGAGGACGTCGACCAGCCAGCTGGCCGTGGTGCCGAACTCCACGGCCGTGCTGCCGATGCGGCCGTAGACCGCGGCGCGTTCGGCGGCGGCCAGTTCGCGGGCCAGGGCGCGGATGACGTCGGGCTCGACGCCGCAGGCGCCGGAGACGGCCTCGGGGGTGAAGTCCGCGGCGAGCCGGGCCACGTCCTCCACGCCGCTCAGGTGCTCGCCGGCCGCGCCGGTGTCGGCCAGGTCCTCGGCGAAGAGGACCTGGACCATCGCCATCAGCAGCAGGGCGTCGCCGCCCGGCCGTACGGCCACGTGCCGGTCGGCCAGGCGCGCGGTGCGGGTGCGGCGCGGGTCGACGACGGTGAGGGTGCCTCCGCGCCGCCGCAGCGCCCTGAGGCGGCCGGGGAAGTCGGGGGCGGTGCACAGGCTGCCGTTGGACTCCAGCGGGTTGGCGCCGACGACCAGCAGGTGGTCGGTGCGGTCCAGATCGGGGACGGGGATGGCCAGGGGGTCGCCGTACAGCAGTCCGCAGGAGACGTGCTTGGGCATCTGGTCGAGGGTGGAGGCGGTGAAGAGGTTGGGGGTGCGCAGGGCCCTGAGCAGGACGGGCGGGTAGAGGGCCCCGGCGACGGTGTGGACGTTGGGGTTGCCCAGGAAGAGGGCCACCGCGCGGGGGTCGCCGTCCGCCAGGACGCCGCCCAGTCCCCCGGCGACCGCGGCGAACGCCTCCTCCCAGCTCGCCTCCCGCAGTTCGCCGCCGCGGCGGACCAGCGGGCGGGTGAGGCGGTGGGGGTCGTCGTCCAGCTCGCCGAAGAGGGCTCCCTTGGGGCAGACGAAGCCGCGGCTGAAGACGTCGTCGCGGTCGCCGCGCGCCGCGGTGATCCGCTCCCGTCCGCCGCCGTCCCGGCCGACGGTGACGCTCAGCCCGCAGGTGGCCTCGCACAGCGGGCAGATCCGCCGGGCCGTACGGCTGTCCGGGCCGGTACCGGCGCCGGCCTCCGCGGTCGTCCGGGTGCTGGCACTCTGCGACATCGGTCCCCCTCGTGGGCGGTGTCCGGGTGGGCGCGGCGGATCGGCGGCACCATACCGACCGGCCGGTAAGCGAACCCTAGCCCCGTCGCCCCGCGCTCGCCCAGGGGTGGGAGCCGAATCGGCGGCACGTCCGTCAGAGGTTCGCCGTTGACGTGCGGACCTTCCCATTCCTATGGTTGTCAGCAGGAAACCCTGAGCACCGGGAGCGTTGCGATGAGTGGCACCACGAGCGGTTTCGAGCAGGCGCGCAAGACCGCGGAGGGGCTGGCGTACTCCTCCGGCTTCGGCAACGAACACGCCTCGGAAGCCGTTCCGGGAGCGCTCCCGGTCGGCCGCAACTCCCCCCAGCGCGCTCCGCTCGGGCTCTACGCCGAGCAGCTCAGCGGCACCGCCTTCACCGAGCCGCGCGCCCACAACCGCCGCTCGTGGCTGTACCGCATCCGCCCCTCGGCGGCCCACCCGCGCTTCGTCCGCGCCGGGAACGGGACCCTGCGCGGCGCCCCCTTCACCGAGACCGAGCCGGACCCCAACCGGCTGCGCTGGGACCCGCTGCCCGACCCGGCCCCCGGCACCGACTTCCTGGACGGGCTGTGGACCCTGGGCGGCAACGGCGACGCCGCGCGGCGCGAGGGCGTCGCCATCCACCTCTACGCCGCGAACGCCCCCATGGAGCGCCGGGTGTTCAGCAGCGCCGACGGCGAGCTGCTGATCGTGCCCGAGCGCGGCGGTCTGCTGCTGCGCACCGAGTTCGGCCTGCTGCGCGCCGAACCGGGCCACGTCGCGCTGATCCCGCGCGGGGTGCGCTTCCGCGTCGAGCCGCTGGAGGCGGTGGCGCGCGGCTACGTCTGCGAGAACATGGGCCGCCCCTTCGTCCTGCCCGACCTCGGCCCCATCGGGGCCAACGGGCTGGCCAACCCCCGCGACTTCCTCGCCCCCACCGCCGCGTACGAGGACGTGGAGGGCCCGGTGGAGGTGGTCAACAAGTTCTGCGGCACCCTCTGGACGGCCACCTACGACCACTCGCCGCTGGACGTCGTCGCCTGGCACGGCAACCACGTCCCCTACGTCTACGACCTGCGCCGCTTCAACGTGCTCGGCAGCATCAGCTACGACCACCCCGACCCGTCGGTCTTCACCGTCCTCACCTCCCCCTCCGACACCCCCGGGCTGGCGGGCGTGGACTTCGTGGTGTTCGCCCCGCGCTGGCTGGTGGGCGAGGACACCTTCCGGCCGCCGTACTTCCACCGCAACGTGATGAGCGAGTACATGGGCCTGATCGAGGGCGCCTACGACGCGAAGACGGCCGGTCCGGGGGGCTTCGTCCCCGGCGGCGGCTCGCTGCACAACATGATGTCCGCCCACGGCCCGGACCGCGAGACGTTCGACAGGGCGAGCGCCGCCGAACTGGTCCCGCAGAAGGTGGACGACGGGCTGGCCTTCATGTTCGAGACCCGCTGGCCGGTGACGCTGACCGCCCAGGCCCGGGACGCCGGGCACCTGCAGCGCGGCTACGACGACGTGTGGCAGGGCCTGGAGCGCCACTTCCGGGGATGACCCGCCCGCGTCCGCGGGCGGCGGCGCGTACCGTGACCCACGACGTGTCGCCGCGGTGCCGCGGCGCAGCAACCCAGCCTGGTCGTCCGGAGGACGCCGTGACCACCTTCGCCCCCGACTCGCTCGCGCTGAACCGCAAGCTGCCGCTGTGGTACCAGGTCTCGCAGTCCCTGCGCGCCTCGATACTCGGCCGCTCCCCCGGCGCCCCCCTGCGCCTGCCGACCGAGGAGCGGCTCGCCGAGCACTACGGCGTCAGCGTGCTGACCATGCGCCAGGCGCTCAAGGAGCTGGAGAACGAAGGGCTGATCACCCGGCACCGGCGGCGCGGCACCTTCATCGAGCCGAGCGCCCGCAGCGGGTCGCCCGTGCGGCTGCTCGGCTCGGTGGACGCCATCGTGGCCCAGCAGTCGGGCGAGGAGACGGTGCTGCTGGGCCACGGCCCCGAGCCGGTCCCCGGGGAGCTGGTCGAGCACTTCCCGGACCTGGATGAGGCGGTGGCCTACCGGCGGCTGCGCCGCGACCGGGAGACGGGCGAGCCGACCAACTGGGCGGAGAACCTGGTCCGTCCCGAGGTCGCCGAACACGTCGACCTGGAGGACCTGGCGCGCTGGCCGATGACGAAGGTGCTGCGCGACACGGCGGGAGTGCGGATCAGCCGCATCACCGACACCGTCCAGGCCCGGCTCGCCGACCCCGAGACGGCCGACCTGCTGGACGTTCCGCTGCTCAGCCCGATCCTGCACTACACCGGCGTCACCTACGACGAGGGCGGCAGGGTGGTGGACGTGGCCCGCATCCGCTACCGCGGCGACCGCTTCTCCTTCTCCGTCACCGTGGAGGCGGACTGACCTCCGTCCGTAGCATGCGTGCGGTGGGCGACACGGGGAGGGACGTGGGCAGGAGCGGGGCGCGCGCCGGGACGGGCGGCGGGACGGGCGGCGGAGTCACCGGCGGGGCCGCCGCGGGCGCGCCCCTGCTCGGCGATCTGATGCCCTGGTCGGTCCGGCCGCCGCGGCCGGGCCGGGACTGGGTGACGGCGCCGGACGCGGCGTCGCTGAAGGCCCGCTGGGCCGCGCTGCTGCGGGCCTCCGGCGGCGAGCGCGAGGCGCTGTTCGTGCCCACCCGCGCCCGGACCACCCGCACCCCCGCCCCCCAGCTGCCGGGCCCGGCCGGGGGCGCGGGCGCCTCCACCGTCCGGCTGGAGCGGGAGGACGGGCCGTGCCCCGAGCCGGTGCGGGTGCTGTGCGGGCCGTACGACCGGCAGTGGCTGATACCGGACCACCGCCTCCTCGACGCCGCCCGGCCGGAGCTGTGGCGGGTCGCCGACGACCGGCAGATCCATCTGGTCGAGACCGCCGCCGCGCCCCGCTCCCCCGCCCCGGAGCCGGTCTTCACCGAACTGCTCCCGGTCGGCGGCCCCTCCGCCGTCCGCCCCGGCCGCGTACGCCCCCTCTACCGGCGCCCCGGCGGGCGCGAGCCCAACCTCGCACCGGGTCTGCTCGGCCTGCTGGCCGGGGCGCTGGGCACGCCCGTGACGGCCGAGGACCTCCTCGCCTGGACCGCCGCCGCGGTCCGCCCCGCCCCCGCCGGGCTCGCCGTACCGCTCACCGCGGACCGCGAGGTGTGGGAGGAGGGGGTCGCGCTGGGCCGCCGCGCGCTGTGGGCGCACACCCGCGGCGCCCGCTGCGGCGACGGCGGCCGTCCGCGTCTGCCGGGCGGGCGGCGGCCCTACGTACGGGCCGCGCTGCCCGGGCGTCCCGCCCCGGACGGGTTGCGCTACGACGCGGACGAGGAGGCGCTGTGGGTGGGGGAGGGCCGGATAGCGCCGGTGGCGCGGAGCGCCTGGGAGTTCGAGGCGGGCGGCGTCCGCGTGCTCGAGGAGTGGTTCGCGCGGCGTACGGCGCCGGCGGCGCCCGGCACGCTGGAGGCGGTGCGCCCGAAGGCGTGGCCGCCGGAGTGGACCTCGGAGCTGCTGGAGCTGATCACCGTGCTCACCCTCCTCGGCGGGCTCCGGGACGCCCGGGCGGAGTTCGCCGGCCGGCTGGCCGGGCGTCCGGCCGTCGACGCCGCCGCGCTGCGCGGGGCCGGGGTGCTGCCTCCGCCACCGGGGTCACGGCGTCCGGCCTCGGTCCTGGACCACCGCGAGGAGGGCCCGGACGGCCAGCTGGCCCTGCTGTGACCGGGCGCCGCGCCCCGTCGTCCGCGGCCGGCCCCGGCAGGGAAGCGGGAGCGGGCGGGCACGGCCGGACGGCCGTGGGAAGACCTCCAAGGGCACGGAAGGGCACGGAAAGGACCTGGAAGGGCGCGGAAAGGGCGCGGAGGGACGCGGAGGGACGCGGAGGAACGGACGGGGGCCGGGCGGCTGCGCCCGGCCCACCGCGGGGAGGCCGGCCTCCCGGGCTCTGCGCCGGGCCCGGGGTTCCGCTCCCGCTCTAGGCGTGCCCGCCGAAGAGGGAGCGCCGCAGCCGGCGCAGCGGCGCGAAGAGGGACACCCGCGCGCCCCGGTTCCGCGACCGGACGTGCGCCGCGTCGCGCGCGGTCAGTTCGCGCATGAGCAAGGTCGCCTCCGCCGTGTCATGCTGGGGGACGGCGGGACCCGCCAGCACGCTCAAGTGCCGGTCGAGGCGCGAACTGGTCGCACCGCTCCCGCACTGGACCGCAGGGACCCGCGCCCTGCTGCGCACCGTTATCTGTTCCATGACACTCCCCACCCAAACGAGGGCTCCCGGCCCGGGCAGGCTAACCCTATCTCCCGACCGTGACCCACGGGTATTCCGGCCACTCGATTCACCTTCCCCGCAAGGGGGTTGACGAACACCGTACGAGACAACAGCATCCGATCGACCCCATGACGGGGCCGGGGACGGGGGACGACGATGAACACCGGTGACACCGGACGGCTGCTCGCCGACCGGTACCGCCTCACCGCCGAGCTGGGCCGCGGCGAGGTGGGCGTGGTCTGGCAGGGGCGCGACGAGGTGCTGGGACGCGAGGTCGCGGTCAAGGAGATCCGGGCGGCGGAGGAGCTCTCCCCGGCCGAGGTGCGCACCCTCTACGCCGGGCTGGAGCGGGAGGCCATGACGGCCGGGCGCATCTCCCACCGCAACGCCACCACCGTCCACAACGTGGTGGTCGAGGACGGCCGCCTGTGGATCGTGATGGAACTGGTACCGGGCCTGTCGCTGGCCGCCGTGCTGGAGGCCGAGGGGCCCATGTCCCCGCCCCGCGCCGCGCGGATCGGCGCCGAGGCGGTCTCGGCGCTGCGCAGCGCGCACGAGGCGGGCATCACCCACCGCGACATCAAGCCCTCCAACATCCTGCTGGGCAACGACGGGCGCGTCGTCCTCACCGACTTCGGCACCGCGCTGGTGAAGGCCGACACCGCGCACGACCGGCCCGGGGCGCCGGTCGGCCGGCCGGAGTTCCTGTCCCCGGAGTGCGCGCGGGGCCAGGCCCCCGGCCCCGCCGCGGACCTGTGGGCCCTGGGCGTCCTGCTGTACCTGGCCGTGGAGGGCGTCTCGCCGTTCCGCCGCGACACGCCCGAGGAGACCCTGCGCTCCCTCGCCTCGTACACCGACGCCGATCTCCCGCCCGTGCGGCGGGCGGGCCCGCTGGCGCCGGTGCTGGAGGGGCTGCTGCGGGCGGATCCGGCCGAGCGCGCGACCGCCGCCCAGGGGGAGCGGCTGCTGCGCGTGGCCGCGGCCGGCGGCGGCCCGCGGGCGGCGGCTCCCCCGCCCTCTGCGGAGCCCGTGCGGTCCGCGTCCGGCGAGGACGGGGACGGGGGCGAGGACGGGCGCCGGGGCGCGCCGGGCGCGGCTCCCGGGACGCGGGAGCCGTCCGCGCCGTCCTCCTGGGACGCCGACCGGGGGCCGCGCGGGGTGCTGGCGCTCGTCGCCGGGCTGCTGGTCCTGCTGCTGGCCGCCCTCGCCGTGGCCGTCGTCCTGCGCTGAGCGCCCGCCGGTCCCCGGTCGGCGTCCCAGGGGGACCGCACCGCGCCCCGCCCGGCGACGGCGCCGGAAACCTGCGTGCGCGGGGACCGCCCGTGCCGGATCATGGGGCCATGTGTGCCGACCGCCGTGCCGTGCCGACCGAGGACTCGCTGCCCATCCGCCTCAACATCGACGACAACGACTCCCCCTCCGACGTCATCGACGCCCTGTTCCTGGGCCGCTTCACCACCGGCGAGCAGCCGCACGCCCGCAGCCGTTCGGTGGAGCGGGTCAGGAAGGGCACGGCACTGCTGCCGCCGGGCGCGACCGTGCTGCGCTCCGCCCGCGACGGCGACCGCGGCGCGACGCTGGCCGAGGGCGACGGCTGGACGGTGCTGGTCTCCCGCTGGAACCGCGGCGCCGACGTGACCGTGACGGCCGTCAGCGAGGACCTGGCGGAGCGGACGCTGAAGTCCGCGGTGGACGGCGCCGAGGACGAGCCGGAGCCGCAGCCGGACGACGTCACCATGGGCTTCTGGTACAACTCCCCGCGGCGCGGCCCGTACCGCACCACGCGCCGGATCACCGCCGGGAGCTGGGAGCGGATCCGCGGCAACTACACGGCGCCGGTCGCCGAGGCGCTGGACGGGCTGATGAAGACGACCCCGGACGACATCGCGGGGCGGCTGCTGCTGCTCCACGGCCCGCCGGGCACCGGCAAGACCTCCGCCCTGCGGACGCTGGCGCGCTCCTGGCGGGAGTGGTGCCAGGTCGACTGCGTACTGGATCCGGAGCGGCTGTTCAACGAGGTCGGCTATCTGATGGACATCGCCATCGGCGAGGACGACGGCGCGCCGGGCCTGCCGGGCGGGGAGCGCTGGCGGCTGCTGCTCCTGGAGGACTGCGACGAGCTGATCCGCGGCGAGGCCAAGCACGCCACCGGCCAGGCCCTCTCCCGTCTGCTGAACCTGACCGACGGGCTGCTGGGCCAGGGCCGCAACGTCCTGGTGGGCCTGACGACCAACGAGGACCTGGAGCGGCTGCACCCGGCGGTGGTGCGGCCCGGCCGCTGCCTGGCCCGCATCGAGGTCGGTCCGCTGACGCGCGCGGAGGCCGTGAACTGGCTCGGCACGGACGAGGGCGTGGGCCGCGACGGGGCGACCCTGGCCGAGCTGTACGCGCTGCGCCGCGGCTCGGGTCCGGCCTCGGTGCCGCCGCAGCCGGGGCGGCCGGACGAGGGGATGTACCTGTGAGGCCCGGCGGGAGCGCGTACGACCGGGTGGCGGAGCTGGTCGGGCGGCAGGCGCGCGGTGAGCGGCTCCGCTACGTCCACTTCTGGGGGCACACCCCGCGGCGGGGCCGGGGGGACGGCTCGCCCGGTCCCTGGTGCCTCAGCCAGTGGTGGCCCGCGCCGTTCACGGTGGAGGGCGTCGAGTACGCCACCGCGGAGCACTGGATGATGGCCTGCAAGGCACGGCTGTTCGGCGACGCGGAGGCCGAGGAGCGGGTGCTCGCCGCGGCGGACCCGGGCGCCGCCAAGGCGGCGGGCCGCACGGTGCGGGGCTTCGACGAGGAGGTCTGGGCACGGCACCGCTTCGGGATCGTGGTCGAGGGCGGCGTCCACAAGTTCGGGCAGGACGCCGGGCTGCGCGCGTACCTGCTGGCCACCGGAGACGGTGGAGGCGGGCGGGTGCTGGTGGAGGCCAGTCCGCTGGACCGGGTGTGGGGCATCGGGCTGGCCGCGGACGACGAGCGGGCGGCCGATCCGGCGCGCTGGCGCGGACTCAACCTGCTGGGCTTCGCGCTGATGGAGGCCCGGGAGCGGCTGGCGGCGGGCTGACGCCCGCCGGCCCCCTCCGCGTCAGCCCTCCCGTCCGTACTCGGCGCCTATCGCCTCCTCGACGGCGGCGAGCGCGGCGGTCCGGTCCAGGCCCAGGCGGCGGGCCCGCCGGGCGTACGTCCGCGCCGCCTCGGCGGCCTCGCGGGCGGCGGCGTCCCCGGTGGCGGCGACGAAGGTGCCGTGGCGGCCGCGGGTCTCGATCACCCCGTCGGACTCCAGCGCGCGGTACGCCTTGGCCACCGTGTTGGCCGCCAGTCCCAGTTCCTCGGCGAGTCCGCGCACGGTGGGCAGCCGGTATCCGGCCGGCAGCCCGCCCCCGCGGGCCTGCTCGGCGATCTGGGCGCGCACCTGCTCGTAGGGGGCGGTGGGGGCGTCCGGGTCGACGGTGAGTCTCAGGGGCACGGCTGCTTCTCCTGCGGCGGGGTCGGGCGTCGGGTGCGTCGATTGTGCACCAGCGCGTCAGCCGCGCTCCCAGGTCCCGGTCTCCAGCGCCCAGCCGTACTCCGGCCGGCCCTTCGCGCCGCTCGTGCGGAAGGGCCGGCCGCCGTCGTCGATGCGGAGGGTGCCGCCGCCTCCCCCGCCGCTCCACTCCAGTTCGATGTACCAGTCGCAGTCGCAGCCCTCGGTCCGCGCCTCCACGCGCAGCGCGAGGGGGTCGTCGGCGGTGACGCGGTACGGCAGGCGGGTGGCGGGCAGGCGTCGGCCGCCGTCGCCGTCGTAGCCGTCCACGGGTTTCGCCAGCGGGCGCGGGGCGTCCAGGTCGACGGAGAAGGCGGCCGGGGAGAGGGATCCGCCGCAGCCGCCGTTCATCGCGAAGGACGACCGGGCCGGGGGCGTACGGCGGGCCGCCACCCGGACGTGCACGGCCTCGACCACGACGGGGGCCGTCCCGGTGCCGTGCACGGTGGCCTCCACGATGGTCTCGCCGCCGTGCACGGCGTCCAGGGAGCGGGCCCAGCCGGCCGCGTCCTGCTCCACCGGGGGCGGGGGGACGCGGGAGGGCGGCAGGTCGATCAGGTAGCGGTGGTCGCAGCCGTGCCGCCACACGTGGGAGCGGGCGGACCAGCTCGGCGGGGCCGCTCCCGGCGCGCCGCCGCGCCCGCGCTCCCGGGCGCTCCCGTCCGGCGCCCGGGAGGAGGCCGTCCGCGGCGCGCGGTCCGGCTCCGCGTCGCCTGCTGTGTTCCCGCCGTTCCCGCCGTTCCCGCCGTTTCCACCGTTCCCGGCCGGGGACGGGGGCGGGGCGGAACGGGAGGCGGGGGAGGACGGTGAGGCGTCGGGGCCGCCGGGGGTCCCCGGCGCGGGGACGGTGGGCCCGCCCACGGCGCGGCGCTCCGGACCGGTGCGGCCGGGGAGGGCGTTCACCGCGGCGGTGACCGCGACGACGAGGACCACGGCGAGTACGGCGAGCACGGCCGGCAGCGGCCACGGCGGCACCCGGCTGCTCCGCCCGGAGCCGGCCTCCGGCGCGCGTTCCGGCTCGGACTCGGGCTCCGGCTCGGGCGCGCGTTCCGGTTCGGAACCGGACTCGGACTCGGGCTCGGGTCCGGGCTCGGAACGCTCCTCGGGAGCGGGCTCCGCCGCCGGGCCCGGC
Source organism: Streptomyces sp. DH37 (assembly GCF_029813835.1). Taxonomy (GTDB): domain Bacteria; phylum Actinomycetota; class Actinomycetes; order Streptomycetales; family Streptomycetaceae; genus Streptomyces. Next base: position 47,927 of record NZ_JARVKV010000051.1, read on the forward strand.
CGCTCCGGCTCCCGTCCGCGCAGCGCGTCGGCCCGCATCCACCGCCGGTGCAGCTCCAGCAGCTCCTCCGGGGTCGCGCCGCACAGCCTCGCCAGCCGTTCCACCGGGGCGTACCGCGCGGGGACGGCCTTGCCGTTGCAGTAGCGGTGCAGCGTGGACGTGCTGGTGTGCAGCCGCCGCGCCAGCGTGCCGTAGCTGTGGCCCGACCGTTCCTTCAACTCCCTCAGGCAGGCGGCGAACTCCTCCGTCTCCCGCACGGTCCCCATGGCCTCCCCCTCGTCCCCGCCGTTCCGGGAGCGCGTTCCAGGCGCGCGCGTTTCCACTGGTCAGCCTAGGCGCGAACGTTCCCGCGTCCCGCTTTCCGCGGCATCTGTTGCCACCGTGTGACAGGGCGGCGCAGGCTCACGGTGACAACCGCCGACACGACGATCCGGGGGGACCCGCACATGACCATCCGCACACGGCACGGCCGTACCGCCACCGCCGCGGCGGTGGCGGCCGCCACCGTCACCGCACTGACCGCACTGACCGCCGCGGGCACGGCCCAGGCCGCGCCGGAGCGGAGCGCCGCACCGGGGTTCCTCTCCGCGGGGCAGCTTCCGCCGCACCCGTCCTCGCCCTGGTACGCGGGCGAGGTCACCCGGGGGCTCCCGGAGTTCCCGGTGTTCTGCCTGGAGGAGGCGCTGCCCGCGGAGGGCGCCTGGCACCGGCAGTTCGGCACGGAGTACGACACCTGGGCCGTACAGGTCTCGGTGCGGACGGCGGGCGACCGCGCGGCCCGCAGGCTGGCCGCCGCCGCCGAGGCGTCGGTGCGCGACTGCGCGGCCGACTACCTGGAGCGGTACCCGGAGGCCTCCGCCCAGTGGAAGGACTACGGCCGTCTCGACGTCGAGGAGGGCGCCCACGTCTACGGCGTCCACACCGCCCAGCCGGAGTCCGAGCACGGGATCCACCTGTTCGGCGTGGGCCGCGACGGACGCACCGTCACGGTCGTCGCCTGGGCGCAGATGGGCACCTTCGAGCACGCCCCGGTGAAGGGGTTCCGGAAGACGACGCGCACGGCGGTGGACCGGCTCCACGGCTGACCGGCGCCGGACGCCGCCGGGGGCGAGGGGCCCCGTCACCGCCGCGGGGCGGGGCGGGGTCCCTCGCGGCGTTCCCGTTCCGCGTTCCCGTTCCCGTTCCCGTTCCGCGTTCCGCCCGCTCAGTCGCGCAGCCGGCGGCCGACCTTCCCGAGCGCCTCGGCGAGCACGGCGAGCTGTTCGCGGTCGAGGACGTCGATGAGCGTCTCGCGCACCGCCGCCACGTGCCCGGGGGCGGCTCGGTGGAGCAGTGCGCGCCCGGAGTCGGTGAGGACGGCGAAGACGCCGCGCACGTCGGTGGGGCAGGCGCGCCGCCGCACCAGGCCGCGCCTCTCCAACTGGCCGACCTGGTAGGTCAGGCCGCTCTTGGAGGTGATCAGCCGTTCGGCCAGCTCGGTCATGCGGATCTCGCCGCCGGGGGCCTCGGCGAGGTGGACCAGGATCTCGTACTGCGGATGGGACAGCCCCGCCTCGTCCTTGAGCTGCTGCTCCAGCCGCCGGGTGACGCGGTTGCCGGCCTCCAGGAAGCCCTGCCAGGCCGCCATCTCCAGCTCGTCCAGCCATCGGGGCTCGTTCATGCGTCCATCGTACGCGGTTGTTCAAATTCGAACCAAGCTGTACGCTCGCCACGACCGAGTGGTTCGAATTTGAATCACCACAGCGGCAGAGCAGGAGAACACGCATGGCCACCTCCACCGGCGCCTTCCCCCGCACCGACGCCACCGCCGGCCCCCGCGGCGGCGCACCGCAGCCCTCGTCCGCCGCGCACGACGCCGGGCTCCTGCTGCTGCGGCTCGCGCTCGGTCTGACGATGGCCGTGCACGGCGCGCAGAAGCTGTTCGGCTGGTTCGGCGGCGGCGGCCTCGAGGGCACCGGGCAGTTCTTCGCCTCGCTGGGCTACCCGTCCCCCGAGGCGATGGCCGTGGTCGCCGGTCTCACCGAGACCGCGGGCGGCCTCGCCCTCGTCCTCGGCCTGCTCACCCCGCTCGCCGGGGCGGCCGTGCTGGGGACCATGGTCAACGCGGTGGCGGTGAAGTGGGGCGGCGGCTTCTTCGCCCCGCAGGGCGTGGAGTACGAGCTCCTCCTCGCCGCGGCCGCCGCCGCGCTCACCCTCTCCGGCCCCGGCCGCTGGGCCGTGGACCGCGCCCTGCCCGTGCTGCGCTCGCACCGGCTCTCCCACGGCGCGGCCGCCGTCGCGCTGGCCGCCGTGGTCGCGGGCGCGACCCTGCTGGCCCGCTCCTGACCCACCCGTGCCCCGGCCCCCGAGGAACCGCGGGGGCCGGGGCGGCGGGAAGCACGAAGCGAGAAGGAAGCGAGAGTCACCGCCATGACCGCGTCCGTCCCACAATCCGCCCCGCAGCCCGTCCCACAGCCCGCCCCGCCCTCCCCGCGCCCCGCGGCGGGCCGCATGCCCGTGCTCTACCTCGGCCACGGCGCCCCGCCGCTGGCCGACGACGCCCTGTGGACCGCGCAGCTCGCCGACTGGTCCGGCGCACTGCCGCGCCCGGAGGCCGTGCTGATCGTCTCCGCCCACTGGGAGTCCGCCCCGGTGACGCTGGGCGCCACGCGGACCGTCCCGCTGGTGTACGACTTCCACGGCTTCCCCGAGCGCTACTACCGCGTCACCTATCCGGCCCCCGGCGCCCCCGCCCTGGCCGCGAAGGTGCGGGCGCTGCTCGCCGGGCCGGGCACCCCGGTGCACGACGCCCCAGGCCGGGGCCTGGACCACGGCGCGTACGTACCGCTGGCCGAGATGTACCCCGATGCCGACGTCCCCGTGCTCCAGCTCTCGATGCCCACCCTCGACCCCGGAGAGCTGATGGGGCTGGGCCGCAGGCTGGCCCCGCTGCGCGACGAGGGCGTGCTGATCGTCGGCAGCGGATTCTTCACCCACAACCTGCGCGGCCTGAGGTGGGGCGCGGGGCCGGACGAGGCCCCGTCCTGGTCGAAGGAGTTCGACGCGTGGGGCGGTGAGGCCCTGGCGCGGGCGGATCTCGACGCCCTGCTCGACTTCGAGCACCGGGCCCCGGCGGGCCGGATCGCCCATCCGCGCGCCGACCACTTCGCACCGCTGTTCGTGGCCCTCGGAGCGGGTGAGGCCGACCTGTCGGCCCAGCGCACGGTCATCGACGGCTTCTGGGGCGGGCTGTCCAAGCGCTCGGTCCAGCTCGGCTGAGGCGGCGCGGGCCCGCACCGGGCCCGCGCCGCCTCCGGCGTCAGGTGGCC
>NZ_JARVKV010000052.1 GCF_029813835.1 Streptomyces sp. DH37
GCTGCGAGAACCGGCAGCGTCCGGCACTGGGCGGCACTCGCCGGAACTGGGTGAAACGGGACGGTAGCTGAGGCTCGCAGACTTTTAATCCATTGGTTGTGGGTTCGAGTCCCACACGGCCTACCGCGCCGGCCGGAGGGGAGGCCTTCCGGCCCACCGGGCGGAGCCCCGGCCGGATCCGTCCGGCCGGGGCTCCGCCGCGTCAGGCGAGCTGTGTGCTCTGCAGCTCGGCGTAGGCCCCGCCGAGCCGCAGCAGCTCCTCGTGCGAGCCGATCTCCTGGATGGCGCCGTCCCGCATGACGACGATGCGGTCCGCGTCGCGGACGGTGGACAGCCGGTGCGCGACGACGAAGGTGGTGCGGCCGCGCAACAGCCGGCCCAGGGCCTGCTGGACGAGCGCCTCGGAGCGGGTGTCCAGGGCCGAGGTGGCCTCGTCCAGGATCAGCACCCGGGGATCGCGTATCAGGGCCCGGGCGATGGCCAGCCGCTGGCGCTGCCCCCCGGACAGCCGGGCGCCGTCGTCGCCGACGGAGGTGTCCAGGCCGTCCGGCAGGCGCTCGACGAACTCCAGGGCGTTGGCGTCGCGCAGCGCCCGCCGCACGGTCTCGTCGTCGGCGTGCTCCATGCCGTAGGCGACGTTCTCGCGGACCGTGCCCCCGAAGAGGACGGATTCCTGCGGCACGACCGAGACGAAGTGCCGGTACGTCCGCAGGTCGAGGGTGTCCATGTCGGTTCCGTCCAGCAGGATCCGGCCGGAGGTGGGGCGGATGAACCCGATGACGAGGTTCAGCACGGTCGACTTCCCGGCTCCCGAGGCGCCGACGAGGGCGATGGTCTCGCCCGGGGCGACCGAGAGGGAGAAGTCGCGCACCGCGGGCGCGCCGCCGTCCCGGTAGGCGTAGCCGACCTCCTGGAACTCCACGGCGCCGCGCACCTCGGTCACCTCGGTCCTGCCCGCGTTGTGCTCCAGCTCCGGCGCCTGGAGGACCTCCCCGACGGACCGCACGGACTCCAGTCCCTTGGTGATCACCGGCGCGAGCCCCATCAGCGTGCTGGTGGAGTTGGTCAGGGTGGTGAGGAACGCGCTGAGCATCACCACGTCGCCCGGTGTGATCGCCCACACCTCGAAGTACGCGATCAGGGCGGCGGCGCTGAGGAAGCAGATGCCGAGCATGTTGAGGAGGACCCAGGACAGGGAGGCGAACCGGCCGTTGAGGAGGTCCAGTCGCCGGCCCGAGTCGAGCACGCGGCGCAGTGTGCCGTCCATGCGCCGCAGGGCGTCGCGCTCCAGGCCGTGGGCGCGGGTGACGGTGATCAGGCGGGTCATCTCGCTGACCCGGGTGGACAGGAGCTCCACCTCCTGCCGGAAGTGCTCGTTGTGGTCGCGCAGCCGGCCGCGCAATCGGGCCACCAGCAGGGCGGCCACCGGCACCACGAGGAGGAAGACGGGCAGGAACTGGGGAGTCCGCACGGCGATGATGGCCAGGCCGCCGGCGAGCACGGTCACGGCGCCCAACCCGGTCTCCGAGGTCTGCTGCACCATCTGCTCGACCGTCTCGACGTCGCGGACGACCTTGGTCTGCAGCACGCCCGCGCTCGTCCGCGTGTGGTAGCCGATGGACAGCTCCTGCATGCGGGTGCACAGCGCCGAGCGCAGGGCGGTGCCGGTGCGGCGCACGCTGCCGTGGAGGAGGCGGACCCACAGGAGGTGCAGGGGGGTGTTGACGGCCAGGATGACCATGATCAGGCCGGCGCTGCTCCACAGCCGGCTGAGCGGCAGGTGCATCACGACCGTGTCGACGATGGCGGCGGTGACCAGGGGCAGGAGCCAGATCGGGCTGTGCTTGACCGTGAAGACGAGGACCGCGGCCGCCAGCCGCCAGCGGTCCGCCCGGAAGAGGTAGACGAGCGTGCGGACGGGATGCTCGCCCCGGTAGCTGTGGTCGAGCGGGCTCTCGAACGGCGCCATGGCAGCAAGCCTTCTCCTGAGGAAGATCGTGCAGGCAGCTTAAAGGCGTCGGGAGAGGACAGTAAGCCCTTTCTGTCTGCCTCTCCCCCGTGGAGGCGCCGGGCCGCCGCGGCCCGGCGCGGGGCACGGCGGGCCCGTTCGCGGAGGGGGGCCTCCCGCCGCCCGGCGGGGTCCGGCCGAGTCGGAGGCCGTGTGTACCAGTGCATACCGGAATGTCGGGAAAGCGGCTTCGGCGTAGCATGGGGCGGAGTCGGCGCGCCCGTGGTGGGACGGCTCCGCGGGCGGGCCATCCGCGCAGGGAGCTGAGCGAATGATCCATCCGGCCGACGTCCGCGAGTGGCGCGGCCACGACATCGTCGACGCGGAGGGGCACCAGGTCGGCCCGCTCGAGGCGGTCCACACCGACACGGCGACCGACGAACCCGCCGTGGCCGCCGTCCGGACCGGACTGCCCACCCGCCGGTGCCCGGTGGTCGCGTCCCTGGACGAGGCGGTCGCGGGTCCGGGCTGCCCCGGGGTCCGGTACGGCAAGGCGCTGGTGGAGAAGACCCCTTCCACCGGCGGTCCCTCGGCGGTCCATCGACAGGCCACCGACAGTCCATCGGCGGTCCCTCGGCACCGACGACGTGCCGCCCCCCGAGGAGGAAGCGGTCCTCCGGCACCACGGCATCCCCCACCGTCCGGGCGCAGGAGGCGAGCGGCGGCCCGCGCGCGGCTGACCGGGCACGTCCGAACAGCGCGAAGGAGGCGTTCACGGCATGGCGTTCTTTCTGTTCCTGCTCCTCGTCGCACTCGTCCTGGGAGTCCTCGGCGCGGTGGTGGAGGGCCTGTTCTACCTGCTGTTCATCGGCATCGTGATCCTGGTGATCGCGACCGTCGTCCTCTCCGTGCAGCGTTCCCGCCGGCGGACCGGCCGCTGAGGCGGCCTTCCGGGCGTACGCGTCCGGCGCGGCGCCGGACGGACGGGACCTCCGGCGCCGGGGGCGCGCCCGCGCCCGCATCCGCGCCTGCATCCGCGCCCGTGTTCCGCATCCCGGCCCGCCGGAGCGGGCACGGACCTCCTGGCGGTAGCGTCCGGCGGTGTCGGCGATCGGCGCGGGCGGTACGGGCGTACCGGTGGGAGGAACCGAGGATGAGCGAGTCACCGGCCAGAGCCCGGTCCCCCCGGCTGGTGCGGCGGCTGGGCACCGGTGACGCGGTGGTGATCGGCCTGGGGTCGATGATCGGCGCGGGCGTCTTCGCCGCCTTCGCCCCGGCGGCGCGCGCCGCCGGGGCCGGGCTGATGGCCGCCCTGGTGCTGGCGGCGGTGGTCGCGTACTGCAACGCGACCTCCTCGGCCCGGCTGGCCGCCCGCTACCCGGCCTCCGGCGGCACCTACGTCTACGGCCGCGAGCGGCTGGGGGAGTTCTGGGGCCATCTGGCCGGCTGGGCCTTCGTGGTCGGCAAGACCGCCTCGTGCGCGGTGATGGCGCTGACGGTGGGCCTGTACGTGTGGCCCGAGCGGGCGCACGCCGTGGCGGTGGCCGCGGTGGTGGCGCTGGTGGCGGTGAACTACGCCGGGGTGCGGAAGTCCGCCTGGCTGACCCGCGCGATCGTGGCCGTCGTGCTGGCGGTGCTGGCCGCCGTGGTGGCCGCCTGCCTGACCTCGGACGCGGCGGACGCCGCGCGCCCGGCCTTCTGGCCCGGCCCGGCCGGGGACGTCTCGCCCGGCGGGGTGCTCCAGGCGGCAGGCCTGCTGTTCTTCGCCTTCGCCGGGTACGCGCGCATCGCCACCCTCGGCGAGGAGGTGCGCGACCCGGCCCGCACCATCCCCCGGGCGATCCCGCTGGCGCTGGGCATCACCCTGGTCGTCTACGCCGCGGTCGCGGTCGCCGCCCTGAGCGTGCTGGGCCCCGACGGGCTGGGCAGGGCGACCGCGCCGCTGGCCGACGCGGTGCGCGCGGCGGGCGTGCCGGAACTGGCCCCGGCCGTCCGCGCCGGGGCGGCGGTGGCGGCGCTGGGCTCGCTGCTGGCGCTGATCCTGGGCGTGTCGCGCACCACGCTGGCGATGGCCCGCGACCGGCACCTGCCGCACACGCTGGCCGCCGTCCACCCGCGCTTCGGCGTGCCGCACCGCGCCGAGCTGGCGGTCGGCGCGGTGGTGGCGGTGGTGGCCGCCACGGCGGACGTGCGCGGCGCGATCGGCTTCTCCTCCTTCGGCGTGCTGGCCTACTACGCCGTCGCCAACGCCTCCGCCTGGACCCTGGGCCCCGGCGAGGGCCGGCCGCCGCGGATCGTGCCCGTGCTCGGGCTGGCCGGGTGCGTGGTGCTGGCCTTCGCCCTGCCGCTCGCCTCGGTGGTCTCCGGGGCGGCGGTGCTGGCGGCCGGCGCCGCCGCGTACGGGGTGCGCCGCGCGGTCGCCGCCCGCGGGGCGTAGGACCGCGCGCCCCGGCTCCCCGGCCGGCGCCGTCCGGCCGCCCTTGATCGATTCGCCGGGGCACGGCCCATCGGGAAGATTGGAGGAGTGCGCGGCGACGGAGAACAGGAGACGGACGGCGGCCGGGCCCGCGTCCGGGCCATCCCGGTCATCGGCCGCCCGCCGTGGCTGCTGCCCCTCCTGCTGGTCCTGCTGGGGCTGGCCGTCAACCTGCTGACCCCCGCCGACGTGTTCCTCAGCGCGCCCTTCATCGCGGCGTGCCTGGTGGCCGCGGCCCTGTGGACGTTCGGCGGCACGGCGGTCACGGCGGCCGCCTCGATGGCCGCGGTCGTCGGCCTGCTGGTGCGGGCCGGGCTGCCTCCGGCGGAGAACACGGTGCGGCTGGTCACCAACATCACCGCCGGCCTGCTGGCCCTCGTCGTCAGCCGGGTCCTGCACCACAGCGACGTCAGCGTGGCCTCGGCCCACGAGGTCGCCGAGGCCGTCCAGCTCGCCGTGCTGCCCGTGCCGCCCGGCCGGATCGGCGACCTGAGGATCGCGGCCCGCTACGAGGCCGCGCAGGCGCACGCCCGGATCGGCGGCGACCTGTACGGGGTGCAGCGGACGCCGTACGGGCTCCGGCTGCTGGTGGGCGACGTGCGCGGCAAGGGGCTGGACGCCGTCGGCGCGGTCACCGTCGTGCTCGGCGCCTTCCGGGAGGCGGCCGAGACCGAGCCGGACCTGGCGGCCGTCGCGGACCGGATCGAGCACGCCCTGGTCCGGGAGGCCGGGCAGCGCGAGATCGGGACGGGCCGGACGGAGGGGTTCGCCACGGCCGTGCTCGCCGAGGTCCCGGCCGGGGACCGGGGGAGCCTGCGGATCGTCAACCGGGGCCACCCGCCCCCGGTGCTGCTGACCGCGGAGGGGGACGTACGGCTGCTGGAGCCGGACGGGAGGGCGTACGCACTGCCGCTGGGGCTGGGGGACCTGGCGGACGGCACGGTGGACGGGGGAGCGGACGGCACGGTGGACGGGGGCGCGGGCGGCCGTACGGGACCGGTGCCCTTCCCGCCCGGTTCCCTGCTGGTGCTCCACACCGACGGCCTGACCGAGGCGCGGAACGCGACGGACGCCTTCTACGACCTGGCGGAGGGGCTGCGCGGCCGGCGCTTCCCCGGACCGGCGGCCCTGCTCGACCATCTCCTCGCGGAGGTCGGGGCCCACACCGGCGGGCAGCGGAACGACGACATGGCGCTGCTGGCGGTCATGCGCGATCCGGCGGACCCGCCCGCCGCCCCATGACGTTCCGTAGCCGGCGCACACCCCTGTGCATAACATCTGAGGAACAGTCAGGGAGTGTGGCGTGTGTCTCGTGGAGCGATCCGGCGGTCAACTCGCCCGAATTGAGCCGCTAATGCCCCGGTAAGTCTCCGTCAAGAAAGCTCAAGGTTTGAAGAGGAGACTTGGAATCCGGAGCGCACCTCTATTAACGTTCGATAACGCAGCGCGGTCGTCACTGCCGCCGAAAGAGGCGGCACCGTGCGCCGTCGCCTAATCCCGCGGGCGCGCCCTCGTGAACAGCGAGGACGGGCCCAGGGAGCCGGGGAACCACCAATTGGGGTGAATCGGACCACGTGGCATGCCCGCGTGAATCCGTAGGAGACCTTCCTGCTCCGAACCCGTCAGCTAACCCGGTAGGCGAGAAGGAAGGAAAGGAGAACGCCTCCGTGGCGTCCAGCAGCCCGGCCCCCGAGGCCCCCGAGGTCTCGTACGGCCCGCACCCCGGCGCTTTCGCCCCGTTCGGCCCGGACGGCGACGGCGACCGGGCGGTGTGGAACCCCACCGAGGACTCCGTCCGGCCGGTCCGCGGCCGCCACCGTGTCGTCAAGCAGCGCAACGGCATGGCGCGCAGCGGGGCCGTCCTCGGCGTCGGCATGATCGCGGCGGTCGGCGCGGGCGGCATAGCCACCGCCAAGGACAAGGGCCCGGTCGCCATCTCCCTGCCGGACCTGGACCTCGGCGCCGTGACCGAGGGCATCCCCGTCGTCGGCGGCCTCGTCTCCGACTCCGGCTCCGGCGGCGACACCGGCGCCGCCCAGGACTCCACCGGGGCCACCCCCTTCGGCGGCACCCTCACCCAGGCCGGTCTGGACACGACGGACGCCGCCGGTGCCACCACCACCCTGACCGCGGACGCCGGCGAGGCGCTGCGGGCGCGCATTCTCCAGCAGGCCGACCAGCAGCAGGCCGACGCCACCCAGGCCGCGCTCGACGCCGCCGCCGACCAGGCTGCGGAGAACGCGGCCGAGGAGGCCGCCGAGCAGGCCGCCAAGGAGGAGGCCGAGCGCAAGCGCAAGGCCGCCGAGGAGGCGGCGCGCAAGGCCGAGGCCGAGCGCCTGGCCAAGCTCGCGGCCAGCTACACCCTCCCCCTCTCCTCGTACCAGCTCACCTCCACCTTCGGCGCGTCCGGCTCGATGTGGGCCAACAACCACACCGGTCTGGACTTCGCGGCCCCGACCGGCACCCCGGTCAAGGCGGTGCACAGCGGCGAGATCGTCGAGGCGGGCTGGGCCGGCTCCTACGGCTACCGCGTCATCCTCAAGCTCGACGACGGCACCGAGATCTGGTACTGCCACCTCTCCTCCATGACCGTGACCAGCGGCAGGGTGACCACCGGAGACGTCATCGGCCGCGTCGGCTCCACCGGCAACTCCACCGGCGCGCACCTCCACCTGGAGGTCCGTCCCGGCGGCGGCGACCCGATCGACCCGCTGTCCTGGCTGCGGAGCAAGGGCCAGTCCATCTGACCGGCGGTCCGCAGGGCCTCGCCCTCGCGCGGGGCCCTGCCGATCCGCCCCCTTCTCCCCGCTCCCCCTCTCACTCCTTCCGCTGTTCCCGCGCGTCCCGCGTCCGGGCCCGGCCGACGCGCACCGCCCGGACCGCACATGCCCCGGCGGCTCTGGTGACCCACCCCCCGACACCAGGGCCGCCGGTCCGCTTCCGCCCGGCGCGTGCCGTCGAGTGCCGGCGCGTGTTGACGCGTGCCGTCGAGTGCCCAGCGCGCGGGCGGCTCTCAGCGCCGTGGCTGCCCGTACGCGCGCTCCACGGCCAGCCGCACCACCAGCCGCCGGTCGGCGACCATGGCCCGCCGGTAGTCGTCCCAGTCGGGGTGCTCCTCGCCCCGGATCGCCCGGTAGACCTCGATCAGCTCCTCGACGGTGGCGTCGTGCGGATCGGCGGCGACGGGCGTCAGCTCGGCCGTGCCCTCCGCGACCGTCCAGGCCCAGCCGTCCTCGCTGGTGACGTGGTAGCTCGCGCGGGGGTCGCGGGCGAGGTTGCGGGTCTTGGCGCGGCCGGCGGTGACCGAGATCCGGATCAGCCGGCGGGCCGGGTCCCAGGTGTGGTTGACGTTCGAGAGCTGCGGCCGTCCGTCCTTCCCGATGGTGGCCAGCACCCCGAGGCGGCGGTCGGCGAGCAGTGGGAGCAGGGCGTCCTGTACGTCGCTGTGGCTCATGCGGTTCCCTCCGTCGGGCGGCGCTCGTCGGCGTGCGTCTCGGTGCCGTACGTCTCAACCGGCCGCCCGCGCCGCCGATTCCGCGGACCGCGGCCCTTCCGCCGTCTCCGGCCCTTCCGCCGGTTCCCCGGGGCGCGCGGTGGAGAACAGCAGCCGGTACCGCGCCACGTCGCTCCTCACCATTCCGGGGAAGTTGCGCACCCGGCGCCACAGCGGCGACGGCGAACCGACCCCCTCGCCCGGCGACTCCAGCGCGTCGATGTGGGCCCGCTCGCTCTCCCACTCCGCGTAGTTGACGACGCGGGTGCCGTCCGTGCTCAGGTGGAAGTGGGCCGAGATGCCGCCGGGCGGCAGGGTCCCGTCGCCGCTGTCCGCCTCGATCGCCTCGGCGACGGTGTCCACCCACGCCCGCTGCCGCGCCTCGTCGGGCCCCTCGAACTCCACGTCCACGACCACCACGCACCCCGGCTCGGGCCGCCGCCCGTCCCGCTTCTCCGGGAGGCTGCGGTAGCGCCGGGCCCGCACCAGCCGGAGACGCTCGATCCCCGGCACCGCGGCGTCGATCTCACCGTTGCGCTCCCGCCGGTGGTCGCGCACGAACGCGTCGTACGCCTCCTCGCCCGTCCACTGCGAGTGGTGCAGCAGCGACCGGCCGTCGGTCCCGGCATAGACGCTGTACGACAGCAGACCCCGCGTCGGCCAGGGGCGGTCCGCCCAGGTGGCCGCGATGGCGTCCACGGTGGCCCGCTGCCGTTCGGGCGTGCCGACGTCCCAGACGCTGAAGAACGTGGCGCCGATCTCGGGCCGGGTGGGGTCGGGGTGGACGGGCGTCGCGGACATGGAGGTGCCTCCTCGCTGGTCACAGGGCATTTCCTCGCGTTGCGACTCCACCTTCACACTTCAAGTCCCCTTGAGGTCAAGGGATTCGGGGCCATCGGCGGCGGCCCGGTGACGGTCCGCGAGGGTGCGCAGCGGGTCCCGCGGCCCGGGCGGGCCGAGCACGGTGAACGGCAGGTCGAGGACGCCCGGGAACGCGGCGGGGCCGTGGAGGGAGTCGCCCTCGCTCCCCGGCACGCACCCGCCCTCCCCGTCGGTCGGTCAGCGGCCCGGCCGCCGGCGCGATCCGCTCGCCCGCCTCCCTGGGGCGCGTGCAGCCGTACGCGCCCCCGGTGCCGCCACGCCGCCGAGCCCGTCCCGCGCGGCACGTGCCCGACGGCGTTCTGAGGTGTTCGGCGGAGCCGCCGCCCGGCGGCTCCCGGGGCGCGGAGCGGGGGCCGCCGGGGACGTGGAGTTCGTCTCGGACCCGGCCCTCCGCGCCCTGGCCGACTCCGACGGCGCCACCGCCCACCGGAGCGGCTTCGAGCGAGGTGGCACTTCCCCGCCCCGGGGAGCCCGGCCACCTCACCGGCGGCCTCCGCACGTCCTTCCGTCCGCTGCCGCGCGCCTGAGCCGCGCGCTCAGGCGGGCAGCCGCTCCTCGATCGCGGCGACGACCTCCGCCGCCTCCGGCTCCACGGCGGGACGGAACCGGGCGACGGGGACGCCGTCCGCCGCGACGAGGAACTTCTCGAAGTTCCACTGCACGTCCCCGGCCTGCCCGTCGGCGTCGGCCAGCTTCGTCAGCTCGGCGTACAGGGGGTGCCGGCCGTCCCCGTTGACGTCGGTCTTCTCCAGCATCGGGAAGGTGACGCCGTAGGTGGCCGAGCAGAACGTCGCGATCTCCTCGGCGGTGCCGGGCTCCTGGCCCATGAACTGGTTGCACGGCACGCCCACCACGGTGAACCCGCGGTCGGCGTACTTCCTCTGCAGCCGCTCCAGGCCCTCGTACTGCGGGGTCAGCCCGCACCGGGACGCGACGTTGACGATCAGGAGCACCTTGCCCCGGTGCTCGCCGAGGGTGGCGGGCTCGCCGGACAGGGTGCGCAGGGGGATGTCGTAGAGGCTCATGCGCCCTGTCTAACAGAGTCCGCGCCCGCGGTCGCCGCGGCTGTAGTCCGAAGTTGTCTCATGAGCAGGCGGATTCTTGAAAGTTTCATTTCAAATGGTTCATAGTGATCTTTTCTGTACTTGGCCCTGCTCGACGCGCCGGCGGCAGACTGGGGTGCTGCTGACAGCGGAGGGCAAGGGTATGTGCGAGTTCCCTCTCGGTGAGGCCCCGGAGCGCCGGAGGGCTACGGCCGCATCTCCGGCCGGCACCGACCAGTACGCGCAGCCTTGCTGTCCTTGAGGGGTGGGCGACAGATTTCATCGCCTACCTCCTCCACTGGCCGGCGAAGCAGAGACGGGACCCGGACGACTTCCTCGGCCGCGCCCAGACGAGCTACGAGGCGGAGGCGGACGTTGCGCGACTCCCTCAGTTCCGCCTCGGCTGTGGCGGCCCTTCGCCCGCCGGCACGATGGTTGTATGCCTGCTCCTTCCTCTCCGGGGGTCTCGGCCCGGATGAGTCGCCAAGCCAACCGCGACACGAGCCCGGAAATAGCGGTTCGTCGTCTGCTGTACGCCGCCGGGTATCGCTACCGGCTGCATCGGCCGGTTCCGGGCATGCCCCGCCGGACCATCGACATTGCTTTCCCCGGTACCAAGGTGGCGGTTTTCCTGGACGGCTGCTTCTGGCACGGATGTCCCGAGCACGCCACCCATCCCAGGGCGAACAGGGAGTGGTGGCGTCAGAAGCTCGACCGGAACATCAGCCGCGATCTGGAGACAACGGAACGGCTCCTGGGAGAAGGGTGGGCAGTACTGCGCTTTTGGGAGCACGAGTCACCCGACACGGTGGCCGACCGGATTGCCCAGGTGGTGACGGAGCGCAAGGGCCGACCCTGAGCGGATCTTGTACTCATCGACCGAACCTGCACGTGTGCCGCCTTCTCCCACTAGGGTCGACGTCGGCCGGACAGGAGCAGCGCACTGGGGAGAACACGCACTTGACCTCCGCTCGCCTGACATCGCTGGAGATCTGCGCAGGAGCCGGGGGGTTGGCGATGGGGCTGGAGGCCGCCGGATTCGATCCGGTCGCGCTGATCGAGAAGAACAGGCACGCGTGCGCCACCTTGAGGGTCAACCGTCTCGGGTGGCGGGTTCTGGAGATGGACCTGCGGGACTTCGTCGCTCAGGAACATCCGTACACGTACGACGTGGACCTGCTCGCAGCCGGGCTTCCGCGGGTCAAGTCTCCGGCTGCGACCAGACGTGCCGAGGATCTCTACGAGAGGGAACTGCTGGAGGCGACCGTGTGGCTGGTCGCCGAGGTACGACCACGCACGGTGCTGATCGAGAACGTACCCGCCCTGGTCGGCGACGATGCGTTCACCGACATCCGCGAGTTCATCCGGCTCGAACTCGAGCACCTCGGGTACGTGCTGCACTGGCGGACGATCAATGCCTGCGACTTCGGGATCGCGCAGGACCGGAAGATGGGACTGTTGGTCGCACTGCAGGCCGAACCGGCGGGGCGATTCCGTTGGCCGGAGCCACTGCGCACGCCCCATCCGACGGTGGGGACCGTGCTGGTGAATTCCATGGCGGCCCGTGGTTGGCGCGACGCGGTGGCATGGGCGGCGCAGGCAGATCGGCTCGCGCCCGCGATCGTCGGTGGTTCGGAGCGCCGAGGCGGTGCCGACCTCGGCCCCACCGGCACCAAGAAGGCATGGGCGCGCATGGGGATCAACGGTGGGGGCATCGGCGACGAGGTGCCCGACGCCGACCATGGATGGGATCCGGGCGGGAGCGTGAAGAACCTGCCGAAGCTCACCGTCGAGCAGGTCGCGCTCCTCCAAGGCTTCCCACCTCACTGGAGGCTGGAGGGCGGCAAGACCGCCCGATACCGGCAACTGGGGCATGCGACTCCACCTCCGGTGGCCCGTGCCCTGGGAGAGCGGATAGCGACTGCCCTGCGTCCCTCGGGGAGGTTCTCCCTGTGAGGCCTGCCCGTGCCCCGGCCGTGACCGCATGCTCGGAGCCGGCTACACTCCCCACCGTGAACTCCGCCAGAACCGACGAACCGATCAAAATTGCCGATCTCTTCTCCGGCTGCGGAGGCTTCACTCAGGGTTTCTACTCCTTCAGGCCCGCCGGAGAGGAGGGGAGAAAGGAGCCCTTTTTCAAGTCGGTACTGGCGATTGAGAAGGATCAGTCCGCTGCCGCCACCTACGCCGCGAACTTCGCTCCCGATGACGCGAGTCGTGGCCACATCCATACGGGAGAAATCGAGCACTGGCAGCCCACGGACGAGGAAATCTCGGCTGAGGTGGTGCTGGGAGGACCGCCCTGTCAGGGCTTCTCCGGTCTCGGAAAAGGGGACCCGGACGATCCGCGCAACAAGCTCTGGCGTCACTATGTCAGAATTGTCAGCGAGGTCATCAGGCCCAAGATATTCGTCATCGAGAACGTCGATCGCTTCCTGAGTTCTCCAGAGTTTTTCGACCTCGTCCGGGAGACGCAGGCGGGAGGCGACCTGCGAGACTATCGTCTGCTGCCGCCCCCCGGCGCCCTGCCGGGGGACGAACCGAGGAAGCGGAACAGTCGGTACCTGCTGAACGCGGCGGACTACGGTGTTCGCCAGGCCCGCAGGAGGGCCATCGTCATCGGGGTCCGCAAAGATGTTCCCGAGGGCATGAACCTCAGCTACCCGGAGCCAACCAGGAGGAGGCCCCCTTGGTGGAGGTCCCGGGCCAACGCCAAAGATGCCCTGTTTTGCGCGGAAGAAGCTCATCGGGACGATGAGGGTATCTACTGGAAAACAGTTAAGCCCATCTTCGACAGGTCATCGGAGATGGATCTCAAGGATGATCTGTCCGGCGGGTCGGGTAGATACTTCCTCACAACTGATCTTCATTTCAAGAGGAACCCGGAAATTCTTTCCTTGGCGCGTTACAAGGCCATCCCCCCCGGAGGAAACAGAAAAGACCTCACAGGTGTCTGGTACAAGCTGGGTGATGATGGCGACATCCATCTCTCGACGCACTCCGAGTACAAGAGGATCAGAGGGAGGGGCGTCTACCTGTCGACCGAGAGCTGGGACAATCACCACAACGGGTCCGGGGATGTGATGGGGCGCCTGAGGCTGCACGAGCCGTCAGTCACAATTCGGACAGAGTTCTACAAGCCAGAAAAGGGACGTTACCTCCATCCCACGGAGAACAGGCCGATCACCCACTTCGAGGCCGCTCTGATCCAGGGGTTCCCCGAGAACTTCAAGTGGTGTGGTTCGAAGACCGAGATCGCCCGGCAGATCGGCAACGCCGTTCCAATCGGCCTCGGCCGGGAGATCGCCAGGGTGATCTACCAAGCCCTGCGCGGCTGACGGCACACCGGAAGGCTCACTTTGAGGGCTCTCCCCCATCTCTGGCCCTGGGGAACGCCCTGCCGCGCACAGGAGCTTCCACAAAGAGCTTCTCGAACTGCTCGACCAGCGTGCTCACCGAGTCGCGTGGGATCTCGCCGTCCTCGGGACCGTCCGGCAGGGAGGTTCGGGAGACCGGCGGAGCCGTATCCCCCTCGCTGATCCAGTAGTGCAGAGCCTCCGTGTCCGGACCGTCGTCCGGGGCGAGCACGTCGTACATCAGCGTGCTACCGGCGACGTTGATGGCGGTGGCGAGTGCGTTGACCTCGCGGCCCGTGGTGACGATGCCCTGTTCGATGAGTCGGGTCACCGCTCGGGCGGTAGGCCGATGGTCGATGACGTCGAGCCGCAGCACCGTGTTGAGAACATCCTGGTTGCGGCACGCGGTGACGGCAGGCCGGTAGTCCTCGCCGTCCCGGAACAGCTCGGCCGCCCACCACAAACGCGCGAACGACTGTTTGTAGTGCGGGCCGCAGAAGCGGTCGGCCGTGACCGCCGCCTTTCCGTCGCCCTTGCTTCGCGGAAGGTGGCGCCAGACCACGTAGTCGGGAGCGATCACCAGTGCGACGAAGTTCCACAGAGCGGTTTCCGCGGCCTCCGCACGTGTCAGCCGGAGTGTGGCGTGCAGCCGCGGAGCGAGCCAGGCGTCGGCATGGGTGCGATCCTCAGTGTGCAATCGCATCGCGTCCTCGAAAAGTTCACGCAAGGGCCGGGTACTCCACCGCGAGTCGGGCTTGTCAATGAGTTCGGAAGTACGGGAGAGAGCCACCAGCGGTGGATCCTCCTGGCCGGTGAGCACACCCCGGGTGAGGTTCTTGGTGGCCACGGCATCACGCAGAAGACCGAGACGCTCGGGAAGGTCGTCGATGTCGCGACTCATCAGGAAGTCCCCTCGTCGGAGCGGTCGAGTACACGAATGGCAGTGCCCAGACTCTTGGCGACTCTCGCCCTGCGGGACGCCGCGTACTGGATGCGCGACTGAAGCTCGCTCCATCCGACGCTTTCCGCGCGCCGCGAGTGAATCTCCCACAGCGCGTCGGCCGCAGACACATCGGGCAATACGTCGGGCAGCATGGTGCGCAGCACCGAGTCGCGCCAATCGGAAGGCCATTGGGGCGCGCCGTCCTCGTCCGTCTCCAGATCACTCACCGCCGCATGGAACATCGCTGTCCAGGTGTCGGTGGCGATCTGCGCGGCGAGCACGCCGCGTACGGCCTTTTCCGTCGGACTGCCATTGGAGTTGAGAAGCTCGACGACGCCTTCGAAACCGGTGTTGAGGTGCACGGTGGGCATCTCACCGGAGGTCTCCACCAGCCAGGGCGCGTCCTTGAACGGGCGGAGCCAGTCCTCCTCGCCGTCGCGGAAATCGGTTTCGTTGAACCTGATCTCCCGCTGGCGTACGGGAGCGCGAGCGACCAGGTCGACGATCCAGTTGTCTTCGGAGCTTCCGATGACACGGCCGGCCACGCCGTCCACCGTGGCGACGACGTTCACCGACAACTCCGCCCTGTTGCGGTAGGAGTCGCGGGCGAGCGTGACACCGCCGCCCCAACCACCGCCGGATGTACGGTGCAGGTGCGTCACCGTACGGGCATTGGTGGCGCCTTCGGTGAGGACGGCGACGCAGGTGACGTCTTCCCACCGATTCGAGCCCAACTCGGCTTCCGGGAGGTCGGCACGCAGTTCCAGACGGGCCTCGTCCCAGGCCCGCCGCTCGGCCTGGTGGACGGCGACGACCCGTTCCTGCTGGGAGATCATTTCCAACGGCAGTTCCCGCCCGTCCAACTTGGCGGCCGTGACCTTGAACGTCACCTCACCGACGAGAGTTGCGTACGGCACCAGGATTTTCATACCGCTTCCCCCCTTGCCTTCTGGAGATCGATGATCAGGCGTGCCATGCCGGCGGCCACCGGGTGGCTCTCGACATCAGTGACGCCGCTGAAGGAGGCGGTGCGTACACCGGGCTCGAAGTGAAGGTGTCCGTTCTCCACACGGCAGTTCTCCCCGGCGACCAGTTCGGACCACCGCACGGTGGGCTTGCCACCGGAGCGGACATCGAATTTCGCCACCGGGGTCATCAGCCAGGGGTCCTCGCGCTGAGGCAGTCTCACCTCGACCTGGACCCGCCAGGCACCGGACGAGATCAGTTCGCCGTCGACGTTGCGGACTGTCGGATGGTTGCCCGCACGCCTACCGGGTCCGCCGCTCCCGTCGAGCCGCAGCAGTTCGCGCAATATGGTCGGGCCGCCCCGGGACTTCTCCTCCCGTCGGGCCACCAACTGCCTGACGACGACGTTCATGTCGCGGCGGAAGTCGAGAATCCGTTGGCGTGCCCCGCGTGCGTAGCGGGAGGCAAGCTCCTCCGTTTTGGTCCAGTCGTTGTGCTCGGGAGGTTCGGAGGCACGCAGAAAGGCCTCAGCGAGATCCGCGTCGTCCGTGGCGCTGCCGGTGGCACGGCCCGCGAGCAGGACGGCCTGGAAGGGGTTGGTGCCCAACGGCAGGTCCGGGACGCGTCGGGTGCTGATGGTCATACGGCTGCCGCGCATGCACACCAGGTGGTTGGGCTTGCCGTCCCTGTCATCGGCGGGAGTCACCAGCAGCACGGCGCGGTGTGCGGTCGTGGTGCCCTTCTCTCCTCGCAGCGGCGGCACGGTGAGCGGCACATGGGCGAGGACGACCTGGTCGAGGCCGGCGAGTCGATCGACAGTCCTGCCGTCCAGGTACGCCTTCAGGGCACGGGAGCGTGCGGGCTCGAAGGCGTGAGGGTCGACCCGTTCCTCCTTGATCAGTACCTGTCCGTTGCGGAGGGTGGTGACCGAGGCATCCAGAAGGGCGGCGGAGGACTCGCCGTAGGTCATGGCCGCCCAGAAGTTCTCCGCCAGCGAGCGGACGAGCTTCTCGTGCATGTCCTGGACGGTCTCGGCGTCGCCAGCCGCGTCGTGCGCGCCGACGACAAGGAAGGACGTACCCGGGCCGGTGCCGGTCCGGGTGAGGTGCAGCCGATCGGTGGTCGCTTCGTCCGCCCACCAGGAGCGGGCCACACCCTCGTACTCGGGTTCGGTGTCCTCCTCGCCCAGCCAGGCCGGACCCGCGAACGCCTCGCCGTTCACCTCGCGCCAGGGCAGGTCCAGCCGGCCGATCACCCGTCGCTCGGTACGACCTTCATGGGGCTCGCAGAGAGTGCTGTTGATCAGAACGAGACCGAGTCGACTCGTCGCCCACAGCGTGACCTTGCCCAGTCCGTACGAACCACTCGCGTGCCTCTTGCTCTTGTGGCTGTCCAGCTGACGCCGTACCACTGCGGCGAACCTGCCGTCCTCGTATTCGGGGCCGGTGAGGCCGGAGGCGTTGTAGTCGTCCACCCGCAGCAGAAGCAGAGTGTCCGTCTCGCGCAGCTCTCGCAGTCCCTCCGCGATCGTCCGGCCGACCTTCTGCTCCTGGGCAGCGGCCGCCTCGTAGTGCGGCAGCAGTTCCTTCCAGCGCAGGGCGTCCAGGAAGTTCCGCAGGTGTTCTCCACTCAACTCGTGCAGGACGTACCGGACGCGGACGGGGTCGGAGTCGAGGTGACGTTCGTCGAGGCTGTTCTGCGTGGCCTCCCGAGCGAGCACGGAGACATCGGCGTCGAAGGCGAAGGCCGCGGCGTTTCCGAACTCCCGACCGCCGTCGGCATGGGCGGGACGGTGGTACCAGACGACGGGACGTTCGGATGGAGCGTCTGCGGTACGCAGGTGCACCGTCGCCTCGTCCGTGCCGAGGACCTCCGCGATCGCTCGCTTCTTCTCCTCACGCGGTTCGGCCCGGCCGGTGATCCAGGCCGACACACCGGCACGGGTGACACCGAGTGCCTCGGCCAGCTCGGCCTGGGTCATGCCGCGACGCCGCAGCTGGCGCGACAGCCACACGCCGAAGTTCTCGGTCTGCTTGTCCTTCGCTTCCACCGGTCCTCCTTCGCGGGTACCAGCAGCATACAAGGGAAATTTGACGCGCACCTCAGGGGGATAATTTTGTTTGCCAACCCCGCCCTGGGTCTTCCCTATGCGGGGGCAGGGCTGATGGCTGAACCCCGGTGACGGTGCAGCCCCGCTTGAGGAGATGGCGGCCCCCGCGCGCATGGAACCCCCGGGTCTTTGCGGCGGTGCTGCGCTCGCCGGGGAGCGGCGCAGAACCTCGAGTGAGGCGGGAAAAGGTATTTCGGGTGACTAATCGGGCGAATCGAAGTTTTCTGGAGGGCGGCATGTGTGTATGTCCCCATGTGGCTGTGGTGCACCTTTAGGGCGCTGCGGTTGGACATGTAGCCCGCAGGGTTCCTCCGGGAACTCTGCGGGCCGTCACGGTCTCCGAAGGTCCAAGGAGGTTTCGGTGCAGGGGAGTTGAGGAGTCGTGGTGAAGCGGGTAGGGTTTCTCTGGCCTCTCGTGGAGGCGGTGGGGGTTTTCAAAGAAAAACTTCCCACATAAGGGGACAAGTGTGCCTCCAGTACCCCTGGAGCGGGCACCTGTATTGGCGTGCGGAAGCTGCCGCGCTATTCCCTGACGATCGAGGTGGAAGATCGCCGATTTTCGCTCCTGCAATATCCCGAGATTTCTCGCCAAATGACTTGCCCGGTGCTTGGGAGGCGCGGTAAAACGGTGATGAAAATACGAGCAAGCTCCTCAGGAGATATATGCCCAGGTGCTACCCCGAAGGTTTCAGGCTCGCGGTTGCGATGTTTGCCTCTGCGGATGTCGCTCCGATTCCCGAGATCGCGGCCGCGTGCGGAGTCCCGGAGTCCACGGTCAGGAGTTGGGAGCGGCAGTACCGCCTCATGCACGAGGGGCGTTCCGTGTCGAGTCCCGGTCGACGTGCGTGTCGGGTGAGGCGGGTTGAGGGAAGGCATCCTGCCCGATACTGCAGGACATCCCGATCCCGGAACTGCCGTCACCGGCGCTGCCAGGGCGGCGGGAGGGCGTGACCAAAATTAGCTGATTGAGGGAAAAATCCTCGAAGGGGGCGTTTAAGCGTCAAGGGGGGACCTGTTCTGGTCCCGGGTGGGTATGGCAGGATTCACCACACTCTTGGTGCCAGGAATCTCCACCAGGGTTCGGGTTGTTCTGAGAGCGGGGTCTCATTTTTTCGGTGGGTGGTACGTGGTTCGATTCTTGGATTTACCGCCCACTTGGGAGCCGGCGACTGCAAGTGGGGTCGCCGGCCCGTCCCGTCGTGAACCATTCCTCTGATCCGGCTCCGAGGGTGTGCGGAAGCCAGAAGGGCTTGATTTTCTGGACTCTGGGGTTCGGAGTGCGGTTGTTCCGCGGTCAAGGTGGTAACAACATAAAGATCAGATCAATATTTACCTGACTTGGAGTCAGGAAGGACTCATGGGGATATATTCGGGGGTCCCCCACGCTGCCCTCGCTCGTTCACCATCGCATCAGGAGCCAGCAGCACGATGAGCAGTGCCATGTCCGAGGCCACGGACGTCATCGAGACCGTCCTTGCCCAGTCCCGCCGCATTCTAGAGGTGTACCGAGCCGATCCCGGCCACGTGCAGGAGCATGCGAACAACGAGCGCCGTATCACCCAGGGCGGGTACGGCGAGCGCCAGATCTACGAGCTGGTGCAGAACGGCGCGGACGAGAACCAGAGCCACGCCGGCGGGGGGCGCATCCATGTCCTGCTCACCGATACGCACCTGTACTGCGCCAATACCGGGAATCCAGTCTCGCCCGAGGGGGCCGACACCATCTTGCGGATGGCCGTGTCCCGGAAGCGGGGTGGGCAGATCGGCCGCTTCGGCGTCGGGGTGAAGTCCGTGCTCAGCGTCACTGACACTCCGCGCTTCTACAGCACCTCGGGCTGCTTCGGCTTCGACAAGGCATGGTCCGCCGCACGTATCCGGGAAGTCGTGCCTCAGCTCTCGGAGAGGGACGAGACTCCGGTGCTGCGCATGGCTCAACCTCTGGACCTGGCCGATGGGCGTGCACAGGATTCCGTGCTGGACGAACTGATGGAGTGGGCTTCCACCACGGTCGTGCTGCCGTTGCACAACGGCGCTGAACAGCGTCTGGGGAGGGATCTCCGTAACTTCCCGGCGCACTTCATGCTGTTCTCGCCCCACGTCGCCTCGGTCGTCCTGGAGGACCGCAGGAAGGGACACCTGCTACAGAGGGTGTTGCAACAAACTACGCGCGGCACCGAGCACCGGGTCATCGAGGAGAACAACGGCGAGCGGAGGCGCAACGAGCGGTGGGATGTCTTCCACCTCGACCACCAGCCATCCACCGAGGCGCAGAAGACGGCGGGTGAGCTGCACGAGCGTCCAGTGATCAGGATTTCCTGGGCAGTCCCCGGCAAGGGGGCCGAGGCACGGAAGAAGAGGGGGAGCTTCTGGGCCTTCTTCCCCACCCACTACGACACCACGCTCACCGGGATCCTCAACGCGCCCTGGAAAACCCCCGAGGATCGGCAGAACCTGACCAAGAGCGACTTCAACGCCGAACTCGTCCGAGCGGCCGCAGAATTGATTGTCGCCTCGTTGCCGCGTCTGGTGGAGGCCGATGACCCCGGCTCCTACCTGACCCTGCTCACCGCGCGTGGCCGCGAGGCCTCCCAGTGGGGCGACGAGATGCTCAGCAGGGAAGTGCTCCGTGTCGCCTCCCGCGAGCCGTCGCTGCCCGATCAGCGTGGTGCCCTGCGCAAGCCCGAGGAACTTCGCCTGCATCCCGAGGGGCTCCGGGAAAACTGGCTGGAACTGTGGGCCGAGTACCCCGGCAGCCCGATCAACTGGTGTCACCACTCTACGGAGAGCCGGGAGCGGCGCTCCCGTGTCCGCGACATCATGGAACTCGCCGGTGTACGCCCGGCCTCCGTCGTCGAGTGGCTGGACGCCTTGGTCGCGGACCGCACCCCTGCGGCCTCGGCCCTGGCACTGCGCATCGTCGCCGACATGGAGGCCGTCGGGTCGGAGCACGCCGCCGAGGCAGTCACTGCATCCATTCTGCTCACCGAACGAGGTGATCTGGTGGCGCCGACCCGCGGCAGGATCTACCGGCGCAGCGCGGTCGACGGCGGTGGCCTGCGGGACGACATGACCTATGTGCACCCGGACGTCGTCGCGGATGGCCGGGCGCGGCACGCGCTGGAGGCACTGGGTATCCCGGAGGCGGATGCCGAGGGGCGCCTCAAGGCCGTTCTGGACCTCGGCTTCGGGCGGTACGGCAACGCCGAGTGGGAGGACTTCTGGCAGTTGACGCGACATGCGGGCGGAGGCCGCGCCGCCGTGGTGATCAAAGCCAAGATCGAGAAGCCCGGTCGGACCATCAAGGTCCGTACGGCCGACGGCGTGTTCCGACCGATCCGTGACGCCTTTCTCGGCGGCCCAGTGGTGCCAGCCGACGGGACCAGGGACCGCGAGCTTCTCATCGACCCCGTTTTCCACCGCGCCGATACCAGCTTGTTGCGGGATCTCGGTGCCACCGACCGACCCGTCCCCGACTGCGATCCGCGCGAAGACGACTGGTTCGAGGAGTACCGCGACAGGATTTACAGGGCGTACCTCCGGAGCTTGCCGAGCGACGCACGCCGCCCCAACTTCAAGACCGTCAAGGTGGACGGCGCCAACCCAGCCGGCCCTCTCCATCTGTTGCCCAGGTTGTCCAGGGAGGGGCGCGCCGCGTTCGTTCAGAACCTGCCCCGCCACGGCCTGGTGCACAACTGGACTCTGCAGGTGGGGGCCAACCGCAATACTCAGGAGTCGGTGCGATCCCCGATCGTATGGATGTTGCGGCAGGAAGGAGTGGTGCCCACCTCACTCGGTATCCGTAGGCCGAGTGGGTGCGTCAGCCCGGAACTCCGGGTGGACCGCAAGTTGCTACCCGTGGCCGATGTCGACCTGGAGACGGCTCGTGCTCTCCGTCTGACTGCGGCCTTCGAATCAGTGCCGCAGGCTCTGTGGGCGGAACTCATCAGCCGCGTACTCGGAAGCCAGGACGCCGGTTTCGTCGGCAGTGCCTATGCCTTGCTGACCCGCTTTGACGTCGGGGAGATCCCGTGGCCGGACGACACCCTCACCCGTTGCCAGGTGGGCGAGGAATGGGCCACTCGGCCCGACGAGGAGATCGCGGTCACCGCGGATCCCGAGCAGTACCGCATCCTCCTGAGGGAGAAGGTGCCTGCCATGCTGGTGCCCACCGCCGAGGACGCGGAACGGATGGTCGACGAGTGGCCGCTGCGGGCTCCGTCCGAACTGCTCCAGGAGGAACTCACCTTCGTCGAGCTGGGTACTCCGACACAGCTCACCGACCTCTACCCGCGGCTGCGGCAAAGGCTTCCGCACGGCACCGACTGGCAGCTGGTGCACTGCTCCGACCTGGCCAAGGTGGTGCGTACACCGGAGGGGCGGAGGGAGGAGCCGCTCACCGAGGCCCGGGAGGGCGACACCGTTCTGCTGTGCGGGCCGGACGGTGAGCTGGACGTGCTGTGCGCTGTGGACCGCGTCCTGGAACTGCGGCTGGGCGAGTCCGGCTGTCGGGCTCTGCTGCAGCAGCAGGAGAAGGACAAGGAAGGCGAACGCTTCCTCAAGGTCCGCCGGGAGCCCGACCCCGCACGCAAGCTGCTGCTGGCACTGGGCGCCGAAAGGCTCCGAGAGGAACTTCCCCCCGGACTGCTGATCGCCGACGAGGAGCTGAACGGCGAGGCGCCAGACGACCTGCGGATCGCCCAACTGGTCATCGCCACCCATGGAGAGGAGGTGCTGCGCCAGCTCGCCCCGGCCCTGGTGAAGGTGGGCTTCGACGCACCGCAGCGGTGGGCCGGCGGGCACGCCGCCCGGGCCTTCGTGAAGACGTACGGGTTCCCGGCCGCCTGGGCCGGCGACCAGGAGACGGGACAGGCACCGCCGCCGTTCGAGACCGTAGCGGGGCCGCGCAAGCCGCTGCCGCTGCACCCGTACCAGATGCGCCTGGTCGCCAACATGTACCAGCACCTGGTGCAGACGGGCGAGAAGCGGGCCATGCTGCAGATCCCCACCGGCGCGGGTAAGACGCGTATCGCGGTGGAGGCGACCGTCCAGGCGATCGCCGACGGCGTCGTCGAGGGACCGATCCTGTGGATCGCCCAGAGCGCCGAACTCTGTGAGCAGGCCATTGAGACGTGGAAGTTCGTGTGGTCCCAGACGGGACCGGATCAGAGCCTGCGGATCAGCCGTATGTGGGGCGGCATGGCGGCGGAGCCGGCCCCCGGCGGCCCGCAGGTCGTGGTGGCGATCGACGACACCCTCTCCCGCCACATAGCCACCGAGCAGTACGCCTGGCTGCGCGAGGCCTACGCGGTCATCGTTGACGAAGCTCACTTCGCCGTGCCGAAGACGTACACCAGGATTCTGGATGCGCTCGGCATCGACCAGTACCGGACATCGCGGCACCTCGTCGGACTCACCGCCACGGCGTTCCGCGGCAGCAGCGAGGAGGAGACCAGACGACTGGCGGCTCGGTTCGGGCACAAACGACTGGACCACGGCGTCTTCGAAGGGGACGACCCCTACCCGCATCTCCAGGAACTCGGGGTGCTCTCCCAGGTGGAACAGCGTGTGCTCCCCGGTGGTAAGTACACCCTCTCTCCGGAGCAGATCGCACAGGTCACCAACAGCAACAGCATGACACTGCCCGCCGCCGTGACCGCACGGCTGGCACAGGACGTCAATCGTACGAAGCGCATCATCGAGGAGATCGAGCGGCTGCCGCAGCACTGGCCCGTGCTGGTCTTCGCCACCTCGGTCGAGCACGCCCACGTGCTGTCCGCGCTGCTCAATGAGAGCGGTATCGCTGCCGCCTCCGTGGACTCCAAGACACCCACCGGTATCCGGAACCGGCGCATCGACGCCTTCCGCAAGGGAAAGATCCAGGTCCTCACCAACTACAACGTGCTCACCCAGGGGTTCGACGCCCCGGCGGTCCGGGCGGTGGTCGTGGCCCGGCCCACTTTCAGCCCGAACACCTACATTCAGATGATCGGGCGCGGCCTGCGCGGTCCCCTCAACGGCGGCAAGGAGAGCTGCCTGATCCTCAACGTCAAGGACAATATCGAGAACTTCGGCAGGGACCTCGCCTACACCGAGTTCGAGTACCTGTGGAAGGGGAACGCGTGACCGCCGGTCCGTACTTGGACAGCCCGCCGCTGACCGACGAGCAGCGCGCGGTGGTGAAACAGTCGGCGGACGCCATGGTGCTGGTCACCGCCGGCGCGGGCGCCGGGAAGACGCATACGCTGGTACGCCGCATCGAGGCCCTGGTGGCCGATGAGGGGTTGGCCACCGGCGATGTCCTGGTACTCACCTTCTCCCGCGCCGCGGTCCGTGAGCTGCGGGAACGACTGTCGCGACACGGGGACCGATCCCGGCATGTCCGGGTGACCACCTTCGACTCATGGGCCCTGGAAATCCTCAGCGAGGTCGCGGCGGACATCGACTGGAGGACACGTTCCTTCGACGAGCGAATCCGGGAGGCCACGGAGGTGGTGGCCGACGAGAGGCGAGCTCCGGAATGGCTCGACGAACTGCGGCACGTCGTGATCGACGAGGTGCAGGATCTGGTCGGTGACCGCCGCGAGCTGGTCGAGGTGCTGCTGGAGTCCTACGACTGCGGCTTCACCATCGTCGGTGACCCGGCTCAGGCGATTTACAGTTACCAGGTCGCCGACCCGGACGAGCGCGCGATCGAGACCAACCGCTTCTTCGACTGGCTCCGCATCACCTTCGTGGACGACCTGGTCGAAATTTCGCTCACCCGGAACTTTCGGGCGTCCACCGACGAGGCGCGCTCGGCGCTGTCCTTCGAGAGCGTGATGCGTGAGTGCTCGACCCTCGCCGAGGCGGAGCAGGCCTACGAGGAACTGCGGCTGGAACTGGCGGCGCGAATGGATTTCGGTGACATAGGTGTGCCCTTCATCAGGGACTCCCTGTGTGTCACCGACACCACCACGGCCGTACTGTGCCGCACGAACGGAGAGGCATTGCTGGTCTCCGAATGGCTGCACGGTGCGGGTATCCCACACCAGGTGCGTCGTGCGGCCCAGGACCGTGCGGTCCCGGCGTGGTTGAGCGAGCTAATGCACGCCAATCCGGGAACCCTGACCTTGACCAGGCGGCGTTTCGACGAACTGTATCCCTCGCTCGTCGGCGCCGGCGAGGAGAAGGAGCGCGAGCGTGTGTGGCGCCTGCTGTGCGTCAGTACCCGGGAACGAGCGGGACGCTCCGTCGACCTGTCACGTCTGCGTGATGCCATCTCCGTCGGAAGACTGCCGGACGAACTGACCGCCCAGCCTGCGCACCCCTTCGTGATCTCCACCTTCCACCGTGCCAAAGGGCTGGAGTTCGACCGTGTCCTCGTGGTGGATCCCGGGCAGATCAGTGTGGAGGAGGGGGACCTGTCCGTTGACGTGGCCGATCGCGCACGTGCGCTGTATGTGGCCATGACCCGCTCCCGCAGGGAGCTGTACCGGCTGGATCTTCCGCGGAACGTCCGCCCCGATCGCGGTGGGTTCCGGTTGGTCCGTAAGGACCGGAGGACGGACCGGTGGGCGCGCTTCGGGTATCAGCACTGGAAGCGTTCAGGACTGGAACTCCTCGGGGGGGACATCCACTCCCACCACCCGGCAGGCAGCTACCAGATCGAGGGTGATCCTGTGTCCCTGCAGGACCATCTCCACTCCCGGACCGCTCCGGGCGATCCGGTGACCCTGGAACGGATCGACGACGTGCCCGAGGATCACGAGAAGCGAGTCGGTCCCGGTTATGCGTTGTTCCACGGAGACCGCGCGATCGGTGTGGTGTCGGAGAAGTTCCGCCATGACCTCTACCGCCACATGCAGCAGTCCAGGACCTATCAGCCCCGGAGCTGGCCCCGCCGCATCACGGACCTGCGCATCGACACAGTGGAGACAGTCGTGGGCGAGCGCGGAGCCGCCGTCCATGCAGGCCTCGGCGAGCTCGGCGTGTGGCTTGCCCCTCGCCCGGTCGGTCTCGGCCGCTTCCACTACGACAGCGCGGAAACGGAAAGGGACTGAGAACGACGATGCCCGATCTCAAGGAGCACTACCGCTTCCGCGCCGAGCTGGTGGAGCGGCTCAAGGCCGACCTTCTCGGGCCGACCGGCGAGCAGGCCGACTCCACGGAACTGCTGGACGACTGGCCTGTGACGACCTACTCCACCGGCGTGCTTTTTCCGCGCACCGAGGACGAGGAACTGGCCCGTGAGGACGCGGAGGAGGACGGCTACGACGATGACGCGGACTCCACACTCGCCGTCGACGAGGTACCGGACACCGGAGTCAACCTGGCGAACATCCAGCGCCCCTCGGCCACCGGAATCACCTTCGCCGTGGATCCTTCACGCAGCCGCTCCATAACGATCACTCCCACTGCCGCCGTGTACGACCCGGTGGATGGTCAGGGACGCCTCACCGTGCCCGAGCGTGCGGAGCGACGAGCTGTGGAAGCACAGGATCTCCACTGGCGTCGCCGTCCGCTCGAACTACCCGCCACCACAATTGACGTCACGGAGATCCACCAGGAGCCGGTCAAGCTTGCTCCGGGCCTGGAGCTGCGGGTGCGGGTTCGCCGGCCGAGTGGTCCGCAGGGCACCGTGAGCATCACGGCGACCCTGGTGAACACCCACCTGGTGGGTAAGCATGACATTCGGGACACGCGTTGTTTCTTCCAAGCCGGATTGCGCGTTGACGTCCCCGGTGATGTGCCCGCCCTGGTGGAGCGCCCGACAGAGGGAGGTGCGGACGAGGAGATTAGGCTCAACCGGCTTCTCTATCGTCATGTCCCTTCCTTCGCAACCGGCCATGGTTGTGCCGCTGACTGGGACTGGACACCGCCAGCTGTCGGTGAGCTTCCCAGGAGGGGCGAGCCCGCCGGGGTGACCTCCGTCCGGACGGAATTCGTCCCGACATACGAGGTGCTGCTCACTGATTCCAACCCGAACATCGACGTACGCCGTCTTGGCATGCAGACGCTGGCCGACGCGACACCGGAACAGGTCGTGGAATGGCTCCGCGAACTGGTCGACGCCTATGGGCGCTGGATCGGCGAGCGAGAAGCGGAGATCGAGGAGTTGCGCGACGGTCCATACGGCAGCACCGAATACCTCGAACTCACCGGCAAGCAGATGCGGTTGTGCCGCACAGCCCAGAAACGCATGATGACCGGCATCCGACTGCTGGAGCATGACGAGCGTGCCATGGAGGCCTTTCGGACGGCCAACAGGGCCATGGCGCAGCAGCTCGGCCGCAGCCTGTGGATCAAAGGCGGCCGTAGGGGGCAGTCACAGCCGCAGGGGACCTGGCGTCCGTTCCAGATCGGCTTCCTGCTGCTCTGCCTGAAAGGCATCGTCGACCCGGAGCACGAGGACCGCGGCATCGTGGATCTGCTGTGGTTCCCCACCGGTGGTGGCAAGACGGAGGCTTACCTTGGTCTGATCGCCTTCACCGTGTTCCACCGCCGGCTTCGTCTCGGCAAGGCGGGCGGTGGTGTCACGGTCTTCATGCGCTACACACTCCGGCTGCTCACCCTGCAACAGTTCGAGCGTGCTGCCAGGCTGATGTGCGCTATGGACCGGGTCCGCGCGGAGGACCCCGAACGGCTCGGATACGAGCCGATCTCCGTCGGTATGTGGGTGGGGCGGGCGGCCACTCCGAACAATCTGGAGGAGGCCAGAACCGCCCTGCGGAAGATACGCAAGGGCGAGACGCTGCAGGAGCAGAACCCGGTGCAGCTCCGGGACTGCCCCTGGTGCGGCACGGCATTGCGGGCAGAGGACTACACGGTCGACGTGGACCGCGACCATATGTCGATCAACTGTCCCGGCAAGGGGTGCGACTACGGTGACGGGCTACCGGTGCACGTGGTGGACTCCGAGCTCTACCGGGTGCGCCCCACACTGGTCATCGCCACGGTCGACAAGTTCGCGCGGGTGGCGTGGCGGGACGATGTGGCCGCCCTGTTCAACCGGAACACCGACGCGCACGGCACGCCTCCGCCCGAGCTGATCGTCCAGGATGAGCTGCACCTCATCTCCGGGCCTCTCGGTACGCTCACCGGCCTGTACGAGGCGGCGGTCGACATCGCCGCGGATCGCCCCAAAGTCATCGCGTCCACGGCCACCATCCGCCGTGCGGGGGATCAGGGCAAGGCCCTTTTCGATCGGGAAGTGGCGCAGTTCCCGCCGGCGGGTCTCGATGCCCGTGACTCCTGGTTCGCGGTCCAAGCCCCTGCCGAACGCAAGGCATCGCGCCGCTATGTCGGGCTGCTCGCCCCGGGCATATCCCAGGCGACCCTGCTGATTCGAGCCTATGCCTCACTCCTGCACCATGCCGGCCGAATCGAGGGCGACGACGCGGTACGGGATGCCTACTGGACCCTGGTCGGCTACTTCAACAGCCTTCGTCTGCTCGCGGCGGCCGAACTGCAGGTGCACGCCGATGTCAACGAGAGGCTGAAGACCCATGCACAGCGGGACGGCAGCGGGACGCCCCGTGAAGTCGTTCCGAAAGAGCTGACGAGCCGTGTCCCCTCCAGTGAGATTCCCGACCGCCTCAGTGAACTGGCATGCACCCTCGACTCCGGCGCGGCGGTGGACGTCGTGCTCGCCACCAACATGATCTCGGTGGGTGTCGACATCGATCGGCTGGGGTTGATGGTTGTCCTGGGGCAGCCGCAGACGACGGCCGAGTACATCCAGGCCACCAGCCGTGTGGGGCGGCAGCATCCCGGACTGGTGGTCACCCTGTTCAACTCCTCCCGGTCCCGTGACCTGTCGCATTATGAGGACTTCGTCCCGTACCACTCGGCTCTCTACAAGCAGGTGGAGTCGACCAGCGTCACCCCTTACTCCGCCCGCGCCCGCGACCGGGCCCTGCACGCGGTCTTCGTCGGGCTGGCTCGGCTGGTCCTGCCAGCCGCCCGTCCCAACAGGGCTGCGGCCAATGTGCGTGCCTTCGAGCAGGACCTGCACAACCTGCGTACCGACCTGGTGGCTCGGGTGCGCGGGATCGAGAAGGAGGAAGCCGACGCCACCGACACGGAGCTGAGGGAGTTCATCGCCCACTGGAGCCGGCTCGCCGAGGAGAACGACGGGTTGCTGTACGAGGCGCCCTACACCTACAGCCCGAATCCGGACCGCGACCCCGATACCGCGCTGCTCCGCACCCACTCCGATCTCGATCTCGCGGAGGCTCGTGACACGCTGTGGAGCCTCCGCGACGTCGATGTCGAGTCCGACCTCTACCTGGAGAGCTGATATGGCACGTCGATCCTCGGCCGGTGCCTCCGGTACCGCAGCGCGACAGGAGAAGGTCCGCAGGTCACCGCTGGGTTCGGTGCGGCGTGCTCAGCAGATCACCACATACGGTGTCGGAGCGATGATCGCCATCGGTGACCAGTCGTACATCGTCAGCGGCCTGGATACCTGGGGTACTCGGGACGCCGACGTCCTGTCCGAGCCACGTCTGCAACAGCGTCTCGGGGTGAACGGCTTCCGGCTGCCTCCTGCGGCTCCGGCGCCGTCCGGGAACGGTGTGAAGGTACGTCGTTTCCCCGAGACTTATTCCTGCCCGAGGTGCTGTGTGCTGAAGCCCTTCCGGGACTTCGGCGGTCGGCGCAACGACAATGTGTGCGGCGACTGCGAAGCTCCCCTCGTGCCGTCCCGCTTCGTCGTCGCATGTGCCCACGGACATCTCGACGAGTTCCCGTACTGGCGATGGCTGCACGCCCGGCGTGGTGAGGAGCGCGGGGCCCGCTGCAGTTGCGATCCGGCGAAGGCTCGGTTGACTCTCCACAGCGAGGGACGGACGGCCAGTCTGCGCGGCATTGTGATCAAGTGCGACTGTGGTGAGAGCGGATCGCTGGAAGGCGCCTTCAGCCGGGATGCCATGGCCGCATTGGGAATCACCTGCCGAGGTGGTCGCCCCTGGTTCGGCAGGAGTGCACGTGAGGCGAACTGTGCCAGTCCTCTCCGAGTGCTGCAGCGTGGTTCTTCCGCGGCCTGGTTCCCCAGCGTGGCCTCCGCACTGTCCATTCCACCGTGGCACCGCAAGCTGATGCAGTTGGTGGAAAGGCACAAGCGGCATCTGATCAACAAGAGCGACGAGCGAATCGAGGAGTACGCCCGCGACGAGGGGTGGCTCGACAAGGGACGCTACGGTGCCGAGGAAGTGATCGGGGCAGTACGCACACTCGAGAGCGCCGGCGAGCAACCGCAGGAAGAGCCCGAGGAGAACAACGAGTTCGAGGCTGCGGGCAGGATTCGGCAGGAGGAGTACCGACAGCTGTGCAGGGAGACTCCGGAACATCCGGAGAACCAGCACTTCGTCTGCCTCCCCCCGGAGAACGCCGACGGAGTGAGGGTACCGGGCATCGACCAGGTCATGTTGGTCAAGCGACTCCGTGAGGTACGGGCGCTCCACAGCTTCACCCGCATCGAGCCCCTTATGCGCATCAAGGAGGACCGGGAGCGCGCGGTCAAACTCGCGCTGGACGAGGACATCGACTGGCTGCCCGCCATCGAGGTCATCGGGGAGGGCGTCTTCCTCACTCTGGACCAGGAAAGGCTGGCGAAGTGGGAATCACTCACCGGCCCCGACTCCCCGGAAGTTCGCGCGCAGCGGTTGCGTCGCAACCACGAGCGCCATCTCCGTAGGCGGGTCAGGGACCGCACGGCTCTGGTCGAGTCCTCACTGACCTCGCGCTTTGTCCTTCTCCATACTCTGGCGCACGCCCTGATCAACGAGTGGAGCCTGGACTGCGGTTATCCCGCCTCCGCGATCCGCGAGCGCCTGTACGTCAACGAGGACATGACTGGTGTGCTTCTCTACACCGCTACCAGCGACTCGGCGGGAAGTCTCGGAGGAATCGTCGCCCAGGGCGCCCCGGAAAATCTGGCGAACTCACTGAGGTCCGCGCTCGAACGGATCTCATGGTGTTCTGCGGACCCCCTGTGCATGGAATCCGACGCCAGCGGTGTCAACAGCCTCAACCTCGCTGCCTGCCATGCCTGCATTCTGCTGCCCGAGACGAGCTGCGAGATGAACAACGTATTCCTGGACCGTGCCTTGCTGATTGGTACACCGGACGAGAAGGTGCCCGGCTACTTCTCCTGATCAACGAGGGAACCATGCTCGACCCCGGCCCTCGACCACCAGATACCGGAGGGCCGGGGCAGGGCCTCCAGGGCCGCGGAGGCCGTGGCGGGGGAGGCCAGGGGGCGGTGGCGGTGGAGGGTGCGGAGGAGAGCGCGCTCGTGGGCGGGGAAGCCCGGGGGCGGGGCACCGTGCTCGGCGCGGGCGCGGAGCACGGCCAGGCAGGTGGCCGCGCGGTGGTACTCGGCGACCGCGCGGGCCGCCCGGCGGCCGTGGTGGCGGCGCGCGAGGTCGCGGGCCAGGGCGCGGGCGCGCAGGCAGCCGAGCGCGTACGGCTCCGGGGGCGCGAGCCAGCCCGCCGCCGCGTACCGGGGCAGGGTGGCGCGTACGGTGCGCAGGAGGCGCCGGCGCGCCCAGAGGGCCAGCCCGGTCACCACGACCAGCACCGGCGCCATGAACAGGCCGTAGACCGTGAGGAAGACCGGCCTGGGCAGGGTCGCCGCGCCGTTCCACACCGCGTGCAGCGTGACGGCCGCCGCGAGTCCGAGCAGGGGCAGCGCGGTCCGCAGGGTTCGCCGGCGCGGGGAGACGGAGGCCGCCGCGCCGAAGCCCAGCCCCACCAGCACCGTGAAGAGCGGGTGGGCGAGCGGGGCCATCACCACGCGCTGGACGAACGTCCCCAGCGTGGTCGACTCCAGCCCCGAGTGCCCGAGTGCCAGGTCCTCGCCGAAGGCCCGCCCCAGGTAGAGGATGTTCTCGGTGAAGGCGAAGCCCGTCGCGGTGATCCCCGCGGTGACGACGCCGGACACCACGCCGCCGAAGTCCCGCGGCCGGTGCAGGAACAGCAGCAGCACCGCGCCCGCCTTCGCCGTCTCCTCCACGACGGGCGCGACCAGGGTGGTGCCCAGCGCGTCGGCCCGGTCGGGGGCGCGCGGCAGGACGGAGGAGGCGAGCCAGTCGGTGGCGAACCCGTTGACGGTGATGGCGACGAGGGTGGCCGCGCAGGCGCCCCAGCCGAAGGCGAAGAGCAGGTTCCGCCGGGGCGCGGGCGCGGCCCGGTCGAGCCAGCGGAAGGCGGCGAGCAGCGGCGGCACCGGCAGGACGGCCAGCCCCAGCCCGACGAGGAAGCCGTCGGAGCCGGTCTGCTCGTGGACCAGCCCCAGGATCACGGCTCCGCACAGCAGGAGCGGGACGGCGACGGCCGCCGCCCGGACGCTGTGCCACCGGGGTGCGCCGCGCGGCGAGCCGCGCCCGTCCGCCGGTGGCGCGGAAACCTCTTGGTGCACCCGACGACATTAGGCACAACCGGGGCCGTACTGGCTAGGGGGGCGGCGCGGAGCGCGGGAAAGCGGCCGGGAGTCGGGAGGGGCCGGGAGCCGGGAGGGGCCGGCGGGCCGGAGGCGGTCAGGGGACGCGGCGGAAGAGCAGGTCGCGTACGACGTGCCCCTTCTCCAGGCCCTGGCCCTCGAAACGGGTGACGGGACGGAAGTCCGGGCGCGGCGCGAAGCCGCCGTCCGGCCGCGTGTTCTCCAGCGCCGGACAGTCGCCCAGCACCCGGAGCATCTGCTCGGCGTACGGCTCCCAGTCGGTCGCGCAGTGCAGCAGCCCGCCCGGCGCCAGCCGGGAGGCGGCCAGCTCCACGAACTCCGGTTGGATGATGCGGCGCTTGTGGTGGCGCTTCTTGGGCCACGGGTCCGGGAAGAAGACGCGGATCCCGGCGAGGCTGCCGGGAGCGAGCATCTCGCGCAGCAGGATGATCGCGTCGCCGTTGGCGACCCGGACGTTGGCCAGCCCCTCCCGCTCGGCCAGCGCCAGCAGGTTGCCCTGGCCGGGGGTGTGGACGTCGGCGGCGAGGATGCCGGTGCCGGGGTCGGCGGCGGCCATCCGCGCGGTGGCCTCGCCCATGCCGAAGCCGATCTCCAGGACCACGGGCGAGCCGGGCGGGAGGGTGTCGAAGAGCTCCTCGAGGTCGAGGCGGCGGTCGCCGTCGATCTCCACGCCCCACACCGGCCACAGCCGCAGCAGGGCGTCCCGCTGGGCGGCGGTGACGCGGCTGCGGCGGGGCTGGAAGCTGCGGATGCGGCGCTCGTGGCGGTCCCCGGCGGGGTCGGCGGAGGGGCCGGTGCCGTCGGGGAACATGACGCTCCGCGCGGGGGGCGCGAGCGCCTCGCGCGTTCCGGGACGCGCTTCGGGGCGCGTTCCGGGCGCTGCGGACGTACCGGGCGCTTCCGGCGCTTCGATCGGTGCTTCGGCGGGACGGGGCGTTTTCTCGGACACAGTGCGTACGAGTCTACGGCCGCCGGGCGGACCGCCCGGCGGCCGTACGCGGCCGGTCCGGGCAGCCGGTCCGGGCGGTCAGTCCAGGCGGGCGAACCAGCGCGCGTTGTGGGCGATCGCCCGCTGGTACGCGCCGAAGTGGTCCGCGTCCCCGTGGTGCACCACCCGGGCGTACGCCCCGTGCCGGGCCAGGTCGCGCACGCAGCCGCCGGTGTTGGCGGCCGGCACGTCGCGGTCGCCGCCGGAGGTGTGCAGCCGCACCGGTACGCGCGGCGCCCACGCGCAGACGCCGTCGTTGAGCCGGATCACCTCCGCGAGCGTGCCGGTGGGGTGCCGCAGCCGCTGGTGCCACTCGTCCGTCAGCAGCTCCCCGACCGTGCCGGGCAGCAGCCCGGCGATCTCCTCGTCGGGGTGGTCGCCGTCGAAGAGCTCCTCGACGCGGTCGGCGTACGGCGCGCGGAAGACCTCGCGGGGATCGCCGTAGAGCGGGTGGAGCCGGTTCTGGGCGACCAGGAAGTAGGAGAGGTAGAAGACGGCCGAGGCGCCGTCGATCCGCCCGTCGAACATCGCGGGCAACTCCACGCCCTCGATGTCGTACGGCCCGGCCACCGGCGCCAGCGCCCGCAGCCGGAAGCGCCGGTCCGCGCCCCGCGCCAGCTCCCGGCCCAGCGCCATGGCGACCTGCCCGCCCTGGGAGAAGCCGGTGGCGTACACCGCGCCGGTCAGCCGTCTGCCCTGGCCGCGCGCGGCGGTGCGGGCGGCGCGCAGCGCGTCCAGGGAGGCGGAGACGGAGGAGCGGGTGTCCACGTACGGGTGGGTGCCGGGGCCGGCGCCCAGGCCCAGGTAGTCCGGGGCGACGGCGGCCCGGCCGCCGGAGGCGTAGAGGAAGGCGCCCAGGACGGAGACGTTGTCGCCGGTGGAGGGGGCGTAGCCGCGGTAGGCGGTGGTGCCGTGCGTCTCGGAGACGGTGGCCAGCCGCTCGCCGCCGCCGGCCGGCAGGACGAGGAGCGCGGAGGCGGTGGTCGGCTCCCCGGCGGGGGTGACGGTGGCGTAGACGATGCGGTGGGCGGTGATGCCGTGGCGCACGGCGGAGGCGTCCACGCCGTTGGCGGTCAGGAGGTCCCTGAGCGGGCCGGGGGCCTTGTCGGCCAGGTGCGTGGTGGACAGCAGGGCGCCCCGCGCGTGCTCCTCAGTGTCTCCCGCGTTCCCGGCGCCCCCGGTGTTCCCTGCGTTCCCGGCGGATACGGCCGCCGACGCGGGCACGGCCGTCAGGGAGAGCAGGAGGGCGGCGGCGAGGGCCGCCGCGCCGCGCCGCGTGCGCCCGCCGGGGAGACGTGAGGCGGCCCGGGCGCCGCGCCGGATGTCGTGTTCCGTCATGGCGGCGATCCTTCTGCGGAGGCCGGTGTTCCGGAATGCGGACGCCCCCCGGGCCGGCCGGGGGCTGTCCCCACCCGGACCCGCCCCACCCGGACCCGCCCTGCCCGGACTCGCCCGGACCTGCCCCGTTCGGACCCGTCCGGACCCGCCCCGGGCGAGGGCACCGGCTGACGGGGTGTGGGATCGTGTGCGTCCCATGGTCGGCACCAAGGAGGCGAGCGAGATGGCGGACAGCGCCGCGCGGCCGGGCGGCGGGAGCGGAATAGACAGTTCCCGACCGCACTCGGCCCGGATCTGGAACTACCTGGCGGGCGGCAAGGACTACTACGTGGTGGACGCGGAGGCCGCCGAGAAGGTCCTGGCGGCCTTCCCCGGCATGCGCGACATCACCCGCACCTCGCGCGCCTTCATCGGCCGCGTGGTCCGCCACCTGGCCGGCGAGGAGGGGATCCGGCAGTTCCTGGACATCGGCACCGGACTGCCCACCAGGGACAACACCCACGAGGTCGCCCAGCGCACCGCCCCCGAGTCGCGGATCGTCTACGTCGACAACGACCCCCTGGTGCTGGTGCACGCCCGCGCCCTGCTCACCAGCTCCCCCGAGGGCGCGTGCGACTACATCGACGCCGACGTCCGCGACCCCGACAGGATCCTGGAGGAGGCCGCGCGGACCCTGGACCTGTCGCGGCCGGTCGGGCTGATGCTCATGGGCATCCTGGGCCTGGTCCCCGACTACGACGAGGCCCGCGCGGTGGTGCGGCGGCTGACCGACGCCCTGGCGCCGGGCAGCTTCCTCGGCCTGAACGACGGCTCCACCAGCGACCCGGCGTACGTGGAGGCCATCGAGAGCCACAACGCCCGCGGCACCGCCACCCCGTACACGCCGCGCACCCCCGAGCAGATCGCCGGCTACTTCGAGGGGCTGGAGCTGCTGGAGCCCGGCGTCGTCTCGTGCTCGCGGTGGCGGCCGGAGGGCACCCCCGGCCCGGAGACGGCCGTGCACGGCGGACTCGCGCGGAAGCCGTAGAGGCCCGCGGGGCCGGGCGGACGCGGCGGGCGCCCGGCACCCGCCGCGCCCGCCGGGCTTCAGCGGGTGGCGTCCAGCGCCGCCAGCGCCCGCCGCGCCACCTCACGGCCGATCGGCAGGGAGGCCGTCGCCGCCGGGGAGGGGGCGTTGAGGACGTGGACGGTGTGCGGGGCCCCGGTGATCAGGAAGTCGTCGACCAGCGTGCCGTCCGGCCCGACCGCCTGGGCCCGCACCCCGGCCGGGGCCGGGCGCAGGTCGCCGGCGTCCACCTCCGGCAGCAGCCGGCGCACCGCCTCGGTGAAGGCCGCCCTGGACAGCGAGCGGCGCAGCTCGCCCGCGCCGTAGCGCCAGTGGCGGCGGGCGATGCGCCAGGAGCCCCGGTAGCCCAGCACCTCGGCCAGGTCGCGGGCGCGGGCGGTGCGCCACCGGTAGCCCTCGCGGGCCAGGGCCGGGACGGCGTTGGGGCCGATGTGGACCGAGCCGTCGATGCCGCGCGTGAGGTGGACGCCCAGGAACGGGAACGCCGGGTCCGGCACCGGGTAGACCAGGCCCCGCACCAGCCCGCCGCGCTCCGGGGCCAGCTCGTGGTACTCCCCGCGGAACGGCACGATCCGCACCGGCGGCACGTCCCCGGCCAGGCGGGCCACGCGGTCGCAGTGCAGCCCCGCGCAGTTGACCATGGCGCGGGCCCGCACCACCGCGCCCGCCGCCGTACGGACGGCCACGCCCGTCCCCGGGCGGCGGTCCACGGCGGAGACCTCGGCCCCGCAGCGCACCTCGGCGCCCGCCGCCGTCACCAGGCGGGCCAGCTCGGCGGCGACCGCGCCGTAGTCGCAGACGCCGGTGGTGGCCACGTGGATGGCCGCCAGGCCGTTCACGTGCGGCTCGTACTCGGCGATCTGGGCCGGGCCCAGCTCGCGCACCGGGATGCCGTTCTCCCGGCCGCGCTGCACCAGCGCGTGCAGCCGGGGCAGCTCCGCGCGCTCGGTGGCGACGATCAGCTTCCCCGTCACCCGGTGCGGAATGTCGTGCTCCGCGCAGAACTTCACCATCTCCGTCGCGCCCTGCACCGCGAAGCGGGCCTTGAGCGACCCCGGACGGTAGTAGACGCCGCTGTGGATCACCCCGCTGTTGCGGCCGGTCTGGTGCCGGGCCGGACCGGCCTCCTTCTCCAGCACCACCACGCGCGTACCGGGCCGGGCGCGCGTGAGCGCGTACGCCGTCGACAGACCGACGATCCCGCCGCCGACCACCAGCACGTCGCAGTCGTACGCCGCGCGCCGCGCGGAGGACGAGGAGGGAGCCGGGGCGGCCGAGGAGACAGAGGACACGTCCTCCATCATGGCCCGGCCCACTGACAGGCAACCCTCCGGCCGCGCGCGGGACTTGTGAACGGGTCCCGAGGACAGCCCGTACGGCCCATCGCGGGGCGGTTCGGGCGGTCCGGGTGGTTCAGGCGGTCCGGGTGGTTCAGGCGATCCGGGTCGTCCGGGGGCCCCGGGGGCTCGGGGCGCCCCGGGCGCGGCGGCGGGACGGGCCGCGTCACGCCGGAGCCGCGAGCAGCGGGCGCGCCCGCTCCCGCAGTTCCGCCACGCGCGGCTCGTCGCCGTACGGCTCCAGCCGGTGCAGCAGGTCCCGCACGTACTCCGTCGTCCGCGCCGAGGAGATCCGCCCGGCGACCTCCACCGCCCGCGTACCCGCCGCGCAGGCCGCGTCCAGGTTGCCCGACTCCAGCTCCGCGACCGCCGAGACCACCAGCCGCAGGCCGTGCGAGCGCACGAACTCCTCCGTCGGGCGCGACAGCGCCTGCTCGGTGAAGCGGCGCACCTGGCGCGGGGCCCTCAGGTCGCGGTAGCACTCGGCGGCGTCGGCGGCCAGGCGGTCGTAGGAGTGGAAGTCGAGCCAGGACG
Source organism: Streptomyces sp. DH37 (assembly GCF_029813835.1). Lineage (GTDB taxonomy): Bacteria > Actinomycetota > Actinomycetes > Streptomycetales > Streptomycetaceae > Streptomyces. Next base: position 36,924 of record NZ_JARVKV010000052.1, read on the forward strand.
GGTCCGGGTCGCCGTCGCGGGAGCGCTCCAGCCAGCCCTCGGCCGCCGCCAGCGCGGTGCCGCAGGCCGCCGCGTCGCCGGCCTTGGCCTGGGCGCGGGCCTCCACCAGGTGGAAGAAGCTCATGGTGCGGGCCGTGGCCAGACCGCGGTTGCGCTCCAGCGCGGCCTGCGCCAGGTCCACTCCCTCGTCGGCGAAGCCCCGGTACGTCGCCTGCAGCGACATCGAGGCCAGGACGTACCCGCCCAGCGGCACGTCCGCCGCCGCCCGGGCCAGCCGCAGCGCCTGGATGTAGTAGCGCTGCGCGGCCTCCTGCTGGCCGGTGTCGAAGGCCATCCACCCGGCCAGGCGCGTCAGTTCGGCGGTCGCGCCGAACAGCGAGCGCCCGACCTCGTCGCTGTAGGAGCCCAGCAGCAGCGGGGTGGCGTCCACGCGCAGGCACTCGGGGACCATCGACGAACGCCAGTCGCCGCCGCCGTACTTGGAGTCCCAGCGCCGGGCCTCCTCCGCCGCCTCCCGCAGTTTGGCCACGTCGCTGTGGCCCACGCGCAGGGACGTGGCGGCGGGCGGGGGCGGTCGGCGTCCGCCGGCGGCGGGCCCCGCCGCGGCCTCGCGCCCCCCGGCGGCGGCCGACGCGTCCCGCGCCACCGAACTGTCGGCCGGCGTGATCAGCCAGCGCGAGGTGGGGACGGCGTAGGCGCTCACCGAGAACGAGCCCGCCAGCGACTGCCAGATGCCCCCTCCGCCGCCGCGCCGCCCGGCCGGGTCCAGCCGGTACAGCTCGGTGGCCGACCGCACGGCCGCGCCGACGTCGCGGGGGAAGGCCAGGCCGACCTCCGGCGCCGGATCGGCGTCCGCCAGGCCGATCTCGTGCAGCGGGACGGGACGTCCGAGCTTGCTGCCGATGGCGGCGGCGATCAGATGGGGGGCGACGCCCTGCGGCACCATCCCCTTGGAGACCCAGCGGGCGACCGACGTCTTGTCGTAGCGGAGGGTCAGTCCTCTCTGCGCGCCCAGGTCGTTGACCCGGCGGGCGAGGCCGGCGTTGCTGATCCCGGCGAGGGCGAGGACGGCACCGAGTTTCTCGTTCGGCCCGCGTGGCTCCCTGGACATGCGCGCACCCCTGACACACACCGACGGCCGCCCCGCGCCGCACACACGGGGCACTCGTCAACCCAGCGTAGTTCGCCGCATCCCTACCGTTAAGGGGCGTCCTGCGGGATGGCGGGAATCGTGTCCGCACGGCGGTGCGCGGCGGGCGACGTGCGGACGGCGCGCGGGACGCCCCGGACCACCTCGGGCCGCACCGCGCATGCCCCCTGGCGTGTGCTCCGGGTGTGTGCCGGTGCGCCCGTCCGTGCGCTCTGTGCGGCCCCGGGGGGGAGCGCTTCCATGGGTGCTGCGTGGGTCGGCCCACTGCGCTGGAACCAGTGGGCTGGGGGAATGCCGTCGTCCCATTCCCCGCGGACGGCGGTCCGGTCCGGGAGGTGAGGAAGCCTCCCGGACTGCCGGCGGTCTGCCGACGATGATTCGTTCGGCATATCTCACGGCAAATATTTGGCCGAATGACGACGCTCGCGGCGGAGCCGTTCGGCAACCGGTACGGCGTCGGCCTCCGACGCCGCTCTTCCTCGCGTCTGCGCCCCTGAGCGCCTCCCGTACGCCCATCCCGTGGCAGCATGGTCCGCAGCGACGGCAGTTGACGGCCGCCGACGGTGATCCACCACCGGTCGGCCGCGGTCGGCGGCGAGTTACGGGGCCATGCGGAGGCGGCGATGCGGTGGTTGGTGGGGTGGGCCGCAGACCACGCCGCGGGCGCGGGCGGCGCGGCCAGACCCGGGCAGACCATCCAGCCGGTGGGCGCGCAGCAGTTGTGGGACGGCCCCGACCCGCTGTGGGCGGTCGGCGACTGGCGCCCTGACGAGGTGCGCCTCGTCGAGGTCGACGGCGGCAACAAGCTCGCGGTGCTGGGCTCCTGCGGCGCCTCCGACGAGCAGCTGCGCGTCGGGCTGTTCGCCGCCCGCGGCGGCGCCCTGCGCCATCTGACCGCCTGGCCCGGCAGCTACACCGCCGTCGTACGCGTCGGCCGCCGCGTCACCATCACCACCGACCTCGCCGGCGCCCGGCCCGTCTTCCACACCCCGTGGGCGGGCGGCACCGCCTACGCCACCGCCGCGCTGCCGCTCGCCGACCTGATCGAGGCGCAGCTCGACGTCGGGCACCTCGCCGCCCTGCTCGCCTGCCCCGACGCGCCCGAGGCCCTGGGCGACGGCACGCCGTACGCGGGGGTGCGCCGCGTAGCGCCCGGACACGCGCTGATCATGCGCGACGGCCGCAGCCGCGAGACCGTCAGCTACGAACCCGCCGTGCCCACCGTCGTCGCCGCGCCCCCCGTGGACGCGGACGCGGCGGTCGCCGGAGTGCGCGACGCGCTGGTGGAGGCGGTACGGGTACGGCTGGCCGCGCCGCGCCACGCGCCCGTCCCCGACCTCGGCAGCCTCGACCCCGGACCGGTGCCCGGCATGGGACCGGCCCAGCGGCGGGCCGGCCGGCCGGGTCGCCAGGCGAGGGGCCCGGCCCCCGGCATCGGCGCCGACCTGTCGGGCGGCAGCGCGTCGGCGACGCTCGCGCTGCTGGCCGCCGGGCTGCCCGGGGTGCCGGGCACGGTGTACGGCACCCCGGGGACGTCGGCGGGCGAGCGGCTGCTGGCCGTCACCTTCAACGACCTGACGCTGGACCCCCTTTCGGGGCGCGAGGCCGAACTGGAACGCGCCCGCAGCATCGCCGAGAATCCCCGGCTCCACCACGTCGTCGTCGCGGCGGGCGAGGAGGCCCTGCCGTACGCCGGTCCCGACGGCGGCCCGCTCGCCGACGGGCCGCTGACCGACGAGCCCGGCCCCTCGCTGGTCGTCGCCGAACGGCACCGGCGGCGCCTGGAGGGAGGCAGCGCGGACCACCTGACCGGGTACGGCGCCCGCGAGGTGCTCGACGCGCACCCGGCCCGGCTGGCGGACCTGCTGCTCGACCGGCGCCGCCGCCATCTGCTGCGGCCGGTCACGGCGCTGGCGAGGGCGGAGGGCGCGGCCGGACGGTCGGTGCTCGTCCCGCTCACCGTCTACCGCGCGGCGCGGCGGCTGGCCCGTACGCCGTACCGGGACGGGGTGCTGGAGGCCGCTCGGCGGCTGCGCGAGTGGAACGGCGCGGGGACGGGCGCGGGGACGGGCGCGGGAAGCGGCCCGGGGGCGGGCGCGGCGCCCGGCGCCGGGGGCGTGGGAGGTGCGGGCGGCGCGGTCCACGAGGGCGCGCCCGGAGTGCTCGACGCCTCGCTGGCCGCCCTCGCCTGGTGCCGTCCGGGGCCGGCCGCGCGCTGGCTGACGGGAGAGGTGCTGGCCGAAGTATCGATTCGTCTGGAACGGGCGGCCCTCCGCCCGGTACCGGGGGAGACCGGTACGCGTCCGGGGGAGCGCCGGGCGCGCGCCGCGCTCGCCCGGCTGGCGGCCGACCACCGGATACTCGAACAGGCCGCGGAGGTCCGCAGCCAGCGGCTGCACGCGCCCTTCCTGGACAACCAGGTCGTCCGGGCCTGCCGCGCCCTGCCCGAGGCCCTGCGCGTCCAGCCGGGGGCGCGGGCGTCGGTGCTGCGCGCCGTGCTGGCCGGGGCGGGCGTCCACGAACTGCCGCCCGGCTGGGGCGCCCCTTCCCACGCCACCCACACGGCGGCGGCGCGGACCGGGCTGCGGTCCCGTGTCGGCGACCTCATCGACCTCTTCGACGCGCCCCTGCTGGCCGACGCGGGGCTGGTGGAGGCCCGGGTCGTCCGCAAGGCGCTGCGCGCCGCGGCCGAGGGCGAACCGCTGCCGCTGGACGGGCTGGCGGAACTGGTCTCCACCGAGGTCTGGCTGCGCCGTCTGCTGGCCCGCCGCGGGAGCTGCTGGACGGGTACGGCCGCGCCGCGCCAGCGGGCGGTGGCCGGGGGAGTGCCGCAGCGCCCCAGCCTGTGAGCCGGCCCCGTCCGTCGGCGGCTGCTCGACGGCGGTCGCCTGCCGTCGGCGCCCGTCCGTGGGCGCCCGCCTGTCGATGGGCGCCTGTCGGCGGACGGCCACGGGCCGGCGGGCGCCCACCGTCGGACAGGTCAGCCGCAGCCGATCCGCGCCTGCACCCAGTCCGCCACGACCGCCGCGTCCAGGGCGCTGTGCGGCTCGACCACCAGGCGGAGCGTCCTCCGCCCCGACAGGGACACATGAACCGGTACCGGCTCCTCGCCCCGGCGGACGACACCCGACTCCCACAGCCTGACCCCGTCCGCGTGGACGGAGAACCGGACCGCGCCCCGCAGCGCCGTCAGATCGTCCACCCCGACGAGCGCGTCGAACGACGCGCAGTCGCCGCCCAGGTCGACCGTCACGGAGGACCGGGCCGACACCGTCACACCGTAGCCCCGGTCCCGGCCGCCGACGCGCAGCCCGGAGCGCTGCCACAGCCAGCTGCTCCCCTCGCGTACGGAGGGGCCGTCCGCGCCGCCGGAGCCGCCCCGGGGCAACCGGTCGAGCCGGTGGACGGTGGCCGCGGACGGCCGGGACGTCGGGTCGGTCGTACGGTCGGGCCCCGGCCCGGAGCCGGGCGAGGACGCCCCGGACCCCGGCCCGTCCCCGTCCCCGGGCTCCGGCCCGTCCCCGGGAGTGTGCTCCGTGCCGGGGGCCGGCGCCGACTCCGGCACGGGCGGGAGGCCGGACGCCGGCGCCGGCCCGGACCCCGACGGAGCCCCGGACGGCGGGGCCGGCTCCCGGCCCTCGGACCCCCTCGCCGTGTCCGCCGCGCCCGCCGACTCCTCCGGCGGCACGGTCCGCGCCCTCGACCCCTTCGCCTCCGCACCCGTCTTCGTCTCCGGCCCGCCGGGCACGCTCGCCGCCGACGGCTGCGTTCCCGGGTCCGAGTACGGGCCCCGCGGCCGCTGGCCGTCGGTGACCAGTGCCAGCGTCAGCGCGGTGGCCACGGCCGCGGCCATCACTCCCGCCGTGACGCCCGCCTTCGCCGTCGCGCCCAGCCCGTCGAACGCCGTGGCACCGCTGCCGGCCGCACCGTCCGCTCCTCCGGCCGCACCGTCCGCTCCTCCGGCCACGGCGGTCGTGCCCGCCGCCCCGGCCGCCTCCACCGGGTACGCCGGATACGCCGGGTACGTCCACCTGGAGCGGCGGCCCCCCGCCGCGTACGACTCCGGTCCCGACGCACCTCCCTCCGCCGCGTACACGCCCATCGTGTACGCGTCCTCCACCGAGTAGGCGTCCGCCATCGTGTACGCGTCCGCCGAATCCGCCGCCGGGTGCGGGGAGTACAGCGCCGCGCCCCACCCCACGACCGCGATCGGCAGCAGGACGCGCAACCTCTCGCAGACGTCCCTGGCGCCCAGCGCCGCCGACCGGCAGTCGGCGCACCGCTCCAGATGCCGGTGCAGCCCCCGGCCGGCCCGCATGCGCAGGCCCCCGCGCGCATACGTCCCCAGCCGGTCGACATGGCGCGCGCAGTCGCCGCCCGCCGCCCTCGACCTGGCGGCGTGCGCCGTCAGATAGGACTGCTGCAACCCCTCCTTCGCCCGCTGTGCCAGCACCGCCGCCGCGTCCGCCGCCAGACCGAGCAGCGGTGCGACCTCCCGCGGCGACTCCTCCTCCACCACGGTGTGCCACAGCACCACCTGCCACCGCTCGGGCAGACTGCGGAAGGCGCGCACCGCCGTGGACCGCTCGGCCCTCCACATCGCCCGTACGTTCGCCTCCGACTCGAAGGCGTCGCCGCTGCCCGGCGACTCGGCCGCCACCGCGAACACCGCGAAGTCCTCGCTCAGCAGCTCCCAACCGTTCGTCCCGGTCCAGGCCGCCGCCACCGCCCGGACCGTCGTCAGCAGGCGGGTGCGCACGGCCGTATCCGGCCCGGCGCCGCCGCGCACGGCGAGCAGCGTCCGCGCGAAGACCTCGTCCGTCAGCTCGTTCGCGGTCGCGGCGTCCCGGCAGCAGCGGAGCGCATAGCGGCGCACGGCCTCGGCGTGCCGCCGGTACAGCTCCTCGTACGCCCTGGTGTCCCCACCGCGCATCCGCGACACCAACTCCGTGTCGCTCGGCGGCGGTACGTCCTCCAGGTGCCGCGGCGGCACCGGCCCCGCCTGCCCCGCCTGCGCGCCCTGCCCGGTGCCGATCCCCGCGCCCTGCGGCCCGCCGGCCCCGTCCGCGTTCCGCGAGCCGCGCAGCTCCTCCCGCTCGTCAACACCCAAAGCGAGCACCCCCGTACACACAGTCGCCACCGAACACCGGCAAAGCGTGTCACAGCGAGGGCCGCGCGTTCCCGGCCGTGCGCCTCAATCACCCATTCGGGGCGGGAAACCGCAAAGCGGTACGCACAGAGCGCTCATACGAGGTAAAGGGGCGGACGCCAACGGTGCGAAGTTGACCGAAAGTCGACCGAGAACACCGCGCCCGAGCCCCGGCCGCCGGGCCGCGGCCGGGGACCTCACACCTCCGCGGGCCTGGCGTGCCGCGGCCTGAGCCCTTCCAGCAGGATGTCGAGCAGTCGTGTCGAGGCCGCCGCCTGCTGGGCCGCGTTCGGCAGGGAGGGCGCCGCCGTGGCTATCACCAGCAGGACGTCCGCTACCGTCACATCGGACCGCAGCTCACCGGCCGCCTGCGCCCGCTCCACCAACCGGCCCACCACATCGAGCAGTTCGCCGGCGCCCGCGTCGTCCTCGTCGCCCTCCCGGCCTCGGCCGGACACGTCCGGCCCGGGCCCGGCGTCCTGGCCGGACACGTCCTCCACCAGCCGCAGCCCCGGCTGCCCGTGCCCGCCGCCCAGCGGCGCACGCGCCCCTTCCCGTCCGGCGCCGGAGCCGGCGTCCCCGGTTGCGCCGGCCGTGCCGGACGCCCCGGCCGATTCGTCGGCGAACGAGCCGACCCGCAGTATGCGGGGCGGCAGCAGACGCCCGGCGCCCGAGGCCACCGACGTGCGCAGGAACCGGGAGAGCGCCGACCACGGCTCCTCCTCCTGCCCCAGCGCCGTCCGCGCCTGCTCGGTCAGCCGCGCCGTCTCCTCCTGCGCTATCCGCCGGACCAGCACGTCCTTGCTGGGAAAGCGCCGGTAGACCGTGCCCACACCGACGCGCGCCCGCCGCGCGACGTCCTCCATCGGAGCGCCGTAGCCCAGCTCGCCGAAGACCTCGCGGGCGGCGCGCAGCACGTGCTCCAGATTGCGCTGGGCGTCGACCCGCAGCGGAGTCGTACGCCTGCCTCCGCCAGCGCTTCCGCCGCCGACCGCGTGCGCGGTCCTGCCGTCTCCGCCGACCCCGCTCATCCCACCGCCCGCCGAGGAGTCGGCGACGGCGGCGGTAGACCAGCGAGAGCCCTGAATGCCCTGAATATGCATGTTGTATTCCCCCGGTTAATGGCAGCCTCCCCCCGGAGGCTCCCCACCCAGCCGCCGGAGCACGGTCATGACTCCGCCCCGGCGCCCTACGAACATAGTTGAGCCCCGGTCACGAGAGAAGGGGGATGTTCCGCCACCTCCGCCCCCCGATCGGAGTACGTCTTCCTCCCCTCTCCCCCACGCCCTCCGAAACGTGTCGAGTACGCCCGCCGACCTGCGTCTTTCCCCCGCCCACAGGGAACCCTCAGGGCCCGGACCCGAACCCTCCGCCGGTCATACGATTCCCGGGACCTGTGGACAAACGTCCGTCCTCGGGTGCGTCATGGACGGGTGACGAAGGAACCCGCGCGCATTCTCGTGGTCGGCGGCGGCTACGTCGGCATGTACACCGCCCTGCGCCTCCAGCGGCGCCTGAAGCATGAACTGAGACGCGCGCGGGAGGGCGGCGGGGACGGGGGCGTACAGGTCGTCGTGCTCAGCCCCGAGCCGTACATGACGTACCAGCCCTTCCTGCCCGAGGCCGCCGCCGGCTCCATCTCCCCCCGCCACGTCGTCGTCCCCCTGCGCCGCGTGCTGCCCCACTGCAGGATCGTGATCGGCGAGGCGCGGTCCATCGACCACGCCCGGCGCACCGCCACCGTCGAGACCCTCGCCACCGAGCACGCCGGCAGCGGCCCCATCGAGGTGCCCTACGACGAACTCGTCCTCGCCCCCGGCTCGGTCTCCCGCGCCCTCCCGGTCCCCGGCCTCGCCGACCACGGCATCGGCTTCAAGACCGTCGAGGAGGCCATCGGCCTGCGCAACCACGTCCTCGAACAGCTCGACATCGCCTCCTCCACCCGCGATCCCGCCGTCCGCGACGCCGCCCTCACCTTCGTCTTCGTCGGCGGCGGCTACGCGGGCGTCGAGGCCCTCGCCGAACTGGAGGACATGGCCCGCTACGCCTGCCGCTACTACCACAACATCCGCCCCCGGGACATGAAGTGGATCCTCGTCGAGGCGACCGACCGCATCCTCCCGGAGGTCGGCGAGGCGATGGGCCGCTACGCCGTGCGCGAACTGCGCGGCCGCAACATCGACGTACGGCTGGAGACCCGCCTCGACTCCTGCGAGAACCGCGTCGCCCACCTCAGCGACGGCTCCCGCCACCCCTGCCGCACCCTCGTGTGGACCGCGGGCGTCAAACCCCACCCCGTCCTGGAGAAGACCGACCTCCCCCGCGACGGGCGCGGCCGGCTGCGCTGCGCCGCCACCCTGCGCGTCGAGGGCGCCGAGCACGTCTGGTCCGCCGGCGACGCCGCCGCCGTCCCGGACCTGGCGGCAGCGCGTGCCTCCCGGAGCGGGGGCTCCGGGGGAGAACCGGACCGGGAGTGCGCGCCCAACGCCCAGCACGCCGTACGCCAGGCCCGCCTCCTGGCCGACAACCTGGTGGCCTCGCTGCGCGGCCGGGAGCTGACGGCGTACGAGCACGCCTACGCCGGCTCCGTCGCCTCGCTCGGCCTGCACAAGGGCGTCGCCCACGTGTACGGCCGCAGGCTCAAGGGCTACCCCGCCTGGCTCCTGCACCGCGTGTACCACCTGAGCCGGGTGCCGACCGTCAACCGCAAGGCGCGCATCCTCGCGGAGTGGACGCTCGCCGGGCTGTTCAAACGTGAGATCGTCTCGCTCGGCTCGCTGGAGCACCCGCGCGCCGAGTTCGAACTCGCCGCGGGCACCGGCCGCCACCCCGAGGGTCCCTGACGCCTGTCGGTGCCGTCGGTCACACTGTCGTGTGACCATGGGTGGGCCCGCGTCAGCGAAGAGTCACCGGCGGGCGCGGCGCGGCGGGCACCCGTACGGACACGCACGCGCGGGCACGCACGCACACCGGACAGTCGAGAACACACGAGAACACACGAGAACATCGGAATCGGATCGGACCGCACGCAGTGAACTTCACGCGCTGGAGCGCCCGGCTGCCCGGCACGCAGCGGCAGCGACGCCTCGCCGCCACCAGGGCCGTACGGCGTCCGCCCGAGGCACCGGCCGCCCCCTCCGGGACCGTCCCGGCCGCCCGGGACGAGCACGGCGAGCCGTCCGCTCCGGACGCCGAGGGGGTGAGACGCGGCCTCGACGCCCTCTCCGCGCACGACCTGCTCGGGCAGGTCCCCGCCCTGGTCGCGCTCGTCCACGGCCCCGACCACCGCATCGCGTTCGTCAACGACGCCTACGCCGCCGCCTTCGGCCCCCGCACCCCCGGCGCACCCGCCCGCGAGGCCCTGCCCGAGCTGGCCGAGCTGGGCCTGCTCCCGCTGATGGACCAGGTCCTGCGCAGCGGCAGGCCCCGCACGGTCAAGTCCCGCCGGGTGGCCCGCCGCGTGGAGGGCGGCCCCGGATCCCCCGGCGGCCGTACGCGCCCGGGCTACTACACCTTCACCTGCACCCCCGTCGAGCTGAAGGGCCCCGACGCGCGGCGCGGCGTCCTCGTCTTCGCCGCCGAGGTGACCGACCAGGTCGAGGCCGCCGAACGGCTGCGGGCCAGCGAGCGCCGGCAGCGCGAGGCCGCCGTCACCCTCCAGCGCAGCCTGCTGCCGCAGCAGCTCGAGCAGCCCGACGACCTGCGGGTGGCCGCCACGTACCGCCCCGGCGGCACGGACGCGGCGGTCGGCGGCGACTGGTACGACGTCATCACCCTGGGCGCGGGCCGCACCGCCCTGGTGATCGGCGACGTGATGGGGCGCGGCGTGCGGGCGGCCGCCGTCATGGGGCAGCTCCGCACGGCGGTCCGCGCGTACGCCCGCCTGGACCTGCCGCCCCACGAGGTGCTCCAGCTCCTCGACGGTCTCGCCGCCGAGATCGACCCGAACCAGATCGCCACCTGCGTCTACGCCGTCCACGACCCCAACGAGGGCCGCCTGGTGTACGCCTCCGCCGGCCATCTGCCGATCCTCGTCCGGGACCCGGACGGCACGGTCCACCGCGCCGACGGGTCCACCGGTCCGCCGCTGGGCACCGGCGGCTGGCTGCACACCTCCGCCTCGGTCCCCTTCGGCGAGGGCTCGGCCGCCGTGCTCTACACCGACGGCCTGGTCGAGCGGCGCGACGCCGACATCGACCAGGGCATCGAGGTGCTGGAGGAGGCGTTCGCCGGGGCCACCGGCGGCCCGCAGGTCGTCTGCGACCGGCTCCAGCGGGCCCTGGGCATCACCGCCGAGCACGACGACGACGTCGCGCTCCTCGTCCTCCAGCACCCGGCCCGCACCGGCCACGACGCGGAGCTCTTCCACAACGCCGCGCTCGACCTCCTGGGAGGGGTCGAGGCCGCCCCGCGCGCCCGCGCCTTCGCCTCCGGCGTCCTGGTGAGCTGGCGCTTCCCGAAGGACCTCCACGACCTCGGCGTACTGGCCGCCAGCGAACTGGTCGCCAACTCCCTCCAGCACGGCACCCCGCCGATGTGCCTGCGCCTGCGCCGCACCGACCGCCGCCTGATCGTCGAGGTGACCGACGGCGACGGCCACCTCCCGCGCCGCCGCCGCGCGGAGCCGGGGGACGAGAGCGGCCGGGGCATCTCCATCGTCGCCACCATCGCCTCCGCCTGGGGCTCGCGCCGCACACCGGACGGCGGCAAGGCGGTGTGGTGCGAGTTCGCCCTCCCGGAGGCCGCCTCGCGCTAGGAGACCCGGGCCGTACGGGCCTGCCCGTCGGACCCGGCCCGGTCGGCCGACTCGACCGGTCCGGTCGGTCCGGTCGGTCCGGTCGGGCCGGCCGGCTTCGAGGCGGCGACCACCAGGGACGTCCGCAGCGGGTCGTCCTGCGCGGCGGTCAGCCGGCGGCCCAGCAGCAGCGCCAGTGCGGTGACGCCGAGCGAGCACAGCACCAGCATCACGATGTACGGCCCGTGCAGCGTGGCTCCCATCGGCCCGCCGACCGCCGGACCGATCGCCAGGGCCAGCTGCTTCACCAGGGCGAAGGCGGAGTTGTACTGCCCGACCATCCGGGCCGGCGCCAGGTCCGCCACCAGCGGCGCCACGGTCGGCGACAGCATCGCCTCGCCCAGCCCGAACAGCGCGTACGTCGAGATGATCGCCGCGACGGCCAGTGCGTGCCGGTCGGCCACCAGGCCCGACACCCCGGCCACCAGCCACGCCACCGTCCAGACCAGCCCGACCAGCGCGATCACCCGGCTGCGCCGCCGCCGCTCCACGAGCCTCAGCACGACGAACTGCGCCAGCACGATCACGGCGGTGTTCGCGGCGAGCGCGATCCCCAGCGTCGCCGGGGAGATCCGCGAGGCCTCGACCGCGTACGCCGACAACCCGGCCTCGAACTGCCCGTAGCAGGCGAAGAACATCACGAAGCCGAGCGCGGACAGCGTCACCATCGCCCGGTCGGACAGCAGGGCCCGCCAGCCGCCCGGCCCCGCGCAACCGTCCTCACCGGCTCGGGAGAGGTGCTCGAGGCGCGGCCCGTCCGGCAGCCGTACGGCCGCCACGGTCACGCCCAGGACGACGTACATCGCCGACTCGATCCCGAACAGCAGCAGGAACGACGACGGCCGGTCGGTGTCCACGACCAGTCCGCCCAGCAGCCCGCCGACGCCGAGCCCGAGGTTGCTGAGGAAGAACTGCGTGGCGAAGGCGCGGGACCGGGTCGCCGTGGTGGAGGACCACACGATCATCGTGGCGAGCGCGGGCTGGATCACGGAGATGCCCGCGCCGAAGACGGCGGCGGACACGAACATCGCCGTGACGCCCTCCGACAGGGCGAGTCCGAGCGAACCGACGGCGGCCAGGACCGTTCCCGCGAGGGCGACGGGCAGCGGACCGCGCCGGTCGATCGTCCGCCCGGTGAAGGGCAGCACCACCAGCGCGGCCACGGCGAAGAGCGCGAGCACCGTCCCCGCGGTGCCGGCTCCCAGGCCCCGCACCTGTGCCACGTAGATGAACAGGAACGGGACGGTGAAGCCGTTGCCGAACGCGCTCAGCGCGTTCCCCATCTGGATCCGGCGCAGCGCTGCGCCCATCGCGGTGGTCACACTCACCTGCCTCTGTGTCTGGTGCCGGTGCACGCAAGGGATGGAAGGAGGAGCCCGAAGTGAGACTTCGAAGCTAAAGTTCGAGGCTAAAGAGTACATAGCGAAAGACTTTGACGCGAACGAGTTCATGCCATACTCCGGTCCCATGCCCGACCAGCCCTCCCCAGGCCCGGACCGCGACCCCACGCTCGACGAGCAGATCGCCATCTACCAGCGTGAGTACGGCGACCTGGACCCGCAGGTGGAGAAGATCGTCAACGCGCTCAGCCGCCTCGACCGGCGGATGAGCGTCGCGTACGGACGCCAGCTCGCCGCCCTCGGCCTCAACCACGCCGAGTGGGAGGTGCTGAAGGAGCTGGTGATGGCGGGCCGGCCCTACCGGCTGGGCCCCGGAGCCCTCGCCAAGCGGCTGGGCCTCACCCCCGCCGCCATGACCCACCGCATCGACCGCATGGCCACCGCCGGCCTGGTCACCCGGGAACGGGACGAGAGCAACCGGGTCCGGGTGATCGTCGAGCTGACCGACGAGGGCCGCGAGAAGTGGCTCCAGGTGATGCGGCTGGCCTCGGTCTTCGAGGAGGACCTGCTCCAGGACCTGTCGGGCGAGGAGCGTGGCACTCTGGGAGAGTTGCTGACGCGCCTGCTGCGCCGGGTGGAGGACACCCAGCCGGACGCCGACGGTCGCCTCAGCGACCTGGACTGAAGAGGGTTCCGGGAGCGACTTGACAGCCGACGGACCGATCCGTAAGGTTCTTCGAGTTGTCAGCGGGCCGGAACGGTTCTTCTGACAGCCCTTCTGTCGCCTCCGGCGACGACCACTCACTCAGTGTGAATCCCTTCCGGGGATGAATTCCGGCGCGCCGTAATTCCGATCCGGGTGGCTCGATTAGGAGCCGGGAGGGAAATCCGCTACGGTGGTGGAAGCGCCGGAAACGGCGCGGAGGAAAAGGGCAGGACCCCGCCGGCCGGGGATCGGATACCGAAAAGGGATCTGATAGAGTCGGAAACACCGAAGGGAAGCGCCCGGAGGGGCCCCGGATAGGGGTGCCGAAGGAAGCGTCCGTTCCTTGAGAACTCAACAGCGTGCCAAAAGTCAACGCCAGATATGTTGATACCCCGTTCCCGCGGCCGGTAGACGGCCGAGGGGCGAGGTTCCTTTGAAACACAACACAGCGAGGACGCTGTGAACGGCCGGGCCCATTCCGCCCGACCGTTCCGCTCCCGCGGATGTGTCCTCCGGGAAGACCCGGAAAAGCATTCACGGAGAGTTTGATCCTGGCTCAGGACGAACGCTGGCGGCGTGCTTAACACATGCAAGTCGAACGATGAACCTCCTTCGGGAGGGGATTAGTGGCGAACGGGTGAGTAACA
>NZ_JARVKV010000053.1 GCF_029813835.1 Streptomyces sp. DH37
CGCACCGGGTGCGGGCAGAACACGCACCGCCGGGGGACCGGGACGCCCGTGCCCGCGCGTTCCGGGCTCGCGGGGCCCGGCCCCGGCGCCCGGGGTTCTCCGGCTCCGGCGACCGTACGTACGCACCGCCCGCCGGCCTCCCGCCGCGCCGGCCCGTGCGGCGCCAACTCCCTGCCATGCGGGGGCGGTTTCCGGGAAGACGGCTGGACGGAGAGTCTCCCGCCGCCGACGGAGGTGCACGCCAGATGGTCCGGTCCGAGAGCTCCTCGCCCTCCCCGAGGTGGATCACCCCTCTCCTCCTCGTGGTCCTCCTGCTGGCCGGGGTGCTGCTGGCGGGGCAGCTCCGCCTGCTGCCGGAACTGGGCAACCCGTTCGCCACCGAGACCGAGGACCGCACCGGCCCCGCGGTCCTCAAGTCCCTCAAGGACATGAGCCGTTACGAGGGCGCCTCCGGCACCTTCCAGGTCGTCGTCGACCTGGACAAGGACGCCAAGTTCCTGCCGGACGCCGTGCGCGGCAGCCGGACGCTGTTCGTCGGCACCGGCAGCGTCGGCGCGTACGTGGACCTCGGCGGCCTCGGCGAGGACGCCGTCACGGTCACGGACGACCGCGAGGGCGCGACGGTGCGGCTGCCGCGCGCCCGGCTGGAGAAGCCCGCGCTGGACGTCGAACGCTCCTACGCCGTGACCAAGGAGCGCGGGCTCCTCGACCGGCTCGGCGACGTCTTCTCCGACAACCCGGGCGACGAGCGCGAGGTCCACAGGCTCGCCGTGGAGCACATCGGGAAGGCCGCGGAGGAGAGCGGTCTGGCGGCGCGCGCCGAGAAGAACACCCGGGACATGCTGGAGAACCTGCTGCGCTCCCTGGGCTTCGAGCGGGTCTCTGTGTCCTTCGGCGAGAAGTAGGCCGGGCGCGGGCGCTCCCCGCCGCCCGTGCGGGCGCCCGCCGCGCGGCGCCGTCCGGAACCGGGGCGTCCCCTCCCGTTCCCCCGGAAGTCCGGTCCGGCTATCGTACCGACCGGCCGGTAGGACGCGCGGTCGCCCGGCAGGTCCGCCGTACGGCCCGGCCGCGGGCGGGCGGCGGACCGAGGCGGCCGCACACCGTCCGGCCCGGTCGCCGACCGGGCCCCTTCCGAGGAGGAACGCGATGCCGCGCGCCCTGTCCAACGGGATGGAACTGGAGTACGACACCTTCGGCGCGCCGGACCGCCCGGCACTGCTGCTGATCATGGGGCTCGGCACCCAGATGACCGCCTGGCACCCGCGCTTCTGCCAGGCGCTCGCCGACCGGGGCTTCCACGTCGTCCGCTACGACAACCGCGACTGCGGCCTGTCCACCTTCCTGGACGGGTGCCCGTCCCCGGACATCAGGGCCGTCCTGGCGGGCGACACCTCCACCGTCCCCTACGGCATCGCCGACATGGCGCGGGACGCCGCGGGTCTGCTCGACGCCCTGGGCATCGACGCCGCGCACGTCGTGGGGGCCTCGATGGGCGGCATGATCGCCCAGCAGCTCGCGATCGACCACCCGTCCCGGGTGCGCTCGCTGTGCTCGATCATGTCCACCACCGGGGACCGCTCGGTCGGCAGGGCCACCCCGGAGGCGATGGCCGCGCTGGTGGCGCCGCCGCCCCGCGACCGGCGGGAGGCGGGGGAGCGGGGCGTGCGCTCGTTCTCCGTGATCGGGTCGCCCGGCCACCCCGTCCCGCCCGAAGAGCTGCGCGAGCGGGCCGAGGCCGCCTACGACCGGTCCCCCCGGACCGACGGCTTCGCCCGCCAGTACGCCGCGATCCTGGCCTCGCCCGACCGCACGCCGCACCTGCGCGCCGTCACCGCTCCGGCGCTGGTCGTCCACGGCGCCGACGACCCCCTCGTCGACCGCAGCGGCGGCGAGGCGACGGCCGCCGCGATCCCCGGCGCCGAACTCCTGGTGATCCCCGGCATGGGGCACGACCTCCCCGAGCCGCTCTGGCCGCTCCTCGCCGACGCCGTCGCCCGCAACGCCGCCCGTGCCGACGACCGCGTCACCGCGCCCGCCCCCGCGGACACCGGCGCGGACACCGGCGCGGACGGGACCGGGCACGGCGGCTGACGGTCCGTCCCGCCCTTCCCGGCCCTCCCGGCCCCGGTCGGCCGCCCGCACCGGCGCGGGCTTGACCCTGACACCGTGTGAGGCCCTGCACTGGGAGGCGTCATGTTCACCATCGGAGACTTCGCCAGGCACGGCCGCGTGTCGGTCCGCATGCTGCGGCACTACGACGCGATCGGGCTGCTGCGCCCCGCCCGGGTCGACCCGGCCAGCGGCTACCGCTTCTACGAGGCGGGCCAGCTCGCCCGGCTCAACCGCGTCATCGCCCTGAAGGACCTCGGCTTCACCCTCGAGCAGGTGAGGTCGATCCTCGACGAGCGCGTGGGCACCGAGGAACTGCGCGGGATGCTCAGACTGCGGCAGGCGGAACTGGAGGCGGCCGCGGCGGTCGCCGCGGCGCGACTGGCCCGGGTCGGGGCGAGGCTCCGGACGATCGAGAGCGAGGGACGCATGCCCACCGACGACGTCGTGGTCAAGAGCATTCCGCCGGTGCGGGTGGCCGAGCTGACCGGCATCGCCGACAGCTACGGGCCCGAGGACATCGGCCCGGTCATCCAGCCGCTGTACGAGGAGCTGTGCCGCCGGCTGGAGCGCGCCGGGGTGGAGCCGGCCGGTCCCGGCATCGCCTGGTACGAGGACGCCCCGGACGGGGACGGCGCGGTCGTCGTCCACGCCGGCGTCACGGTCGCGGCCGACCCCGGAGGGGGCCGGGACTTCGCGATCGTGGACCTGCCCGGCATCGACCGGGCCGCCACCATCGTCCACCGCGGCCCCATGGAACAGATCATGCCCACCGTCCAGGCCCTGGCGCACTGGATCGACACCGGAGGCCACCGTTCGGCCGGCTACGCGCGGGAGCTGTACCTGGAGTGCCCCGAGGACAGGGAGAAGTGGGTGACCGAGATCCAGGAGCCGATCACCGGGGCCTGACCCCGTACGGCGCCGGCGCCCCGGACCCGCCCGCCGCGGGCCCGGGGCGCCGGCGCCCACGCCTCCCGCCCGGCCCCGGAGCCGGCCGCGCCGCCGCTCCCGCTCCCGCCCCCGTCACGGCCCCCGCTCCCGTCACGGCCAGGAGGTCTCGCTGCGCGGCACCACGACCAGCTCGGGCATCACGCTGCCCTCCGGCACCGACAGCGCGCACATGACCGCGTCCGCCACGATGTCCGGACTCTGCAGCTTGGAGGTGTCCGCGTCGGGGAAGCGCTCCGTCACGAACGGGGTCTCCATGCCTCCGGCGATCACCCCCGTGACCCCGATGCCGAGGCAGTCGCGCTGCGCCTCCTTGAAGAGGGTGTGCGTGAAGGCGCGCAGCCCGGACTTGCCCGCCGAGTAGGGGCCGGCCTCGGTCCAGGTGCGGTTCGACGCCGTGGACAGGATGTTGACGATGTGGCCGCCACCGCGGGCGACCATGCGCCGGTAGGTCTCCAGGCACATGTACATCGGGCCCAGCAGATTGGTGGAGACCACCCGGGTGACCTCCTCGGCGGACAGGTGCTCGATCGGCTTGGAGACGTCCACGGCGGCGTTGTTCACCAGGATGTCCAGCGGCCAGGACGCTTCGTCCAGCCCCCGGAAGGCCGCCTCGACCGCCTGCGGATCGCGGACGTCCACCTCCAGGAAGCGGACGTCGGCGCCCTCCTCCTCGCTGAGCCGGGCGCAGAACTTCTCGCCCTCCTCGCGCCGTACGTCCACCACCCGCACGGCGGCTCCGGCCCGTGCCAGGCGGCGGGTGATGGACGCGCCCAGACCGCGCGCCCCGCCCGTCACCAGTGCGCGTCTGCCCGACAGGTCCAGTCGTACGGTTCCGCCCACGGCGCTGCCTCCTCACTCGGCCGCTCCGGCCGCTGTCGCGTCCGGCCGGAGTGTCCTTCCGGGGGGTGCCGAAACGGGCGCCGTCCGCCGGAAGGGGGACGGGCGGCGCCCGTTTCACCCGGACGGGGCGCGACGGGCGGCTCCCGCGGGGCGGCGGGCTCCGTGCGGAGGGCCTTCCGTGTGCGGGGCGTCCGTGTCACCCCCTGTGTCACCGTCTGTGACACCCCCTGTGTCACCGTCCGTGCCGGTGGGCGCGCGGGCGGCGATGAGTTCCGCCCGTGCGGCCGGTCTGCCCTGATGACCCCACGACAGGAGGCCGGCCTTGGCAGTTCACGAGGAACCGCGGACGCCCGACCGGAAGGCCGCGCTCGTGCTCGCCGCCGACGGCCCGCTCACCCGCGCCGACATACCGCGGCTGTGCGAGCGTCTGCGGCGTGTGCTGGTCCGCGCCCGCGTGGACCCGGTGGTCGTGGACGCCGGGGAGTCCTGCGCCGCGGACATGGTCACGGTCGAGGCGCTGGCCCGGCTGCGGCTCACCGCCCACCGCCTGGGCGGCCGGATCCGGCTGGCCGGCGCCGACGGCGAGCTGCGGCGCCTCCTCGCCTGGACGGGGCTGGACGAGGAGGCGTTCGCCGCGGACACGGACACGGACGCGCCCGAGGGGGACGCGGTCGGGGCGGACGCGGGCGGGGCGCCGGGCCCGGACCGCTCAGCGGGAGCCGAGCCGCGGGGGCAGCCCGAACAGGGGAAACAGCCGGGCGGTGTCCAGGAAGGAGTTGAGCGCGGTGACCCGGCCCCCTGACACCTCGACGACCTGCAGCGCCCAGGGGGAGAAACCGCCCTCCGGGTCCGGCCGGTACTGCCCGAACGCCTGGCAGCCGTTCGCGGCGACCGGCACCAGGCGCGACCCCCGGCAGGCCGCGCCGTGCCCGGTGAACCACGCCCGTACGTCGGCGTGGCCGCGCAGCCACATCCCGTAGGGCGGCATCGACAGCGTCGCGTCCTCGTGCAGCACCGCGGTGAGGGCGTCGAGGTCGTACGCCTCGAAGGCGCTGACGTAGCGGGCCAGGAGCGCGCGCTGCTCCTCGTCCATCGTGTCCGTCCGCCCCGTGGGGGTGATCTCGCTCGACGCGATCGTGGCGCGGGCGCGCTGGAGCGCGCTGTTGACCGACGCGACCGTGGTGCCCAGCAGCTCGGCGACCTCGCTCGCCCGCCAGCTGAGCACCTCGCGCAGGATCAGCACCGCCCGCTGCCGGGGCGCCAGGTGCTGGAGCGCCGCGATGAACGCCAGCCGCACCGACTCCCGCGCCACGGCGGTCTCGGCCGGATCGCCGCCCTCGGGCAGGATCCGGGCGTCCGGCATCGGCTCTATCCAGGTGGCCTCCGGCAGCACCGGACCCGGCCGCGTCTCCGCCCCCGACGGGGACGACAGGTCCATGGGGCGGGCGCGCCGCTGGCTGCCCCCGAGCATGTCCAGGCAGACGTTGGTGGCGATGCGGTACAGCCACGACCGCAGCGAGGACCGGCCCTCGAAGCGGTCCAGGGCGCGCCAGGCCCGCACCATCGTCTCCTGTACGGCGTCCTCCGCCTCGAAGGCCGACCCCAGCATCCGGTAGCAGTAGCCCGTCAGCTCCACCCGGTGCCGTTCCAGCCGCAGCTCCTCCCGCTCCGGCTCCGCGGGCTCGCGCGTCACCGCGCCCTTCGTGCCGTCCACCGTCGCGACGTCACCCATCGAGGCCCCCTGTCACCCTCTGTCACCCTCGTCCGTGCCCTCCGCGCCGGTGGCGGGAGGGCGCTGCGCACGCTCTTCGGCGGCGGCCGATTCCCCGGCCGACCACTCCCAGCAAAGCACCGGCCACTGACAACCGCGCCCGGAAGCCGTCCGCCGCGGTCGTCAGACCTCCGCCCGTCCGGGCGTCCTGCGGCGGCGACGGCGGGAGCGGGGCACCCGGAACCGGCGCTTGAGCTCGTACAGCACCGGGTGCCGGTCCCGCTCCTCGCGGGTGTAGCGGTCCAGCTCCTCCGCCAGGCGCGTCGAGCGCTTCTCCACGTCCAGCTCGTCCAGCACCCGGTCGAACTCCGACAGCAGCGCCCCCAGCAGGTGCCACTGGCGCGGGTGCTCCTGGACGCGGGCGAGCAGCAGGTGCGCGACCCGTTCGCGTCCGGCGCGCCCGGCCTCCATCTCGGTGGCCAGCCGCTCCTCCGCCTCCTCGGAACTGTTGCTGTTGGGGCTGGTGACCAGGACGGCGAAGCTCTGCACCGCCCCCGCCACGTGGCCGAACAGCTCCTCCAGCGCCTCGGCCACCTCGTGGGGGAACAGCGGCTCGTCCTCGCGCTCCTTGGCCAGGTCGGTCAGGGTCCGCGACATCGCGCGCATCACGGTGGTGCAGATCTCCAGGGTGTCCAGCCCCGTCCGCAGCACGACCCGGGACAGCAGCGCCTCCTTGACCCGGGGGTTCAGGCGCAGGCTCTCCTCGGCCTGGACGAGGGCGGAGTCGACCTGCGTGATGTCGTTGTCCAGCCGCCGCGCCTCGTGGAGCCGGGCGGCCGCCCGGTGCACCGGAGTGGGGGCGCTCAACTGCTCGCCCATGCGCAGCAGCAGCCTCCGCATCCGGTCGGCCAGGTCGACCAGCGCCTCCTCGGCGGGCTGCACCCACACCGGGGGCACGAACAGGAAGTTGAACAGCAGGCCGACCGCGGCGCCGATCAGGGTCTCCAGCACCCTGCTCAGCGCCAAGTCCGTGGCGTGGGAGACCCCCAGCACCAGCATGGCGCTGATCGCCACCTCGGGGATGAAGTCGCCGGCCCGCACCAGATGGCCGACGGCCAGGGAGGTGAGGATGAGCAGGCCCAGGCTCCACCAGCTCAGACCCACCAGGGCGCTGAAGCCGACCGCGACCGTGACCCCGGCCACCACGGCGTTGACCCGGGTGATGCCGCTGGTGATCGTGGCGTAGAGGGTCACCTGGACGACCAGCAGCGCGGTCAGCGGGGCCAGCAGCGGGGCCCGGGCGTCGGTCAGCCAGAGGGCGGCGACGTAGGCGAGGGTCGCGGCTGCGGTGGAGCGGAGGGCCTGGACGACCACCGGCTCCCTGCGCCGCTTCACCAGCTCGATCACGGGTTCGGGAACTTCAGGCACACTACGGCCCTTCCCGTCCGGAGAAGATCGACACCGGCTGTCCTCCCACCGCTCCACGACGCTTTCCCGCGCTCCTGCCCGCGGTGGCCGCCGGGACCGTCCGGAACGGCGGAACCGCTGGCGGCCGGGCCGGGCGGCTCCGGGCCGGGCCCACGGCGGACACCTCGCTCCCGGGCGTGCGCGGCCCCCACGGCGCACGGCGGGAGGGGGGATCCAGGGGGATCCGCGGCAGACGTCCCGTCCCGCTCCGGGCGGCGCCGCACACCGACACCACCGTTCCCGCCCGGCACGGGTCCGTAACCAGCGGCCGGCCGGTGAGGACCGCCGCGAGGCGCCGCCACCGTCCGCGCGTTCCGGGAGGTCCCGGGCCGCGGCACACGCCGTCCGGCCGGCGAGGCGGGCATGCGCCGGTTCCCGGCCGCCGCCCGCGGCCGTCCTCCGCCGTACCCGGACGGCGTACGGCCGTCCGCCCGGCGGCGCGGAATGTCTGGGAGGGCGGGAACGGGGTAACCAGCAAGGCCACAGGCCGGGTGTACGCGGGCGCGCGCGACGCTCACACGGGCTCCTGGCAGCCGGGCGAGGAGGCGGTGAAGGGCAGTGGGGACCACCAGGGACGGCGGCGGGCCGGCGAGCGCGGCCGACCGGACACAGGAGCCCCGGGTCCTGCGCGCGGTCTTCGAGAGCCTGGGCGCCGGCATCTACGCCACGGACGCCACGGGCCGCCTCATCGCCGCCAACCCCCGGGCCGAGCGGATGGTGGCGCGGCCGGCGGAGGAGATGCTCGGCCGGGACATGCACGATCTGCTGCACCGGGACGCGGACGGAGCGGAGGTCCCCCGGGAGCGGTGCCAGATGCTCAGGGTCCTCACCGACGGCCGCCCGCGCGAGGGGGGCGACGAGTACCTGCTGCGGGGCGACGGCACCACCCTGCCGGTCATCTGGTCGGCCGCCCCGCTGGAGTTGCCGGGGGAGCCGCCCGGCCTGGTCCTCGCCTTCCACGACTTCAGCGTCCGCAGAGCCGCGGAGCGGCAGACGGCGGCCTACCTGGCGGCGCTGGAGGCGCTGACCACCCGTCTGACGCTGGTGTCGGAGGTCTCCTCCGTCCTCATCTCCAGCCTGGACGTCCCGCAGGTGCTCCGGCAGCTGAGCCGTCTGCTGGTGCCGGACCTGGCCGACTGGACGGCGGTGGACGTGCTCACCGGGCAGCCGGACGAGGTGCGGCGCATCGCCGTGCACAGCGGTGGCGATCCGGAGGCGGCCCGGGAGCTGGAGGGACCGCTGCCGCCGCTGGCGGAGTCCGCCAACGCGGGCCTGGTGCGCGCGCTGCGCGGCGCCGAGACGGTCGTGCTGGGCCGCGAGGACATCGCGCGCCGGCCCGACTCGCCGCTCACGGCGGCCCACCGGGGGCTGTTCGACCGGCTCGGCGGGCACAGCGCCGTGGTGGTGCCGCTGCACAGCCGCCGCCGGGTCTTCGGGGCGTTCACCGCGGCCCGCGCCGGCGACTCGCCGCCGTACACCGAGGACGAGGCGATGGTGCTCGCCGACATCGGCCGCCGCGCCGGGCTGGCGATGGACAACGCCCGGCTCTTCGACCAGCAGCGGCACGTCGCCGAGACCATGCAGCGCCAGCTCCTCACCCCGCTGCCCCAGGTCGACCACCTGCAGATGGCGGCCCGCTACCGGCCCGCCCAGGTGGCGGCCGAGATCGGCGGTGACTGGTACGACGCCTTCCTGCTGGAGGACGGGGTCACCGCGATGGTCATCGGGGACGTGGTGGGTCACGACCTCCAGGCGGCCGCCCACATGGCCGAGGTCCGCAACATGCTGCGCGCCCTGGCCTGGGACCGCAAGGAGCCCCCCAGCGTGATCATGCGCCGCCTGGACGAGGCGATGACCAACACCAGCGACGCCCCCATGGCCACCGTCGTCTTCGCCCGCATCGAGGGCCGCGAGGGCGGGCCCTGGCAGCTGCACTGGGTCAACGCCGGGCACCCGCCGCCGCTGCTGGTCACCTCCGACGGCCGCACCCGCTTCCTGGAGACCGGCCACGGCCCCCTGCTGGGGATGAGCGCGACCCTGAACCTGGGCATGCACTGGCCCGACGCCTACGAGCCCCTGCCGCCGGAGTCGACGGTGCTGTTCTACACCGACGGGCTCGTGGAGAGCCGCACCCGGCCGATCGACACCGGCATGGAGCTGCTGTGCCGCCACGCCTCCGCCCTGGCCCGCCACGAGCTGGAGGAGCTCTGCGACGAGCTGCTGGAGCGCATCGACCCCCGCGGCGACGACGTCGCCCTGCTCGCCCTGCGGCTGCCGCCGCGCGGGGCGGGCGCTCCGGGCGACCGCACCCCGCCGCCGTCCGGCGACAGCCGGCCGCACAGCCCCGCCGACCCCTCCAGGTCGGCTCCGGGCGCCGAGGCGCTGGGCGCCGACGAGACCTTCTCGCAGGCGCCCCACGGAGCCGAGCGTCCGCCGTCGTCCTGAGTGGGCCTCGCGTGGTCCGGCCCGCCGCTCGGCGGGCGGGCCCCCGTCGGCGTTCCCGTGTGGTGTGTGGTGGTTCAGGCCACGAGCAGGCGGAGGCCGAGTTCTGCCGCGTCGAGGGCGACGAGGTCGTGGTTGCGCTCGGCCCACCGGCCCGAGGAGAGGTCCCGGCGGAGTCCGTCCACCGCCCGCCGCTCGGCCTCCGGCCCGACTCTGGTCCATACCGACACCGCGCGGCGCACGTGGTCCTCCAGGTATGCCCCGGGCCGGCGCCAGTAGGCCTCGAAGAAGCCGTCGGCGCAGTCCCACGGAACGAGCACCGGGTCCATGCGGGCCCCGATCGCGCGGGCCGGCCGGTCCACCGGGGGCCGGCCGGCGACCAGGCCGGCGACCTCGGGCAGGTAGTCGCGGGTGAGCCAGAACCGGTGACGCCATCCGGCGTCACCGGCGTCATGCGTGAACACCACCACGCGGCGGGCCACGCGCCGCATCTCGCGCAGCCCGGCGATCGGGTCCCGCCAGTGGTGGAGGGTGCTGAAGGCCATCGCGGCGTCGAAGGACCGGTCCTGGAAGGGGAGGTTCTCCGCGGCGGCGGCCACGCACGGCGCCGCGCCGGCGGGACGCAGCGCCCGCATGACCGCCGACGGCTCCACCGCCGTGACGTCGCGGTCGGGGGGTTCGTAGGAGCCGGTGCTGGCCCCGACGTTCAGCACCGTCCGCGCGTCCCCGAGCGCTTCCCAGACCTGCGCGGCGATCCGCGGCTCGGTGCGCCGCGTCGCCGGGTAGGCGGAACCGATGGCGTCGTACAGCTGCGCGCCGAACACTCTCAGCTGCTCCTCCGGTGTCGTCCTGATCCCCATGGCCCGTGCCTGCAGTTCCCCGTCGATGGCCGTCACCATGGCGGCGGCGCGGTCGCGCTGTTCCAGCAGCAGGCCGCGCAGCCGGCGCAGGCGCGCGACCGCGTCGGTGGCCGGGTCGTCGACCAGGTCCGCGATCTCGCGCAGCCCGAAGCCCAGCCGCCGGTAGGCCGGCACCTCCCGCAGCCGCTCCACGTCGCCCGCCGAGTAGGCCCGGTACCCGGCCGCCGTCCGCGCGGACGGCCGTACGAGGCCGATCCCGTCGTAGTGGTGCAGCGTGCGGACGGTCACGCCGGCCAGCCCGGCCACGCGTCCCACGGTCAGGTGTTCCTCCACCCCGCCGACGATGCGGCATGACGCCGCGTGAGGGTCAAGCGCTCCGCGCCCGGTGCCGCGCGTGAACCGGCCACACCCGGACCCCCACGGGAAACCAGGCGACCCCGCGCCTCGGCGTACATCGCCGCCGTCCGGCTCCGCACACGACCGGCCGGGCACCCCCTAGGGCCCGCGGTCGAGCGCGGCCCGCGCGGCGGCGATGTACGCCGAGGCGCGGGGGAGTCCGCCGAAGGCCCCGGCCATGGCCTCCAGCACCGCGGAGAGGGCGTGGACGGGCAGACCCCGGGCGGCCATGATCCGGCCCGTCCACGCCACGAAGCCCTCGAACAGACCGGGGTCGTCCACGTACAGCGCGGCCGCCAGGTACTCCACAACGCGGTGGAGGTCCTCGGCGGTGTGCTCCCGCTGCCGCCCGGTGTACCCGCGCACCTCCGGGAACCGCTCGGGCAGCGCCGCCAGGACCTCGTCGACGATCCGGGAGCGGGCGCCGTTCACCAGGGCGTGCTCCCGCTCGCCCAGGGGCGGCGCCCCCTCCCCGCCGTCCCGGGGGAGGGCGGAGGGGGGCGGGATGCCCGCCGTGAGGCGCTCGGCCGCGGCGCGGGCGCTGCCGGCCCAGGCGTCGGCGCCCAGCAGGCGGGCGTACCGGCCGCCCGGTCCGAACCCGCCGCCCCCCGCCAGCACGGGGACGCCGGCGGCCTGGCAGGCGGTGATGGCCGCGTGGGCGACGGGCAGCCGCACCGGCAGGGAGCACGACAGGGCCACCGCGTCCGGGCCGGTGGAGTGCACGTGGGCCACCAGCTGCCGGGTGGCCACGTGGGCCCCCAGGAAGTCCACCCGCCAGCCGCGCAGCCGCAGCACCTCGGCGACCAGCCGGGCGGGCAGCGTGTGCCACTCGCCGTCGGCGCAGGCCACCGTGACCCGGCCGAGCCGGGCGGCGGCCCGGGCCGCCGGATGGGCGGCGACGGCGGTGACGGCCCGGTCGCTGATGGCGGTGGCCGCGTGCTCCTGGGCGACGGTGAGGCGGTTCTCCGCCCAGCGGACCCCGACCCGCCGCTGGGCCGGCGCGACGACCTCCAGCAGGACGTCCTCGGGGGGCAGGCCCCGGTCCAGTGCCTCGGTGACCAGGGCGACGGCGGAGCGCTCGTCGGCGTTCTCCAGCGCCGTCCAGAACTCCTCCATCCGGGCCGCCGGGGACGGCGTGCCCGGCGTCTCCGGTGTCTCCGGCGTCCCCCGGCTCACCGGTCGCCCCCTCCGCGGCCGGGGCCGCCCACCGCGCTCAGCGGTGTGCGGTGGGCGGCGGTGACGGCCACCAGCGCGATGTCGTCGTGCTCCCGGCCCGCCAGCCACTCGGAGGTGAGCATCCCGACGCGCTCGACGACGGCCTGGGCGTGCATGCCCGCGCAGGAGCCCAGGGCGTCGGCCAGGCGTTCCTCCCCGAACATCTCCCCGTAGGGTCCGCCCCGGGCCTCGGTGACGCCGTCGGAGTACAGCAGGCAGGTCTCCCCCGGCAGGAGCACGGTGGAGCACGTGTTCGCCGACACCTCCGGCAGCACGCCGACCAGCGTGCCGGAGGTGTCGGCCGCCTCGACCGCGCCGTCGCGGCGCAGGAGCAGCGGCGGCGGGTGCCCGGCCGAGGTCAGCCGCAGGGCGACGCTCCCGGCGCCGTCCTCCGGGGCGCCGAACGAGGCGAGCACCAGGGTGGCGAACCGGTTCTGGGGACCCCTCAGCAGCGCGCGGTTGAGCAGGTCCAGCAGGCGCTCGTGGTCGGACTCGACCAGCCGCAGCGCCGCGAGCGTGTTGCGGATCTTCCCCGTCAGGACGGCCGCCTCCGGGCCCTTGCCGGCCACGTCGCCGAGTACGACGTCGGTCTCCCGGCCGGGGCCGTCGGCCGGATGGACGTCGTAGAAGTCGCCGCCGACGCGCTGGGCGGTCTGCGCGGGGCGATAGGCTCCGGCCAGCTCGACGCCCTCCAGGTGCGGCAGCGGGGGCGGCAGCAGCTCCCGCTGGAGCACGGCGACGGTGGTGACCTGCTCCGCGTAGAGCGCGGCGGCCGAGATCGCCGCGCCGGCGCGGGCGGCGAAGATCCGGACCACGGTGTCCTCCTCCGGGCCGGGCTCCTCGCTCCCGGTACGGCGCAGCAGCACCATCGCCCCGGCGGTCTCCCCGCTGCCCGGCAGCGGGACGACCGCCAGCGACGCCGGGCGGCCGAACCCCCGGGGCGGCAGCCACGCGGGGACCCGCTCGGGACCGGCCCACCGGGAGGACACCGGCGGGAAGCCGGCCAGCGCCTCGGCCAGGCCGGGCACCTCGTCCGCGGTCGCGGACGGCGTCTCCTCCTCCAGCCGCCCGTCGGAGACCGCCCGGGTCACCTCCAGGCCGCCGCCCCGGGAGGTACGGACCACGACGGCGGCGTCGGCGAGGTGGCCGGCCGCCAGCCGGGCGGTCGTCACCACGCACCTGCGCGGGTTGAGCGACGACTGGAGCCGGGCGGAGGCCCGGGCCAGGAAGGCGGTGCTCTCCCGCTCCGAGCGCAGCGAGCGCTCGGTGCTCTCCCGGCCGGTGACGTCCGTCAGCCACCAGGCGGTGTGCCCGTCCGGCAGGGGAGCGGCGCGCGCGGTGAAGACGCGGCCGGCCAGGGAGCCGCGCACCGTCACCGGCGCCCCGGGGTCCGCCCCGCCGCGCCGGCCGTGCGCGGCGGCCAGCCAGCCGGGCGCCGTACGGGCGTCCAGGAGCGCCCCGGCGGCGAGGCCGGGCATCAGGGCGTGCGCCGCCGCGTTCACCAGCGACACCCTTCCGCGCCGGTCCGCCGCGACCACCGGCACCGGCGCGGACTCGACCAGCGCGCGGTAGGGGGGCACGGCGGACGCCCGCTCGTCGCCGCCGCTCCGGGCGTGCGCGTCCGCGGGGACGTCTGAGGGCAGGGGAGGGTCGGTCACGGAAGAACGGGGGCGCGGCACGCACGGCGCCCCGCCCGGTCACCCCTTCGGCTGTCGGCGCCGGTGGACGGCTGCTCGGTCTCCACGGTCTCCAGGGTCCCGCGGAGGAGGCGAGGGGCGCGCATCCGTACCGTCGCGCCCTCCCGGACCGTCCTCCCGGGGGCCTTGTTCGCTTCCATCCTCCCTCCCGTACCCCCGGACGGGTGACTCACCCGGCGTCCCGGGCACCGGGGCCGCGGTCGGAGGCGGGCCAGACGTACGGCAGGTCGTCCGGCACGTCCGGGAACAGGGGCGCGTAGTGGTCGGGGTCCTTGCGGACCAGGGCGGACCGGTGGCTGAGGTGGAAGGCGGGCTCCCCCAGCCAGGGCGGAAGCTCCCCGCTCCGCGCCAGCTCCTCCTGGGAGCGGGGCGAGGCGATGCCGGTGGCGTGCCGCAGATCGGTCAGCATCGTGGCCTCGCAGGTGTCGGCGCGCCCCGCCAGGCGCCAGTGGCGGCAGATCTCCATGCCGTAGCGGACCAGCGCCTCCTCGTACCCCGTCCACATGCGCACGGCCGGATGCCGGGCCCAGCCGTAGCCGGGCACGGTCAGGGCGCGCAGCACCTGAAGGGCTTCGACCCGCTGCTTTCCCAGCCGCCGGGCGTCGAGCACACGGGCCGTCGCGGCGAAGCCGGGGAGCGGCAGGAACGTCTGCACGGTGTCCCACCCGTCGTCCCATCCATCGTCCCATCCATCCCTTCCCGCCCCCCTCGGCACGGACTGCGATCATCGCAGCCCGCGCCGGCCTCCGCAGTACGGGTACGGCCGGGCGGGTGCCCGCGGCCGTACCCGCGGCGGCGCGGGTCAGCCCTCGCGGGCGTCGACGACGCGGCGGATCTTGCCCACCGAGCGCTCCAGGGTCTCCGGGTCCACCACGCTCACCTCGACGGTGATGCCGACGCCGTCCTTGACGCCCCGGGCGATCGCCCCGGCCGCGGCCTCGCGCTGCTCGGGCCCGGTGCCGGGGCGGGCCTCGACGCGCACCGTCATGTGGTCCGTCCGGCCGCGGCGGGTGAGGCGTATCTGGAAGTGCGGGGCCACGCCGGGCACCCGCAGCAGGATCTCCTCGATCTGGGTGGGGAAGACGTTGACCCCGCGCAGGATGATCATGTCGTCGCAGCGGCCGGTGACCTTCGCCATGCGGCGGAAGGCGGGGCGCGCGGTGCCCGGCAGCAGCCGGGTCAGATCGCGGGTGCGGTAGCGGACGACCGGCAGGGCCTGTTTGGTGAGGGAGGTGAGGACCAGCTCGCCCTCCTCGCCGTCGGGCAGCACCTCGCCGGTGACCGGGTCGACGACCTCGGGGTAGAAGTGGTCCTCCCAGATGTGCAGCCCGTCCTTGGTCTCCACGCACTCCTGCGCCACGCCCGGGCCGATCACCTCCGACAGCCCGTAGATGTCCACCGCGTGCAGTCCGGCGCGCTCCTCGATCTCGCGGCGCATCTCCTCCGTCCACGGTTCGGCGCCGAAGATCCCGGCCTGGAGGGAGGAGGCGCGCGGGTCGACGCCCTGGCGCTCGAACTCGTCGAGGAGGGTGAGCATGTAGGAGGGCGTGACCATGATGATCTCGGGCCGGAGGTCCTGGATCAGCCGCACCTGGCGCGCCGTCATGCCGCCGGAGGCGGGGATGACGGTGCAGCCCGCCCGTTCGGCCCCGTAGTGCGCGCCCAGCCCGCCGGTGAACAGGCCGTAGCCGTAGGAGACGTGCACCTTGTGCCCGGGACGGCCGCCCGCCGCCCGGATGGAGCGGGCGACCACGTCCGCCCACACCTCCAGGTCGCCCCGGGTGTACCCCACCACGGTGGGACGCCCGGTGGTGCCGCTGGAGGCGTGCAGCCGGCGCACCTCGGACATCGGGACGGCGAACATGCCGTAGGGGTAGGTCTCGCGCAGATCGGCCTTGGTGGTGAACGGGAAGCGCGCCAGGTCCGCAGGGGAGCGGCAGTCGTCCGGGGCGACGCCCGCCTCGTCGAAGGCGCGCCGGTAGTGCTCCACGTTGCCGTACGCGTGCCGCAGGGTGGAGCGGAGCCGGTCGAGCTGGAGGGCCCGCAGCTCCTCGCGGTCCATGCGCTCGGCCGCGTCCAGCAGGCCGGGGTCGGGGGCGTCGCCCAGCCGCGGCGCGGGCGCGGCCGGGCGCGCGGGGACGGCCGGGCCGCCGCTCACGGCGCCTCCTTCCGGCCCCGGGCGCCGCGGTCGCCGACGGTGCGGCTGCGCCCGCGGAACTCGGCGATCACCTCCCCGTCCCGCAGGACGGTCACGTCGTAGACGCCGCTGCGGCCGAAGCGGGTGCGCTCCTCGGCGACGGCCAGCAGCACGTCGCCCTCGTGGGCGGGGGCGGTGAAGACGACGTCCGCGCCGGCCGCCACGGTCACCGGGCCGTGGCTGTTGCAGGCGCAGGCGAACGCGGTGTCGGCGAGCAGGAACAGGAAGCCGCCGTGGGCGACGCCGTGGCCGTTCACCATGTCCGCGGTCACCGTCATCCGCACCGCCGCCGAGCCGCCTTCGGCCCGGAGCAGTTCGATGCCCAGGCCGCGGGAGGCCCGGTCGGCGGCGAACATCCGCTGGGCCGGCCCCTGTCCGGTCTCCGTGAGCTGTGTCATGCGCCTCCACCAACTCCGTCATGGGCCGTCATGGGCCGTCATGGGCCGCCGTGCGCCGGGCGGGCCTTGAGCCCGACCGACCATTCGGTTAGCTTTGCGGCGACGCCAGGTAAACCGAGACCCGGACCGCGTGTCAAGGGAGGGGACGCCCGCCGGTACGGTCGCCCCGTCCCTGACGGACGATCCGGCGCGCACGGCACGCGGACCGGCGCACCGGGTACGAGAAGACGAGGAGAGCTCATGGCAGCGGCACCGGGAACCGTCGGAGTGGTGGGCGGCGGGCGGATGGGCGCGGGCATCGCGCAGTCCTTCGCCACGGCCGGCTCGGCCGTGGTCGTCGTGGAGAGCGGGGAGCAGGCCGCCGCGGCGGCCCTGGAGCGCGTCGCCACCGGCCTGCGCCGGGCCGCCGAGCGCGGCAGGCTCGACGAGCCGGCCGAACGGGTCCTGGCGCGCGTCACCACCGCCACCACCGTGGACGACCTGCCCGCCGGCGCCGACCTGGTCGTCGAGGCCGTACCCGAGGACCCCGCCCTCAAGGCCCGGCTGCTCGCCGCCGCCGAGAAGGCCGTGGGCGAGGCGACGGTGCTGGCCACCAACACCAGCTCCCTGTCCGTCACCGAGCTCGGCGCCGCCCTGGCCCGCCCCGAGCGGTTCCTGGGCATGCACTTCTTCAACCCCGTCCCGGCCTCCGCCCTGGTGGAGCTGGTCGTGGCCGGGCGGACCGCGGACGGCACCGTGCGGGCGGCCCTGGAGTGGACCCGCGCCCTGGGCAAGAAGGACGTCGTCGTCAGGGACTCGCCCGGCTTCGCCAGCAGCCGCCTGGGCGTGGCCCTCGGCCTGGAGGCGATCCGGATGGTCGAGGAGGGCGTCGCCGAACCCGAGGCCATCGACGCCGCCATGAGCCTGGGCTACAAGCACCCGATGGGACCGCTGCGGCTGACCGACCTCGTCGGCCTGGACGTGCGCCTGGCCATCGCCGAGTACCTCCACGGCACCCTGGGCGAGCGCTTCGCGCCCCCGGAGCTGCTGCGGGAGAAGGTCGCCCGCGGCGAGCTGGGCCGCAAGAGCGGCCGGGGCTTCTACACCTGGGAGGACTGAGCCCGCGCCGGGCCCGGCCGGGGCTCCGCGCCCCGCCGGGCCCTCGCGCGCCGGTACGCGGTCGCTTGGCGCTGTCGTGCGTGCACCGAACGTGGCATCCTCCTGTCTGCCGACGGTTGCGTCGTCACGGGGGAGGGCCGGTCGGATGGAGGAGTCCGGAGCGGGAATGGGCATGCGGGGGCGCAGCGGCATCCTGGCCCTCGTCGCCGAGTGCCTGGACCAGCCCCCCGGCGCGGAGCGGCCGGTGACGATGCTGGTCGGCCCGCGGGGGAGCGGGGCGAGCGAGGCGCACGGCGCCGTCATGGGCCGGTTCGGGACGGAACACCCCTTCGCGTACCTCAACTTCGCCGCGGACCAGGCCCTGCTGCCCCGCTACGCCCTCGCCCTGATCGCCCGGCAGCTGGAGCGCAAGCTGCCGCAGTACCGCGTCTCGCGCTTCCCCCGGCTCACGCTCGGACTGCTGGCCTCGGACCGCGAACTGCGGATGCCCGACCGCTCGCAGGGGCGCCGCGCCGTCCAGCGGCAGCTCGACGAGTTCCGGCAGCAGAACGAGGCCCGGTACGGCGACTACCTCTCCGCCTTCCTGGAGGTCGCCGGCAGCGCGCTGGGCGCCCCCAACGGCGCCCCCGCGGTGGTCGCCGCGATCCTGCGGGACACCGCCCGGCGCGGCGGGCGCAGACTGCCGGGACGGATCTTCGCCGGCGCCCCGCAGTGGTTCGGCGACCATCCGCTGGTGCCCTCCCAGGACCCGTGGGACGCCCTGCTGGAACTCAACATGTGGCGGCACAGCGGCACCGAGCAGGAGAAGCGGATACTCGACCGCGTCCTGTTCGCCGCCTTCCTCGACGACCTCCGCCACGACACCACCCGCTGGTTCGCCCCCGGCTCGTACCTGCTCCTGCTCGACAACTGCCACACCGACCAGGGGCGGCTGTTCCTGGAACTGCTGACCGGCGCCCGCCGCGACGCCGCCCTGGCCGGGGCCGTCTGCGACCCCCTGACGGTGGTGGGCAGCTCCAACCGCTGGCTGGAGAACTGGGGTTCGTCCGCGGGCGACCAGTGGCCCTGGCGGCTGCGCGGCCCCGACCGGGCGTCCCTCGACGACTGGCGCGAACGCCGTCCGGCCCACGACAGCGACGACTCCTGGTGGTACCCGCTGCGGCTGCGCGACCTGACGCTCGACGAGGTGCGCACCGGCATCGAGCTGGCCTCGCCCCGCCACTCCGGCCTCGCCCCGTTCGTGTACCGGCTGACCCGCGGCCTGCCGGTGGCGGTGCGGCAGGTGATGGACGTCCTCGACCTGGCCAACGCGCCCCGCCGGGGCAGCGGCGAGTTCGACCTGTGGCTGCGCTCCCTGCCCGGCCGGCGGATGCGCCGGGCGCCGCACGACACCCTGGCCGACGCGGCGCTGGACCACCTGCTGGAGGACTTCCCGGCGGCCCAGCGCGACGCGCTGGTGCGGTGCGCGGCGGCCCGCGACCTGTCCGCGGGCAGCAGGATCCTGGGAGCGGTGACCCCCGGCGACGCCAGCGAGTCGCTGTTCAACGAGGTGCGCTCGCGCTGGCTGCTGGAGACCGAGCGGACGCAGCCGCGCCTGCACCCGTGGCTGCGCAGGCTGCTGCTGTGGCGGCTGGCCGCCGACCCCGGCGAGTGGGACGCCGTCCACGAGCTGATGGGCGACCACTTCGAGGCGGAGGGCCTGCCGGACGAGGCGATGTACCACCGGCTGGCCGCGCACCGCGTCGACGAGGTGGTGGACCACCTGACCGGCCGCTTCCGGGAACTGAGCGCCGTCCGCTGGATCCGGCTGCTCAACGCGGTCACCGCCGCGCCCAGCCGGCTGCCCGCCGACCGGCCGCCGCTGGCCCTGCTGGGCGACCTCGCGCCCGAGGCGCCCACGCACGCGATCACCGACGTCTCGGTGATCCGGGGACTGGTGTGCGCGCGCTGGCTGTGGAGCGACCCGCTCGGCGACCCCGGGCTGCGGCTGAACAGCGTGATCGCGGCCAAGTACGACCGGCTGTCCGAACTGAGGGGGAGTGACATCGTGGCCCTGTACGACGAGGCCGAGCGCTACCGGCACTGGCGTCATCCGCTGACGGCCGCGGACGAGGGGTGAGGGGCGTGGCCCGGCGCCGGATCTCCCTGCTGACCGTCAAGCGCACCGCCACCGCGGCCGTGGTGCTGGCCGTCCTGGCGGGCGCGTTCCTCTTCGCCGACCACCTGCTGGACGAACGCCGCTCCCGCTGCGGGGAGGGCGTGGTGAGGAAGGGGCCGTCCGGCGAGTGCGTCGGGGTCAGCGACGGCTCGTACGCCTTCGCCGACCACCTCCGCCCCGTGACCGAGCTGATCGGGCGGGAGAACGCCAGGGCCGTGGAGAGCGGCGAGCCCTACGTCAGCGTCGCCTACATGACCGCCTTCACCCTCAACGAGGACGACAGCAACTCCGAGGAGTCGGTGCGGCACGAGCTCCAGGGCGCCTATCTGGCGCAGTGGCGGCACAACCGGAGTTCGACCCCCAGGATCAGGCTGCTGATCGCCAACGCCGGCAGCGGCTCCGCGCACTGGGAGCACACGGTCGGGGAGCTGGTCCGGCGCAGGGACACCGACGACCGGCTGGTGGCGGTGACCGGCCTGGGCCCGAGCACGGACGCCAACCTGGCCGCGCTCAGGCGGCTGTCCGGGAACGGCCTGGCCACGGTCGCCAGCACGATGACCGACACCGACATCCGCGGCATAAGGGGCTTCGTGCGCGTCACCCCGACCAACCGGGACGAGGCGTGGGCCGCGGCCGGCCACCTCAGGCGCGAGGGTGTCGACACCGCCGTGGTGGTCAAGGACGTGGCGGACCGGAACCTGTACGCCCGCACCCTGAGCCGGGACTTCAACGCCGAGTTCGCCGAACGCGGGGGCGAGGTGGTGGCCGAGGACAAGACGTTCGACTCCTCGATCCCCGGCGCCTGGAAGAACGAGCTGTGGTACATCTCGCAGCAGTTGTGCGAGTACAGGCCCCAGGTGGTCTACTTCGCCGGCCGCGGTCAGCACCTGACCCACTTCCTCGACGCCCTGGCCAACCGGGACTGCGCGAGGTGGAGGTTCACGGTCATGACCGGCGACGACACCACCAACCTCACCCCCCGGCAGCTCGCCGAGGCCGCCGACAGCGGCATCCGGGTGCTCTACACCGGCCTGGCCCACCCGGACATGTGGCGGGACGACCCCGAGGGGGTGTCCCCGGAGACGATCTGGTTCTTCCAGGAGGGCGGGAGGAAGGGCGGCGCCGAGCGGGCCGGAGCCGCGGACGGCAAGGCGGACGGCAAGGCGGGCGGCGGGGGAGAGGACGAGGCGGCCGAGGGGGAGGACGGCGGGAAGAAGAGGCTGGACGACCTCTTCCCCCAGGACGCGCGCGGCGACGGCCAGGCGATGATGTCCCACGACGCGGTGCTGACCGCCGCCACCGGGGCGCGGATGGCGGTCCGCTTCGACAACGCCGCCACCGGCGAGACGGTCGGCAGCATGTTCCGCCAGATGGACGGCCACCAGCGGGTGCCGGGGGCGAGCGGTTTCCTGTCGTTCGCCAACGACGGCAACCCCAGGGACAAGGTCCTCCCGGTCCTGGAGCTGAAGCCCGACGGGAACCCGGTCTTCGTCGAGGCCGTCGCCCCCCGGCGCTGAAGCCGCGCCGGGCGCCGGACCCGCCGCCGGCCCGGCGCGTGCGTCAGGCCGGCGGCGGGTCCAGCCGGTCGCCGAGCGGGCAGATGCGCAGGGCCTGGCCGATGACGCGCTCGCGCTGCTCCCCGGAGGCGGACGGCAGCGAGACGTCGGCGGTGGCGTCGAAGCGGTAGTGCTGGGCGCCGCCGTCGTTGAGGCGGACGCGGGCGGTCACCTCGCTGCCGGAGGGGTCGACGCCGGTCTCGGTGGCCGCGATGACCAGCGCCTGGTGCAGGCAGGTGGCCAGCGCGGCCGCGTACAGCTGCTCGGGGTCGTACCCCTGCCCGCTGCCGCCCAGCTCGCCGGGGGCGCCGACCGGGAGGCCGGCCCGCCCGGAGACGTCCACCCGGCCGGTGCCGTGCAGGGAGCGGGCCTGGGCGGTGTACAGATCCTGTTCGGATGGGGCCATGGGGAAAGGTCTACCCGTGCGCCCCGGGGGGAGGCGCGCCCAAACGGCTGACGCCCCGGCCCCGGCCGTCAGTCGGCGTGCTCGGTGTACATCCGCACCTGCTCGGCCAGCCTGTCCAGGCTCTGGTCGAGGGAGGCGTGGACGGCGTCCTCCGAGGGGACGTGGCTCTCGTCGAAGAAGGACAGGTGCACGGTCACCTCGCTGGCGCCGCTGCCGATGCCCGCCACCTGCAGCCAGCCCGCGTAGGCGCCCTCGTCCCGGGTCCCCCACTCCGCCCGCAGCTGGTCGGGCCGGGCGCGGAACAGGGCCCGGACGTCGTGTCCGGTGCGCTCCTCGTGCACGGTGACGGCCGGCGGGGTCCCCGTGTGGACGTGGAGGTCCCCCGGAAGCCAGTTGTTCAGGCCGTCCGGGTCGGAGACCTGGTTGAAGATCAGCTCGGGCAGGGCGGGCATGGTGCGGGAACGCTCGAATTCGCTCACCGGATCTCACTCCCGGGGTCGTACGTCAGCGGACCCAGGACGGCGTACCCCTTCCCGGGCCGGGCATCCCCGCCGCGGGCCGCCCGTCCGCCCGCGTTCCGGGTACGGCCGTACCCGGAACACGGCCGCACCGGCTACGGGCGGCCGAAGCCGCCCGCCGCGTCCAGGATCCGCCCGGCCACCCCCACCGAGTCCACCAGCGGGTGCAGCGCCAGCGCCCGCAGCGCCGCCCCGCGCGAACCGCTGCGCGCCGCCTCGATCGCGGCCCGCTCGACGGCCTTGAGCGTGAGCATCAGCCCGAGCTGGTCGGCCGCCACGGGGCCGACCGCCAGCGGACGCGCGCCGGAGGCCCCCACCAGGCACGGCACCTCGACCACCGCGTCGCCGTCCAGGCCCGGTACGGCGCCGCGGCCGGGGACGTTCAGGATCAGCGTGGTGCGCTCGTCCCGGGCGATCGCCCGCATCAGGGCCAGCGCCACCCGGTCGTAGCCGCCGCCCTCCAGATCGCAGCTGTCGCGCTCCCAGCCGCCGGAGGCCTCGCGGCTCTCGGCCAGGTAGGTCTCCTCGCGCTCACGGCGGGTGCGCTCCCACTCGCCGTACGCCTGCGCCGGGTCGTCCGGCCGCGCCCGCTCGTAGAAGCGGGACTGCTGGCCGCGGAGGAACTCGCCGCGCGTGGCCCCGGCCCCGCGGACGGCGGCGACCGCCTCGCGGTTGAAGTAGTAGTAGTGCAGGTACTCGTTGGGCAGTGCGCCGAGCGTCCGCAGCCAGTCGGCGCCGAACAGCCTGCCCTCCTCGAAGGACGTGAGCGCGGCGGGGTCGGCCAGCAGGTCGGGCAGCCGGTCGCGGCCGTCCACCGTGACGCGGCGCAGCCAGCCCAGGTGGTTCAGGCCCACGTAGTCGTAGCTGGCCCGGTCCGGATCGGCGCCCAGGGCGCGCGCGGCGCGGCGGCACAGCCCGACCGGCGAGTCGCAGATGCCGATGACGCGGTCGCCGAGGACGGCGGCCATCGCCTCGGTCACCATCCCGGCGGGGTTGGTGAAGTTGATGGTCCAGGCGCCGGGCGCGACCTCGGCGATCCGCTCGGCGACGCGCACGGCCACCGGCAGGGTGCGCAGACCGTACAGCACGCCGCCCGCGCCCACCGTCTCCTGCCCCAGCACTCCCTCGGCGAGCGGGATCCGCTCGTCGCGCACCCGGCCCGCCAGGCCGCCGACCCGGATGGCGGAGAAGACGAAGTCGGCGCCGCGCAGCGCGTCGTCGAGGTCGGTGGTGGCGCGCAGCGCGGGGGCGGGTCCGGTGTGCCGCCCCCGCTGGTGGGCGAGCACCGCGCCGATCGCGTCCAGCCGGGCGCGGTCGGTGTCGTACAGGACGAGTTCGGTGACGCGGCCCGCCCGGTCGCCCGCGTCCTCCAGCAGCGCCCGGTGCACCAGCGGCACCCGGAACCCGCCGCCGCCCAGCACGGTGAGCCTCATGCCCGCTCACCTCCCGCGGCCTTCCGGGGGGTTCCGGGCGCGGTGGGCGCGGTCCGCGACAGGGTCTCCGGCACGGTCGTCACGGCGTCATGTCTCACGCCGCCACGGTCTCACACCGCCGTGCCGGACCGCTCAGGCGTGGTCGACCAGCTCGACGTGCCCCTGCGTCCGCGCGCAGTGGGCGCAGCAGAAGAACCGCCCGTCCGCCGACTGCACACCGTGGCCCAGGATGCGGCACTGGCAGTTCTCGCAAATGGGCGCCATCCGGTGCGCCGCGCACTCCAGGCTGTCGAAGACGTGGACGGCACCCGCCGCGCGCACCTCGAACGCCATCTCGTAGTCGTTCCCGCACACCTCGCACACGCTCATGAAACGTTTCCCTTCCGCCGGTCGTCCGCTGGGTGGGTCAGCCGCAAGGATGGGGGCCGGGGCCCGGCGGCCCCTTCCGCGACGCGGCGGCCGGGCTCCGACCGGCGCACCGCAACCACCCGCCCGGCCGACGCGCCGGGGCCCGGACATTCATCCCCCTCCGGCGGGGCATGACTGGCCCTGACACGTACGCGGCCCGGCAGGGCGCGCACCGACGGACCGGGAGGGCGGGACGATGGCGGCGACCGCGGAGGCCGGAACCGAGGAGGCCGCACCACCCGCGTCACGGCGGGCACTGGTGGCGGGATCGGTCGGCAACTTCATCGAGTGGTACGAGTTCGGGGTCTACGGCTACTTCGCGACGATCATCGCCGCGCGGTTCTTCGCCCCCGACGGCGCGGGCGACGCCGAGGCCCTGGTGAAGACCTACGCCTCCTTCGCCCTGGCGTTCTTCTTCCGCCCGGTGGGCGCCGCCCTCTTCGGCCGGATCGGCGACCGGATCGGCCGCCGCCCCACCCTGATCCTGGTGGTCCTGCTGATGACCGCCGCCACCGCGGCCATCGGCCTGCTGCCGACGTACGCCACGGTGGGTGCCGCCGCGCCGTGGCTGCTCACCCTCGTCCGCGTCGTCCAGGGACTGTCGGCGGGCGGGGAGTTCGGCGGCGCGGTGTCGGTGATGACGGAGTTCGCGCCGCCCGGCCGGCGCGGGCTGTACGGGGCGTGGCAGTCCTTCACGGTGGCGCTGGGCCTGCTCGCCGGCGCCGGCCTGGCCGCGCTGCTGGCCACGGTGCTCGGCGAGGACGACCTCCAGCGGTGGGGCTGGCGGCTGCCGTTCCTGCTGGCGGTGCCGCTGGGGCTGGCGGCCCTGTGGCTGCGGCTGCGGCTGGAGGAGACGCCTTCCTTCCGGCGCTCCTCCGGGCGCGCGCACGGCGCGGGACCGGCCGCCGGGTCCGCGCCCGCCGCCGTGCCCCCGCCCTCCGCCGCCGCGACCTGGCGGGCCGTCGGGCTGGGGGTCGGACGTCTGATGGGCTGGTCCGCGGCCGGGTACACCTTCCTCGTCGTGATGCCGGCCTACCTCCAGAGCACCCTGGGCGCGTCCTTCCGGCAGGCGCTGGTGGCCACCGTCGTGGCCAACGCGGGCTTCGCCCTGGCCATCCTCCCCGCCGGGGCGCTCAGCGACCGGATCGGACGGCGGGCGGTGATGGTCGCGGGGACGGTCGCGCTGCTCGTCCTCGCCCTCCCCCTGCTGAACCTCCTCCAGGACCCGGACGCCTCCCCGGCGGCCAAGGCGGCGGCGGTGTTCGCGGCCGGCGCGGCGGTGGGACTGCTGGCCGGGCCCGGCCCGGCGATGCTCGCGGAGATGTTCCCCACCACCGTGCGCTACACCGGGCTGGGACTGGCGTACTCGCTGTCCAACGCGGTCTTCTCCGGCTCGGCCGGGCTCATCATCACCGAGCTGATCCAACGCACCGGCGACGCCGACATCCCCGCGTACTACGTGGTGGCCGTCTGCGCGGTCGGCCTGCCGGCGCTGCTCGCGCTGCGCGGCGACGACCACCGGCGCGCGCTGCGGGACTGACGGACCACCGGTACGCGCACGACCGGCACGACCAGCACGGAGGGTACGGGCATGAGGGTGATCGGGCTGATGTCGGGGACGTCCTGCGACGCGATCGACGCGGCGGCCGCCGACCTGGAGATCGAGGGCGACACCGTCGTCCTGACCCCGCTCGGCGCGCTCGAGCACGCCTTCCCCGGCGGGCTGCGCCGCGACCTGCTCGCGGCGCTCCCGCCGTCGCCCACCACCATGGCCGCGGTCTGCCGGCTCGACACCCTCCTCGGGCAGGCCCTCGCGGCGGCGGCCGACCGCGCCGACCGCGAACTGTGCCGGGGGCGGGCCGAGCTGGTCGTCTCGCACGGGCAGACCGTCTACCACTGGACCGAGGACGGCCGGGTCCGCGGCACCCTCCAGCTCGGGCAGCCCGCCTGGATCGCCGAGCGCACCGGCCGCACCGTCGTCTCCGACCTGCGCCCGCGCGACGTCGCCGCCGGGGGCCAGGGCGCGCCGCTGGTGAGCGCCCTGGACGTGATGTGGCTGCGCGGCCGGCCGGGGACACCCGTCGCCCTCAACCTGGGCGGCATCGCCAACATCACGGTGGCGGACGGCGGACGCGGCCCGCTGGCGTACGACACCGGACCCGCCAACGTCCTGCTCGACGAGGCGGTGCGGGAGCTGACCGGGGGCCGGGCCGACCACGACGCGGACGGGGCGCTGGCCGCCGCGGGCACCGTCTGCCGGCCGCTGCTGGAGAGGCTGCTGGCCGAGCCGTACTACGCCCGGCCCGCGCCCAGGACCACGGGCCGGGAGCTGTTCAACGCCGCCTACCTGCGGACCGCGCTGAGCGGTTTCGGGCACCTGCCCCCCGAGGACGTCCTGGCCACCCTCACCGAGCTGACGGCCCGTACGGTCGCCGACGCCGTACGGGCCGCCGGGGGCACCGAGGTGATCGCCTCGGGCGGCGGCACCCGCAACCCGGTCCTGCTGGCCCGGCTCGCACGGGCCCTGGGCGGCGTCCCGGTCCGCGTCTCCGACGAGCTCGGCCTGCCCTCCGGGGCCAAGGAGGCGTACGCCTTCGCGCTGCTGGGCTTCCTGACCGCCCGGGGCGTGCCCGGCACGGTCCCGGCCTGCACCGGCGCGCGCCACGCCCGTGTGCTGGGGTCGATCACACCGGGCCGGCGCGGGCCGCTCCCACCGCCGGCCGGGGGCGGGGCGGGGCCCGTCCGGCTCCGCGTGTCCCGGACCGGACCGCCGCGGGACTCCTGACCGCGCGTCCGGAACGGACGCGCCCTCCGGCGGCGCGCCCACTGCCGGCGCGGTGCCCGCCGCGGCCCTCACCGCGCGGCGGCCGAGGACCGCAGGGTGGCGATCACCTCGTCGTCGCCCACCTGGTGGAAGTCCTCGTACCACTGCCCGACCCCCTGGAAGGACGGCGGCGTCTCCAGGCACACCAGGCGGTCGGCCACCGTCTCCAGCGCCGCGGCGGCCTGCACGGAGGAGACCGGTACGGCCAGGACCAGCAGGCCCGGCTCCAGGACGCGGGCGGCGTGCAGCGCGGCGCGCGCGGTGACGCCGGTGGCCAGCCCGTCGTCGACGACGACCACCGTGCGTCCCCGCAGCTCCGGGGCGGGACGGCCGCCGCGGTACAGGTCCTCGCGGCGGCGCAGCTCCGCCCGCTCCCGCTCGACCCGCGGGGCCATCTCCGCGGCCGTCAGGCCGAGCATGTCCAGCGACCGCTCGTCGAACAGCGGCGGGCCCTCGCCCGCGATGGCGCCGACCCCGAACTCCGGATTGAACGGCGCGCCGATCTTGCGGGCGACCAGTACGTCCAGCGGCGCGTGCAGCGCGCGGGCGATCTCGTCGCCCACGGGGACGCCGCCCCGGGGAAGCGCCAGGACCAGCGGGTCCCTCATCCCTCCGGCGAGCTGGAGTTCCCGCAGCGGACCGGCGAGCATCCGGCCCGCCTCCCTGCGGTCGTGGAAGCGCATGATCTCTCTCCCTTCGCTTCCTCCCGGCCCCGCCCCGGCGGAGGCCGCCGCGGCGGAGGGGCGGCGGGACCGGTCACCGGTGCGCCGCCTCCCGGGACATGCGGACGAACCAGTCGCGGGCCGCGGCGGCGGCCTGGTCGAGGGTGCCCGGCTCCTCGAACAGGTGGGTGGCGCCGGGCACCACGTGCACCGTGCACGGCGCGGACAGCCGCGCGGCCGCCTGCTCGTTCAGCCGCAGCACCTCGTGGTCCTCGCCGCCGACGATCAGCAGGACGGGCGCGCCGACCCTGTCCAGGGCGCCGCCCGCGAGGTCCGGCCTGCCGCCCCGGGAGACCACGGCCCGCACCCGGCCGGGCTGCTCGGCCGCGGCCACCAGGGCCGCGGCGGCCCCCGTACTGGCTCCGAACAGGCCGGTCGGCAGCCCGGCGGTGGCCGGGTGGCCGCCGAGCCAGTCGACGGCCGCCACCAGGCGCCGCGCGAGGAGGGGGATGTCGAAGCGGTACTCGGCGGTGACCGTGTCCGTCCGC
Source organism: Streptomyces sp. DH37 (assembly GCF_029813835.1). GTDB lineage: Bacteria > Actinomycetota > Actinomycetes > Streptomycetales > Streptomycetaceae > Streptomyces. Next base: position 27,895 of record NZ_JARVKV010000053.1, read on the forward strand.
TCCTCGTCATCGGTGAGCAGGTCGAACAGCAGCGTGCCCAGACCGGCGTCCTGCAGGACCCCGGCCACCGCGCGGTTGCGCGGGCTGTGCCGGGAGCTGCCGCTGCCGTGGGCGAAGGCCACGACGCCGCGGGCCCCGCCGGGCACGGTGAGGTCCCCGGTCAGGACGGCTCCTCCGTCGGTCGGGATCCCGGCTGTCTCGGGGAGCATCGGCCACCTCCCGCGCTGTGGACGTCCGTGCGCCGCCGGGGTACCCGCCGGCCGCGGCGGTATGCGCCGCGGCGCGGGAGCCGCCCGAGGAGCCGGGGACCGGGGACCGGGGCGCGTACGCCCGGGGCCTGCGGTCTACCGGGCCGCCCCGCCCGCGGGGGCGGCCTCCTCCTCCCGGGCTTCGGGGACCTCGGGAGTCCCGGTGGCCTCAGGTGTCTCGGGGCCGAACAGGGAGACCCTGCCGAACGTGCCGTCGTAGCCCGGCTCGCGCCGCACCCGGTGGGCGCGCAGCCGCTCGATCGCCTCGGCCGTCTCCGCCTCGCCCGCCTCGCGCACCTCCCGCACCGGAACCTCCAGCAGCAGCGGCAGTTCCGGGCCCAGCGCGGCGGTCAGGCCCTCCAGGGCGCGCTCCACGGTCTTGGTCTTCGGCCCGACGCCCAGGATCTCGCCCGCGATCTCCGGCAGCGGGACGATCTTCAGCGCCTCGCCGGCCGTGGACGGCCGCCCGGAGGGACGGTCGGCCAGCTCGTCGACCCGGTGGAGCACGCCGACGGTCAGCTTCCTGCCGCACACCGGGCACCTGCCGCCGCGCTCCCGGGTCCCGGCCGGCTCCAGCCGCACGCCGCAGGCACGGTGCCCGTCCAGGTGGTACTTCCCCGCCTCCGGGTACAGGTCCACGGTGCCGGCGTACCCCTCGCCGGTCTCCAGGGCCCGGCGGATCGCGAAGTAGTCCACCTCCGTGTCGAGCACGGTGGCGTTGCGGCCCAGGATGGGCGGCGAGTGCGCGTCGGAGTGGCTGACCAGCCGGAAGCGGTCCAGGGACGACACCCGCCAGTTCATCTCCGGGTCCGAGGACAGGCCCGTCTCCAGCGCGAAGACGTGCCCGGCCAGGTCGCCGTAGCACTCGTCCACGCCGTCGAAGCCGGACTTCGAGCCGAGGACGCCGAACCAGGGCGTCCAGGCGTGCGCCGGGACCAGGTAGGAGCCCTCGCCGGAGGCCAGGACGGCCTCCAGCAGGTCGCGGGCGTCCATCGCCAGGGCGGGCCGCCCGTCCGAGGCGAGGTCGCCGTACGGGGAGAGGGCGCGCGTGAGGCGCTCGGCCGCGTCGAGGTCGGGCGCGTAGCACAGGTGGTGGATCCTGCGGCCCCGGCCGCCGCGCGAGTAGTTCGTGGCGACCTCCACCTGGAGCAGGAAGCGCAGGGGGCCGCGGCAGGCGGGCGGCAGGGTCTCCAGCACCTCGCGGTCGAGGTCGTCCCGCAGCCGGAACAGGCCCGGTTCCGCGGGCACCAGCGACTCGCGCAGGGTGCGCGACCACACGGGGTGGGTGAAGTCGCCGGTGCCCAGCACGGTGATCCCCTTGCGCCGCGCCCACCAGGCCAGGTGCGGCAGGTCGCTGTTGCGGCTGCACGCCCTGCTGTACCGGGAGTGCACGTGCAGGTCGGCGTAGTAGCGCATGTACCCACGCGTGCCCCGGAAGCGCGGGGGCATGGGCGGGCGCGGGACGGCCGCCGCTCCGCGCCCCCTTTGGGGCCGGTGCTAGGTTGGCCGTGGCGCGCCCCGCGCCCCGGACGAGCGCGTCGTACCCGGCACGACAAGACGGCGCAGGTCATACGCAGTCACGCACCATCACCTGCGGAGGTCACGTCATGGCGTGGGTCGTCCTGGTCGTCTCGGGGATCCTGGAGGCGGTGTGGGCCGCGGCGCTCTCCGCGTCGCAGGGCCTCACCCGTCTCAGGCCCAGTGTGCTGTTCGTCGTCGCGCTCGCCCTCAGCATGGGCGGCCTCGCCTACGCGCTGCGCGGCATCCCCATCGGCACCGGGTACGCGGTGTGGGTGGGCATCGGGGCCGTGGGCACGGCCGTGTACGGCATGGTCGCGCTCGGTGATCCCGTCTCCACCGGGCGCGTGCTCTGCCTGGTGCTGATCGTCGCCGGCGTCGTGGGCCTGAAGGTCCTGGAGTGAGCGCGGGCCCGCCGCCCGGCCGGGAGCTACCGGCCGGGCGGCGGCGCGGTGCGCGGGGGCCGTCCTAACGGGAGGCGCCGCCCTCGCCGGGGGCGCCCTCGTCCCGCTCGGTCCGCTCGGTCGTGGCCGGGTCGACCCGTCCCTTCGCGGTCTCCCCGGACAGGTGGCGGACGTGCTCCTTGGCGACCTGCTTGAGCCGCTCGTCCCTCTTGCGCTGCTCTTCCTTGCGGTGGCGCTTGAACATGGTGCCTCGCTCCCTGCCTCGTACGGGCCGTCCGCCGCCCGTCCGCGGCCCGGTGGCCGCCGTGGGCGAAAAGCCCGGTATGCGCATTTCGCGCTACGCGGTTCCCCCGCTTCCGGTGTCCATGCCTCCCTGGTGGGGAGCGGAGGAATAGGGGTGGTCGCCCGGACGTTCGACAAAGTGATTGAATAATCAACTATTGGGGATGTGAGCGCAGTGCAGTTCGGAATCTTCACCGTGGGTGACGTCACCGCGGACCCGACCACGGGCCGGACGCCCACCGAGCACGAGCGCATCAAGGCGATGGTCGCCATCGCGCTGAAGGCCGAGGAGGTGGGGCTGGACGTCTTCGCCACCGGAGAGCACCACAACCCGCCCTTCGTGCCGTCCTCGCCGACGACGATGCTGGGCTGGATCGCCGCGCGCACCGAGCGGCTGATCCTGTCCACCGCCACCACGCTGATCACCACCAACGACCCGGTGAAGATCGCGGAGGACTTCGCGATGCTCCAGCACCTGGCCGACGGCCGGGTGGACGTGATGCTGGGCCGCGGCAACACCGGGCCGGTCTACCCCTGGTTCGGGCAGGACATCCGCCAGGGCATTCCGCTGGCCATCGAGAACTACGCGCTGCTGCACAAGCTGTGGCGCCAGGACGTGGTGGACTGGCAGGGCCGCTTCCGCACCCCGCTGCAGGGCTTCACCTCCACCCCGCGCCCGCTCGACGGCGTCCCGCCGTTCGTCTGGCACGGCTCCATCCGCTCCCCGGAGATCGCCGAGCAGGCCGCCTACTACGGCGACGGCTTCTTCCACAACAACATCTTCTGGAACAAGGAGCACACCCAGCGCATGGTCTCCCTCTACCGGGAGCGCTACGCCCACTACGGCCACGGCACCGCCGAGCAGGCGATCGTCGGCCTGGGCGGCCAGGTGTTCATGCGCCGCAACTCCCAGGACGCCGTGCGCGAGTTCCGCCCCTACTTCGACAACGCGCCCGTCTACGGCCACGGGCCGTCCCTGGAGGAGTTCACCGAGCAGACCCCGCTCACCGTCGGCTCCCCCCAGCAGGTCATCGACAAGACCCTCGCCTTCCGCGACTACGCCGGCGACTACCAGCGCCAGCTCTTCCTGATGGACCACGCCGGGCTGCCGCTGAAGACCGTGCTGGAGCAGATCGACATCCTCGGCGAGGAGGTCGTGCCCGTGCTGCGCAAGGAGTTCGCCGCCCGGCGCCCCGCCCGGGTCCCCGACGCCCCCACCCACGCCTCCCTGGTCGCCCGCCGCGACGCCGAGGCCGCCGAGCGGGCCTCCGGCGCCACGGCCTGACCCCGTCCCCGACCAGCCCGCCCGTCCACCCGCACCATCCGCAGGAGCAGCACATGAAGCCCATCCGGATCACGGCCGTCTCGGCCGGCCTGAGCGTCCCCTCCTCCACCCGCCTGCTCGCCGACCGCCTCGCCGAGGCGACCAGGCGGCGCCTGGCGGACGGCGAACGCCCGGTCGAGGTGCGGGTGGTCGAACTGCGAGGCCTGGCCACCGACATCGCCCACAACCTGGTCACCGGCTTTCCCGGACCCGCCCTGAGCGAGGCGGTCGAGGCCGTGACCGGGGCGGACGGCCTGATCGCGGTCACCCCGATCTTCACCGCCTCCTACAGCGGTCTGTTCAAGTCCTTCTTCGACGTCATCGACGACACCGCGCTGCGCGGCAAGCCGGTCCTCATGGCCGCGACCGGCGGCACACCGCGGCACTCCCTGGCCATCGAGCACGCCGTGCGCCCGATGTTCGCCTACCTGCGGGCGGTCACCGTGCCCACCGCCGTCTACGCCGCCTCCGAGGACTGGGGCGGCGGGGACGAGCGGGCCGGCGAGCTGTCCGCCCGGATCGAGCGGGCGGGGGAGGAGCTGGCGGAGCTGGTCGGCGCCCGGCCGCGGCCCGCCGACGGGTCCGACGGGGCCGACGAGTCCGACGGGTCCGGCGCGACAGGGCGGGCCACCGGGCAGGAGGCCGTCACCCCCTTCGCCCAGCAGCTGGCGGCCCTCGGACTCGACTGACCCGCCGACCGACCCGCCCCGCCGGAGCGGCTCGGGGCCGATACCGGGCCGATACTGGATCTCGTGGACCCCACGGACTCCATGGCCCCCGGACCCGGCCCGGCACGCCCCGCCGGTCCCGAGACGGCCGGCGGGGCGGTGGACGAGTACGTGTACCGCCGCCCGGCCCCCGCGCTGCGGCCGTACGTCGCCCGGTACACCGGCTACCGCCAGGCCGGTCTGCCGCCCGGCCTCCACCGCGGTCTGCCCTCCCCGTACCTGACGCTGATCCTCACCCTGGACGACCGGCTCACCGTGGCCGGCCACCCCGACCCCCGGCAGCCGCCCGGCCGCTACGACACGCTGCTCGGCGGTCTCCACGCGGCGCCCGCGCTGATCGCCCACGAGGGCAGGCAGTCGGGCGTCCAGATCGCGCTCGGCCCGCTCGGCGCGCGGGCGCTGCTGGGCCCGCCCGCCGGCGAACTGGCCCACCTCGACGTACCCGCCGACGCCGTGCTCGGCCGGCGCTGCGCCGAGATCCACGACCGGCTGCGGCAGGCCGCGACCTGGCCGGAGCGCTTCGCCGTGCTGGACCGCACCCTGCCGGGCCTGCTCCGCCCCGAGCGGACCGCGCACCCCGAGGTCGCCCGCGCCTGGCACCGGCTGCTGGCCTCCGGCGGCACCGCCACGGTCTCCGAGCTGGCCGAGGAGTCCGGCTGGAGCGCCCGCCACCTCACCGGACGCTTCCGCGCCGAGATCGGGCTCACGCCCAAGGCCGCCGCCCGGGTGGTCCGCTTCGACCGGGCGCGCCGGCTGCTGGTGGCCCGGGCCGCCCGCCCGGAAGCGGCGGGCGCGGGCGGGCTGGGGCTGGCCGGGCTGGCGGTGGAGTGCGGCTACTTCGACCAGGCCCACCTGGCCCGCGAGTTCCGCGCGCTGGCCGGCTGCGCGCCGAGCCGCTGGCTGGCGCAGGAGCACGGCACGCGGTTCCGAAACGTCCAAGCCGGGGAGGACGCCGCGGCGCCACGGTGGGGTGTGCCGGGGCTCGCCGAGGACGGGTGAGCCGTGAGGACCCCACCGAGGAGGACGGCGCAGATGACGGCAGACACGAACGGCACGACCAGCACGGACGGCACGGCACGGGAGCCCATGGTGTGGCCGACGCTGCGGGCCCGCGACGCCCTGGGGCTGATCCGTTTCCTGACCGACGCGTTCGGCTTCGAGGAGACGCTGGTCGTCACGGGCGAGGGCGCCGACGGGAACACCGTCCACCACGCGGAGCTGAGCTGGCCCGAGGGCGGCGGCATCATGCTCGGCTCGGTGCGCGGGGGCGGCGACGACCCCTGGCCGCTGGAGCCGGGGAGCTTCGGCGCGTACGTCGTCACCGACCGCCCCGACGAGCTCTTCGCCCGGGCCGCGGGCGCCGGGGCGCGGGTGCTGAGGGAGCCGTACGACACCGGCCACGGCTCCCGCGACTTCGCCGTGCGCGACCCGGAGGGCAACCGCTGGCAGTTCGGCACCTACCGCGGCGAGCCGCGCAGGCCGGCGCGGTCCGCGGCCGGCGGGAGCTGACGGGGGCCGCCGCCCGTGCGGATGCCGGGGGCGGAACCGGGTAGGCGTCCGGTCCCCGCGCCCCGGCACCGAAGGGAAGACGGCCCCCATGACGACCACCGTCGGCAACCCCGGCAGCACGACCGCCGAGTACGAGCGGTCACCGAGCCACTTCACGGACCGCATCACGGCCGACGGCGCCGACGGCTGGCCGGTCGAGGCCGGACGGTACCGGCTGGTGGCCAGCCGGGCCTGCCCCTGGGCGAGCCGCGCGCTGGTGGTGCGGCGGCTGCTCGGCCTGGAGGACGCGATCTCCCTGGCGGTCACCGACCCCCTCCAGGACGAGCGGAGCTGGCGCTTCAGCCTCGATCCGGACGGCAGGGACCCGGTGCTGGGCATGGCCTTCCTCGGCGAGGCGTACGCCGCCCGCGAGCCCGGCTACGACGGCGGGATCAGCGTCCCGGCGATCGTGGACGTCCCCAGCGGCAGGCTCGTCACCAACGACTACCCGCGCATCACGCTCGACCTGGAGACCGAGTGGACCGCGCTGCACCGCGATGGCGCGCCCGACCTGTACCCCGAGCCGCTGCGCGACGAGATCGACGAGGTGATGGAGGACGTCTACCGGAACCTCAACAACGGCGTCTACCTGGCCGGGTTCGCCAAGAGCCAGCGGGCCTACGAGCGGGCGTACCGGAACCTGTTCGCCTGCTGGGACCGCCTCTCGGAGCGCCTGTCCGCCCGCCGCTACCTGGTGGGCGACACCATCACCGAGGCCGACGTGCGGCTGTTCACCACCCTGGTGCGCTTCGACGCGGTCTACCACAACCACTTCAAGTGCAACCGCAACAAGCTGAGCGAGGACCCGGTGCTGTGGGCGTACGCCCGCGACCTCTTCCAGACCCCCGGCTTCGGCGACACGGTCGACTTCGACCACATCAAGCGGCACTACTACCAGGTGCACACCGACATCAACCCCACCCAGATCGTGCCCCTCGGCCCGGACCCGTCCGCCTGGCTGACCCCGCACCACCGCGAGGAGCTGGGCGGGCGGCCCTTCGGCGACGGCACCCCGCCCGGCCCGCCGCCCGCGGCGGAGGAGATCCCGCCCCGGGGCCGGGCCACCGCGGCCGGCGAGGGGGCGTAGCGCGGCGGGGCGGCGAGGTGGCGGGGCGGCGGGGCGCACGGCCCCGGGGCGGTCCGCGTTCCCCGTGCCCGGCACGGGTACCCCGGCCGGGGAAGAGGGCGATCGCAGGCACCGACAGGGAAGACAGGTGGTCATCATGCTCGCCGGGCGGCTCAACGTGACGACCCGCACCTTCTCCGTGGAGGAGGTGCCCACCCCGCGGCCGGGGCCGGGGGAGGTGCTGGTCAAGGTGGAGGCCGCGGGGGTCTGCCTGTCGGACGTCCACCTGATCGACGGCACGCTCACCCCGCTCCACCTGCCCGGGGACACCGTCACCCTCGGCCACGAGGTCGCGGGCGTCGTCGCCGAGCCGGGCCCGGGCGTGACCCGCCGGCGGCCGGGGCAGCGCGTCCTCCTCCAGGCCGGGGAGGAGCGCGACGGGGTGGTGTGGACCCGCGGCGTGGACTACGACGGCGGCTGGGCGGAGTACGCGGTGGCGACGGAGTCGACGCTGGTGGAGCTGCCCGGCGACCTGCCCTTCGAGCAGGCCGCGATCATCCCGGACGCGGTCTCCACCCCCTGGGCCGCCGTCACCGCCACCGCCCGCACCGAGCCCGCGCGGCCGGCCGGCGTCTGGGGCGCGGGCGGTCTGGGCGCGCACGGCGTGCAGCTGCTGCGCCTGGTCGGCGCCGCGCCGATCATCGTGGTCGATCCCCTGCCCGAGGCGCGCGAGCGGTCCCTGGCCTTCGGCGCCGACATGGCCTTCTCACCGGGCGATCCGGAGCTGCCCGCCCGGGTGCGGGGCGAGACCGGCGGGACGGGGCTGGCCGTCGCGTTCGACTTCGCCGGGGTCCCGGCGGTGCGGGAGCAGGCGGTGCGCTGCCTCGGGCCGGGCGGCAGGCTGGTGCTGGTCGGGCTCACCGACCAGCCCCTCACCATCAGCGACGGCACCGCCTTCAGCTACTTCCAGCAGCAGGTGCTGGGCCACTACGGCTCCTCCGACGAGCACGTCGTGCAGCTCGTCGAGCTGGTGCGGCGGCACCGGCTGGACTTCTCGCGGTCGGTCAGCGGGGTGCTGCCGCTGGCGGAGGCGCGGGAGGCGGTGGACCGGCTGCTGCGCAAGGAGGGCAACCCGGTCCGGCTGATCCTGCGGCCCTGACGCGTCCGGGCCGGGGCCCTGGCGCGTCCGCGCCGGGTCCCCGGGCGTGCGCCGGCGCCGGGCAGGGCCTCAACCCTCCTGCCCGGCGCCGGAGAAGGCCGCCGGCCCGGCGCCCGCGAGGGGACGGGCGCCGGACGGCTCGCCGGTGAACCGCCGTGCCGTCAGCCCGCCTTGGCGGCGGACTCCTTCTGGAAGGCGCTCAGGCCGTAGGCCCAGAGCTGGTTGACCCGGCTGCGCTCGGCGGAGTTGGGGTAGGCGTTGGTGCAGGACGGGCCGGGGCCGCCGCCGGACATCAGCTCGCTGCACGGGCCCGAGTAGTTGTCGCGCAGGCCCAGCACGTGGCCGGTCTCGTGCGAGGTGACGCGGGTGGAGTTGTAGACCTGGTTCTGCCGGTAGTCCAGGAAGATGTACCCGTTGCCGCGGCCGTCGGTGCTGGCGTAGGAGCCGCGCGAGTCGTTGCCCTCGTAGTACCGGAAGTCGGCGTTGCTGCCCGACACCAGGCGCACGTTGCTGACCGAGGAGTTCCAGATCTGGGCGCTGCGGGATATCTCGGTGGCGAACGAGGGCGCCCGGCTGGCGTCGTAGACGACCGTGACGGCCTGCGCGCCCGTGGCCTGCTGCTTGGAGAGCGCCGACTTCATGACGGCCTCGAAGAAGGCCTTGGTGTTGGCCCGGTCGGCGGCGGAGCCGGAGTACGCCGCGATCGAGGCGGGCAGCCGGTCGGCGGGGGCGGCGGACGCCGGCGCCGAGGCCAGGCTCAGTGCCATGCCGAGGCCGAGGGTGGCCGACAGGGCGAGTCTGGAGGACTTCATGTGGGGGGTCTCCTTCTCGTCCGTGAATCCGGGTGGGGAGCCTGAGGGGGCCGGATTCGGCGGAGGAACGTCGAACAGTCAGGATTCTGTTCGACCTCCGCGCCGCCGGGATGATGCCAACCGGCGATAGCTCCGCGGGTATCACCCGCGGTCGCCCCCGCCCGCCCGACCGACCGACCGCCCCGGCTCCGGCGCGACGGCCGCCGGCGGTGTCGGCGGGCGGTGCCCGTCCGCGGTCTCCGTTCGGGTGGCCGGAAACAGCCTGCCCGAAGGCGACCGAAGACGTCCGAAGGCGAACGGAGGTGGCCGAAGATGTGCGCCGGGAACGCCGGGCATGCCGTTTCGGCGGCGTTTGGACGTCTGGTGCCGCCTGTTGGGGCGTCGTTATCCTCCATGCGTGGAGCTCGACGTGAGGCATCTGCGCGTGCTGTGCGCCATCGCCGACGCCGGGAGCGTCCGCAAGGCGGCGCTGCGGCTGGGCATGAGCCAGCCGTCCCTGACCACGCAGCTCCGCCGCATCGAGAACGCCATCGGCGGACGGCTGTTCACCCGGGAACGCACGGGCAGCCGCCCGACGGCACTGGGACAGTCCGTGCTCTGCCGCGCGCGCCCGATTGTCGCGGACATGGCAGCCCTGGTGAGCGAGGCGAGGAGCGCGGCGGCGCTGGCGGGGGAGGCGCGGCTGAGGATCGGCAGCACCGCCAGCCGGGCCGTGGCCGGATGGATGCGCAGGCTCCGCGCCCGCTACCCCGGCGCCGACACCACGATCCACATCGACGTCTCCGCCAACTCGCTGCTCCAGACGGTCGCCGACGGGCAGGTGGACGTGGCGTTCGTCCACGAACCGGAGGGCTTCCCGCTGCGCTTCCCCGCGGGCGTGGAGCAGCACGTCCTGGTCGCCAGGGAGCCGCAGTTCATCGCCCTGCCCGAGTCCCACCCCCAGGCCGGGCACCGGGTGGTGGACATGGCGGACCTCGCCGACGACCAGTGGATCGTCGACTTCACGGCGGACGGCGAGTGGGCCGCCACGCGCCGCGCCTTCGCGACCGCCGGGCTGAACCCGCGCATGGTCCACGTGCCCGACACCACCACCGCCGCGGAACTGATCGCGGGGGGCGAGGCGGTGAGCGTGTGCCAGCCCATCTCGCAGCAGCGCCAGGGGATGGTCATACGCCCGCTGCGCGACGACCCCCTGGCGGTGCGGCTGCTACTGGCCTGCCGGTCGGACAGCCGTCTGGAGGCGGAGGTCGGCGGCCTGCGCGCCGACCTCATGGCCTCCTACGCGGAGGCCGCCTGGGCCAGCGCCGCCTACCGCTGGTGGCTGCTGCGCCACGGCAGTCCGCTGCTGCGGCAGCCGGGGGCCCTTCTCCCGCCGCCCGGCGAGGAGCCGCCCGGTGCCGCGCCGGACGGCGACCCGGCCGCCGCGGGAGGCTTCCCGGCCGGGTCGCCGGAGCACGCCCGCGCCGCCGCGCCGGGCGTCCACCGCGCCCGGCGTCCCGCCGCGCACGTCACCGCCGCCGCGCCGCGCGCACCGCAGGCCCACGGATGAGGCGTGCACCGGGCGACGGCCCGGCGGGAGCCGGTGCGCGCCCGCGCGGACCCGTGCCCACCGGTGAGCGGCGGCGAGCGGCGGCGGACGGCGGCGCGGCCTCAGCCCCGGCCGAGGTCCGCCGGAGGCTCGACGGTGTGGAAGCACTGGGTGCACACGTATCCGCCCCGCGGCCCCTCCTGGACCGCCCAGCCGCACTGGGCGCAGTGCATCACGGCCACGTCGGGCGCCGGGATGTCGGAGGGCGGGGGGGTCATCCGGTCGCCCCGCAGTTGCCGCAGGACCAGCGCCCGTCGGGTCCCTGTATCACCGTGGCTCCGCATGTGGTGCAGTTCACCGGCAGTTCCCCTTCCGCCGTGCCCCGCCGGGCCCGTCCGTGCCTCCGGTGCGGTCACCACCGTCGGCCACGGCTGTCGCACGCCACGGTAGCCCGGGGCGCGGTGCGGTTGCGAGACCCCGCCCCCGCGCCGCGCCTCCCGCGCCGACGTGCCGGGAGGGACGGCACCCGCGGAGCGCCCTCCGCCCGTCACCGGTGAGCCGGCGGACCGGGAACGGACGGCGGGACGGACGGCGGCGGGGACGACGCGAGCGCGCCGCGGTCGCCGTACCGTGGGGCCCGTGGTGCCCGGCGGCTCGTCGGCGGCCCGGTGTCGCACCTCACTCCGGTGACCTGGGCGGGGCTCGCTACCATCGGAGTACCGAAGACCGGAATCCGCTCTTCCGAATGCGGGACCAAGGTGTCTGCTGATCTCTCCTCCGTCATAGCCGCGACCGCCCGGTGGCTGGTCCGCTCCTACCCCACCGCCGGCGGCGTCCTCAGCGCCTCCCTGGCCGAGGCGCAGGCGCGCCAGGCGGTCACGGTCGCGGCCTGGCTGCGCTACCCGACCCTGCTGGACGCCGCGCTGGTGACGCTCGCCGGTCCGGGCGGCGCGCTGCGGCTGGACCGGATCAGCGGCGCGGAGCCCCCGGAGCCGCGCGAGCCCGACGGCCTCGGCGAGCCCGACGGCTTCGGCGGGGCCGACGGGACGCCCGCCGGACTGCCGTGGATCCCGGTGCCCCGCGAGCCGGGCGAGACGGGGGGAGCCTGGCGCACCTGGGTGGACGAGGTCCTCGCCAGCTGGGCGGCCTGCCTGCTGACCTCGCCGGACCTGGTGGAGGAGGCGGTGGCCGGGGCCCTGCGCAGCGAGCACGCGCAGGGCCTGGTGGTCGACTTCCGCAGGCTGGCCGCGCCCGACGGGCTCGACCGGCAGGCCGCGCCCCTGCTGCGCCACCCCGATCTGATGGCGCCGGTCGCCGGGCTGCACCGTGCGGAGCTGCTGGCCTGCCTCGGCTCCCACCGGGGCCCGGACGCCGAGGCCGTCGCGGCCGACTGACCGACCGCCTCCGGGACCGTGCGGGCGGCCTCCGGACGGGGCCGTACCGGAGCCCGGCGTCCCCCACATCGACGCCGGGCCCGGGTGCACCGCTGCCGTGCGGGGGTCAGCCCCTCCGCCACAGGGCCGGTGCGTTCGGCGGCTCCCAACCCGCCTGGGACAGGTGGCCCTGGAGGCACGTGTAGGAGGCGCCGCCGTACTCCACCCGGTCGCCGGCCCGGTAGGACACCCCCGCACGCCAGGTGCCGCCGGGATCGTCCGGGGGCGGGGTGGTGGGCGGGGGAGTCTGGGGGACGTCGAGGACGAAGTCGAACGTGGCCTCCTTCGCCGAGCCGGCCGTCCGCACGTTCATCAGCAGCGCCGGGTCGAAGATCGCGTCGGTGTTGTTGCGCGGCTCGCCCGGGAAGTAGAGCTGCGTGGTGAGCACCGGGCGGCCCGGTGCCTGCGCCTTGACGTGGATGTGCCGGGTGCGGCCCGGATACAGCCCGGGGACGATCGTGGTGAGCTCGAAGGCCCCCTGGGCGTCGGTGTACTGGTGGCCGCGGAACCGGTGGCCGGTGTTGTCGTAGGCGCCGTTCACGTCCGCCTGCCAGAAGTCCAGCAGCACGCCGGGGATCGGCCGGCACGCCCGGCCGAACACGTACCCGCTGACGGTCAGCCGCGTGCCCGGCGTCCCCGCCTCGACCAGCGAGGTGCGGCGCGGCGAGTTCGGCTTGAAGTACGGGCCCTCCATCTGCGGGGGCGTCGGGTCGTCCCCGTCGTCGCAGTACGGGGTCGGCGGGAGCGGCTCCCCGGTGGACGACGGCCGCAGGGTGCGGGCCAGGGCCGGCGCGCCGCCGACGAGCAGGGGCAGGGGGGCGGCCAGTAACGCGCCCTTGAGCACGCTCTTGCGGCTGAGGGACGCGGGCCGCGGCCCGGAGCGGGGTCCGGTGTGGGGCCCGGAGCGGGGCTCGGAATGGGGGGTGGTGTCGTCTTCCACGGTCTTCTCCTGGGCATCGGGGAAGGTGGTACGGACTTTTCGCGAGCAGGTCCGAACCTATGCGGGCGCCCGGGAGGGATCGATGGACAGGATTCAGCGGTCGTGGTGATTCGGCACGGTCCCGCCGTCCCCGCCCGTCCCGCCGTCCCCGCTCGCTCCGCCGCCGTCCGCGCCGCGGCGGAAGGCGCCGGGGCTGACGCCGGTCTCCCGCCGGAAGAAGCGGCAGAAGTACGCCGGATCGGCGAAGCCCGTCCGGCGGGCCACCTGACCCACCGTCATCCCCGTTCCGGCCAGCAGGCGCTTGGCCTCCAGCACCCGCGCCCGCCGCACCAACTGCCCCGGGGTGCGGCCGGTGGCCCGCTTGACCACCTCGTTCAGATGGCCGACCGACACGCCCAGCCGCGCCGCGCACTCGCGCACCGGCGGCGGCCCCGTGTCCGGGTCCTCCAGCAACTCCCCGAACCGGGCGGCCAGTTCGGCCGCCCGCCCGGCCGCCGAGGCGGGCGTACCGCCGCCGGGCAGCCGGCCCGCGCGGACGAGGAGCACATGCAGGTAGGACTGGAGGACGGAGACGAAGCCCTCGCCCCGGACGCGGTACTCCCGCTCCATCTCCCGCAGCAGCGCCGAGAGGCGGACCGCCTCCTCGCGCGGGGGGCACAGCCACGGCCGCTCCCGCAGCGCCCGCAGCGCCTCCCGGTCCTCCGGGTGCGTCAGCAGGAAGTCGTCGGTGAACAGCACCACCCAGCCGTTGAGGCCCGAGACCCCGCGCCAGTGGTGCACCTGCCCGGGCAGGACCAGGCACAGGTTCGGCGGGCGCAGCGGCCACGGCACCGTGTCGACCACGTGCGTGCCCCGGCCGCTGGTGACGTAGACGATCTCGTGGAAGACGTGCCGGTGCGGGAAGGCGGCGCGCGACAGCGGGCCGATGGTGTCGAAGGAGCCGATGGCGAACGGCAGGACGTTCGGCGCGGGCACCTCCAGGCGGTGCAGCGGGACCGGGTCGTGCGTCATCTCCCCACCTCCTCGGCGGCCCGGCGGCCGGTGAAGCATAGTGCGGCCGGCGTCCCGGCCCGCCGCCGGAGGGGCCGGGACGGGCCGGGACGGGCCGGGACGGGCCGGAGGGGCCGCGCGGGGAGGGGTGTGCGGGAGGGCCGTGGGGGAGGCGTGGGGGAGGCGTGCGAGGAGGGGTCAGGACAGGACGGTGAACGCGCGGGTGGTGCCGGAGAAGGAACGGGCGCCGCCCAGCAGGGGTTTGGCGTCGCCGTGGTAGCGGACGCGGTAGCGGCCGGGCACGGCTCCGGAGGGCACGTCCCAGGTGACGGTCACCCTGGAGGCGGCGATCCCGTCCCGCTCCCAGCGGAAGGCCGTCGACCAGTCGCCGTCGTCGGCGACCGTGCGCCACGCGCCCCCCTCGTACCGCTCCACCCGCAGGTAGGTGCTGCCCCGGCGCAGGTCGTTGCCGGGATGGGCGCCGGCGAACACGGCCGAGACCCGCTCGCCGGTCCGGTAGCTCTCGCGTGGCTGGGTCAGCACGTCCCCGAACGACCGCCCGATCTGCGGGGCGTCCAGCACGATCGGCGGCTGGAGGGCGAGCGGCGCGGCGGACAGGTCGGGCGGCTCCGGGCCGGTCGGCAGCTCCCTCCCGTCGCGCATCGCGCGGGCCAGCTGCGCCGACACCTGCTGGAGCGCGGGCAGTTGCCAGCGGCCGAAGAGGGTGCTGCCGCCCTCGTAGTGCTGGGCGTCGTACTCCTCGGGCGTGGTGAGGTAGTGGAAGTAGGCGTTGGCGTAGCCCGCCACCAGCACGTCGTCCAGGTCGGCGCCGGTGACGTCCGCGACGGTGCGGCGCAGCCTCAGCCCCGCCGCGATGGTCACCTCGCCCGGGACGCCGATGAGGTACAGGCGGCCGATGCGCACGAGCTGGACGGGGACGATCTCCTGCACCCAGGGGTAGATCCGGTTCATCTCCCCGATGGGCACGGCGATCGCCTTGGGGGCCTGGGCCTCGCGCAGCTCGGGCGAGACGGTGTAGACCACCGAGTGGGAGACCGCGTCCCAGAAGGGGTTCTCGCCCTCGGTGAAGCCGGGGAACGCCGGTCCGTCCTCCATGCTGCCCGCGGCCATGGACGCGCCGACCGCGGGCCGGGCGGTCCTGTGGGCGCGTCCGTCGCCGGTGAACTCCGGCGCCACGGTGACGTCGGAGAGGTCCACGTACACCAGCCGGGAGTCCACGCCCCCGGTCAGGGGGGTGCCGGGGCGCTCCAGCTGCCGTGCGGCGGCCTCGTACTGGCGCAGGCCGCAGGCCCGGGTGCGCTCGAAGTCCTCCGGTGTGGTCGGGGGCCGCAGGTCGAGGTTGGGGGACATGTCGCCGGCGTTGGTCTGGGCGAACGCGGTGATCACCTCGGGGGAGGCGTCGGCCAGGTAGTCCGCGCCCGCGACCTCGCGCTCCCAGTGGTAGGCGGCGTAGCCCTTGTTGTCGGCGCTGATCAGCCGGTTGTCGCCGGACATGCTGGTGCAGTGGGTGGCGAACCAGTTGACCGCGCCCACCAGCCGCCCCTCGCGCTCGATCCGCAGCAGCGTGGTGAGCGGGTCGACGGCGTCGGGGAAGTGGGCCCTGACGTCCGCCGGGTTGCGGTCGAAGGCGGCGCGGGAGCGGTTGACGCTGGCGCCGCGCAGCTCCCCGCGGGAGAGGGAGAGCCCGGCGGGCGCGAGGTCGGCGTGGGCCCGGCCGACGGCCTCCACGATGCCGCGGACGACCGCGTCGAAGGTCTTGGCGTGGAAGCCGAGCGTGGTGATGTTGTAGAGCAGGTGGTGGGAGTAACCGCCCGGTCCGGCGTGGGTGTGGGTGGCGGTGATCATGGTGTTCCGGGCGGTGTAGAGGCCGCCGTACCGCTCCTCGAGGGCGCGCAGCACCGCCTGGTGCACGCTGGAGAAGATCATGGGGGAGTCGACCACGACGAGGGCCACGCGCTCCCCGGCGCCGCCGTCCGGCGTCCGGTCGGCGATGACGAAGGCGCGGGCCCGCAGCCGGGTGTGCAGGCCCTGGGCCTGCTGGTCGGTGCGCCCGTAGCCCATCATGCCGACCTCGGCCACCTCGCCGGTGGCGTCGGCGATGCCGCGGCCCACCAGGTAGGGGCTGTGGGGGCCGGCCTCCGCGGCGCCGGCCCGCCCGGGTGCGGCGGAGGTGCGGCCGGCGGCGGACGCCGTGGCCGGCGGAAGCCCGGCGAGGCCGAGCCCGGTCGCCGCGGCCGTGGCGCGCAGGACGTTCCGGCGGCTGCTGCCCGTGGTGCGGGACGGTCCGTCCGGGATCTCGCCGGACGGTGCGCGCCGCTGGGTTCGGGAATCGCTCACGTGCGGCTCCTCACGGTGCTGCTGGGGGGTTACCACCGGTTCACCCGGTGGTGTTGTGAGCATGACACCAGCGGCATGCGCAGACAATCCGTCGGCGGAAGACCGTCGCCGGAACGGCCGTGGGGGCCACGGCCGTTCCGGCCGGGGGCTTCAGCGCACGGCCCGTGCGGCCCCGGCCGCCGGGGAGGAGGAGGCGACGATCCGGCTCCCGCGGCCGTCCGTGCGCCGTTCCAGCCGGGCCGACAGCACGGCCAGGACCAGGGCGCTCGCGGCGAGCACCGCGCCGACCCAGTTGGGCGCGGTGACGCCCAGCCCGGCCGCGAGGACGGCCCCGCCGAGCCAGGCGGCCAGCGCGTTGCCCAGGTTGAAGGCGCCGATGTTGACGGCGGAGGCCAGCGTGGGCGCGTCCGCCGTCTGGTCCAGGACGCGCTTCTGCAGCGGCGGCACGGTCGCGAAGCCGAAGGCGCCGATCAGCGTGATCGAGACGGCGGCGAGCGTCTTGTCGTACGCGGTGAAGGTGAACAGGCCCAGCGTCAGGGAGAGGGCGGCCAGGGCGGTGAACAGCAGGGGCATCAGCGCGCGGTCGGCGAGGCGCCCGCCCACCAGGTTGCCCGCCACCATGCCCAGGCCGAACAGCACCAGCAGCCGGCTCACGGAGGCGTCGGCGTAGCCCGCCGCGTCCGTCATCATCGGCGCGATGTAGGTGATCGCGGCGAAGACGCCGCCGAAGCCGAGCACGGTCATCGCCATGGCCAGCAGCACCTGGACGTCGCGGAAGGCGGCCAGCTCCCGGCGCACCCGGGAGTGCCCCGGCGCCGGGCGCTCGTCCCGGGGCACGAGGGCGGCCACACCGGCCAGGCCCAGCACTCCGAGCCCGGCGACGCCCAGGAAGGTGACGCGCCAGCCGAACTCCTGGCCGACGAGGGTGCCCAGCGGTACGCCGACCACGTTCGCCACGGTGAGGCCGGTGAACATCGTCGCGATCGCGCCCGCCTTCTTCCGCGGGGCCACCAGGTCGGCGGCGACGATCGAGCCGATGCCGAAGAACGCCCCGTGGGCGAGCGACGCGACGACCCGCCCGGCCAGCATCGCCTCGAAGGCGGGGGCGAGGGCGGAGACCAGGTTGCCCAGGGTGAACAGGACCATCAGCAGCATCAGCATCCGCTTGCGCGAGACGCGCGTGCCCGCGACCGCCAGCAGCGGCGCGCCGACGACGACGCCGAGGGCGTAGCCGGTGGCGAGCAGGCCGGCGGTGGGGATGGGGACGCCGAACTCCTCCGCCACCTCCGGCAGCAGTCCCATGATCACGAACTCGGTGGTGCCGATGCCGAAGGCGCCGATCGCGAGCGCCAGCAGGGCGAGGGGCATGAAGGGGCTCCCAGATTTGTTGCACATACGTCTTACAGGCGTAGACAATAATTGCAGACGCGGGATATTTGCAAACGCCTTGTACCGCGCCTGGCTAACCTGGGAGGCGACACGAAGGGGAGACGCGAGATGACCACGACCCGCCCCGACCGGGGGCTGGCCCAGGGCTGGTGCGCCCTGTCGGCCCTGCACGGCCGCATCGAGGCGCGCGTCGAGCGCGCGCTCCAGGCGGAGCACGGGCTCAGCGTGCGCGAGTTCTCCGTGCTGGACGTGCTCAGCGGCCAGCACGGCGGCGAGGGCGGGCACCTGCGCATGAACGAGCTGGCCGACGCCGTGGTGCTCAGCCAGAGCGCCACCACCCGCCTGGTCAACCGGCTGGAGGACCGCGGCCTGCTCAGCCGCTACCTGTGCCCCACCGACCGGCGCGGCATCTACACCGAGGTCACCGGCGAGGGGCGGGAACTGCTGGAGAAGGCGCGGCCGACCAACGACGCCGCGCTGCGCGAGGCCCTCGCCGCCGCCGCCGAGCGGCCCGAGCTGGCGCCGCTGGTCGCGGCCGTCCGCGCGCTGGAACCGGGGATCTGAGGCGGCCCCGGAGCCGTACGGCCGGTGCTACCAGACGTCGCCGTCGCGCCAGTCGCAGACCAGCTCGCCGGCCGGGTCCAGTTCCCGGGTCACCGGCAGGACGTGGACGCATCCGTCGTCCTCCTCGGTGCGCACGAGGCCCGAGGGGGTGAGCGCCCAGGTGGGGCCCTGCCACAGCAGCCAGCCGCGCGCCGCGTAGAAGCCGAGCGCCTCGTCGCTGGAGCCCAGCGCGCCCAGGTCGTACGCGCCGCGCACCACCCGCTCCAGCGCCTCCATCAGCGCCGCGCCGTATCCGCGTCCGCGCCGGTCGGCGCGGACCCCGACCCCCTCGACGTAGCCCGCGCGCAGCGCCCGGCCGCCGTGCAGCAGCCGCCGCTGGACCAGCGAGGCGTGGCCGACCAGTTCGGAGCCCTCCCAGGCCAGGGCGTGCACGCCGCCCAGGGCGTGCTCCCAGTCCTGGTCGGTCAGGTCCCCCTCGAAGACCTCGTCCAGCAGGGACCGCGCCGCCGCGCGGGCGGACGCGTCCAGCTCGGCGGTGTGGACGAGTCTGATCCCGCTGCCGCCGCCCGTGCCGATCTCGACCATGCCCCCATCCTGGCAGCACACGACGCCGCCCGCCGCCGTTTTCCACGGCGGCGGGCGGCGTGCTGTGGTCGGCGAGCGGGCGGGCGGGTGTGCGGGGATGCGGGGCCGTACGGAGGCGGGGCGCCTCAGCGGTGCCCGGACCCGCGGCCGCGCAGCCTGCTCAGGGCGCGCTTGGCCTCGGCCCGCTTCCTGGGGTCGGAGGCCGCCGTCCTGGCCTTCTGGGTCAGACGGCGGCCCTGCGGGGTTCGGGCGAACATGGCGATCTTGCTCAGAATGCCCGGCACGGTTCCTCCAGCTGTTCACGGGTGCTCGCCGGAGCGAGCTGCGCCTTCTGCGCTCTGTCGTGCGTCCTCTCTGCCTCCTACCCCCGCGGGCCGGGGTGATGTCCGCCCGCCGCCCGCCCTCCGGAGGCGGACGGGTTCCGGCGGCGGTGCCGCCCCGGGCTCATCCGGTTGATTGTTCAACGGCATCGGAGGCGTCCATACGCCGCGCCCCCGGCCGCGGACGGCCTTCGGATCTCGTGTTCCGGGCCGCAGTCGGCCGCTCTAGGATGAGCCCCAGTTCGCCGGTGACGGCGGCGGGAGGGAGTAGCGGTGAAGCGTCCCACCATGGTGGACATCGCCCGTCGTGCGGGGGTGACCAAGAGCGCGGTCTCCTTCGCGCTCAACGGCCGTCCCGGAGTCTCGGAGGCGACCCGCGCCCGGGTGCTCGCCATCGCGGACGAACTGGGCTGGCAGCCCAACAGCGCGGCCAGGGCCCTCTCCGACGGCAGGGCCGGCGCGTTCGGACTGGTCGTGGACCGCCCGGCGCGTTCCCTGGGCATCGAGCCGTTCTTCATGCAGCTGGTCTCCGGCATCCAGGGCGAGCTGTCCGAGGACGGCACCTCGCTGCTGTTCACCGTCGCGCCCGACGCCGACGCCGAGATGGCCACCTACCGGGCCTGGTGGGCGCAGCGCAAGGTCGACGGCGTCTTCCTGGTCGACCTGCGGGTGGACGATCCCCGGGTGCGCGCCCTGGAGGAACTGCGCCTGCCCGCCGTGGTGATCGGCTCGCCCGCCGCCTCCGGGGGCCTGTCGGCGGTGTGGAGCGACGACGCGGCGGGCGTACGCACCGCCGTCGCCCACCTGGCCGACCTCGGCCACCGCTCCATCGCCCACGTCACCGGGCCCGCCGTCCTGCGGCACACCCTCATACGGACCGAGGCCTTCACCGCCGCCACCGCCGAGCGGGGCGTCACCGGGCGGAGCGTGGAGGCCGACTACAGCGGCGAGCGGGGCTTCGCCGCCACCCGCGCCCTGCTGGAGGGCGCCGAGCGCCCCACCGCGATCCTCTACGACAACGACGTGATGGCCGTCTCCGGCCTGAGCGCGGCGCAGACCCTGGGCGTCCGGGTCCCCGAGGACGTCTCCCTCGTGGCCTGGGACGACTCGCCGCTGTGCGAACTGGTCCACCCCGGCCTGACCGCGCTGCGCCGCGACATCGCCGCCTACGGAGCCCTGGCGGCCCGTCAGCTCCGGGACGTGGCCACCGGCCACCGCGTCGAGCACCGCCACGGCCCCGACCCCACCCTGACGGTCCGCGACAGCACCGCCGCCCCCTCCCGGGACACCGCGCCGCTGTAGCCCGCGCCGGTCGGCCGCGGTCCGCCCGCGAGGGGTGGTGCCTCACCGCTTCCCCGGCGCGCTTCCTCAGCCGATGGTGACGACACGCGCCCAGGACGGCGGGGCGTCCGGGAGGTGGTCGGGGTTCTCCTCGTCCACGGCCCGGGCGGGACGGGGGAAGAGGCCGACGACGATGCGGCAGGGCGGCTGTGCGGAGGGCCACGGAGTCTGGCCGTCCGTCAGGGCGACGATCACGTCCGGGCGGGGCCGGGAGCGGAGCGCCCGAGTGAAACCGGAACGCAGGTCCGTTCCCCCGCCGCCGACCGGTTCGACGTTCTCGGCGCGGCAGAGCGGGACGGCGACTCCGGCCGCCGCGTCGCAGGAGAGCACCGAGACCAGGTCGCGCGGTCCGCCCACCGCCCGTGAGATCGCCACCACCTCCAGCAGCGCGCTGCCCAGCTCGGCGTCGCTCACCGACCCGGGGGTGTCGATCACGACGCAGACCCGGGGCGGCGTACGGCGCAGGCTCGGCAGCAGTCCACCGCAGGATGGACCTTCCTCGTCGCCGTACAGGGCACCGCGCTCGCTGAATCAGCCGGTCGCGCGGAGTTCCTCCCGCTCCACGCGGCAGTCACGGCACAGCAGGCCGGGCCTGGCCGCGCGGAAGGCGCGTTCGCAGCCGTCGCAGGTCTGGAGGGGCAGGACGGCCGGCTTCGCGGGCGGTGGGGGAGGGGCGGGCGCGGGCAGGGGCGGCTCGCCGAGCCGGAAGGCCAGGATGCGGGCCGGGCGGGCCAGCAGCCGTTCGGGCAGGCCGTTGGTGAGCGTCTCGGTGATCCGGGCGGGGGACACGCCCGCCGCGAGCCACCGGGCCACGTCCGGGGCGAGCCGGGCGGCCTCGCCCTCGGAGAGGATCAGCCGGGGATCGACGGTGCGCAGGGAGGTCAGGACGCGCACCGCGTGCGGATCGGCCTCGCCGAGCGGAGGGGGCGGCGGTTGCGGCGACCGCACCGCCGCCGGGGGAGGCGGGAGGGGCGCCGCCTCGGCCTCCGTACGCGCCGCCGGTACCGGTACGCGGACGGGTGCGGGGCGGCGCCGGCGGCCGGGCGGCGGCGTGGGGTCCGGACCGTCGTCGCCGGGCGGTACGTCGTGGAAGCGGGTGCGGGTGCGGACCCGGCCGTCCGGCCCGCGCTCGCGCCGCCGTTCCAGGTGGCCGGACGCCTCCAGCTCCCGCAGGGCCCGGGAGATCAGGATCTCGCCCTCGGAGAAGTGCTCGCACAGAGCGGTGATGCTCACCGGAGCGCCGTCCGGCAGGGAGGCGATGTAGGCCGCGACCCCGATGGTGACCGCGCTGCCGGGCCGCTGGGCCAGGGCGTTGGCGAGGACGGTGAAGCCGGTGGTGAGACGGGTGCGGACGTGGATCACGCCGGAGGCCGGAGCCTCGGCGCGGGCGCGCGCGGGCGCGCTAAACTGCGAGTCAGCCATCGGGAAGCCTGTTTCTTCCTGATCGGTGAGGCCCTCGATCGGGATGCCAGTCCCGGCCGGGGGCCGTATCTGTTTGCGGTTGTCGCGGTGAACGTAACCGCCCGCTTCTCAAACCCGCAAGCTGGTCACTCGTACGGGTGACGAGGGGAAAGGGTGGGTGGGTGG
>NZ_JARVKV010000054.1 GCF_029813835.1 Streptomyces sp. DH37
GGCGCACGCGGTGCGCCGGGGCCTCCCCCTGTCCGCGGCCTTTTCCGCGACCGTCTCCGTGGCCGTCCCCGCAGCCGTCCCCGGCCGCTGCGGGCCGTGCGCGTCCGCCCCCGGCCCGCGGGGGCGGCTCAGGCGTTGCTGGCCGCCACCCAGCGCTCCAGCGTCGCCTTGGCCGCGCCGGAGTCGATGGACTCCGCGGCCCGCGCCATGCCCGCCGCGATCTGCTCGGCCAGCGGCGCGCCGGACGGCTCCAGGGCGACCAGCGCGGCGGCGGAGTTCAGCAGGACCGCGTCCCGTACGGGGCCGGTCTCCCCTTCCAGCAGCCGCCGGGCCACGTCCGCGTTGTGGGCGGCGTCCGCGCCGCGCAGCGCCTCCAGCGGCACCGGGGAGATGCCGACGTCGCGCGGGTCGAAGACCTCGGTGCGCACCCGGCCGTCCCGCACCACCCACACCGTCGAGGTGCCCGTCACGGTCAGCTCGTCCAGTCCGTCGTCGCCGCGGAAGACCAGCGCGGACGTCCCCCGCTCGGCGAGCACGCCCGCCATGATCGGCGCCATCCGGGCGTCGGCGACCCCGGTGGCCTGGGCCTTCACCCGCGCCGGGTTGGTCAGGGGGCCGAGGAAGTTGAAGATCGTCGCGATGCCCAGCTCCTTGCGGGCCGCGCCCGCGTGGCGCAGGGAGGGGTGGAACCTCACCGCGAAGCAGAAGGTGATCCCGGCCTCCTCCGCGACCGCGGCGACCCGCTCGGGCCCGAGGTCCAGGTTGACGCCCAGCTTCTCCAGGACGTCCGAGGAACCGGAGGCGCTGGAGGCCGCGCGGTTGCCGTGCTTGACGACGCGCGCGCCGGTGCCGGCCACCACGATCGAGGACATCGTCGAGATGTTCACCGTTCTGGCCCGGTCGCCCCCGGTGCCGACGATGTCGACCGACGGGCCCGGCACCTCGATCACGTTGGCGTGCCCGTACATCGCCCGGACCAGCCCGGTGACCTCGTCCACCGTCTCGCCCTTGGCGCGCAGCGCCACCGCGAACCCGGCGATCTGGGCGTCGGTCGCCTCGCCGCGCATGATCTGGTCCATCGCCCACGCGGTGCTCCCGGCGGGCAGGTCCTCGCCGGCCAGCAGGGCGCTCAGCACGTCCGGCCAGGTGTGCGCCGCCACGGTGTCGCCTCCGGTGGTCGTAGCAGCGCTCATGGGAATCACTCCTGGCGTGGTCGGATGCGAGGGGCCGGATCGACGCGGCGGCCCGCGGCCAGCCTATCGGCGCGCCGCGCCGTCCACGGCCGCTGCCCGCAGTCCGGACACGCCCGCGGACACCGGAAGGCCCCGGGTCCCTCCCGCGGGAGGGGCCCGGGGCCCTCGGTGTGGCGTTCTTCGGACGTGCCTTCGGGCGTACCCGTCAGTGGTGGCCGTGGTGGCCGCTGGTGAGCTCCTTGAACTCCTCCGCCGAGGGCTTCGGGATCTGGTTGCCCTCCCCGTAGTAGCCGCGGCTGAGCCTGGCGCGGAGCTTCTGGATCGGGCTGATCTTGCGGGTCACCCCGTTCTCGTCCGTCTCCGGGCCGATCTCCAGCGGCTTGTGCTGCTCGTGGGCCGTGAGGGTGTGGAGCTGCTCCTGCGAGAGCGGCTCGTGCACCTCGACGAACTCACCGTGCGGCAGCCGCTTGATGATGCCGCTCTCGCGGCCGTGCAGCACCTTCTCGCGGTCGCGCCGCTGCAGACCCAGGCAGATCCGCTTGGTGACGATGAAGGTGAGCACCGGACCCACGAAGAACAGGATCCGCACCGCCCAGGTGATGGCGTTGATCGACAGGTGGAAGTGCGTGGCCCACAGGTCGTTGCCGCCGCCGACGAGCAGGATGAAGTACAGGGCGATCCAGGCCGCGCCGAACGCGGTGCGCGTCGGGGCGTTGCGCGGGCGGTCCAGGATGTGGTGCTCGCGCTTGTCCCCGGTGACCCAGGACTCGATGAACGGGTACACCGCGATCGCCGCCAGGATCAGCGGGAAGATCATCAGCGGGACGAGCACGCCCAGGGCGAGCGTGTAGCCGCCCGGGATGACGATCTCCCAGCCGGGCATCGCGCGGATCAGGCCCTCGGAGAAGCCCATGTACCAGTCGGGCTGCGCGTTGGTGGACACCTGGTCCGGCCGGTACGGGCCCAGCACCCAGATCGGGTTGATGCTGAACGTCGCGGAGATGACCGCGATGATGCCGAAGACCAGGAAGAAGAAGCCTCCCGCCTTGGCCATGTAGACCGGCAGCAGCGGCATGCCGACGACGTTCTTCTCGGTCCGGCCGGGACCGGCGAACTGGGTGTGCTTGTGGTAGAAGACCAGGATCAGGTGCGCCACCACGAGCCCCAGCATGATGCCGGGCAGCAGCAGGACGTGGGCCACGAAGAACCGCGGGATGATCTCCGTCCCCGGGAACTCCCCGCCGTACAGGAACATGGCCAGGTACGAGCCGACCACCGGCATGGAGAGGATCGCGCCCTCCATGAAGCGCAGGCCGGTGCCCGACAGCAGGTCGTCCGGCAGGGAGTAGCCGGTGAAGCCGGTGAACATGCCCAGCACCAGCAGCAGGAAGCCGAACAGCCAGTTGATCTCGCGCGGCTTGCGGAAGGCGCCGGTGAAGAACACGCGCATCATGTGGACGAACATGCCCACCAGGAACACCAGCGCGGCCCAGTGGTGGATCTGCCGCACGAGCAGGCCGCCGCGGACGTCGAAGCTGATGTCCAGGGTCGAGGCGTACGCCTCCGACATGTGCACACCCTGCATCGGCACGTAGGTGCCGTGGTACTCGATCTCCGCCATGCTCGGGTGGAAGAACAGCGTCAGGTAGACACCGGTCAGGATGATGATGATGAAGCTGTAGAGACAGACCTCTCCGAGCATGAAGGACCAGTGGTCCGGAAAGATCTTCCGCATGTTGGCCTTGGCCAGGGTGTAGATGCCCAGGCGGCCGTCGGCCCAGTCCGCGACCCGCTCACCGGCGGGCGCCTTGCCCCGGCGCTTCGGGGCGTCGCCTGCAGTACTCATCCGCGCTCCCAGAAGGTGGGGCCGACGGGCTCCGCGAAGTCGCCCTGCGCCTCGAGGAAACCGTCTTCGTTGACACTGATCCGCAGCTGCGGCAGGGGGTGACCGGCCGGGCCGAAGATCACACGCGCTCCGTCGGCCAGGTCGAACGTCGACTGGTGGCACGGGCACAGCACGTGGTGGGTCTGCTGTTCGTACAGGGTGACCGGGCAGCCCACGTGGGTGCAGATCCGGGAGAAGGCGACGATGCCCTCGTGGGACCAGTCCAGCTCCTGCTTGTCCTTGATGTCCTCGGGCTCCAGCCGGATGAGCATGACCGCGGCCTTGGCGATCTCCGTCTGGAACTCGTGGCTGCCCTCCTCCAGACCCTCGGGCTGGACCATGACCAGCGAGCCGACGGTGACGTCCTCCGGGCGCAGCGGCTCGCCGGTGTTCTGGTTGACGAGCAGCTTGCCCTTCTCCCACGCGGTGTGGCGGAGCTTGTCCTCCGGCAGGGGGCCGAGGTCGCGCAGCAGCACCACGCCGGAGAGCGGCACCAGGGCCAGCGCGCCGAACATCGTGTTGCGGACGAGCTTGCGCCGCCCGATCTGCGACTCCTTGGCGCCCTGGTGGAAGTCGGCGAGGACCTTCTCCTTGGTCGGCGCGTCGGCCTCGACCGGGTGGCGCTCGCCGATCAGCTCGTGGTCGGACATCAGCGTGCGGCCCCAGTGGACCGCGCCGGCGCCGATGCAGAACAGGGCGGTGCCCAGGGTCAGGCCGAGCGTGAAGTTCAGGGCGCTGATCTCGCCCAGCGGCCAGACGAGGATGTACTGGTCGATGGGGATGAGCACGTACGCGACGATGAAGCCGATGGTGGCCAGCATCGACACCGTGAACAGCAGGGCGACGACGCGCTCGGAGCGCTTGGCGGCCCGCTCGTCGATGTCCTGGATGCGCGGCTCGTGGGGCGGCAGCCCCGGGTCGGCGAACGGGTTCTCCGCCCGGGTCGCCACCTCGCCGTGGGCGCCCTCGCGCCGTCCCGGCAGGTTCTCTTCTGGCACGTCGTGGGATCCGGTGTGGCTACTCATGACTTCCTGGCCTTGGCGGTACGCGCCGCGACCCACACGGCGACGCCGATCAGAAGGGCGAGGACGATGGTCCACGCGAACATGCCCTCGGCGACCGGGCCGAAGCCGCCCAGCTTGAAGCCGCCGGGAGACTTCTCGTCCTCACCCTGGACGTCGTTGATGTAGGCGATGATCTCCCGCTTCTCCTTCTCCGGCAGCACCGTGTCGGGGAAGACGGGCATGTTCTGCGGGCCGTGGAGCATCGCCTCGTAGATGTGCTTGTCGGAGACGCCGTCGAGCTCGGGAGCGTACTTGCCGTTGGTGAGGGCGCCGCCCTCACCGGTGAAGTTGTGGCACTGCGCGCAGTTGGTGCGGAACAGCTCGCCGCCCGCGGCGCTGTCGGCGCCGGAGGGGTCGTACTGCTCCTCCGTCGGGATGCTCGGACCGGGGCCCAGCGAGGCGACGTACGCAGCGAGCTGGTCGATCTGCGCCTGGGTGTAGACCTGCGGCTTCTTGGGCGCCTGGGCGCCCGGGGACTGGGCCGGCATGCGGCCGGTGCCCACCTGGAAGTCTACGGCCGCGGCGCCGACGCCGACGAGGCTGGGACCGTCACTCGTGCCCTGGCCGCCGGTTCCGTGGCAACTGGAGCAGCCGGTGGCGTAGAGCTTCTTGCCCTCCTCGATGGCGAGGGACTGGGCCGACGTGTCGGCCTTCGCCTCGTCCGCGGGAGCGAACGCGGCGTACAGCCCCCCGGTGGCCGCCAGCGCGAAGAGTAGGACGACGAGCGCCGCCAGCGGATGGCGCCGTCGTGCGGAGAGCTTTTTCACGGATTACCCCGGTGTCAGGATCTTCTGCGTCGATGCTTCTGGCTGTACTGCCTGATCACTTGATCAGGTAGATGGTGGCGAAGAGGCCGATCCAGACGACATCGACGAAGTGCCAGTAATAGGACACCACGATGGCCGCAGTGGCCTGGTGGTGCGTGAAGCGCCGTGCCATGTACGTCCGGCCGAGGACGAACAGGAAGGCGATCAGGCCGCCCGTCACGTGGAGGCCGTGGAAGCCGGTGGTCAGGTAGAACGCCGACCCGTACGGCCCCGAGGAGATCGAGACGCCCTCGTGGACCAGCTCGGTGTACTCGAAGACCTGGCCGCCGATGAAGATCGCACCCATGATGAAGGTGATCACGAACCACAGGCGCAGTCTCTTCACGTCACCGCGCTCGGCGGCGAAGACGCCGAGCTGGCAGGTGAGGGAGGAGAGCACCAGGATCGTGGTGTTCGTCGCCGCGAACGGAAGGTTGAGGATGTCCGCCTCTCCCGTCCAGTACTCGGCTCCCGTCACCGACCGAAGGGTGAAGTACATCGCGAAGAGGGCCGCGAAGAACATCAGCTCGGAACTCAGCCAGATGATGGTTCCGACGCTGGTGAGGTTCGGCCTGTTCACCGACGGGTGCGCGTGCCCGGTATCTACTGCTGTTGCTGTCGCCACGCCGACATTATGTCGGTCGCTTATCCGGCCCTCACCTCGGGGGGTCCTGTTCGGTGTGTCAACCGCCCGTGTCCTGCTCAGACAGCCCATCCCGGGGCCTTCCGGATCCCTGACGGGCGGGCTCGGGACGGAGTAGCATCCGCCAACAACGGCATACGCGACCCATGGCCCCATGCCCCATGGACCCATGGACCTTTGAGGACACGGAGGAACCATGCAGCCGACCGCCACGGTGCTGGTCTACAGCGACGACGCCAACACCCGCGAGCAGGTGCGGCTGGCCGCCGGGCGCCGCCCGGCCGCCGACGTGCCGCCGGTCGAGTACGTGGAGTGCGCCACGCTGCCCGCGGTGATCGCCGCGCTGGAGGAGGGCGGCATCGACGTCTGCGTGCTGGACGGCGAGGCGGTGCCCGCCGGCGGGATGGGCGTGTGCCGCCAGATCAAGGACGAGATCTTCGACTGCCCGCCCGTCCTGCTGCTGATCGGCCGCCCGCAGGACGCCTGGCTGGCCACCTGGAGCCGGGCGGAGGCCGCGGTCGCGCACCCGGTCGACCCGGTTCTCCTGGCCGACGCCCTGGCCGGGCTGCTGCGCGGCGTGCGGCACGCGGCCGCCTGAGCGCACCCGCGGCACGGGCCGCGCCGGCACCCGGAGGTGCCGGCGCGGCCCGTCGCCCTTTCCGGGGCCCCGCCCGGGTCAGCTCAGGGCGCTGCCCCGGCGCCACTGCTCCCAGGAGAGGTTCCAGTCGCCGAGGCCGTTGCCGAAGGCGGGCATCTTCGGCCCGTCCCCGCCCACGTGCCGGACGATGTCCCCCTGTCGGACGGCGTGGAAGAACCAGCGGGCGTTCTCGGTGCTCATGCCCGTGCAGCCGTGGCTGACGTTGTCCCGGCCGTGGTGCGCCGCCGACCAGGGCGCCGCGTGGACGAACTCGCCGCTGTCGGTGAGCTGGGTGGCCCACTGGACGTCGAGGTCGTAGGACTCGGCGCTGCCCTCGGGGATGCCGATGCTGGTACCGGTCATGCGTACGGCGGCTTGCCGGCCGAGCACCACCTTGACGCCCTCGCGGGTGCGGAACCCGGGCTTGCCGGTGGTGACCGGGATGGTCCGGACGACCTCGCCGTTCCTCCGGACGGTCATCGTGGTCCTGTCGATGTCGACGACGGCCTCGACGCGGTCGCCCGTCCGGATGCGCAGCGGCTCCGTCCCGCCGCCGCGCAGCCCCTCGCGGATCCACAGGCCCTCCAGGTTGCCGCGCGCCACGACGGTGGCGTGCGCGGGCCAGTAGGCGCGCGGGCGGTAGTGGAGCGTCCTGTCGTCCATCCAGCGCCAGGAGCCCTCGACGGCGGGGGTGGACTCCACCGTCAGCGCGCGCTCCACGATCGCGCGCTGCCCCGCGCTCCTGACCGGCCGGCTGAGTTCGGCGGTGATGGGCTGGCCGACGCCGTAGGTGCCGTCGTCCGGACCGAGGTCGACCTCCAGCCTCTTGCCCCCGGTCGCCGGGCGCGTGGTGAGCTCGGCGGTACGGCGGCCGGGGGCGCCGTCGTCGCGCTCGGTGCCGACGACGACGGTGTAGCGCATGGCACCGGCCGGCGGGGTGTCGCTGCGCCAGCGGGAGCCGTCGGCGGAGAGCTCGCCGGTCAGGCGGCGGCCCGCCGTGTCGACCGCGCGGACGTCCGTGATGCGGCTGCCGTCGCGGGCGGTGATCTCGAGGGGCTTGTCCGGGTCGGCGGTGCGGCCGTCCTCTCCGGCGCTCAGCGCGACGTGCGCGGTGGCGTCGTGAGGAGCCGCGTCCTGAGGCTGCTCGCCGCTGCTGCAGGCGGCGGGTCCCACCGCGAGCGGCGCGAGCACCAGGAAGCAGATCATTGCTGTCCTGCGTGATCCACGACTCATGCTGCCACGGTAGGAACGCTGGTCGGAACGGACGAGCCGGATACGTACGAACGGGTCACCTCCGGAGCGTGTCCGGAGGTGACCCGTGCGTGATGGGGTAGTGCTACTGGTTCTGGTTCTCGCCGTGGTAGTACTCGAAGACCCAGCCGAAGAGGCCGATGAGGATGATCGGCGTCGAGATGTACACCAGCCACCATCCGATGGCGACGCCGAGGAAGGCCAGCGCGCCTCCGACGGCCAGGGCCAGCGGCTGCCAGCTGTGCGGGCTGAAGAAGCCCAGCTCGCCGGCGTCGTCGGCGACGTCCGCGTCCTTGTTGTCCTGCGCCCCGGTGTCCACCCGCCGGGCCGTGAAGGCCAGGTAGTAGCCGATCATGATCGACAGGCCGAAGGACATGAACAGCGCGGTGGTGCCGACCGGCTCCTTGGACCAGAGTCCGTAGATGATGGCGACGGCCAGGATGAAGACCGACAGCCAGATGAACATGCGTCCCTGGATCTTCACTTGCCGGCCTCCTTGGCGCCGGAGAGGACCTTGCCCTCGGGACCCTCGGCGTTCTCGAGCTGGTCGACGGCCGCGATCTCCGGGTGGTGCAGGTCGAACGCCGGGGATTCGGAGCGGATCCGCGGCATGGAGACGAAGTTGTGCCGCGGCGGCGGGCAGGAGGTCGCCCACTCCAGCGAGCGGCCGTAGCCCCACGGGTCGTCGACCTCGATCTTCGGCGCGTACTTCGCCGTCTTCCAGACGTTGTAGAGGAACGGCAGGATCGACATGCCGAGCATGAACGAGAAGATCGTCGAGACCGTGTTCAGCGCGGTGTAGCCGTCGGCCGCCAGGTAGTCGGCGTACCGGCGGGGCATGCCCTCGGCGCCCAGCCAGTGCTGGACCAGGAACGTGCCGTGGAAGCCGACGAACAGCGTCCAGAAGGTGATCTTGCCGAGCCGCTCGTCGAGCATCTTGCCGGTGAACTTCGGCCACCAGAAGTGGAAGCCGGCGAACATCGCGAAGACCACGGTGCCGAAGACCACGTAGTGGAAGTGGGCGACGACGAAGTAGCTGTCGGAGACGTGGAAGTCCAGCGGCGGGGAGGCCAGGATGACGCCGGTCAGACCGCCGAAGGTGAAGGTGATCAGGAAGCCGATCGACCACAGCATCGGGGTCTCGAAGGAGAGCGAGCCCTTCCACATCGTGCCCAGCCAGTTGAAGAACTTCACACCGGTGGGCACCGCGATCAGGAACGTCATGAAGGAGAAGAACGGCAGCAGCACACCGCCGGTGACGTACATGTGGTGCGCCCAGACGGTGACCGACAGACCGGCGATGGCGATGGTCGCGGCGATCAGGCCGATGTAGCCGAAGAGGGGCTTGCGGCTGAAGACCGGGATGACCTCGGAGACGATGCCGAAGAACGGCAGCGCGATGATGTACACCTCGGGGTGGCCGAAGAACCAGAACAGGTGCTGCCACAGCAGCGCGCCGCCGTTGGACGGGTCGAAGATGTGCGAGCCGAACTTGCGGTCGGCCTCCAGCGCGAAGAGCGCGGCGGCCAGCACCGGGAAGGCGAGCAGGACCAGCACACCGGTCAGCAGCACGTTCCAGGTGAAGATCGGCATCCGGAACATCGTCATGCCCGGGGCGCGCATGCAGATGATCGTGGTGATGAAGTTGACCGAGCCCAGGATCGTGCCGAAGCCGGAGAAGGCCAGGCCCATGATCCACATGTCGCCGCCGACGCCCGGGCTGTGGACGACGTCGCTCAGCGGGGTGTAGGCGAACCAGCCGAAGCTCGCGGCGCCGTCGGGGGTGAGGAAGCCGCCCACCGCGATCAGCGAGCCGAACAGGTAGAGCCAGTAGGCGAACATGTTCAGCCGCGGGAACGCCACGTCGGGCGCGCCGATCTGCAGCGGCATGATCCAGTTCGCGAAGCCGGCGAACAGCGGGGTGGCGAACATCAGCAGCATGATCGTGCCGTGCATGGTGAACGCCTGGTTGAACTGCTCGTTCGACATGACCTGCAGGCCCGGACGGGCCAGCTCGGCACGCATGAAGAGTGCCAGCACACCGCCGACGCAGAAGAAGAAGAACGAGGTGACCAGGTAGAGCGTGCCGATCGTCTTGTGGTCGGTGGTGGTCAGCCACTGGATCACACGATTGCCGCGCTCGCTGGGGCGCAGAGGGGCGGGGGTCGCCGCCGGCTGGTCCGACGTTGCGGCGGCACCCTGGGATTCGTTGAGGATGCTCACGGGTTACTGGCCTTCTCGTTCTTGGCGGGCTCCGCCCGCCGGGATGTAGCCGGTCTGGCCCTTCTCCGCCAGTTCCTCCAGGTGCTGCTGGTAGCGCTCCGGGGAGACGACCTTGACGTTGAACAGCATCCGGGCGTGGTCGACGCCGCACAGCTCGGCGCACTTGCCCAGGAAGGTGCCCTCCTTGTCGGGGGTCACCTCGAACTGGTTGGTGTGGCCGGGGATGACGTCCTGCTTGAACAGGAACGGCACGACCCAGAAGGAGTGGATGACGTCGCGCGAGGTCAGGATGAACCGGACCTTCTCGCCCTTGGGCAGCCACAGTGTCGGGCCGGGGTTGCCGGTCTGCGGGTTCCGCTCGCCCGGCGTGCCCACCGTGTAGACGCCCTCGGCGCCCTCGGGGACGGCCTTCAGCATGTCGTCGGGGATCCCGGACAGCTCGTCGGCGTCGATGTTGGACGTGCCGGTGTCACCGTCCACGTCCTCCAGGTAGTTGAAGCCCCAGCTCCACTGGTAGCCGACCACGTTGATCACGTGGTCGGGCTTCTCGGACAGCTCCAGGAGCTTCGACTCGTCACGAGCCGTGAAGTAGAAGAGCACCGAGACGATGATGAGGGGGACCACCGTGTACAGCGCCTCGATGGGCATGTTGTACCGGGTCTGCGGAGGTACCTCGACCTTGGTCCTGGTGCGCCGGTAGACGATGACGCACCACAGGATCAGGCCCCACACCAGGACGCCCACCGCGAGCGCGGCCGCCCACGAGCCCTGCCACAGGGAGAGGATCCGCGGCGCCTCCTCCGTGACCGGGGTGGGCATACCGAGGCGGGGGAAGTCCTTGTATGTGCAACCGGTGGCGGTCGCCAGGACCAGGCCCGCGGCAAGCGCCTGCGGCAGCTTCCGCCGCATCGGGCGCCGCGACGAGCGGTCGGAGCCGTTGGGACTCACGTAGCGCCTTCCCGAGAGTCTCGCCCGCTCGGCCCGGGCTCGGCCGTGGTGGTCGGGCGCCGGCCCTGGCGCGGGCAGGGGTTTGGATGTTTATGCGGACCAAACCCTACTGGACGCCATTTGGGGTCGCGCGGGGAGGGTGCCCAACGCGCCGCGCGGCCCTCCGATGGGGTGGAATCGGGTGGAATCAACGCTTCCGCGATCGCGGCGGCGGCCGGGACGGCTCGGCGGCGCACGGGTGGAGGGGGCGCGCTAGCGTGCTGGTGTGCCCTACTTCGACGCCGCCTCCTCGCTCCCCCTCCACCCCGTCGCCCGCCAGGCGCTGCTCGCCGCGCTCGACGAGGGCTGGGCCGATCCCGCCCGGCTGCACCGGGAGGGCCGGCGGGCCCGGCTGCTGCTGGACGCGGCGCGCGAGGCGGCGGCCGAGGCGGTGGGGTGCCGCCCGGACGAGCTGGTCTTCACCCCCTCCGGCACCCGGGCCCTGCACACCGGGATCGCGGGCGCGCTCTCGGGGCGGAGGCGGGTCGGCCGCACCCTGGTGGTCTCCGCCGTGGAGCACTCCGCGGTGCTCCACGCCGCCGAGGCCCACGAGGCGAGCGGCGGGACGGTGGAGACGGTGCCCGTGGACCGTACGGGGCGGGTGGACCCCGGCGCCTTCGCCGCGGCGCTGCGGGAGGGCGGAGCCGCGGGGGGCGGAACGGCGCTGGCCTGCCTGCAGTCGGCCAACCACGAGGTGGGCACCGAGCAGCCGGTGGCGGAGGCGGCGGAGGCCTGCGCCGCGGCCGGGGTGCCGCTGCTGGTGGACGCCGCCCAGTCGCTGGCGTGGGGTCCGGTGCCCGGCCGGTGGTCGCTGCTGGCGGCCAGCGCGCACAAGTGGGGCGGCCCGGGCGGGGTCGGTCTGCTGGCGGTGCGCAAGGGGGTGCGGTTCGCCCCGCCGGCCCCGGTGGACGAGCGGGAGTCGGGGCGCTCCCCCGGTTTCGCGGACCTCCCGGCGATCGTCGCGGCGGCGGCCTCGCTGCGGGCGGTGCGGGCGGAGGCGGACGCCGAGGCGGCGCGGCTGCGCGCCCTGGTGGACCGCGTCCGCGCCGAGGTGCCCGGACTGGTGCCGGACGTGGAGGTGGTGGGCGACCCGGTGCGGCGGCTGCCGCACGTGGTGACGTTCTCCTGCCTGTACGTGGACGGCGAGGCGCTCCTCCACGCCCTGGACCGGGCGGGGTTCTCGGTCTCCTCCGGCTCCTCGTGCACCTCCAGCACGCTGGTGCCCAGTCATGTGCTGCGCGCGATGGGGGTGCTCTCGGAGGGCAACGTGCGGGTCTCGCTGCCGCCGGGCACGGCGGCGGAGGACGTCGACGCCTTCCTGTCGGTGCTCCCGGACGCGGTGCGGGAGGTGCGCGACCGGCTCCGGGCGCCCGCCGCCCCGGCCGGAGGAGCCGGAGGAGCCGGGGGGACCGGGGCGGCGGACGAGGGGAGCGGAGGAGCCGGAGAGACCGGGGAGATCGGCGAGGCGGAGCTCACCGTCGACTCCCGGGGCAAGCGGTGCCCGATCCCGGTGATCGAACTGGCGAAGGTGATCGACCGGGTGCCGGTCGGCGGCACGGTCGTGCTGCTCGCCGACGACGAGGCGGCCCGGCTGGACGTCCCGGCCTGGTGCGAGATGCGCGGCCACGCGTACCTGGGCGCCGAGGGGCACGCCCACCGGGTGCGCCGCGCCGTCTGACCCCGCGCCGTCCGACCCGTACCGCCTGCCCCGGCCCCCGGCCCCCGTGCCGGGAGGCTCCGCCGGGGGCGGGTGCTCAGGACAGGCAGGCCTGGACCTCGGCCGCGGCGTCGTGGCCGTAGGTCTTGGTGAAGCGCTCCAGGAAGTGGGCGCGCCGCAGCTCGTACTCCTGGGTGCCCAGCGTCTCGATCACCAGCGTGGCGAGCATGCAGCCCAGCTGCGCGGCCCGCTCCAGGCCCAGTTCCCAGGCCAGGCCCGACAGGAAGCCGGCGCGGAAGGCGTCGCCGACGCCCGTCGGGTCGACCTTGGCCTCCTCCCGGGGGCAGCCGACGGTGATCGGCTCCCGGCCCGCCCGCTCGATGCGGACGCCCTTGGCGCCCAGCGTGGTGACGCGGGTGCCGACCCGCTCGAGGATGTCCTCCGCGCCCCAGCCGGTCTTGGACTCCACCAGCGCCGCCTCGTACTCGTTGGTGAACAGGTAGGCGGCGCCTTCGGTCAGCCCCCGGATCTCCTCCCCGTCCATCCGGGCGAGCTGCTGGGAGTAGTCGGCGGCGAAGGGGATGCCGCGGGAGCGGCACTCCTCGGTGTGGCGCATCATCGCCTCGGGGTCGTCCGCGCCGATGTGCACCAGGTCCAGGCCGCCGACCCGGTCGGCGACCGTCTTGAGCTCGATCAGCCGGGCCTCGCTCATGGCGCCGGTGTAGAAGGTGCCGATCTGGTTGTGGTCGGCGTCGGTGGTGCACACGAAGCGCGCGGTGTGCAGGATCTCGGAGATGCGCACCGAGGCGGTGTCCACGCCGTGCCGCTCCAGCCAGGCGCGGTACTCCTCGAAGTCGGCGCCCGCGGCCCCGACGAGGATCGGACGCACCCCGAGCTGGCCCATGCCGAAGCTGATGTTCGCGCCGACCCCGCCGCGCCGGATGTTGAGGGTGTCGGCCAGGAAGGACAGCGACACCGTGTGGAGCTGGTCGCCGACGAGCTGGTCGGCGAAGCGGCCGGGGAAGGTCATCAGGTGGTCGGTGGCGATGGAGCCGGTGACAGCGATACGCACGGCGGGCTGCTCCTGGAGAGGCGGGACTGCGGGCGCCACCACGCTACTTCCTCCCCCTCCGCACCGCCCGGCCGACCCGTGGAACCGTCCGCGCCCCGCTCCCGTCCCATCGGCGCACGGCTGGAGACGACAGCACCAGGTGCGCGCGGCACGGACGCGCGGTGCACGGAACCGAAGGAGCGATGCGGTGAGTGCGGACCACACCCCGGAATCCGACCGACCCCGGCGACGCGGGCTGACGGCCGTCTCGGTGGCCCTCGCCGTCCTGCTGGCCGGAGGCGGCGGCGCGTACTGGGCCTCGACCACCGGGAGCGGCGGGACCTCGGACGCGGCCCGGCAGGGGGACCGGGGCACGCCGGCCCCGCTCGTCCTGGACGGCTACGGGGAGACCCGTACGGCCTCGGCGGAGCGCGGGATCGCGCCCGGCGAGCCGGCGCCCGGCGGCGGCCCGGTCTACAAGGCGGCCGGGCCCCTGCCCGACGGGCCCGGCTCGGCCCCCGCCTACCGGCCCGCCGGGGAGGTCGGCAGGGAGAGGGCGGCCGCGCTGGCGGAGGCGCTGGGACTGCGCGGCGGGGTCCGCGGGAAGGACGGCGTCTGGACGGCCGGCGACACCGACGACGGCACCGACGGCGGCACCGACGGCGGCCGGGGCGGGAGGCTCACGGTGGACGCCGCGTCCGGCGCCTGGTCGTTCACCGGCGCGGCGCCGCCGGAGGACGGCGAGGTCTCCGAGCGGGAGGCCGAGGAGGCGGCCGGGCCGATCGTGGAGGCCCTCGGCCTGGAGGGCGCCGAGGTGGACGCCGGGCGGGAGCGGGGCGGGCTGCGGACCGTCCGCGTCGAACCGCGGCAGGACGGGCTGCCCGTCCACGGCTGGACCACCGAGATCGGCGTCGCGGACGGGGGCGTGCCGGTGAGCGGCAGCGGCCGGGCGACCGGGCTGGTGAAGGCCGGCGGGGGCGCGGAGTACCCGGTGATGAGCGCCGGGGACGCCCTCGCCGCGCTCAACGGGCGCAGCGGCCGGGTGGACCTGGGAGCGAAGTGCGCCGCGCCTCCGGAGAAGGGCGCGGTGGAACCGGGGACCGCCGGGCCGGGCGGCGGGAAGCCCGGAACCGTCCCGATCGTCCCGCCGGCCGACGGCGATCCGGAGCGGCCGGGCGGACCGGGGGGCCCCGAGCCCTGCGGCCCGGCCGGGGAGCGCGAGCCGGTGGAGGTGACGGGGGCGTCGTTCGGGCTGTCGGCGTACTCCTCGCAGGGGCGCGAACTGCTCGTCCCCTCCTGGCTGTTCGAGGTGGCGCCGGAGGGCTCGGGGACGCACACGGTGGTCCACCCGGCGGTGGAGCCGGAGTTCCTGGCGCCGCCGCCCCCCGCGGACGGCGACGACCCCACCTCCGCGCCGGGCGAGCCGGGCCCGGGGGCGGAGAAGCCGGTCAGGACCGCCACCTACGTCGAGGAGTACGCGCCCGGGGACCGCACGCTCACGGTCCACTTCTGGGGCGGGGTGTGCGGTGAGTACGACGCGTCCGCCGAGGAGGGCGAGGAGAAGGTGACGGTGCGGATCACCGAGAAGCCCCGGCCCCCGGGCAAGGCGTGCGTCCTGGTCGCCAAGGACATGGCCGTGGAGGTGACGCTCGACGAGCCGGTCGGCGACCGCGAGGTCCTGGACCGGGAGGGCGAGCGGCTGCCGGAGGGCGCGCCGGGGAGGGAGGAGGAGCCGCGGCGGTAGGCCGCCCCTCACCCCCCACGCTCACGCGGAACGGCGGAGGCGCAGGAGCCGGTGGCGTTCGGGTTGTCGATGGTGAAGCCCTGCTTCTCGATGGTGTCGACGAAGTCGATGGAGGCGCCGCCCAGGTACGGGGCGCTCATCCGGTCGGTGACGACGCGGACACCGTCGAACTCCTTGACGACGTCGCCGTCGAGCGACCGCTCGTCGAAGAAGAGCTGGTACCGCAGGCCGGAGCAGCCGCCGGGCTGAACGGCGACGCGCAGGGCCAGGTCCTCGCGGCCCTCCTGTTCGAGCAGGCTCTTGACCTTCGCCGCGGCGGCGTCGGACAGGATGATTCCGTCAGTCGTCACAGCGGTCTCGTCCGATACGGACATCTGCTTCTCTCCCGGGTTGTACGGACTGCTCTGCCGCCTGCTCAACAGGCGGCCTCCCGGTTTCATTCCAGGCCGGGTACGTCTTTGCGTCTTTCATGCTCGCACACCACCGCCCGGCGGTCACTTCCGCGTGTGCGCGGACGGGGATGCGTCACACTGACGCGATCGGCATCGTCAATATGACGTGAAGCGGTTATGATAGATAGCGTCAATCCGACGAAAAGACCCGCTGAGCCCGATGAAAGGGTGCGTGCCGTGAACACCGCCCCGCCTTCCGCTTCCGTCCCGGTCACCCCCGGGGACGCCCTGGACGTCCAGCCGACCCCGCTGGCCCTGCTCCTCCTCGGCCGCGAGGCCGACCCGAAGAGCGAGCGCGGTGTGGAGTGCCCCGGCGACCTGCCCTCCCCGTCGGACCCGGACCTGGTCGAGCGCGCCCGCGCGGCGAAGGAGCGGCTCGGCGAGAAGGTCTTCGTGCTCGGCCACCACTACCAGCGCGACGAGGTCATCCAGTTCGCCGACGTCACCGGCGACTCCTTCAAGCTCGCCCGGGACGCCGCCGCCCGCCCGGAGGCGGAGTACATCGTCTTCTGCGGCGTGCACTTCATGGCCGAGTCCGCCGACATCCTCACCGGCGACCGGCAGCAGGTCGTCCTGCCCGACCTGGCCGCGGGCTGCTCGATGGCGGACATGGCCACCGCCGAGCAGGTCGCCGAGTGCTGGGACGTCCTGACCGAGGCGGGCGTCGCCGACGTCACCGTCCCGGTCTCGTACATGAACTCCTCGGCCGACATCAAGGCCTTCACCGGGCGGCACGGCGGCACCATATGCACCTCTTCCAACGCGAAGCGGGCGCTGGACTGGGCGTTCTCGCAGGGGGAGCCCGGGCGGGGCAAGGTGCTGTTCCTGCCCGACCAGCACCTGGGCCGCAACACCGCGGTGCGCGACATGGGGATGTCCCTGGAGGACTGCGTCGTCTACAACCCGCACCGGCCGAACGGCGGGCTGACCGCCGAGGAGCTGCGCGGCGCGAAGATGATCCTGTGGCGCGGCCACTGCTCGGTGCACGGCCGCTTCACGCTGGAGTCGGTGAACGACGTGCGCGAGCGCGTCCCCGGCGTCAACGTGCTGGTGCACCCCGAGTGCCGCCACGAGGTCGTCGCGGCGGCGGACCACGTGGGCTCCACCGAGCACATCATCAAGACCCTGGAGGCCGCCCCGGCCGGCTCGAAGTGGGCGATCGGCACCGAGCTCAACCTGGTGCGCCGCCTGGCGAACCGCTTCGCCCCCGAGGGCAAGGAGATCGTCTTCCTCGACCGGACGGTCTGCTTCTGCTCGACCATGAACCGGATCGACCTGCCCCACCTGGTGTGGGCCCTGGAGTCGCTGGCCGACGGCAAGGTCGTCAACCGCGTCCAGGTCGACCCGGAGACCGAGAAGTTCGCCAAGCTGGCCCTGGAGCGGATGCTCGCCCTGCCGTAGGCGCCGGGATTCCGCGACGCGTGTGACCGGGCGCGGCGCGGTCGGCCAGGATGGTCGGCATGCTGCTGCGCCCGGTACACGATCGCGAGGAGGACGCCGCGGCCGTGCGGTTCGTCGCGGACGCCGCCCTCCGGGCACCGCACCCCGCCCCGCCGGCGCGGGACGCGCCGCTGCCCGCCCCGGCCGTCCGCCGCCCCCACCACGCCCGCCATCTGGCCCGTACCGACCCGGGGGGCTGCTGGCTGGCCGAGGACGCCGCGGGACGCCCCGTCGGAGCCGTGCTGTCCACACGGCGGGAGGGCACCTGGGGGCTGTCCCTGCTCGCCGTGCTGCCCGAGGCGCGGGGCCGGGGCGTGGGCACCGCCCTGCTGGAGCGGGCGCTGGCGTACGGCCGCGGCTGCCTGCGCGGGATCGTCCTCGTGCCGCCCCATCCGGTGGCCGCCCGCGTCTGCCGCCGGGCGGGCTTCGAGCTGCACCCGGCGGCGCGGCTGACCGGGACGGTCTCGACCGCGGGGCTCGCCGCCCCGGACGGCGTGGTGGCCGAGGGCGGGCCGAAGGACCGGGACCTGATGGACTCGGTGGACCGGCGGCTGCGCGGCGGCGCCCACGGCCCGGACCACGACGAGCTGCCGCGCCACGCCAGGCCGCTGGTGACCGACGACTTCGCCGGCAGCGGCTACTGCTACCTGTCCGGGGGCCGCGACGGCGGCGAGGCCCGGGTGGAGCTGCTGGGCGCGACCTCCCGGCGGCTGGCCACCCGGCTGCTGACGGCCGCCCTGGGCGTCGTCGGCGAGGGCCGCCCGGTGCGGATCGAGGGCCTGACCGCCGAGCAGCAGTGGGCGCTGGACGTCGGGCTGGCCGCGGGGCTGGAGCCGGACACGGCGGGCTGGGTGGGCCTGCGCGGCATGCGGCCGCCGTCGCCGTACGTCCCCTCCGCCGCGTTCCTGTAGGGGTTCCGGGGAGGGGCGCCCGTCCCTCAGGCGGAGGCGTCGGCGGGGAACAGTCCGTTCTCGCCCAGCAGGGCGCGCACCTCCTCCAGCGTGGCGCCCGGCTCGGGCAGGATCAGCTCCGAGGGCTCCAGGGCGTCGTCCGGCAGGGGCGTGCCCAGCGAGCGTACGGCGTCCAGCAGGGCGTTCAGGGTGCGGCGGAAGCCGGCCTCGTCGCCGTGCTCCATCTCGTGGAGCAGCTCGTCGTCCAGTGCGTTCAGGCCGGGCAGGTGGCTGTCGTCCAGCCTGACCTGCCCCTCCCCCATGATCCGTACGATCACGACGCTCTCCTTCCGGGCTTCCCGGGGAGCGGGTGCCCGGTACGCCGGGGGTGATGCGCCCCCGGCGCCCGGCCACCGCTCGTCGGGCCGGCTACTGCTTGTCGAACCGGGGGGCGTCCTGGGACTGCTGCTGCGCCTGCCGCTGCCCCGCCTGGTCCTGACCGCCCTCGATGGCCTGCCGGTCGCCGCCCGTGCCGCCCGCCAACTCGGCCTTCATCCGCTGGAGCTCCAGCTCCACGTCGGAGCCGCCGGAGATCCGGTCCAGCTCGGCCGCGATGTCGTCCTTGGCCAGCCCGCTGGGGTCGTCGAGCGCGCCCGAGGCCAGCAGCTCGTCGATCGCCCCGGCGCGGGCCTGGAGCTGCGCGGTCTTGTCCTCGGCCCGCTGGATGGCCAGGCCGACGTCGCCCATCTCCTCGGAGATGCCGGAGAACGCCTCGCCGATGCGGGTCTGGGCCTGGGCCGCGGTGTAGGTGGCCTTGATGGTCTCCTTCCTGGTGCGGAAGGCGTCCACCTTGGCCTGGAGGCGCTGGGCGGCGAGGGTGAGCTTCTCCTCCTCGCCCTGGAGGGTCTGGTGCTGCTGCTCCAGGTCCGTCACCTGCTGCTGGAGGGCGGCGCGGCGGGAGAGCGCCTCGCGCGCCAGGTCCTCGCGGCCGAGGGCGAGCGCCTTGCGGCCCTGCTCCTCCAGCTTGGCGGACTGCCCCTGGAGCTGGTTGAGCTGGAGCTCCAGCCGCTTGCGGGAGGTCGCGACGTCGGCGACGCCACGGCGCACCTTCTGCAGCAGTTCGAGCTGCTTCTGGTAGGAGTAGTCGAGCGTCTCGCGCGGGTCCTCGGCCCGGTCCAGGGCCTTGTTGGCCTTCGCGCGGAAGATCATTCCCATACGCTTCATGACACCGCTCATGGGCTTCGCGCGCCCCCTTCGAAGACGGACTGAACCTCGCACACCGACAGGTCCCACACTACGGGCCCTGCTTCCAT
This sequence comes from Streptomyces sp. DH37, assembly GCF_029813835.1. Lineage (GTDB taxonomy): Bacteria > Actinomycetota > Actinomycetes > Streptomycetales > Streptomycetaceae > Streptomyces. Next base: position 19,237 of record NZ_JARVKV010000054.1, read on the forward strand.
TACCGCACTGTTCGGACCCGGATGTGCTCCTCCTCCAGGACGATCGGCGAGAGGGTCTCTCCCGCCCAGGAAGTAGGGAGTACGGCGACCCGCCGTTGCCGGATCGTTCCCCGTGGGGGTGGGGGCCACACCTGGACGCCCCGTACTCTTGGCACTGTGTTCCGAAGCCGTTCCCGTGATGAGCAGACCGCGCCTCCCCGGGAGAGCGTGGACCTGACCAAGCAGCGCCGTGACCCGCAGGCCCCCAAGGGCCGCCCCACGCCCAAGCGCAGCGAGGCCGAGGCGCTGCGCCGCGCCGTGGTCAAACCACCGGCCGACCGCAAGGAGGCCGCGCGGCGCGCCCGCGAGGCCCGCCGCGCGGAGCTGGCGCGGCAGCGCGAGGCCCTGGCCGGCGGCGACGAGCGCTACCTGCCGGCGCGCGACCGCGGCCCGGTGCGGCGCTACGCCCGCGACTTCGTGGACTCCAAGTGGCACGTGGCGGAGTTCTTCCTGCCCCTCGCGGTGCTCATCCTGATCCTGAGCATGATGCCGTCGGCGCAGGTGAAGAACGCCTCCCTGCTGCTGTGGATGGGCGTCATCGTGATGATCGTCGTCGACTCCTTCGTCACCTCCCACAAGCTGCGCAAGGGCCTGCGCGAGCGCTTCCCCGACGAGAACCGGCGGGGCGCCGTGGCGTACGCGCTGATGCGGACGCTCCAGATGCGCCGCATGCGGCTGCCCAAGCCGCAGGTCGCCCGGGGCGAGGCGCCGCGCCGCTGACGGGGCGCGGGGGTCGGCCTCCCGCCCCCGCGGACCACCGACAGACCGCTGACGGACCACTGACGGAACCCCCTTGACGGATCCCGACGGACCACCGATGGACATCGCCGTACGACACGACGACGTGCGCCGGGACGGTGTGCCCCGGCTCGGCGCCCTGGGGCATGCCCTGATCGCCCGGCAGCTCGAGGAGCAGATCACCGCGCGCTTCCCCGTGGGGCGGCGGCTGCGCGTCCTGGACGTGGCGCTGCGCCACGGCCGGCAGGCGCTGACGCTGGCCAGGGCCGGGCACGAGGTGACCGGGCTGGAGTCCGACCCGGAGCTGGCCGACGCCGTGCGCCGGGTCCTCGGGGAGGAGCCCGCGGGCATACGGGAGCGGATGCGCGTCGTCTCCGGCGACAGCCGCAGCACCGGGGCGCACTTCCTGCCCGGCTCCTTCGACGTGGTGCTCTGCCACGGTGTGCTGGTCCCCGGCGACGAGCCCGGCCCGCTGCTGGCCGGGCTGGGCCGGGTGCTGGCCCCCGGCGGGCTGCTGTCGCTGCTGGTGCCCAACATCGAGGCCGCGGCCATGCGGCCGGGGCTGGCCGGCGACTGGACCGCGGCCCTGGCCCGGCTCGTCCCGCCCGATCCCGCCGACCGCGCCCTGCGCCGCGAGGCGCTGACCGCCACCCTCGCCGGGATGAGCACCCCGGTGCACCGGTGGTACGGGGTGCGGGTCTTCACCGGCGGCACCGACGACCCGGCCCTCCCGCCCGGCGAGGCCGGGGAGCGGCTGCTGGCCGCCGAGGAGCGGGCCGGGCGCACCGACCCGTACCGCGCGGTGGCGGAGCTGCTGCACCTGTGCGCCGTACGCGGCTGAGCGCCGGACCGCCGGGCGGGCGGGGGGACTCAGGCGTCCGGGGGCGGTCCGGCGTCCTCACCGGCAGCAGACCGGCAGCAGTTCGCCGAACGGAAGGCCACCGTGTCCGTATCCCCGGCACCCCCGGCACCCCAGCCGTCCCAGCCACCCCAGCCGTCCCGGTCGTCCCCGGCACCCCCCGCGCCCGAGGCGTCCCCGGCGCCCGCGGACGCCCGGGAACTCCCCGCCGCCGGTGACCGGCTCCCCGCCCGGGAGACCTGGCGCGCGCTGTACGCCCACATCCGCCCGCACCGGGCGCCGATCGCGCTCGGCGCGCTGCTGGCGCTGGTCGGCTCCGTCACCGGGCTCGCGCAGCCGCTGGCCGCCAAGGAGCTGGTGGACCGGCTGGGCGGCGGCGAGTCGATCGCCGGCGTCCTGGTGCTGCTCACCGCGCTGGTGGTGCTGGGCACGGCGATCGAGTCGGTCGGCGCGTACGTCCTGGCCCGCACCGCCGAGTCCGTGGTGCTGGCCGCGCGGAGCCGGCTGGTGGCCCGGCTGCTGCGGCTGCGGATGCCGGAGGTGGAGCGGACCCAGCCGGGCGACCTGATGGCGCGGGTCACCTCCGACACCACGCTGCTGCGGCAGGTCACCACGGACTCCCTGGTGTCGGCCGTCACCGGCTCCCTCACGCTGGTGGCGACCCTCGTGATGATGGCGCGGATGGACCTGGTGCTGCTGGGCGTCACCCTCGGGGTGATCGTGCTGATCGCCGCCTCGACGGGGCTGGTGATGCCGAGGATCTCGCGGGCGTCGAAGCGGGCGCAGGAGTCGGTCGGGGAGATCTCGTCGGTGCTGGAGCGCTCCTTCGGCGCGTTCCGCACGGTCAAGGCGTCGGGCGCGGAGGCCCGCGAGACGCGGGCCGTGGAGGAGGCGGCGCGCGCGGCCTGGCGGCACGGGGTGCGGGCCGCGCGCTGGCAGGCGGTGGCGGGCACGTCGGTCGGGCTGGCCGTGCAGGTGTCGTTCCTGGCGGTGCTGGGCGTCGGCGGGGCGCGGGTGGCCGCGGGCGCGCTCCCCGTCTCGTCGCTGGTGGCCTTCCTGCTGTTCCTCTTCTACCTGATCGGACCGGTCTCCCGGCTGGTCGACGCGGCCACGCAGTACCAGGTGGGGGCGGCGGCCGTCGCCCGGATCGCGGAGGCCGAGCGCATGGAGACCGAACCCGGCCCCGGAGCCGGAGCCGAAACCCAGGCCGGACCCGAAACCGAGGCCGAAGCCGGAACCGAGGCCGAGGCCGGAACCGGGCACGGGCACGGCGGGGACGCGGCCCCGCGCCCGCAGGACCCGCCGGCCTCGGTCGTCTTCGACCGCGTCGTCTTCCGCTACCGGCCCGGTCTGCCCGCCGTCCACCACGGGGTCTCCTTCTCCGTGCCCGGCGGCGGCATGACCGCGTTCGTCGGTCCCTCGGGGGCGGGCAAGTCCACCGTGTTCTCGCTGATCGAGCGCTTCCACGAGGTGAGCGGCGGCCGGGTGCTGGTCGACGGGCGCGACGTGCGCGACTGGCCGCTGGCCGGGCTGCGGGCCTCGATCGGCTACGTCGAGCAGGACGCGACCGTGCTCTCCGGGACGCTGCGCGAGAACCTGGTGTTCGCCGCGCCGGACGCCGGCGACGAGGAGATCCGCGAGGTGCTGGAGCGCACCCGCCTCACCGAACTGGTCGGTCGGCTGCCCGACGGCCTGGAGACGGTCGTCGGGCACCGGGGCAGCCGGCTCTCCGGCGGGGAGCGGCAGCGGGTGGCGATCGCGCGGGCGCTGCTGCGCCGCCCCCGGCTGCTGCTCCTGGACGAGGCGACCTCGCAGCTCGACGCGGTCAACGAGCTGGCGCTGCGCGACACGGTGGCCGAGGCGGCCCGCGCCACGACGGTGCTGGTCGTCGCCCACCGGCTGTCCACGGTGACGCTCGCCGACCGGATCGTGGTGATGGAGGCGGGCCGGGTGCGGGCGGTGGGCACCCACGAGGAGCTGGTGGCGGGCGACCCGCTCTACGGCGAGCTGGCGGCGACGCAGTTTCTGGCGGCCCCGTCGGGGAACGCGGACGCTCCGCGGCCGTGACGGCCCGGCCGCGCGGAGACCAGCGAAGGGGGGCTCGTTCACATGACTCGTTCCCCACGGCGCGGCGGGCGCCGCGCGGGCGCCGCAGCCCTGTGCGCGGCGGCCGTCCTGTTCACCGGCTGCACGGGGCCGGGCTCCTCCGACGGCGCCGGCGGCTCGCCCTCCCCCAGCGCCACCGTCCCCGTGCCCGGAGCCGCCGACGACCTGCAGGAGTCCTTCCAGGAGGTCGTCGACCGGGTGCTGCCGTCCGTCGTCCAGATCACCACCGGCGAGGGGCTGGGCTCGGGCGTGGTCTACGACGGCGAGGGCCACATCGTCACCAACGCCCATGTGGTGGGGGACGCCGAGCGGTTCCGGATCACCATGGCCACCGGCCGCGACGAGCTGGACGCCGAGCTGGTCGCCAGCTACCCGGAGGAGGACCTGGCGGTGGTGAAGCTCACCGATCCGCCCCGGAACCTGCGCCCCGCGACCTTCGGGGAGTCCGACGAGGTGGACGTCGGCCAGATCGTGCTGGCGATGGGCAATCCGCTGGGGCTCTCCTCCAGCGTCACCGAGGGGATCATCTCGGCCACCGGCCGCGCCATCAGCGAGGGCAGCGCCGAGGCCACCATCGGCAACCTGATCCAGACCTCGGCCCCGATCAACCCGGGCAACAGCGGCGGCGCCCTGGTCGACCTCTCCGGCCGCGTCATCGGCGTCCCCACCCTGGCCGCCCGCACCCCGGACGGGAACGGCGGCGCGGCGCCGGGCCTGGGCTTCGCCATCCCCTCCGACACCGTCCGCCACCTCGCCGACCAGATGATCGAGCACGGCGAGGTCGTCGACTCCGACGAGGCGGCGATCGAGGCGACGGTGCGCACCGTCCTGGGCGAGGACTACCGGCCCGCCGGGGTCGCGATCGTGGAGACCGAGGAGGGCGGCGCGGCGGACGCGGCCGGGCTCCGGGCGGGCGACGTGATCACCGGGCTCGACGGCAGGGAGACCCCGGACACCACCGCGCTGGCGGAGGCGCTGGCCTCCCGCGAGCCCGGCGACGAGGTGAAGGCCGTCTACCGGCGCGGCGGCGAGGAGCGGACCGTCACCATCACCCTCGGCGAACGCTGACGGCACCGGACGACCCCGGACGGCACCCGCCCCGGAGCGGCCGGGGCGGGTGCCGTCCGGTGCCCGGGGCTCAGCTCTCCCCGGCCGCGCTCAGACTCATGGGCCCGTAGATCTCGGTGCCGTCCTCCAGCAGCGTCACCTGCTCGACGCCGCCCTCCAGCAGCTCCCTCCAGGTCTCGCCGATCCAGCTCTCCGCGTCGCCCTGGGTGGAGAACTCCTCCGGCTGGACGGCCGGTTCCGTCTCCGTGCCGTCGGCCTTCTCGAACCGCCACGTCCACGCCATGTGCGCCTCCCCTGTGCTGTGTCCGGTGTTGCCGTGTGTCCATGATCCTGTCCCGCTGAGCGCAGACTAGTGCCCCTCGCGCGACGCTCCGCCGGACACGAGACGATCGTGCCGTGGAACTCACTCTGCTCGGCACCGGCGCACCCGCCGGTCTCCCCCGGCCCGGCTGCCCCTGCGCGTCCTGCGCCACGGCCGTCGGCGCGGACGCGCGGGCGGCGACCGCGCTGCTCGTCGACGACGTCCTGATGCTCGACCTCACCCCCGGGCCCGCGCTCTCCGCCGCCCGCGCGGGCCGCTCCCTGCACGGGGTGCGGCAGGTGCTGCTGTCGCACCCCCACGAGGGCCCGGCGCTGGAGATCCCGGCCGGGCTGCCCGCGCCGGTGCGGGTGCCCGACGGCCGGGAGCTGACGCTGATCAGCGGCCACCGGGTGCGGGCGGTGGCGCTGGACGCGCCGGGCACCGGCTACGAGATCGGCGGGCCGGACGGCGAGCGCCTGCTGTACCTGCCGCCGGGCGCCGGGGCCGCGGGCCTGCCCGCCGCCGCGAGCGGGGGCGGGGGCGGGGGCGCCGGGTCCCCGTGGCCGTCCGCGCCGTACGCCCTGGTGCTGCTGGACGTCCTGGGCCGTCCCGACGCGCTGGCCCGGCTGCGGGCGGCCGGGGCCGTGGGCCCGACCACGGACGTGCTGGCCGTCCACGTCGACCACGACGTCCCGCCCGGCCCGGAGCTGCGCCGGCGGCTGGCCGCCGCGGGGGCCCGTACCGCGCCGGACGGCACCACGGTGGTGGTCGGCGACTACCGGGCGGTCCCCGATCTCCCCCGGCGCACGCTGGTCCTGGGCGGCGCGCGCTCGGGCAAGTCGGCCGAGGCCGAGCGCCGTCTGGCCGCCTTCCCGGACGTGCTGTACGTCGCGACGGGCGGCACCCGGGGCGGCGACGAGGAGTGGGCGGTACGGGTGGCGGCCCACCGGGAGCGCCGCCCGCCTTCCTGGCGGACGGCCGAGACCTGCGACCTGGTCCCGCTGCTCACCGCGCCCGACGCCCCGCCGATGCTGGTCGACTGCCTGGCCCTGTGGCTGACCGACGCGATGGACTCCGCCGGGGCCTGGGACGACGGCCGCTGGCGGAGCGGCGAGGCCCCCCGCGCGCTGGCCGAGCGGACCGGTGCCCTGGTCGCGGCCTTCCGCTCCGCCACCCGCACGGTGGTCGCGGTCAGCAACGAGGTCGGCTCGGGCGTGGTGCCCGCCACGGCCGCCGGCCGCCGCTTCCGCGACGAGCTGGGCCGGCTGAACGCGGCGGTGGCGGCCGAGTGCGAGCACGTGCTGCTGGTCACGGCGGGCACGGCCCTGCCGCTGCGGGGCTGAGCCCCGGCCGGAGGCGGACGGGGGGACGGTAGTGTCGGCCGCATGAGCGACGGCAGCCTGAACCTCGACGACTTCGGCGACCTCATCGAACGTCCCGACAGCGGCGTCCGCCGGGACGCCGAGGACCGACGCGCCCGGACCGGACTGCCGGCCGGGGCGCTGGGGCGGCTGGACGAGCTGGGCGAGTGGCTGGCGGCGGCGCAGGCCCGCGTCCCCGTCGAGCCGGTCTCGCGGCCCAGGGCCGTGCTGTTCGCCGGCGACCACGGGGTGGCGGAGCTGGGCGTCTCCGCCCGGCCCGCGGGCGGCGCGCACACCCTGGTGCGCGCCGTGCTGGACGGCACGAGCCCGGTGGCGGTGCTGGCCCGCCGCTTCGACGTGCCGCTGCGGATCGTCGACATGTCGCTGGACTGCGACCCGGACGAGCTGCCCGCGGAGGTCACCCGCCACCGCGTGCGGCGCTCCGGCGGGCGGCTGGACGTCGAGGACACCCTGACCGCCGAGGAGGCCGAGCGCGCCTTCAGGGCGGGGATGGCCGTCGCCGACGAGGAGGCCGACGCCGGGACCGACCTGGTGGTCCTGGGCGACATCTCCGTCGGCGGCACCACGGCGGCCGGGGTGCTGGTCGCCGCCCTGTGCGGCACCGACGCCTCCGTGGTCACCGGCCGCGGCGGCGGGCACATCGACGACCTCGCCTGGATGCGCAAGTGCGCGGCCATCCGCGACGGCCTGCGCCGCGCCCGGCCCGTGCTCGGCGACCAGCTGCGGCTGCTGGCGGCCGTCGGCGGGGCGGACCTGACCGCGATCACCGGTTTCCTCCTCCAGTCGGCCGTGCGCCGCACCCCCGTGATCCTCGACGGCGTGGTCTCGGCCGCGTGCGCGCTGGTCGCCCAGCGCGTGGCGTTCCGCGCGCCGGACTGGTGGCTGGCCGGGCAGGCCGGCGGCGAGCCCGCGCAGGCCAAGGCGCTGGACCGGATGGCGCTCGACCCGCTGCTGGACCACGGCGTCACCGCGGGCGAGGGCACCGGCGCCCTGCTCGCCCTCCCCCTGGTCCGGGCGGCGGCCGCGCTGGCGGCGGAGCTGCCGGTGCGGGAGCCGGAGGACGCCGGGGAACCGGGGGAGGACGCGGGCCGGGCGGGCGCCGCGGAGATGCTCGACGTCACCTGAGCGGCCCGGGCGCGTACGGCCGCCCGGTAGCCTGCGCCCGATGGACACCACGCCGCAGCCTCCCCGGGATCCGGAACCGTCCCCGGCCCCCGCGTCCCCGCCGCCGCCCGCCGGCGTGCCGGACGGGATCCGCTTCGCCTTCGGCACGCTCACCGTGCTGCCGGTGTCCGGGGCCCGCTGGGACCGGTCCGCCGCCCGCGCCGGCATGGTGTGCGCGCCGCTGGCCGGCCTGGTGGTCGGGCTGTGCGCGGCCGCGGCCGGGGGCGCCGCGCTGCTGCTGGGCGCCTCCCCGCTGCTCGCGGCGGTCGCCACCGTCGCCGTGCCCGCCGTACTCACCCGCGGCCTGCACCTGGACGGGCTGGCGGACGTCGCCGACGGGCTGGGCAGCGGCCGGCCCGCCGAGGGCGCGCTGGAGGTGATGAAGCGCTCCGACATCGGCCCGTTCGGGGTGGTCGCGCTGCTGCTGGTGCTGCTCGCCCAGGTCGCGGCCGTCGCCGGGCTGTACGCCGCAGGCTGGGCGTGGGGCGCGGTGGCGGTGGCGGTGTCGGCGGTGGCCGCCCGCGCCGCGCTGACGCTCGCCGCCCGCGAGGGCGTCCCCGCGGCCCGCCCCGGTGGGCTGGGGGCCGCGGTCGCGGGCGCGGTGCCCTCGCGCTCCGCGGTCCTGACCGGCGCGGCGGCGGTGCTGGCGGCGGCGGGCGCGGGCGCGCTGTGGGGTCCGTACGGGGCCGTGCGGTGCGCCGCGGCGGTCGTCCTGGCGCTGGGCGCGGCGGAACTGCTGCTGGGCCGCTGCCGCCGCAGACTGGGCGGGGTGACCGGCGACGTCTTCGGCGGAGTGTGCGAAACCGCTCTCACCACCTCCCTGGTGGTGCTTGCGCTGGGTTGACGCCCCTCGGAGAATTCCGCGGGACGGTCCGTGCTTCCGTCACGCCCCGCCCAGCGGCCGGTCCCCGGGCCGGTCCGGAGCCGACACCGCGGCCTCCCGGGCCGCGACGTAGGCTCGGCCCGTGCCCGAAGCCGTGCACATCCACTCGGCTTGACCATCGGAAGAGGGATTCCCACCACTGTGTCTGCTCTCACTCTCAGTTCCTCGTCCGCCGCGACGCTGCGCGCGGACGCCGTCGTCGTCGGCGTGGCCAAGGGCCCGGAGGGGCCCGTGGTCGCTCCGGGCGGCGAGACCCTGGACCAGGCGTTCGGCGGCGGGCTGGCCGCCGCCTTGGAGACCCTCGGCGCCTCGGGCGGCGAGGGTGAGGTCACCAAGCTGCCGGCGCCGGACGGGGTGAAGGCGGACCTGGTGCTGGCGGTCGGGCTCGGTGACGTCCCGGCCGGGGACGGGGCGTACGACCCGGAGGCGCTGCGCCGCGCGGCCGGCGCGGCGGCCCGCGCGCTGGCCGGCCGGAAGAAGGCCGGCTTCGCCCTGCCGACCGGGGACGAGGCGTCGTTCGCCGCCGTCTGCGAGGGCGCGCTGCTGGGCGCCTACGCCTTCACCGCGTACCGCGGGAAGAGCGACAAGAACGCCAAGGACGCCAAGGACGGCAAGGGCGCCAAGGGCAGGGGCAGGGCCGGGAAGGGCGGGGACGGCGACGCCGGGGCCCCGCTCGCCGAGGTCACCGTGCTCGGCGCCAAGCCGCGCGACAAGGCCCACAAGGCCGCCGCCGAGCGCGCCGAGGTGCTGGCCGCCGAGGTCAACCGCGCCCGCGACCTGGTCAACACCCCCTCCAACGACCTGTTCCCGAAGTCCTTCGCCGCCGCCGTCCAGAGCGCGGCCAAGGAGCACGGGCTGACGGTGGAGGTCCTGGACGAGAAGGCCCTGGCCAAGGGCGGCTACGGCGGCATCCTCGGCGTCGGGCGGGGCTCGGCGAACCCGCCGCGCCTGGTGCGCCTGTCGTACACGCACTCCAGGGCGAAGAAGACCCTGGCCCTGGTGGGCAAGGGCATCACCTACGACTCGGGCGGCATCTCGCTGAAGCCGGCCGGCCACAACGAGACCATGAAGTGCGACATGAGCGGCGCCGCCGCCGTCTTCGCCGCCGTGGTCGCCGCCGCCCGGCTGGGCCTGCGGGTGAACGTCACCGGCTGGCTGGCGCTGGCGGAGAACATGCCGTCGGGCACCGCGACCCGGCCGGGCGACGTCCTGACCATGTACAGCGGCAAGACGGTCGAGGTGCTCAACACCGACGCCGAGGGCCGCCTGGTGCTGGCCGACGCCCTGACCCGCGCGTGCGAGGAGAAGCCGGACGCGGTGGTGGACGTGGCGACCCTGACCGGCGCGATGATGCTGGCGCTGGGCAGCCGCACGTTCGGCGTCATGGCCAACGACGACGCCTTCCGCACGGCCGTCCACGAACTGGCGACCGAGGCGGGCGAGCCGTCGTGGCCGATGCCGCTCCCCGCCCACCTGCGCAAGGGCATGGACTCGCCCATCGCCGACATCGCCAACATGGGCGAGCGGATGGGCGGCGGCCTGGTGGCCGGCCTGTTCCTGAAGGAGTTCGTCCCGGAGGGCACCACCTGGGCGCACCTGGACATCGCGGGCCCGGCCTTCAACGAGTCCGGCCCCTTCGGCTACACCCCCAAGGGCGGCACCGGCTGCGCGGTGCGCACCCTGGTCCGGCTCGCCGAGCGCGCGGCGGCGGGCGACGTCGTCTGACCGGTGCCTGACCGGTGCCCGACCGGTCCGGTACGTGACCTTCCGCCGAGGCCCCGGACACCCAGCGTGTCCGGGGCCTCGGCGCTCCCCGGCCCCCTCGGGACCCGGCGCGTTCGCTGTGAGCGATCAGGGTGCGCCTACTCTCCGGTAGACACGCGTACCCGCTCGCAATCCTCCTGTTCACGTGGGTATGAGGGGTTCGGACACCGGCCCGCCGTCCCACTGCCCGCCGACAAGTGCAAAGATGTTGTCTCGGCAGGACAGGGCCCGCTCAACCCACAGGGCCGAGCAAGAAGCGGCCGAACATACAGCCGCCCGGTCTCCGACGGACCGGCTCCGGCGTACCCATGCATGGAGGACGTGACGTGGCGAACGACGCCAGCACCGTTTTCGACCTAGTGATCCTCGGAGGCGGTAGCGGCGGTTATGCCGCTGCCCTGCGGGCTTCGCAGCTGGGTCTGGACGTCGCCCTGATCGAGAAGGACAAGGTCGGCGGTACCTGTCTGCACTACGGATGCATCCCGACGAAGGCCCTGCTGCACGCCGGCGAGGTGGCCGACTCCGCGCGCGAGAGCGCCGAGTTCGGCGTCCGCGCCACGTTCGAGGGCATCGACATGGCGGCCGTCCACAAGTACAAGGACGGCGTGATCTCGGGCCTGTACAAGGGTCTGCAGGGGCTGATCGCCTCCCGCAAGATCACCTACGTGGAGGGCGAGGGCCGGCTGTCCTCCCCGACCTCGGTGGACGTGAACGGGCAGCGCTACGAGGGCCGGCACGTCCTGCTGGCCACCGGCTCGGTGCCCAAGTCGATCCCGGGTCTGGAGATCGACGGCAACCGGATCATCAACTCCGACCACGCGCTGAAGCTGGACCGCGTGCCGCAGTCCGTCGTCATCCTGGGCGGCGGCGTCATCGGCTGCGAGTTCGCCTCCGCGTGGAAGTCGTTCGGCACCGACGTCACCATCGTCGAGGGCCTGCCCCACCTGGTGCCCGCCGAGGACGAGAACAGCTCCAAGCTGCTGGAGCGCGCCTTCCGCAAGCGCGGCATCAAGTTCTCGCTCGGCTCCTTCTTCGAGAAGGCGGAGTACACCGAGAACGGCGTCAAGGTCTCCCTCGCCAACGGCAAGGAGTACGAGGCCGAGCTGCTGCTCGTCGCCATCGGCCGCGGCCCGGTCTCGCAGGGCCTGGGCTACGAGGAGGCCGGGGTGAACATGGACCGCGGCTACGTCCTGGTCGACGAGTACTGCCGCACCAACGTGCCCACCATCTCCGCCGTCGGCGACCTCATCCCCACCCTCCAGCTCGCGCACGTCGGCTTCGCCGAGGGCATCCTGGTGGCCGAGCGGCTGGCCGGGCTGGACGTCGTGCCGATCGACTACGACGGCGTGCCGCGCGTGACGTACAGCCACCCGGAGGTCGCCTCCGTCGGTCTGACCGAGGCCAAGGCCAAGGAGATCCACGGTGCGGACAAGGTCGTGACGCTGAAGTACAACCTGGGCGGCAACGGCAGGAGCAAGATCCTCAAGACGCAGGGCGAGATCAAGCTCGTGCAGGTCCGCGACGGTGCCGTGGTCGGCGTCCACATGGTCGGTGACCGGATGGGCGAGCAGGTCGGCGAGGCCCAGCTCATCTACAACTGGGAGGCTCTGCCCGCCGAGGTCGCGCAGCTCGTCCACGCGCACCCGACGCAGAACGAGGCCCTCGGCGAGGCCCACCTGGCCCTGGCCGGCAAGCCGCTGCACTCCCACGACTGACACTCCCGGGCGCGAGAGCACCACGCCATTCGCACTTTTCGTTAGGAGCAACCGAAACCATGGCGGTTTCCGTAACCCTGCCGGCGCTCGGCGAGAGCGTCACCGAGGGCACCGTCACCCGCTGGCTGAAGGCCGAGGGTGAGCGCGTCGAGGCCGACGAGCCCCTGCTGGAGGTCTCGACCGACAAGGTCGACACCGAGATCCCCGCCCCCGCCTCCGGCGTCCTGTCCTCCATCAAGGTCGCCGAGGACGAGACGGTCGAGGTCGGCGCCGAGCTGGCCGTGATCGACGACGGCAGCGGCGCCCCGGCCGAGGCCCCCGCCCAGGCGGAGGCGCCGGCCGCCGCCGAGGCCCCGGCGCCCGAGCCGCAGCCCGAGCCCCAGCCCCAGGCCGCTCCCGCCCCGGCGCAGGCCCGGGAAGCCCCTGCGCAGCCCGCGCAGGCGCAGGCCGAGGCCCCGCAGCAGGCGGCCCCGTCGGGCGGCGCGGCGGAAGGCACCGACGTGGTGCTGCCGGCGCTCGGCGAGTCCGTCACCGAGGGCACCGTCACCCGCTGGCTGAAGTCGGTCGGCGAGGAGGTCGAGGCCGACGAGCCCCTGCTGGAGGTCTCGACCGACAAGGTCGACACCGAGATCCCCGCTCCCGCCTCCGGCACCCTGCTGGAGATCCTGGTGGGCGAGGACGAGACGGCGGAGGTCGGCGCGAAGCTGGCCGTGATCGGCGCCGCCGGTGCCGCTCCGGCCCAGGCCCCGGCTCCGGCGCAGCCCGAGCCGCAGGCCGCCCAGGCCCCGGCCCAGCCCGAGCCGCAGGCCCAGCCCGAGCCGCAGGCCGAGGCGCCCGCCCCGGCTCCGGCGCCCGAGCCCCAGGCCGCTCCCGCCCCGGCCCAGGCCCAGCCTCAGGCCGCCCCCGCCCCGGCGCAGCAGGCGCCCGCCGCCCAGGCCCCGGCTCCCGCCCAGGCCTCCGGCGGCGAGGGCGCCTACGTGACCCCGCTGGTGCGCAAGCTCGCCGCCGAGAACGACGTCGACCTGTCCACCGTCAAGGGCACCGGCGTCGGCGGCCGCATCCGCAAGCAGGACGTCGTCTCCGCCGCCCGTCAGGCGGCGGCGGCCCGGGAGCAGGCCGCCCAGGCCCCGGCCCAGGCGGCGCCGGCCGGGCGCGGTCCGGCCAAGGCCGAGCCGTCGCCGCTGCGCGGCCAGACGGTGCCGATGACCCGCATCCGCAAGGTCATCGCCGAGAACATGATGAAGGCGCTGCACAGCCAGGCGCAGCTGTCCTCCGTGGTCGAGGTGGACGTCACGCGGATCATGCGGCTGAGGGCCCGGGCCAAGGAGGACTTCCTGGCCCGCGAGGGCGTCAAGCTCTCCCCGATGCCGTTCTTCGTCAAGGCCGCCGCCGAGGCGCTGAAGGCCCACCCGTCGATCAACGCCAAGATCAACGACGACGGCACCGTGACCTACCACGACGTCGAGAACATCGGCATCGCGGTGGACTCGGAGAAGGGCCTGATGGTCCCGGTCATCAAGGGCGCGGGCGACCTCAACCTGGCCGGCATCGCCAAGAAGACCGCCGAGCTGGCGGGCAAGGTCCGCACCGGCAAGCTCAGCCCGGACGACATGTCCGGCGGCACGTTCACGATCAGCAACACCGGCTCGCGCGGTGCGCTGTTCGACACGATCATCGTGAACTACCCGCAGGTGGCCGAGCTGGGCATCGGCGCCACCGTGCGCCGCCCGGTCGTGGTGGACCACCCGGAGCTGGGCGAGACCATCGCCATCCGGGACATGGTCTACCTGACCCTGTCCTACGACCACCAGCTGGTCGACGGCGCGGACGCCGCCCGCTACCTGACGGACGTCAAGGCCCGTCTGGAGGCCGGCGAGTTCGAGGGCGAGCTGGGTCTCTGAGCGGCCCCTCCGCACGGCGGCGCCCCCGTCCCGGATCTCCTCCGGGCGGGGGCGCCGCCGTGTGGACGGCCGTATCGTCGTTGTCCTCCCCGTCCCGAGAAGGAGCCTCCATGGTCCCGCCCGTCGTCCACTCCCTGCGCGAGCAGATCCGCGAGCACATCGTGGAGGGCATCGTCAGCGGGCGCTGGAAGCCGGGCGAGCGCATCGTGGAGCGGCGGATCGCGGTGGAGCTGGAGGTCAGCCAGACGCCCGTGCGCGAGGCGCTGCGCGAGCTGGAGGCGCTGCGGCTGATCGAGTCGGCCCCGAACAAGGGCGTACGGGTGCGGAACCTGACGGCGGCCGACCTGGAGGAGATCTACCCGGTGCGGGCCGGGCTGGAGCAGATCGCGGCCGAGCTGGCCTGCGGCCGCCTGGCCGAGGACGTCTCGGCGCTCGAGGGGCACGTGGCGCGGCTGTACGAGGCCGACCGCGCCGGGGACGGCGAGGCGCAGGTGCGGCACACGGTCGCCTTCCACCGGGAACTGGTGCGCGCCTCCGGCAACAGCGTGCTGCTGCACACCTGGGAGTCGCTGGGCATCGGGGTGTGGACCGCGCTCGCCATCCGCTGGCTGGGCACCCGGCAGCAGTCGTACGCCGAGGAGCACGAGGCGGTCGTCGAGGCGTTCCGCCGGCGCGATCCGCGCATCGGCGAACTGGTCAAGGAGCACGTCCTGGGGTGTGCACCCCGTGCCTGATCAGCGGCACTGAATGCCAATTTCGTCCGTCCGGCACTTTTTCGCCTCCCACCCTTTGATCGATCATCGATCGTGGGCGTACAGTCCGGCAGTGGGTGTGACACCCCCCGCCCCCCTGTCCCGTCCCGTCCGGAAGGCGGCCACCGTGACCGACGCCGAACGCACCCCCAGCGAGCTCGACCAGCTCGTCGACCGCGACCCCGAGGAGACCGCCGAGTGGGCCGCGTCCCTGGACGCCGTCACCCGCGAGGCCGGTCCGCACCGGGCGGCGTACCTGATGCGGCGCACCCTGGAGCACGCCGGCCGCACCGGGCTCGGCCTGCCCCCGCTGCTGGAGACGGACTACGTCAACACCGTCCCCACCGCCGCCGAGCCCGCCTTCCCCGGCGACGAGGAGATGGAGCGGCGGATCGCCGCCTGGAACCGCTGGAACGCGGCCGCCATGGTCACCCGCGGCTCCCGCTTCGGCGTCGGCGGCCACATCGCGACCTTCGCCTCCGCCGCCTGGCTGTACGAGACCGGCTTCAACCACTTCTTCCGCGGCAAGGAGTCGCCCGAGGCCCCCGGCTCCGGCGACCAGCTCTACATCCAGGGCCACGCCTCCCCCGGCATCTACGCCCGCGCCTTCCTCGACGGACGGCTGACCGAGGCGCAGCTGGACAACTTCCGCCGGGAGGCGGGCGGCGGCGGCCTGCCCTCCTATCCGCACCCGCGCCGGCTGCCCTGGCTGTGGGAGTTCCCCACCGTCTCCATGGGCCTGGGCCCGCTCTCCGCGATCTACCAGGCCCGCTTCAACCGCTACCTGACCGGGCGCGGCATCAAGGACACCTCCGGCTCGCACGTGTGGGCCTTCCTCGGCGACGGCGAGATGGACGAGCCCGAGTCGACCGCCGCGCTCGCCCTCGCCGGGCGCGAGGGGCTGGACAACCTCACCTTCGTGGTCAACTGCAACCTCCAGCGCCTCGACGGCCCGGTCCGCGCCAACTTCAGGATCGTGCAGGAGCTGGAGGCCCAGTTCCGCGCCGCGGGCTGGCACGTGGTCAAGTCGCTGTGGGGCTCCGCCTGGGACGAGCTGTTCGCCCTGGACACCACGGGCGCGCTGGTCAGGCGGCTGCGCGAGGTGCCCGACGCGCAGTTCCAGACGTACGCCACCCGCGACGCCGCCTACATCCGCGAGCACTTCTTCGGCGCCGACCCGGCCCTGGTGGAGATGGCGAAGGTGCTGAGCGACGCGAAGATCACCGAGTGCTTCCACACCTCGCGCGGCGGCCACGAGCCCCGCAAGGTGTACGCCGCCTACCGGGCCGCGCTCGCGCACCGGGGCGCGCCGACCGTGATCCTGGCGCAGACGGTCAAGGGCCACACCCTCGGCGCGGGCTTCGAGTCCAAGAACGCCAACCACCAGATGAAGAAGCTGACGACCGACGAGTTCAAGGGCATGCGCGACCTGCTCGGACTGCCGATCCCGGACAGCGCCTTCGACGACGGCCCGGTGCCCTACGGCCACCCCGGCGCCGACTCCCCCGAGGTCCGCTACCTCGCCGAGCGCCGCGCCGCCCTCGGCGGCCCCGCCCCGGCCCGCCGCACGCACCCGGTACCGGCCCTGCCCGAGCCGTCCGAGCGCGCCTTCCGGGCCCTGGAGAAGGGGTCGGGCAAGCAGGAGATGGCCACGACCATGGCGTTCGTACGCCTGGTCAAGGACCTGATGCGGGACAAGGAGACCGGCCGGCGGTGGGTCCCGATCGTCCCCGACGAGGCGCGCACCTTCGGCATGGAGTCGCTGTTCCCCTCGGTCGGCATCTACTCGCCCAAGGGCCAGACGTACGAGCCGGTCGACCGCGACCAGCTGATGTACTACAAGGAGGCGAGGGACGGGCAGATCCTCAACGAGGGGATCACCGAGGCCGGCGCCATGGCCGACTTCATCGCCGCCGCCACGTCGTACGCCACGCACGGCGAGCCGATGATCCCGTTCTACATCTTCTACTCGATGTTCGGCTGGCAGCGCACCGGCGACCAGATGTGGCAGCTCGCCGACCAGCTCGGCCGCGGCTTCGTCGTCGGCGCCACCGCGGGACGCACCACGCTCACCGGCGAGGGCCTGCAGCACGCCGACGGCCACTCCCACCTGATCGCGGCCACCAACCCGGCCTCGCTCAACTACGACCCGGCGTTCGCCTACGAGATCGCGGTGATCGTGCGCGACGGCCTGCGCCGGATGTACGGGCCGCGGCAGGAGGACGTCTTCTACTACCTGACCGTCTACAACGAGCCGAAGGTCCAGCCGCCCATGCCCGAGGGCGTGGAGGAGGGCATCCTCAGGGGGCTGTACCGCTTCCGCGAGGGCACCCCGGCCCTCTCCCCCTCCGGCGTCGCCGCCCCGCGCATCCAGCTGCTGGCCTCGGGGACCGCCATCCACTGGGCGCTGGACGCCCAGCGCCTCCTCGCCGACGACTGGGGCGTGACCGCCGACGTGTGGTCCGCCACCTCCTGGAGCGAGCTGCGCCGCGATGCCCTGTCCTGCGACGCGGCGCAGCTCAACGGCGAGGACCGGGTCCCGTACGTCACCCGCGCGCTCAGCGGCGCGCCCGGCCCGGTCCTCGCCGTCAGCGACTGGATGCGGGCGGTCCCGGACCAGATCAGCCAGTGGGTCGAGCAGGACTGGTCCTCGCTGGGCACCGACGGCTTCGGTCTGTCGGACACCCGCGAGGCGGCCCGCCGCCACTTCGGCGTGGACGCCGAGTCGATCACGGTGTCGGCCCTGGACCGGCTGGCCCGGCGCGGCGAGGTCAAGCGGGAGACGGTGCGGGAGGCGGCCGAGCGCTACGGCCTGGCCTGACGGCCCCTCCGGGCCGGTGCGCCCGACCCCCGGCGAGGGTCGGGCGCGCCGGCCCCGGGTCAGCCGTCCTCCGGCAGCCTCCCCAGCTCCGGCTCCGGTTCCGGCCCCGGGTCGTCGGGGTGGCCGCGGAGCTTGAGGACGGCCGCCAGCAGCCCGCCCCACACCACGACCATGGCGACGATCATCATCACGACGGCGCCCGTGGACATCAGTACCTCCCCTCCGCGGTGTCATGGGGTTCCGTGCCCGCCGGTTCCGTGCCGCGTGGCCAGGGGATCAGGGAGGCCAGGACGGCGAAGACCAGCGCGCCCAGGGCGACCGCCCATCCCGACCAGAACAGGAACCCGGTCGGGTAGCCCCCGTAGTTCTCGTCGAGCTCGCCCCGCAGGCTGTCGACCATCATCCAGCCCAGCACCAGCGGGGTGACGACCCCCAGGGCCAGGCGCCACCACACGCCCAGCCGGACGGCGGAGGTGGCGTCCGCGTCCCGCTGGAGCACCGGCAGCCTGCGCAGCACCCAGGCGATGACGATCACCGAGACCAGGGACGCCAGGGCGATGCCGTACCGGTTGATGAAGTGGTCGGCGGCGTCCAGCAGGTACAGCCCGCTGTCGGTGGGGAAGAGCAGGATGGAGACCAGGGCCGTCAGCCCTCCGGCGCCGAGCACCGCCGGGACGCGTCCGATGCCGGTCTTGTCCTGCACCGAGGCGACCACCACCTCCACGATGGAGATCAGCGAGGTGAAGCCGGCGATGACCAGGGAGCCGAAGAACAGCAGCCCGAACAGGACGCCCAGCGGCATGTTCGAGATGATCGTCGGGAAGGCGACGAAGGCCAGTCCGATGCCGTCGGTGACGGTCTCCCCCACCGGCGTCCCGCTGGAGACGGAGAGGAAGCCGAGCGTGGCGAAGACCCCGATGCCCGCCAGGATCTCGAAGGAGCTGTTGGCGAATCCGGCGACCAGCGCGGAGCCGGTGATGTCGGCCCGGCGCCGCAGGTAGGAGGCGTAGGTGATCATGATGCCGAAGCCGACCGAGAGCGAGAAGAAGATCTGCCCGTAGGCCGCGACCCAGACGCCGCCCTCGGCCAGCGCCCCCCAGTCGGGCGAGAACAGCGCGTCCAGGCCGGTCGCGGCGCCGTCCAGGGTGACCGCCCGGACCACCAGGACGCAGAAGAAGAGCACCAGCAGCGGGATGAAGATCTTGTTGGCCGTCTCGATGCCGCGCCGCACCCCCAGGGCCAGGACCGTCAGGACCGCGATCCAGATGACCAGCAGCGGCCAGAACACCCCGCCGACGTAGGAGGAGATCCAGCCGGGCGCCTCGGCGGTGCGCAGGAAGTCGCCGAAGAAGTAGGCGTTCGGGTCGTCGCCCCACTGCTCCCCGACCGAGAACCCCACGTACCGCACGGCCCAGGCCAGGATGACGGCGTAGTAGGCGGCGATGACGAAGGAGACCGCCACCTGCCACCAGCCGATCGCCTGCGCCGGGCCGGACATCCGGCGGAACGCCCCCGGCGGGGACTTGCGGTAGCGGCGGCCGAGCGTGTACTCGAGGACCAGCAGCGGGAGTCCCGCCGTCAACAGGGCGATCAGGTAGGGCAGCAGGAACGCCCCGCCGCCGTTCTTGTAGGCCTCGGACGGGAAGCGCCAGATGTTGCCGAGTCCGATGGCCGAGCCGATCGCCGCCAGCAGGAAGCCCGTGCGGGACCCCCACTGGGCACGGGGTGGGGTCGTCGGGGTGCCGCTGGATTCAGTAGCCATATGCGACGTTCCTTGACTTTTGTCCCTACAGGTTGACAGCACGCTAACAGTGCTCACGGCACCGCGCGCTCCGGCGGGATGATAGGGCGCATGCGCGCTGCCCGGCTGATCAGGATGGTTCTGCTGCTCCAGACGCGGCGGTCGATGACCGCCGCCGAACTGGCGGAGCGGCTGGAGGTCTCCGAGCGCACCGTCGCCCGCGACGTGCTGGCGCTGTCGGAGGCGGGGATCCCCGTCTACGCCGACCGGGGCCGCGCCGGCGGCTACCGGCTGGTCGGCGGCTACCGCACCCGGCTGACCGGACTGGGGCGGGACGAGGCGGAGGCGCTGTTCCTGTCCGGGGTGCCCGCCGCGCTGCGGGACATGGGCCTGGCGGACGCGGCGTCGGCCGCCCGGCTGAAGGTGGCGGCGGCGCTCACGCCCGAGCTGGCGGACGCCCCGCACAGCGCGGCGCAGCGGTTCCACCTGGACGCCCCGGGGTGGTGGCAGCCGCCCACCACCCCCGAGGTGCTGCCGGAGCTGGCCGAGGCCGTGTGGGGCGACCGGCCGGTCGCCGCCCGCTACCGCCGCCGGGACGGCGGCGAGGTGGAGCGGACGCTGGAGCCGTACGGCCTGGTCCTCAAGGCGGGCGTGTGGTACCTCGTGGCCCGCGCCGACGGCGATCCGCGCGTCTACCGGGTGGACCGCTTCGCCTCCGTCGCCCCGCTGGACGGGCGGTTCGAGCGGGACGGGGAGTTCGACCTGCCCTCTTTCTGGGAGGAGCGCGCCGCCTCCTTCGCCCGCTCGATCCTGCGCGAGACCGCGGTGGTGCGGCTGACGGAGGCCGGCGCGCGTGCGCTGCGGTACGCCGCCGACCGCGCCGCGGCCGAGGAGGCGCTGGAGCGGGGGGAGACCGACGGGCGGGGACGGACGACCGTCACCCTGCCCGTCGAGTCCCTGGACGTCGCCTACAGCCAGCTGCTCGCCCTCGGCCCGGAGTGCGAGGTGCTCGGCCCGCCCGAGCTGCGCGAGCGCATGGCGCGGGCGGCCGAGCGGATGGCCGGGCTCTACGCGTAGGGCGCGACGCACGGGCCCTACGCGGAGGGCGCGGAGCCTTGCGCCCCTGCGCCCCTACCGGTACTCCTCCACCCCCGCCTCCTTCCCGCCGTGGACGACCTCGATGAAGTAGCGCCAGCCGTCCGGCCGCGACCCGTCGGTGTCGGTGAAGCCGTACTCCTGCGCGAGCTGCCCGCTGGACAGCGACTGCCCGTTCCAGCGCGCCACGTCCGGGTCGCACGCCAGCGCCGCGACCGCCCGGCCGATGTAGGCGGGCGACTCGGCGATCGCGAAGTGCGGCTCCCGGGCGACCGCGTCGCGCCAGTTCTCCTCCGTCACCCCGAAGCCGTCGAGCATCTCCTCCGAGCGCAGGAAGCCCGGGGAGACGCAGACCGCCGTGCAGCCGTACTCCCTCAGCTCCTCGGCCAGGCCGAAGGCCGCCCGGATCGGGGCGTTCTTGGCGAGGTCGAAGAAGAGGTTGCCGCGGTACCGGGGACCGTTGTACTCCGCCGTGCCGTCGGTGACCTCCACCACCAGCCCGCCCGGCCGCCGGATCAGCAGCGGCAGCGCGAAGTGGCTGGTGACCAGGTGGGTCTCCACCCCGAGCCGCAGCATCCGCAGGCCCTTCTCCAGCTCGACCTCCCACACCTTCGTGTCGAAGTCGAGCAGGTGGTCCCCGCCCCAGACGTCGTTGACCAGGACGTCGAGCCGCCCGTGGTCGCGGTCGATCCGCTCCACCAGCGCGCGGACCCGCTCCGGCTCCAGGTGGTCGACCGGCACCGCGACGCCGGTGCCGCCCGCCGCCGTGACCAGCTCGGCGGTCTCCTCGATGGTCTCGGTCGCGCGCCCCACCTCGCTGACGTTCCCGCGCGTGGTGCGGCCGGTGACGTACACCGTCGCGCCCGCCCGGCCCAGCTCCACGGCCATGGCCCGGCCCGCGCCCCGCGTCGCCCCCGCCACCAGGGCGACCTTGCCCCTCAGGTCCCTCGCGGCCCTCGCGTCCCCCTCATCCCTCGTGTCCCTCGCCGCCGCTGCCGTGCTCATGCGTGTGTCCTCCCGCGTGTGCGTGACGCCTTGTGCGTGCCGGGCACGCTGCCACCGATACCGGACACCTCCTGTCGGGTTTTCCCGCCGGCCCGGGCCGGGTACCCCGCCGGTCCGGCGTGGCGCGTGCGGGTCCCGGCGGCAAGGCGGATCCTGGTCCCGTGACGATGCACGAGACGGAGTTCTGGGAGCTGGTCGACGGCACCCGCGAGGCCGCCGGAGGCGATCCGGTGGACCACGCCGAGCTGCTCGTCGACCGGCTGACGCAGCTCGACCCGGAGACCGTCGTGGACTTCGCCCGCCACTTCGAGGCCCGGGTGAACCGGGCCTGGCGCTGGGAGGTGTGGGGCGCGGCCTGGGTGCTGCTGGACGGGGCGAGCGACGACGTCTTCGACTCCTTCCGCTGCTGGCTGGTCGGCCAGGGCCGGAAGGTGTTCGAGGGTGCGCTGCACGACCCGGACTCGCTCGCCGGACTGCTGGAGGACTTCGACCCGGACGTGGACGGCGAGGGCGACGACATCGGCGGCGCGGCCGACGAGGCCTACGAGCGGCTCACCGGCCTGGAACTGCCCGACCTGGGCCTGCCCGACCCGCCCCCGGAACCCGAGGGCACACCCGTGGACTTCGAGGACGAACGGGCCCTGGCCGCGGCCTTCCCCCGGCTGTGGGAGCGGTTCAGGGAGCCGGAGGCGTGACGGGGGCGGGCCGGGCCGCCGCGGGCCCCGCGGCGGTCAGCGAGCGCCCCATCAGCACGTCGTCCGCGTAGCCGCCCTCCAGCAGGAACTCCCCGGGCAGCACGCCCTCCACCGCGAAGCCCTCCGACGCGTACAGCGCCCGCGCGGGCGCGTTGTGGCCCAGCACCCGCAGAGTGATCCGCGAAGCGCCCTGCCGCCGCGCCTCGTCCATCGCCGCCCGCAGCAGCGCCCGGCCCACGCCCCGGCCGCGCGCCCCGTCGTCCACCACCAGCCCCTGGATCTGGCGGACGTGGGCGTTGCAGGCGAGCCGGGTGGGCCGTGCCAGCCGCACGTACCCCGCGAGGCGCCCGTCCAGCTCGGCGACGAGGAACTGCCGGGGCCGGTGGGTCGTGTCGAAGAAGGGGTCGTACGGCGGCTGCGGCCTGGGGGTCACCGCGTGCACCGGCGACCAGGTGCGCCGGTCCAGGTCCCCGAGGGCGTCCTCGTCCCCGGGCTCGGCGGATCGTATGACGGGCTGTACGGACATGCCGGTCACTGTGCCTCGCCATCCACCCGCGCGTCCACCAGGATGGCCCCATGCGCATCGCGGTCACCGGCTCGTCCGGTCTCATCGGCCAGGCCCTCCTGGACTCCCTGCACGCGGACGGGCACGAGACGGTCCGCCTGGTGCGGCGCCCGGCGCGGTCCGGGGACGAGGTGGAGTGGGACCCCGAGCGGCAGTACGTGGACGCCGCCGGGCTGGTGGGCTGCGAGGCGGTGGTGCACCTGGCGGGGGCGGGCGTCGGGGACCGCCGCTGGACCGAGGGGTACAAGCGGACGATCCGCGACAGCCGGGTCCTGGGCACGGCCGCGGTCGCCGAGGCCCTGGCCTCGCTCGACGTCCCGCCGCGCACCCTGGTGGTCGGCACCGCCGTCGGCTGGTACGGCGACACCGGCGACCGCGCCGTGGACGAGGACGCGCCGCCCGGGCACGGCTTCCTCGCCGACGTCTGCCAGGAGTGGGAGGAGGCCGCCGCGCCGGCCGAGGAGGCGGGCATCCGGACCGTGTACGCCCGCACCGGGCTGGTGGTCTCCCGCTCCGGCGGGGCGTGGGGACGGCTGTTCCCCGTCTTCAGGGCGGGTCTGGGCGGGCCGCTGGGCAGCGGGCGCCAGTACTGGAGCCACATCGCGCTGCACGACCACATCGCCGCGCTGCGGCACCTGCTGGACACCGAGGAGCTGTCCGGGCCGGTCAACCTGACCGCGCCCGAGCCGGTCACCCAGCGGGAGGTGGCCGCCGCGATGGGGCGGGTGCTGCGCCGCCCGGCCGTCCTGCCCGTGCCCGCGCCCGTGCTGCGCGCGGTGCTGGGCGAGTTCTCGGTGGACGTGCTCGGCAGCCAGCGGGTGCTGCCCCGGCGGCTGCTGGAGTCCGGCTTCGTCTTCGCCTTCCCCGGCATCGAGGACGCCGTCAGGGCGGCGCTGCGCTGAGCCCCCGGCCGGGCGCCTTCCGGCCGGCTGCGCGACCGGTGCGCGGCCGGTGCGCGAGTGACGCACGAGCCGTATCCGACCGGTGTGCGACCGTCGTACACCCGTGCGCGACCGGTGTGCGACCGTGCCCGGTCCGTGCGCGACTGTCCGTGATCGCCCGCTTCCCTAGGGTCGGCTAGAAAGCGCGCGTCGGACGCGTCCTCGGAGGGCAGGAACCCCCCGGACGTCCGCTCGCGCCGCAGCGTCGACCACGGGAGGGCCCATGCCCGGCAGCGCACTCCGTCCGAACCCCGGCCGGGACCGGGACACCACCGACGTCGTCGTGATCGGCGCGGGCCTGGCGGGCCTGGCCGCCGCGCGTCGTCTGACCGGCGCCGGGCTGGGCGTCACCGTGCTGGAGGCGGCCGACTCCGTCGGGGGCCGGATGGCGACCGAGGAGATCGACGGCTACCGGCTGGACCGCGACGGCCGGCCGCTGTCGTCCGGCTGGCCCGAGCTGCGCCACTGCCCCGGTCTGGAGGCGCTCGACCTGCGCCCCTTCGGCTCCGGGGTGCTGATCCGCAGCGGCGACCGCGGACTGCGCGTCGGCGCGCCCCGCACCGCCCGCCACCCCCGGGGGGCCAGGAGCGCCAGGAGCGCGCGGGGTGCGCGGGGTGCGCGGGCCGCGGTGGGCGCCCTGGCCGGCGCCCGGCGCCCGCTGGGCAGCGCCCTCGGCACCACACTGGATCTGGCGCGGCTGCACGCGCAGCTCGCCCGGCTCGCCTCGACCCCGGCCGAGCGCCTGGACCTGCGCCCCGAGCGGTCCGCCGCCCAGGCCCTGGCCGTCCGCGGCCTGCCGCCCCGTACGGCCGAGAGCCTGCTGCGCCCCCTGCTCGGCGCGCTGCTGTGCGACCCGGAGCTGACGACCTCCAGCCGGATCGGCGACCTGGTGCTGCGCGACTTCGCCCGCGGCGGCCTGTGCCTGCCCGCGGGCGGCGCGGCGGCCCTGCCCCGGGCCCTGGCGGACGGGCTGCCGCCCGGCACCGTCCGCACCGGCGTGCGCGCCCTCTCCGTGGCCGTGAACGCCGTGGTGACGCGCGACCACGGCACGATCCGCTGCCGCGCGGTGCTCATCGCCACCGGTGCGCACGACGCGGCCGAGCTGCTGCCGGGCCTGCGGGTGCCGGACTTCCGCCCGGTCACCGTGCTGCACCACGCGGTGGACGCCGGCCGGGCGCCGACGGACGAACCGCTGCTGCTGCTCGACGCCGACCGGCGCGGCCCGGTGGCGTACACCACCGTCGCCAGCGCCGTGGACCCCTCGCGCGCCCGGCCGGGCGGCGCGCTGGTCACCTCGGTGGTGCTGGGCGCCGCCGCGTCCGAACCGGTCGCCGAGCTGGACCGGGCGGCGCGCGCCCAGCTCGCCGGGCTGTACGGCGTCCCGACCGGCCGCTGGGAGCTGCTGGCCGCCCACCACGACCCGCGGGCCGTGCCCGCCACTCCCGCGCCGCACGATCCGCGGCGCCCGGTCCGGGTGCTGTACGGCCTCTACGTCTGCGGCGACCACCGCGACACCGCCGACGTCCGGGGCGCCCTGCGCTCGGCCCGGCGCGCCGCGGACGCGATCCGCCGCGACTTCGGCATCCGGCCGCTCCCGGGGGACCCGGCCCTGCCCGCCGCGGCCTGAGGCGGACATGACCGTGCCGCCGCGTGGCGGCGCGGCGGCACGGTCGGCCGAGTGGCCGGGTGGGGCCCGGGGGTGCGGTCCGGGCCGTCAGACGAGGGCGGCGACGCGCTCGCGGTAGGTGCGCACCGGGGTCGCGTCCCGGTACGGCTCCAGACGGCGCTCGAAGTCCTTGACGTACTCGTGCGCCCGCACCGAGCGCATCTCCGCGGCCTGCTGCGCCGACTCCGCGGCCAGGGCGCACGCCTGCTCCACGTCGCCCAGCCCCAGCCGGGCCGTGGCCAGCACCATCCGGCAGAACAGCCTGCTGCGCACATAGCCCGAACCCCGCAGCTGCAGGGAGCGTTCGGCGTGCTGGGCCGCCGCGCGGTACTGCTGGAGGTCCCGGTGGCAGTGGCCGAACTCGTCGGCGAGCTGCGCCTCGTCGAAGAACCGCGCCCAGTGCGGCGCCTCGTCGCCCGGCCGGGCCTGCTCCAGCGCCCGCTCGGCGCGGGCCAGCGACGCCGTGCAGGCCCGCACCTCGCCCAGCACCCCGTGCCCGCGGGCCTCCACCGCGTGGAGCAGCGCCTGGACCACCGGCGGCACCGAGGACCCGACGCCCTGCTGGGCGACCCGCGCCAGCTGCACCGCCTCCCGGCCGTGCCCGAGGTACACCGCCTGCCTGCTCATCGTCACCAGGACGTAGCTGCCGTACGCCCGGTCCCCCGCGGCCTGGGACAGCCGCAGCGCCTGGACGAAGTAGCGCTGCGCCAGCCCGTGGGCGGCGATGTCGTACGCCGTCCACCCCGCCAGGCGCGTCAGGTCGGCCACCGCCGCGAACAGCCGGCGCCCGGTCTGCTCCCCGTAGGCGCCGCGCAGCATCGGCTCGGCCTCGTGCTCCAGGTAGCGCACCAGCGCCTGCCGGGCGTGGCCGCCGCCGTAGGCGTGGTCGAGGGTGCGGAACAGCTCGCCGACCGAGCGCAGGGCGGCGACGTCCCCGGCCGTGATCCGCTGCCCGGGCCCCCGCTCCACCCGCTCGATCCGGGCCGCCTGCCCCACCCGGGGCGGCGGTACGGCGGCGGGGCCCGGCAGGGGCGCGCGGCCCTGCGGGGGCACCCTGGGGGCCTCCGGCGCGGGCTCGCCGCGCGCGACCCGCTCGTCGGGGCGGCCGATCAGCCAGTCCCGGCTGGGCACCACCAGCCCGGCCGGGGTGAAGGCGATCTTGCGCAGCTCGGCGTGGTTCCCGGTGTCCTTGCGCCACAGCCCGCCGACGATGTCCACCGCCTCGCTCGGCGTGGCCGCGAACTCCAGCCCGGCGTAGACCGGCGCGCACGCGTCCAGGCCCAGGTCCTGGGCGGTGAGCCTGCGGCCCAGGCGGCGGGTGAAGACCTCGGCGATCAGCGCGGGGGTCGTGCCGCGCGGCTGCTGGCCGCGCAGCCAGCGCGTCACCGAGGTCTTGTCGTACCGGAGGTCCAGTCCGTGCTCCAACCCGAGCTGGTCGACCCGCCGGGCGAGGCCGGCGTTGGAGAACCCGGCCTCGGCGATGAGCGCGGCGAGCTGGCGGTTGGGGGTGCGCTGGGAGGATTTCCCAGGTCGTTCCGTCGACATCGGCTTTGCGGTCTCCTGCCTCACGGCTTGGGGTACGACAGACGCCGGGGCGCCCTGCTGGAACGGCGCGAATGTAGCCGCCCGGCCCGTCCCGCCGGGGGTCTGCGCGGAGGTTTCATCCATACGTGTGAGTGACGGCGGGGAACGGAACCGCTCGGCCGCGTCCCTCCGCCACCCGGCCCACCCCGCCGGTTCCCCTCCCCCGCGCCGTACAGTGGCTGCCGGGACGTGGAACGACGTGGGCCGCGGCCCGAGACGACCGGAGGAGGAGCCGCCGTGAGCGAGCTGCGCTTTGTCCACCTGGGCTTCGGTGACGACGCCGTGGAGTATCTGGAGGCGTGGCAGAGGCAGCGCGAGGTCCACGCGGCCCGCTTCGCCGACGAGATCCCCGACACCTGCCTGCTCCTGGAGCACCGGCCGGTGTACACCGCCGGGCGCCGCACCGAGGACAGCGAGCGCCCCCTGGACGGCACCCCCGTGGTGGACGTGGACCGCGGCGGCAAGATCACCTGGCACGGCCCGGGCCAGCTCGTCGGCTACCCGATCCTCAAGCTGCCGCGCCCGGTGGACGTGGTCGCCCACGTACGGCGGCTGGAGGAGGCGCTGATCCGCACCTGCGCGGAGTTCGGCCTGGAGACCACCCGGATCGAGGGCCGCAGCGGGGTGTGGGTGCTGGGCGCCCCGGAGCGACGGCCCGGGCTGGGCGGCCTGGACCTGGACTTCGACCCGAGGCTGACGGACGAGGAGTACGACCCGAGACTGCGCGGCCCGGAGTACGCCCCCTCCAACGCCGGCCAGCGCGGCGACGACCGCAAGCTCGCCGCCATCGGCATCCGCGTCGCCAAGGGCGTCACCATGCACGGCTTCGCGCTGAACTGCGACTCCGACAACACCGGGTACGACCGCATCGTGCCCTGCGGCATCCGGGACGCCGGCGTCACCTCGATCTCGCAGGAGCTGGGCAGGACGGTGACCGTCGCGGAGGTGCTGCCCGTGGTGGAGAAGCACCTGCGCGCGGTGCTGGAGTCGGTGGAACCGCTGCCCCGCGCCGTCTGATCCGAACAAGCCAAGGCGTACCCTGGTGTCCGCCGAAGATTCAAAGGCCATCCAACACAAAGGGGAGTGCCGGACGTGTCCGCTGTCGCACCCGACGGTAGGAAGCTGCTGCGCCTGGAGGTCCGGAACAGCCAGACCCCCATCGAGCGCAAGCCCGAGTGGATCAAGACCCGGGCGAAGATGGGCCCCGAGTACAACGCGCTGCAGTCCCTGGTGAAGCGCGAGGGCCTGCACACGGTGTGCCAGGAGGCCGGCTGCCCCAACATCTTCGAGTGCTGGGAGGACCGCGAGGCCACCTTCCTCATCGGAGGCGAGCAGTGCACCCGGCGCTGCGACTTCTGCCAGATCGACACCGGCAAGCCCGCCGAGTTCGACCGCGACGAGCCGCGCCGGGTGGCCGAGTCCGTCCGGCAGATGGAGCTGCGGTACGCCACGGTCACCGGCGTCGCGCGCGACGACCTGGAGGACGGCGGCGCCTGGCTGTACGCCGAGACCGTCCGCCAGATCCACGCGCTGATGCCGGACACCGGCGTCGAGCTGCTGATCCCGGACTTCAACGCGGTGCCCGAGCAGCTCGCCGAGGTCTTCTCCTCGCGCCCGGAGGTGCTGGCGCACAACGTCGAGACGGTCCCGCGGATCTTCAAGCGCATCCGCCCCGCCTTCCGCTACGAGCGGTCGCTGGAGGTGATCACCCGGGCCCGCGCGGAGGGGCTGGTCACCAAGTCCAACCTGATCCTCGGGCTCGGCGAGACGCGCGAGGAGGTCAGCCAGGCCCTGCGCGACCTGCACGAGGCCGGCTGCGAGCTGATCACCATCACCCAGTACCTGCGCCCCTCGCCGCGGCACCACCCCGTGGAGCGCTGGGTGAAGCCGCAGGAGTTCGTGGAGCTGAAGGACGAGGCGGACGAGATCGGCTTCGCCGGTGTCATGTCGGGTCCGCTGGTCCGCTCCTCCTACCGCGCCGGACGCCTGTACCAGCAGGCGGTCGAGCGCCGGGGCGCCACCGCGGCGTGACGCCCCGCCCCTCCCCCGGCCTGATCCGCTCGCCCGGCTCCCGGCGTCTTTGACCCTCCCGTCACCCGCTGGTAACACCGTTCGGCGAGGGTGGGACCACGGACCGCCCGCGCCACCGGCCCCGCGGGGCCAGCCATGGGGAGGGGACCTCTCGGTGCACACCACCACACGGATCCTGGGAAGACTGGAAGGGCTGCTGCTGCCCGGCGGGCAGCGCACCGCGCGCCGCAACGCCTGGACGGCCGTCCTGGAGGACCGCCGCCGGGCGCGGGCGCGGGCAGAGGCCGCCGCGGTCCTGGAGGCCGCGGGGACCGGGCGCAGAAGGGCGACGTAGACTTCGCTGTATGGCGAGGAAGGAAACATCCGAGAATCCGGGGCGGCTCAAGCAGATCGCCCTGACGTACAAGATGACGCGGCGCGTCGACAAGTCGATCGGCTTCGTCCTCGCGGGCGTGGGGCTCGTCACCTTCGGTGTTCTCCTCGCGATCGGCTTCTGGATCGGCCACCCGGTCTACCTGGGCATCCTGGGCTTCCTGCTCGCCTTCCTGGCGATGGCGATCGTCTTCGGCCGACGGGCCGAGCGGGCGGCGTTCAGCCAGATGGAGGGCCAGCCGGGCGCGGCGGCCGCCGTCCTGGACAACATCGGCCGCGGCTGGACGGTCACCCCGGCGGTGGCCGTGAACCGGCAGCAGGACGTCGTCCACCGGGCCGTGGGCAAGGCGGGCATCGTCCTCGTCGGTGAGGGCAACCCGAACCGGGTGCGCGGCCTGATCGCCTCCGAGAAGAAGCGCATGGCGCGCATCGTCGGCGGGGTCCCGGTCCACGACGTGGTCGTGGGCACCGGCGAGGGCCAGACGGAGCTGAAGAAGCTCCGCACCAAGCTGCTCAAGTTCCCCCGGGTGCTCCAGGGCCCCCAGGTCACGGAGACCAACGACCGGCTGCGTGCCATGGGCGACCTGATGAACAACCTGCCGATGCCCAAGGGGCCGATGCCCCGCGGCATGCGGATGCCCAAGGGCCCGACCCGCCGCTGAGGCGCTGACGGACCACCGTACGGACACGGCGGACACGGCGGAGGCCCGGAACTCGGACGAGTTCCGGG
>NZ_JARVKV010000055.1 GCF_029813835.1 Streptomyces sp. DH37
CCGGTGGCGCGGCCGCCCTCCTCCGTGTCCGTCCCCGTGCCCGCGCGGGCACGGGGACACGCGGACCGGTCACTCCTCGAAGGGGTCGAAGTCCTCGTACTCGCGCAGGGCCTCGTCGCGCTCCGCGTCGCGGTCGCGGCGGCGCTGGGCGGCCGGGCGGAGGGTGTCCAGGCGGTGGTCCTCGCCGCGGCGGCCGAGCATCTCGGCGCCCGCGGCCATCGAGGGCTCCCAGTCGAAGACGACCGCGTCCTCCTCGGAGCCGATGGCCACGCCGTCGCCCTCGCGGGCGCCCGCCTTCATCAGCTCGTCCTCGACACCGAGGCGGTTGAGCCGGTCGGCGAGGTAGCCGACGGCCTCGTCGTTGCTGAAGTCGGTCTGGCGCACCCAGCGCTCCGGCTTCTCGCCGCGCACGCGGAAGAGGCCCTCGCCCTCGCGGGTGACGGTGAAGCCGGCGTCGTCCACGGCCTGGGGACGGATGACGATGCGGGTCGCCTCCTCCTTCGGCCTGGCCGCGCGCGCCTCGTCCACGATCCCCGCCAGGGCGTAGGAGAGCTCCTTGAGGCCCTTGCGGCTCACGGCCGAGACCTCGAAGACCCGGTAGCCGCGCGCCTCCAAATCGGGGCGGATGATGTCGGCGAGGTCCTGCCCGTCGGGGACGTCCACCTTGTTGAGCACCACGACGCGCGGGCGGCCCTCCAGACCGCCGTACTGCGCCAGCTCGGCCTCGATGACGTCCAGGTCGGTCACCGGGTCGCGGTCGGACTCCAGCGTCGCGCAGTCCAGCACGTGGACCAGGACCTCGCAGCGCTCGACGTGGCGCAGGAACTCCAGGCCGAGCCCCTTGCCCTGGCTGGCGCCGGGGATCAGCCCGGGGACGTCGGCGACGGTGTAGACGGTCGAACCGGCCGTCACCACTCCCAGGTTGGGCACCAGGGTGGTGAAGGGGTAGTCGGCGATCTTCGGCTTGGCGGCGGAGAGGACGGAGATCAGGGACGACTTGCCCGCCGACGGGTAGCCGACGAGCGCCACGTCCGCCACCGTCTTCAGCTCCAGGACGATGTCGCGCGTCTCCCCGGGCTCGCCCAGCAGCGCGAAGCCCGGCGCCTTGCGGCGGGCCGAGGCCAGCGCGGCGTTGCCCAGGCCGCCCCGGCCGCCGCGGCCGGCGACGAAGGTGGTGCCCTGGCCCACGAGATCGGCCAGCACGTTGCCCTGCTTGTCCAGGACGACCGTGCCGTCCGGGACGGCCAGCACCAGGTCCCTGCCGTCCGCGCCCGAGCGGTGGCCGCCCTCGCCGGGCTTGCCGTTGGTCGCCCGGCGGTGCGGGGTGTGGTGGTACTCCAGCAGCGTGGTCACGGACTGGTCGACGACGAGGATCACGTCGCCGCCCCGGCCGCCGTTGCCGCCGTCCGGGCCGCCCAGCGGCTTGAACTTCTCGCGGTGGACGGAGGCACAGCCGTGGCCTCCGTTACCCGCGGCGACGTGCAACTCGACGCGGTCCACGAAGGTGGTCATGACGGGTGCCTCCAGGCTGGTGTTCGAGGGGTGTGACGGATTGCGGGGTGCCGGCGCGCCGGCGAGGCGCCGCGCGGGCCGCCTTCGTACAACGCGCCGAGGGCGGAACCGCTTCCCCGCCGTACGCGCGGGGCGCGTACGACGAGAGGCGGTCCGCCCTCGGAGGGTGCTGCGGGGTCGTACCGGAGCCGGTGGTTACTTGGCGACCGGGACGATGTTCACGACCTTGCGGCCGCGGGAGGTGCCGAACTGCACCGCACCGGCGGCCAGCGCGAACAGGGTGTCGTCGCCGCCGCGGCCCACGCCGGTGCCCGGGTGGAAGTGGGTGCCGCGCTGGCGGACCAGGATCTCGCCCGCGTTGACGACCTGACCGCCGAAGCGCTTCACGCCGAGCCGCTGGGCGTTGGAGTCACGACCGTTCCGAGTGGACGATGCGCCCTTCTTGTGTGCCATCTCTCCTCAGTCCCTTACTTCGTCGCCGGGGCGTCGATGCCGGTGATCTTCAGCGCGGTGTGCAGCTGACGGTGACCGATCCGCTTGCGGTAACCGGTCTTGTTCTTGTACTTCATGATGTCGATCTTGGCGCCCTTGTGGTGGTCCACGACCTCGGCGTGCACCTTCACGCCGGCCAGGACCCACGGGTCGCTGGTGACCGCGTCGCCGTCGACGATGAGCAGGGTCGAGAGCTCGACGCTGTCGCCGACCTTGCTGGTGGAGATACGGTCAACCTCAATGACGTCGCCGACGGACACCTTCTGCTGGCGGCCGCCGGTGCGCACGATCGCGTACACGCGGAACTCTCTCTCGCTCGTGGGTGGGGCCCCTGATGCCAGCCGCCCGCCACGGGCGGGGCCCGTGCTGGTCCGAATGGATTGAGCGGCCTCTCCTCGCGCTCACGCGATGCCTCGCGGAGCGCGTGGAGGGAGTTGCTCAGGAGCCTGGCGTATCCATTGACACGCCGCGACGGTCAAGGTTACGGGGCCTGATGTCGAGAATCAAACCGGGCCCCGGACGCCGGTGAGGGCGGCCGGGGCCCGGGCCGTCAGTCCCCGGCCGGAGCCGAGACGGACGGCGGGTCCTGCTGCTCGGCCGCGGACGTCTTGCGGGCGGCCGACTTCTTGGTGGCGGTCTTCTTCGCCGCCGTCTTCTTGGCGGCCGTCTTCTTCGTCGCCGACGCCGCGGTCTTCTTGGCGGCGGTCTTCTTGGCCGCCGTCTTCTTCGCCGTGGTCGCGGCCTTCTTGGCGGTGGCCTTCTTGGCCGTCTTGCGGGCCGCCTTCTTCGCCGGAGCCGCCTCCTCGGCGGGCGCCTCGGCCGGAGCCTCGGCGGCGGTCTCCGGCTCGGGCGCCGCGGCCGCGGGCTCGGGCTCGGGCTCGGGTGCCGTGACGGCCGGCTCGGTGATCTCCGCAGCCTCCGGGGATCCGGCCGGAGCCGCCGCACGGCGCACCACACGACGGCGGGGACGGGCCGGCGGGGCGGGCTCCTCGGCGGCCGGAGCGGGCTCGGGGAGGGGCGCTGCCTCCTCCACGGCCTCCGGAGCCGCCTTCTCGGCGGCCGGAACCACCGTCACCGCGGCCTCCGCCTCGGCAGCCGCCTTCGGCGGACCCGCCGGAGCCGACACCTTCCGCGTCGCACGACGCCGCGCACGCGGCGCGGCCTCCGCCACCGGCGCGGCCTCCGCCACCGGCTCGGACACCGCGGCCGGAGCCTCCGCGACCGGAGCCTCCTCCACGGCCTCCGGAGCCGTCTCCTCGGCGGCCGGAACCACCGTCACCGCGGCCTCCGCCTCGGCAGCCGCCTTCGGCGGACCCGCCGGGGCCGACACCTTGCGGCCGACACGCCGGCGCCTGCGACCGCGCCGGGCGGCCTCCTCGGCCTCGGCGGCGCTGCTGTACAGCTCCTCGTCCGGGACGAACTCCGGCTCGGGCAGCGCCCTGGGCTCGGCGGCCTCGGCCGCGACCTCGGCGGGCGTCTCGACGGACGTCCCGGCGGGTGCGGCCTCCTCCGGCACCTCGGCGGCCGGCACCTCGACGGCGATCTCGGGCGCCTGCTCGGGCTGCTGCGCGGCCTTGCCCTTCTTCCTGCCGCGCTTGCCCCCACCGCCGCCGCCCTGGGTCTGCACCTGGTCCATGTGGACGATGACGCCCCGGCCGTTGCAGTGCACACAGGTCTCGGAGAAGGACTCCAGCAGACCCTGCCCGACCCGCTTGCGGGTCATCTGGACCAGCCCCAGCGAGGTGACCTCGGCCACCTGGTGCTTGGTGCGGTCCCGGCCCAGGCACTCCAGCAGACGCCGCATGACCAGGTCGCGGTTGGACTCCAGCACCATGTCGATGAAGTCGATCACGATGATGCCGCCGAGGTCGCGCAGCCTGAGCTGGCGCACGATCTCCTCGGCCGCCTCCAGGTTGTTCCTGGTGACCGTCTCCTCCAGGTTGCCGCCCTGGCCGGTGAACTTGCCGGTGTTGACGTCGATCACGACCATCGCCTCGGTGCGGTCGATGACCAGCGATCCGCCGCTGGGCAGCCAGACCTTGCGGTCCAGCGCCTTCATCAGCTGCTCGTCGATCCGGTAGGTGGCGAAGACGTCGACCTCGGAGGTCCACTTCTGCAGCCGGCCGGCCAGGTCGGGCGCGACGTGCGAGACGTACCCGTGGATCGTCTCCCACGCCTGGTCGCCGCTGACGATGACCTTGGAGAAGTCCTCGTTGAAGATGTCGCGGACGACGCGGACGGTCATGTCCGGCTCGCCGTAGAGCAGCGTCGGCGCGTTGCCCTTGCGGGCCTTCCCCTGGATCTCCTCCCACTGCGCCTGGAGCCGCTCGACGTCGCGGCGCAGCTCGTCCTCGCTGGCGCCCTCGGCGGCGGTGCGCACGATGACGCCCGCGTCCTCGGGGACGATCCGCTTGAGGATCTGCTTGAGCCGGGCCCGCTCGGTGTCCGGCAGCTTGCGGCTGATGCCGGTCATCGAGCCCTCGGGCACGTAGACCAGGTAGCGGCCCGGGAGGGACACCTGGCTGGTCAGCCGGGCGCCCTTGTGGCCGATCGGGTCCTTGGTCACCTGGACCAGGACGGACTGGCCGGACTTGAGCGCGGTCTCGATCCGGCGCGGACCGCCGGACAGGCCGAGGGCCTCGAAGTTGACCTCACCGGCGTACAGGACGGCGTTGCGCCCCTTGCCGATGTCGACGAAGGCGGCCTCCATCGACGGCAGGACGTTCTGGACCTTGCCCAGGTAGACGTTGCCGACGTAGCTGGTGGCCTGCTCCTTGTTGACGAAGTGCTCGACGAGGACGCCGTCCTCCAGCACCCCGATCTGGGTGCGCTCGCCGCTCTCGCGCACGACCATGACGCGCTCGACGGCCTCGCGCCGGGCCAGGAACTCGGCCTCGGTGATGATCGGTACGCGGCGGCGGCCCTGCTCGCGGCCCTCGCGGCGGCGCTGCTTCTTGGCCTCCAGACGGGTGGAGCCCTTGATCGACTGCACGCCGTCCGCGCTCTCGGACGCCTCGTCCTTCTTCTTCCGCGGCTCGCGGATCTTGACGACCGTGCGCTCCGGGTCGTCCGGGGCGACCTCGGCGGCCTGGGGCTCGGCCTCAC
Source organism: Streptomyces sp. DH37 (assembly GCF_029813835.1). GTDB lineage: Bacteria > Actinomycetota > Actinomycetes > Streptomycetales > Streptomycetaceae > Streptomyces. The sequence goes on from NZ_JARVKV010000055.1 coordinate 5,110, forward strand.
CGCTGCGGCGACGGCGGCGACGGCGACGGCGCGAGGTGCTGCTGGAGGATGCCGAGTGCTCGTCGGCGTCCTCGCCCTGCTCGTCGTCCTCCCGGCCGTTCCCGGCGGCGCCCTCGCGGCCCTCGTCGCCCTCCTCGGCGCTGTCCTCGGAGGTCTCGGCGTCCTCGGGGGCCTCGGCGTCACCGCCGCGGCGACGGCGGCGCCCACCGCGGCGGCGGCGGCGCGAGGGACGCTCGTCGCTCTCCTCGCTCTCGCCCGGGCCGTAGGCCTCCTCGTCCTCCTCGCCGGTGTCCTCGCCGTCGGCCTCCTCGGCGCGCTCCTCGCCGTCGGCCTCCTCGGCGTTCCCGGCGGCGGTCCGCTCGTCCCGCTCCTCCTGCTCGGCGGGCTCGCCGGCGCGGCGGCGACGGCGACGGCGGCGTGCCGACGCGGTGGCCTCGGCGCGCTCCTCGCGCTCGGCCTCCACGGCGCGCTCGGCCTCGGCCTCGGTCTCGGTCTCGGTCCCGTACTCCTCCGGCTCCTCCGGCTCCTCCGGCTCGTCGGACCCGGCGGCCTCGGCCGCGGCGGCGGCCGCGGCGGTCTCCGGGGTCTGGAAGACCGGCTCGGCGAACACGGGCGCCTGGAACACCGCCACGGGCGCCACCGGCGGCCTCCTGCGGGCGCGCCGGGGAGCCTCGGGCTCCGTCTCGGCGGCGGTCTCCTCGGCCTTCCGGGACCTCGCCGTCTTCGCAGCCTTGGCCGTCTTCGCCGTCTGCTCGACCTTCGCGGTCTTCGCGGTCTGCTCGGCCTCCGCGGGCCGCTCCGTCTCGGCGGCCGCCGCCTCGCGCGGCTGCTCGGCGGGCTTCTCCTCCACGGGCTGCTCGGCGGCCTTGCGGGTGCGCCGCCTGGTACGGGCGGGCGCCAGCTGCTCCTCGGCCGCCTCGGGCGCAGAGGCCCCGGCCGGCTCGGCGGCGGGCTTCTCCGGCTCCGCGTCCTCCCCGGCCGTCTGCGGCGGGCCCGCGGGTGCGGCGGCCCGGCGGGTCGCACGGCGGCGCGTGCGGGCGGGCGCCGGCTGCTCCTCGACCGGCTCGGGCGCAGAGGCCCCCGCCGGCTCGGCGGGTTCGGCCGCGGTGGGGGCCTCCGCCGCGGGCACGACCGTCTCGGCCGCCTGGGGCGGGCCGGCCGGAGCGGAGGCGCGGCGGGTCGCACGGCGCCTGGGCCGCGCGGGCGCGGCCTGCGCCTCGGGCTCGGCCTCGGCGGTGGGGGCGGAGGCCTGCGCCGACGGGTCCCCGGCCGCCGCGGCGGCCGTCGCCGTGGTGACGACCTCCGGCTCCGCCGAGGTCACCGCGGGCGGTCCCGCCGGGCGGGACACGGCGCGGCGGCGGCGCGGCGGCAGTGTGTCACCGGGGCCGCCGGATGCGGCGCCCGCCCCTCCGCCGGGTGCGGCGGACGTACTGTCGATGTTCTCCGCGGGCGTGGGCTCCGCGGACTCTGTGGGTTCGCGCATGCGGGCGGTTCTCCCGTTCACGCTCCCGGGCGCCGTGCCTCGATCCGGCCGGGCTCCGCCTGATGTGCGCGGGCCGTTCTCCGGGGCGCGGGCGCCGCACGGGAGCTGTTGTCTCGCTCGCCGGTTCCGTGCCATCGGGCCCGGCTACGGCGAAAGTCTGCTGGTGGATGCGCCTGCCTGACGGCCGGACCCGGGTGGCTCCCTGGTGCCTCGCACATCGGCGGCGCGGCGGCGTCGGCCTACGCGGTGCCGTCCGGCACCGTCGCGACGGGGGTTGCGTCGCGGTCGGGCGCAAGCGGATCGGTCACCGTGCCGGTCTCCTCATCGAGCGGCCCCTGCGCCAGCCTGGTCACCGCTGCGGGGACCGGCGGCGCCAGGTCGGCCGTAGCTCGGAGGCCGGACAGGACGTCGTCGGGTCGTACGGCAGGTGTCAGGTGCCGTACCACCAGGCGCAGTATCGCACAGGGAGCCTCTCCGGGCCTATCGGACCCGGCCGGGGCCACCTCCAGTGAGGCCACCGCGGCACGTGTGTCGAAGGTGCGCATGCCCTTCTTGGTCTGCCGCTGGACCTCGACCGAGTCGGCCGCGAGGAAGACCTCCACCGCCTTGCGCGCGTCCTCCGGGGCGACGCCGTCGAGCCGCAGCTCCCACCGGGAGGCCGTCAGGCGGTCGGCGAAGCCGCTGGTGTGCGCCTCCACCGCGTCGACGACGTCGAGTCCGTCGGGAAGCGACTCGTCGAGCAGCCGCCGCAGCACCTCCGGGTCGCGCCGCTCGGTGAGGGCGATCTCCAGGTACTCGGCCTCGCTGCCCGTGCCGGTCGGCGCCGCGTTGGCGTACGAGACCTTCGGGTGCGGGGTGAAGCCCGCGGAGTACGCCATGGGCACCTCGGCCCGGCGGAGCGCCCGCTCGAAAGCGCGCTGGAAGTCGCGATGGCTGGTGAACCGGAGGCGGCCGCGTTTGGTGTAACGCAGACGGATGCGCTGCACCGCGGGTGCGGGCGGCGGGCCTTCGGGCTGTCGCTTGCCCAGGATCCTTCTCCTTGCTGCGGGGTGGCGCGCCGAGCGCCCCTCGGTCGAACACTGGCGGCCGGGCCGTCCCCGCCGGTGCGGGGCCGGTAGGCCCGTACCTACCCACCAGCCTACTCGCCGGCGGCCCCGGCCTCTTCCCGCCCGGCCTCCCGCGCCTGCGGCGCGGACGGTCCCGTGGCGATCCAGTACCGCAGTTTCTTCCCCCGCCGGTCCTCGAAGACACCCCCGCACTTCTCGATGACGCGGCGGGAGGCGGTGTTGGTGTCGTCGCAGGTGACCAGGACCGGGTCGATGCCCAGGGAGCGCACGACGGGCAGGGCGGCGCGCAGCATCGCGGTGGCGTGGCCGCGGCGGCGGGCGGAGGCGCGCACGTCGTAGCCGATGTGGCCGCCGTAGTCGAGCAGGAAGCCGTTGAGCCGGTGGCGGATGGCGATGCGGCCGAGGTAGGTGTCCCCCTCGACCCACCACAGGGTGGTGCACGGGACGTGACCGTCGGGGCGCGGGCTGTCCTCCTCGGCGTCGGCGCGGACGCGCTCGACGTACGCGGCGAAGACCTCCGGGTCCTCCCAGCGTCCGCGGTGGGTGCGGATGTCGCGGCCGACCATCGAGTTGTCGTCCGCCGCCCCGCGCCCCTCGGCCTCGAACTCCTTCATCGCCTCCAGGAAGGAGGCGTGGACGCGGACGGCGGGGGCGATCAGCTCGGGCATGCGGCCAGTGTGTCAGCGCGCGACCGCCCCCGGCCAGCGGACGTCCACCGGCCGGGGCGGGGCGCGTACGCCCGCGCGGCCGGCGGGTGCTCGTCGGCGACCGTCAGCGGGAGCGGCTTCTTCCCCGTCGGGCCGATCCGGACGTGCGTGTCCGTCTGCGACCACGGGGCGACAGCCCCGGCATCGGGTCCGTACGCTCCGCGGTCGTGAGGACGTACGGCGTCGGGAGCGGGTGGACCGCCCCGGACCCGGCCCTCCCGGAGGGCCTGGAGCGGGCGGAGGCCCTGCTCCCCGAGGACGCTCCGGACCGTACGAGCGGGGTCGATGCAGCGGCCATACGGGAGAACGCGGCTGTGCGCGTTGCCGCGTGAACGGGACCCCGAGAACGCCGAGAGGCGTCCGGACGGGATCGTCCGGACGCCTCTCCACGTCCTACGGCCGCTCGACCTCCGGGGCGGCGCCCGGGTCCCGCCGAGGGGCGGGGAGCGGCGTGCGCCGCTCGGGGCGGGGAGCCCGCCCGCGCTCCTTCGCTCCGAGCCCCCGGAGGGCTTCGGCGCGGTCCGCCCCGGGCGTGTCGGCAAGCGCCTCGGCCATCCGCTGGACGGGACCGCCGCCGGTCGCGGCTACTTCTTGACCGTCAGCGGGAGCAGCTTCTTCCCCGTCGGGCCGATCTGGATGTGCGTGTCCATCTGCGGGCACACGCCGCAGTCGAAGCAGGGCGTCCAGCGGCAGTCCTCGACCTCGGTCTCGTCGAGGGCGTCCTGCCAGTCCTCCCACAGCCAGTCCTTGTCGAGACCGGAGTCGAGGTGGTCCCAGGGCAGGACCTCCTCGTAGGTGCGCTCGCGCGTGGTGTACCAGTCGACGTCCACGCCGTGGGGGGCCAGCGCGCGCTCGGCGCACTCCATCCACAGGTCGTACGAGAAGTGCTCGCGCCAGCCGTCGAAACGGCCGCCCGCCTCGTAGACGGCCCGGATGACGTCGCCGACGCGCCGGTCGCCGCGCGAGAGCAGGCCCTCGACGATGCCGGGCTTGCCGTCGTGGTAGCGGAAGCCGATGGAGCGGCCGTAGCGCTTGTCGGCGCGGATCCTCTCGCGCAGCTTGTCCAGCCGGGCGTCGGTCTCCTCGGCCGACAGCTGCGGGGCCCACTGGAAGGGGGTGTGCGGCTTGGGCACGAAGCCGCCGATGGAGACGGTGCAGCGGATGTCGTTGGAGCCGGAGACCTCCCGGCCCTTGGAGATGACCTTGGCCGCCATGTCGGCGATCTGCAGCACGTCGTCGTCGGTCTCGGTGGGCAGGCCGCACATGAAGTACAGCTTCACCTGCCGCCAGCCGTTGCCGTACGCGGTGGCGACGGTGCGGATCAGGTCCTCCTCGGAGACCATCTTGTTGATGACCTTGCGGATGCGCTCGCTGCCGCCCTCGGGGGCGAAGGTGAGGCCCGAGCGGCGGCCGTTGCGGGTCAGCTCGTCGGCCAGGTCGATGTTGAAGGCGTCGACGCGGGTGGAGGGCAGCGACAGGCCGATCTTGTCGTCCTCGTAGCGGTCGGCCAGGCCCTTGGCGATGTCGCCGATCTCGCTGTGGTCGGCCGACGACAGCGACAGCAGGCCGACCTCCTCGAAGCCGGTGTTCTTCAGGCCCTTCTCGACCATGTCGCCGATGCCGGTGATGGAGCGCTCGCGCACCGGGCGGGTGATCATGCCCGCCTGGCAGAAGCGGCAGCCGCGGGTGCAGCCGCGGAAGATCTCCACGCTCATCCGCTCGTGGACGGTCTCGGCCAGCGGCACCAGGGGCTGCTTGGGGTAGGGCCACTCGTCGAGGTCCATCACGGTGTGCTTGGACACGCGCCACGGCACGCCGGAGCGGCCCGGCACGACGCGGGCGATGCGGCCGTCGGGCAGGTACTCCACGTCGTAGAAGAGCGGTACGTACACGCCGCCGGTCCTCGCCAGGCGCAGCAGCAGCTCCTCGCGGCCGCCGGGGCGGCCCTCGGCCTTCCAGGCCCGGGTGATCTCGGTGATCTCCAGCACGGCCTGCTCGCCGTCGCCGATGACCGCGCAGTCGATGTAGTCCGCGATCGGCTCGGGGTTGAAGGCGGCGTGGCCGCCGGCGACGACCACCGGGTGGTCCTCGGTGCGGTCCTTCGCCTCCAGCGGGATGCCGGCGAGGTCGAGGGCGGTGAGCAGGTTGGTGTACCCCAGCTCGGTGGAGAAGGAGACGCCGAACAGGTCGAAGGCGCCGACCGGGCGGTGGGCGTCGACGGTGAACTGCGGGACCCGGTGCTCGCGCATGAGCTTCTCCAGGTCCGGCCAGACGCTGTAGGTCCGCTCGGCGAGCACGCCCTCGCGCTCGTTGAGGACCTCGTAGAGGATCATGACGCCCTGGTTGGGCAGGCCGACCTCGTAGGCGTCGGGGTACATCAGCGCCCAGCGGACATCGCAGGCGTCCCAGTCCTTGACGGTGGAGTTCAGCTCTCCGCCGACGTACTGGATCGGCTTCTGGACGTGCGGGAGGAGGGCCTCCAGGCGCGGGAAGACCGACTCGACAGGCATGGGTGGTGTCCTCGGATGCTGGGGTTCGCTGGGTCTGCTGGGTTTCGCCGGTTTTTCGGTGGGGGCCCGCGCGGCTGGTCCGGTACCGCCGGCCGCCGGGCGGGAGTGACCATCCAGCGTAACGCCTGCCGGAGCCGGCCCGGCGCCCGCGTACCGGCCGGGGGCCGGTACGCGGGGCGGGCTCAGGCGGAGACCGGGCGCTGCACCCGGATCGACTGGAGCAGCCCGATGGCGATCCAGACCGCGAACATCGAGGTGCCGCCGTAGCTGACGAAGGGCAGCGGCAGGCCGGCGACCGGCATGATGCCCATGGTCATCCCGATGTTCTCGAAGGACTGGAAGGCGAACCAGGCGATGATCCCGGCGGCGACGATCGTGCCGTACAGCTCGGTCGTCTCGCGGGCGATGCGGCAGGCGCGCCACAGCACCACGCCCACCAGGAAGATGATCAGGCCCGCGCCGAGGAAGCCCAGCTCCTCGCCGGCGACGGTGAAGACGAAGTCGGTCTGCTGCTCGGGGACGAACCGCCCGGTGGTCTGGGTGCCCTCGAACAGTCCCTTGCCGTAGAGGCCGCCCGAACCGATGGCGATGCGGGCCTGGTTGGTGTTGTAGCCGGCGCCGGACGGGTCGAGCGCGGGGTTGGCGAAGGCCGCGAAGCGCTTGATCTGGTAGTCGTCGAGCACGCCGAGCTGCCAGACCAGGACCGCGCCGATGCCGCCCGCGGCCAGCAGGCCGATGATCCAGCGGTTGGAGGCCCCGGAGGCCAGCAGCGCCCCCAGCACGATCACCGCCAGGACCATCACCGAGCCCATGTCGGGCATCAGCATGACGATTCCGATCGGCACGGCGGCCAGCGCGAGGGCCTGCACCACCGTGCGGTGGTCGGGGTGGGCCCGGTCGCCGGCGTCCACCTGGGCCGCCAGCAGCATCGCCATGCCCAGGATGATGGTGATCTTGGCGAACTCGGCGGGCTGGAGGGAGAGGCCGGCGCCCAGGTTCAGCCAGGCGCGCTGGCCGTTGATCGTCGCGCCGACCGGGGTGAGCACGAGCAGCGTGAGCAGCACCGACAGCACGTACAGCACCGGGACCGCGCCGCGCAGCCTGCGGTGGCCGAGCCAGATGGTGCCCACCGCGAGCGCCACGCCGATGGCGAGGCTGAGCAGGTGGCGCCAGAGGAAGTAGTGCGGGTCCCCCTCGTTCAGCTCGGTGCGGTTGCGGGTGGCGGACCACACCAGCAGGGCGCCGAGGACGGACAGCGCCGTGCAGGCCAGCAGCAGTGTCCAGTCCAGGCGGCGGAGGACGGAGTCGCGCGCCGTCAGCCTGCTCCATGCGGAGCGCTCCTGCCAGGGCCGCCCGGTGTAGGAGTGGGTGCTCACGGCTTGAAGCCCTTCTGGCGCAGGGCCTCGATGGTGCCGTCGGAGTTGACCTTCGGGAGTTCCTTCTGCGGCTTCGGCAGGAGCGCCTTCCTCTTGTCGATCTTGCCGTCCTCCCCCACGCCGTACAGGGCGTCGTAGATCGCCCGCACCGCGGGGCCGGAGGCGCCGGAGCCGGTGCCGCCCTGGGAGATCGTCATGACGATCGCGTACTCGTCGGTGTAGGTCGCGAACCACGAGGTGGTCTGCTTGCCGTAGACCTCGGCGGTACCGGTCTTGGCGTGCATGGGGATCTCCTTCTGCGGCCAGCCGGCGTCGGCGAAGCGCCAGGCCGCGGTACCGCGGGTGGCGACGCCCTCGAGGGCCTTGTCCGTCTGGCGCAGGGTCTTGGCGTCCATCGGGAGCCTGCCGCGCTTCTTCGGCTCGATCTCCTCGACGTTCCTGCCGTCGGGGCTGATGACCGCCTTGCCGACGGTGGGCTCGTACACGGTGCCGCCGTTGCTGATGGCCGCGTAGATGGTGGCCATCTGGATGGGCGTCACCAGCGTGTCGCCCTGGCCGATGGAGTAGTTGACGCTGTCACCGGCGCGCAGCCTGTTGCCCTCCAGGCAGTTCTCGTACGCGATCTGCTCGACGTAGTCCCCGCCCTTCTTGCCGTACTTGCACCAGGCGTCCTTGTTGGCCTCCCAGTACTTCTGCTTCCACTCCCGGTCGGGCACGCGGCCCTCGACCTCGTTGGGGAGGTCGATCCCGGTGCGCTTGCCGAGGCCGAACTCGTGGGCCATCTTGTAGAACCAGTCGTCGGGGTTCTTCTTCGGCCTGGCTCCGCCGTCCTTCTTCCACTCCTGGTGGGCCAGGGCGTAGTAGACGGTGTCGCAGGAGACCTCCAGCGCGCGGCCGAGGTCGATCATGCCGTGGTTCTGCGACTCGAAGTTCTTGAAGACCTGGCCGCCGATGCTGTACGAGGACGAGCAGTTGTAGCGTCCGTCGAAGTCGTAGCCGGCCTTGACGGCCGCGGCGGTCGGGATGACCTTGAAGATCGAGCCGGGTGCGGCCTGTCCCTGGATGGCCCGGTTGAGCAGCGGGTAGTTGGACTCCTTGCCGGTGAGTTCGGCGTAGTCCCTGGCGGAGATGCCGCCGACCCAGGCGTTGGGGTCGTAGTCCGGCGCGGAGGCCATCGCGACGATCCGGCCGGTCCTGGCCTCCATCACCACGACCGCGCCCGCGTCCGCCTCGTAGGTGCGGTTGGTGTTGCGGTCGTGCTGTTTGCGGGCTTCCTTCATCGCCTTGACCAGCTCCTTCTCCGCGACGGCCTGGACGCGCGAGTCGATGCTGGTGACGAGGGAGGAGCCGGGTTCGCCCTTGTCGTTCTCGGCCTCCCCGATGACCCGGCCGAGGTTGTCCACCTTGTAGCGGGTCACGCCCGCGTCGCCGCGCAGCGCCGCGTCGTACTGGCGCTCCAGGCCGGAGCGGCCGATCTGGTCGGAGCTGAGCAGCGGCGAGTCGGTGTCCTTGGTCTGCGCGATCTCCTCGTCGGTGACGGGCGAGAGGTAGCCGAGGACCTGCGCGGTCCGGGCGCCGTACGGGGCCGGGTAGCGGCGGACGGCGACGGGCTCGGCGGTGATGCCGGGGAAGTCCTCCTGGCGCTCGCGGATCTGGAGCGCCTGCTGGGTGGTGGCCTCGTCGGTCACCGGGATCGGCTGGTAGGGGGAGCCGTTCCAGCAGGGCTGCGGCGTCTCGGCGTTGCACAGGCGGATCTTCTCGGACACCTCCTTGTAGGACATGTCCAGCACGTCGGCGAGCCGGGTGAGGACGGCCTCGCCGTCGTCGTCCATCTTCATCAGCTCGGTGCGGCTGGCGGAGACCACCAGCCGGGTCTCGTTGTCGGCCAGCGGCACGCCGCGCGCGTCGAGGATGGCGCCGCGCACGGCGGGCTGGACGACCTGCTGCACGTGGTTGCCCGCGGCCTTCTCGGCGTACTCCTCCCCGTTGCGGATCTGGAGGTACCACAGCCGTCCGCCGAGGGTGAGCATCAGGGAGAAGACCAGGACCTGGATGGCGACCAGCCGGATGGTGACCCGGGGGGTGCGCCCGGTCTCGGGAATGTTGCTCACTGCGTCTCCGTCGCAATCGCCGTCACAGTCGCTTGACGCCCTTGATCCGCCCCGACCCGCTCCTGGGGATCCGGGCCGGCAGGCCGCCGCGCCGGGCGGTGCCCACCCGGGCCGCGCGGCCGCGGAGACCGCCGGAGCCGAGCAGACCGTCGTACTTGTGGGCACCGTCGCTGGCGCTGCCCGCCGTGTCGGCGAGCGGGTCGTGCGCGGTGCGCCGGGCCAGCGCCATGACCACCGGGACCGTGAACGGCGCGAGCAGCAGGTCGTAGACGGTGGCCGTGGTCAGCAGCACGCCCAGGCCCACGTGGCGGGCGGCGGTGTCGCCGACCAGCGCGCCGACCCCGGCGTACAGCAGGGTGGAGGAGAGCGCGGCGCCCGCCACGACGAGCATCGGGACGGTGGCCGAGCGGTGCTGGCCGTTCTCCGGCCTGGTCAGGCCGGCGGCGTAGCCGATGACGCACAGCACCAGGGCGTAGCGGCCCACGGCGTGGTCGGCGGGCGGCGCGAGGTCGGCCAGCAGACCGGCGCCGAAGCCGACCAGCGCGCCGCCGGTGTGGCCGTACACCAGCGCCAGGCCGAGGACGGTCAGCAGCAGCAGGTCCGGTACGGCGCCGGGCAGCTGGAGCCGGGCCAGCACGCTGACCTGGACGACCAGGGCGACGACGACGAGCGCGGTCGAGAGCAGGATCCGGTTGAGGTGCATCGTTATCGGTCAGCTCCTGGAAGGACCGGGGGTGGCGCCCCCGGAGGAGGTGGCGTCCCCGGAGGGACCGGCGCCCGCCGCAGGGCCGGCACTCGCCGAGGGGCCGACGGTCACCGTGACCGTCGGGGTGGGCTGGGCCTTCGGCCTGGGCGGGAGGACCGCGTCGCGCGGGTCGGTGCGCGGCGGCCTGACGACGACGCCGACGATGTCGAGCTTGGTGAAGCCGACGTACGGCCGCACCCGCACCGTCCGGGTGAGACCGCCGCTGTGCGGGTCGACCCGGATGACCTCGCCCACCGGCACCCCGGGCACGAACGGCCGGTCGTTGCTGGAGCCGAAGGTGACCAGGCGGTCGCCCTTCTTCACGTCGGCCTTGCTGTTGAGGAGCTGGACGGTCAGCGCGCTGTCGCCGCGGCCGTTGGCGAAGCCGAGCTCGCCCGTGCCCTCCATCCGGGTGCCGACGGTGAAGTCGGGGTCGTTGGCCAGGAGCACGGTGGAGGTGTTCGGCCCGACGGTGGTCACCCGGCCGACGAGCCCGTCACCGTTTATCACGGTCATGTCGCGCCTGATGCCGTCGCGCTCGCCGACGTCGAGGGTGACGGTCCAGGAGAAGCCCTGGGCGGCGCCGATCCCGACGACCTGGGCGGCCTTGATGCCGTACTGCCCGGCGCCCGCGGTCCGCAGGAGCCTGTCGAGCTGCTCGACCCGGGAGCTGTTGCGGTCGGAGGCGGCGAGCCGCTGCTTCAGCTCGGCGTTCTCCTGCTCCAGCACGCTGATCCGGTCGTAGCGCTCGCCGGAGTCCCGTACGGCCGCGATGGCGTTGCCGACGGGGTCGACGGCGGTGGCGACGCCGCTCTCCACCGGGCCGAGGACGGACGCGGCGACCTGTCGCGCGCCGTCCAGCGGTGATCGCTCACCACCGCGGATGTCCACGGTGATCAGTGCGAACGCGATGGCGACCAGCAGAACGAGCAGCAGCCGGCTCTCTCGTGTATCCCTCACGTGCGACGGCCGTGCCTTCCCCTTGTTGGACTTGTTGGACTTGTCGGGCTTGTCGGACCGTTCCGTCAGCGCCGCGGCTGGGCGTCGAGCACCTGCTGGAGCGCCTCGAACTCCTCGACGCACTTGCCGGAGCCCAGCGCCACCGAGTCCAGCGGGTTCTCGGCGATGTGGATGGGCATGCCCGTCTCGCGCCGCAGCCGCTCGTCCAGGCCGCGCAGCAGGGCGCCGCCGCCGGTGAGCACGATGCCGCGGTCCATGATGTCGCCGGAGAGCTCGGGCGGGCACTTGTCGAGGGTGGTCTTCACCGCGTCGACGATGGAGTTGACGGGCTCCTCGATGGCCTTGCGGACCTCGCTGGCGGAGATGACCACGGTCTTGGGCAGCCCGCTGACCAGGTCGCGGCCGCGGATCTCGGTGTGCTCGTCGGTCTCCATGTCGTACGCCGAGCCGATCGTGATCTTGATGCTCTCGGCGCTGCGCTCGCCCAGCAGGAGGCTGTACTCCTTCTTGATGTGCTGGATGATCGCGTTGTCCAGCTCGTCGCCCGCCACCCGGATGGACTGCGCCGTGACGATCCCGCCGAGCGAGATCACCGCCACCTCGGTGGTGCCGCCGCCGATGTCGACGACCATGTTGCCCGTCGCCTCGTGGACCGGCAGGCCCGAGCCGATCGCGGCCGCCATCGGCTCCTCGATGATGTGCACCTGGCGCGCGCCGGCCTGGGTGGAGGCCTCGATGACCGCGCGGCGCTCGACGCCGGTGATGCCGGAGGGGACGCAGACGACCACCCGGGGGCGCGCGAGGTACCGCCGCTTGTGGATCTTGAGGATGAAGTAGCGGAGCATCCGCTCGGTGATCTCGAAGTCGGCGATCACCCCGTCCTTCAGGGGACGGACCGCCACGATGTTGCCGGGGGTGCGGCCGATCATCTTCTTGGCCTCGGCGCCGACTGCGAGGATCCCGCCGGTGTTGGTGTTGATGGCGACGACCGATGGCTCGTTGAGGACGATCCCGCGACCCCTGACGTACACCAGCGTGTTGGCGGTCCCGAGGTCGACAGCCATGTCACGGCCGATGAACGACATGTTGTTCGCCATGAGGATACGTCAGGCCTTCCAACTGGAGCGATGTAAGGGGAGGACGACAGCGTGCGCTGCGGGGCCCGGAGAAGTTTCCATCGTAGTCGCGCTCGTTCGAACGCGGTGAGAGGGTTCCTCCTCCGTCATTGTCGGCGGAACGCGGGTCATCCCCGTATGTGGTGACGTCGCGTCCGGGTGATTCGTTCCCCCGAGTGGAGGCGAATTCACGGTGGGGCGATCGAATTCCATCGATCGCCCCAGGTCAAGAGGTCCGGTGAAATGACACGCCGTCAGGAGTGGGAAGGGAAGAAAATCTTCAGCTCCCGTTCGGCGGACTCCTCGGAGTCCGAGGCGTGGATGAGGTTCTCACGCACGATCGTCCCGAAGTCCCCCCGGATGGAGCCGGGCGCTGCGGCGATCGGGTCGGTCGGCCCGGCCAGGGCGCGCACCCCCTCGATCACCCTTTCGCCCTCGACGACCATCGCCACGGCCGGGCCGGAGGTCATGAACTCCAGCAGCGGCTCGTAGAACGGGCGGCCGACGTGCTCGGCGTAGTGCTGCTCCAGCGTGGCGCGGTCCAGCGTGCGCAGCTCCAGCGCGCTGATCGTCCAGCCGGCCTTGCGCTCGATGCGCCCGACGATCTCGCCGATCAGGCCCCGCCTGACCGCGTCGGGCTTGAGGAGGACGAGGGTGCGCTGGCTCATGGTCGACTGCTCCTTGGAGTCATACGGAATACGGGCTTTCACAAGTGCTCAGAGGCTACAGGGAGCCCGTCCGTGCTCCGGCGGCACCCGTCAGGCGGCGTCGGCGGCGGCGGCGAAGCGGGCCTTCGCCTCGTCGATCTTCCGGCCGAAGTGGATGGACGCCCACCACAGCCCGGCGAAGAGCGCGCCGAGGAAGAACATCGCCGGGACGGCGAAGCCGGAGGCGATCAGGCCGATCTGCAGCACCCAGCCGAGCTGGAGCGCACCGGGCCGGCCGAGCACCCCGCACAGCAGCAGGCACAGCACCATCGCCGTACCGCCGACCGCCCAGACCGTCCCCGCGGGCAGACCGCCCAGTCGCATCGCCACCAGGGAGGCGAAACCGATGACGAGGAACTCGCCGACGAGGGTGGAGGCGCAGAGCGTACGCACCGCCGTCACCTGTCCTTTCCGAGCAGCAGCCGGGCCTCGCCGACGGTGAACACCGAGCCGGTGACCAGCACCCCCGCGCCGGAGTACTCGCCCTCCTCCTCGGCCAGGGTGATGGCCGCCTCCAGCGCGTCGTCCAGCCTCGGCTCGACCTGGATCCGCTCCTCGCCGAAGACCTCGACGGCCAGCGCCGCCAGCTCGTCCACGTCCATGGCGCGGGGGGTGGCGTTACGGGTGACCACGACCTCGGCGAAGATCGGTTCGAAGGCCTCCAGCAGCCCGCGCACGTCCTTCTCCGCGCTGGGGGCGACCACGCCGACCAGCCGGCTGAAGCCGAACGCCTCGGTGACCGCGGCGGCGGTGGCCAGGGCGCCCGCCGGGTTGTGCGCGGCGTCCAGCACCACCGTGGGGCTGCGGCGCACCACCTCCAGCCGTCCCGGGGAGGTCACGGAGGCGAAGGCGGTGCGGACGGCGTCGATGTCCAGGGTGCGGGCGTGCTGGGAGCCGATGCCGAAGAACGCCTCGACGGCCGCCAGCGCCACGGCGGCGTTGTGCGCCATGTGGGCGCCGTGCAGCGGCAGGAAGACCTCCGGGTACTCCCCGCCCAGCCCGCGCAGCGTCAGCAGCTGGCCGCCGACGGCCACCTCGCGGGAGACGACGCCGAACTCCAGGCCCTCGCGGGCGACGGTGGCGTCCGTCTCCACGGCCTTGCGCAGCACGACCGAGGCGGCCTCCACCGGCTGCTGGGCCAGGACGACGGTGGCGCCCTGCTTGACGATGCCGGACTTCTCCTCCGCGATCTTCCCGGGCGTGTCGCCCAGCCGGTCGGTGTGGTCCAGGGCGATCGGGGTGATGACGGCGACGCCCGCGTCGATCACGTTGGTGGCGTCCCAGCTCCCGCCCATGCCGACCTCGACGACCGCCACGTCCACGGGCGCGTCGGCGAAGGCCGCGTACGCCATGCCGGTCATGACCTCGAAGAACGACAGGCGGTGCTCCTGGGAGGCGTCCACCATCTCCACGTACGGCCTGAGGTCCTCGTACGTCTCGATGAACCGCTCGGCGGAGATCGGCGCGCCGTCCAGGCTGATCCGCTCGGTGACGGCCTGCACGTGCGGGCTGCTGTAGCGGCCGGTGCGCAGCTCGAACGCGCCCAGCAGCGCCTCGATCATCCGGGCGGTGGTGGTCTTGCCGTTGGTACCGGTGATGTGGATGGAGGGGTAGGAGCGCTGCGGCTCGCCGAGCACGTCCATCAGCGCGCTGATCCGCTTCAGGGACGGCTCCAGCTTCGTCTCGGGCCAGCGCCCCACCAGCTCGGCCTCCACCGCCCGCAGCGCCCGGTCCAGCTCCGGGTCCTCGGGACGGACCGGCAGCGCGTCGTCCCCGGCCGGCCCCGCCTGGGTGCGCAGGGTGCGGCTGCCCGCCTCGATCACGGCGAGATCGGGGTCGCGGTCCGTCTCGGCGCCGATGATCTCCTCGAACCGGTCCGGGGGATCGCCGGGGCCCCCGTCCTCGCCGGGGGCGTCGCCGGGGCCGTCGTACGGGTCGTGCGGGGGGTGCTCGCTCACGGTTTCAGTGTACGGAGACGGCGGCAGCCGCCGCGCCCGGCCCGGGCGCGGCGGCTGCCGCTCTCTCGTCGTACCTTCCGTCCTACCCGCTCGCGGGGCGTGCTAGCCCTGCGGCAGCGCGTCCAGCTGGGCGGTGATCCGGGCGATGTCCGCCTCGGCCTGCTCCCTGCGGGTGCGGATCTTGGCGACCACGTGGTCGGGGGCCTTGGCCAGGAAGCCCTCGTTGCCGAGCTTGGCCGTGGTCTGCGCCAGCTCCTTCTCGGCCGCCGCCAGGTCCTTCGCCAGGCGCTTGCGCTCGGCCGCGAAGTCGATCGCGCCGGACAGGTCCAGCTCCACCCTCGCGCCCGCCACCGGCAGGGACGCGGTGGTCTGGAAGCCCTCCCCCTCCGGCTGCAGGCGCAGCAGGGAGCGGATGGCCGCCTCGTGCGCCGCCAGCGGGGTCCCGTCCAGGGTGAGGCGGGCCGGGACGCGCTGGCCGGGCTGGAGGCCCTGGTCGGCGCGGAAGCGGCGGACCTCGGTGATCACCCGCTGGAGCGTGGCGATCTCCTCCTCGGCCGCCGCGTCGCGGAAGCCGGAGTCGGCCGGCCAGTCGGCGATCACCACGGACTCGCCGCCCGTCAGCGTCGTCCACAGCGTCTCGGTGACGAAGGGCATCACCGGGTGGAGCAGCCGCAGCGTGGTGTCCAGGACCTCGCCCAGGACGCGGGCGGAGGCGCGGGCCGCGGCGCCGCCCTCGGCGAAGGTGGTCTTGGACAGCTCGACGTACCAGTCGAAGACCTCGTCCCAGGCGAAGTGGTAGAGGAGGTCGGAGAGCTTGGCGAACTGGTAGTCGTCGTAGTACGCGTCCGCCTCGGCCACGACCGTGTTCAGCCGGGAGAGGATCCAGCGGTCGGTCGCGAGGAGCTCCCCGGGCGCGGGCAGGGGGCCCTCGACCGTGGCGCCGTTCATCAGCGCGAAGCGGGTGGCGTTCCAGACCTTGTTGGCGAAGTTGCGGGACGCCTGGACCCAGTCCTCGCCGATGGGGACGTCGACGCCGGGGTTGGCGCCGCGCGCGAGGGTGAAGCGCAGCGCGTCGGAGCCGTACGTGTCCATCCAGTCCAGTGGGTTGACCGCGTTGCCGAAGGACTTCGACATCTTCTTGCCGAACTGGTCGCGGACCATGCCGTGCAGCGCGATGGTGTGGAAGGGCGGGGTGCCGTCCATCGCGTAGAGGCCGAACATCATCATCCGGGCGACCCAGAAGAAGAGGATGTCGTAGCCGGTGACCAGGACGGAGTTCGGATAGAACTTCTCCAGGCTCTCGGTCCGCTCGGGCCAGCCGAGCGTGGAGAACGGCCACAGGCCGGAGGAGAACCAGGTGTCCAGCACGTCGCTGTCCTGGTGCCAGCCCTCGCCGCTCGGCGGCTCCTCGTCCGGGCCGACGCAGACGGTCTCGCCGTCCGGGCCGTACCAGACCGGGATGCGGTGGCCCCACCACAGCTGGCGGGAGATGCACCAGTCGTGGAGGTTGTCGACCCAGCCGAAGTAGCGGGACTCCATCTCCTTGGGGTGGATCGTCACCCGGCCGTCGCGCACCGCGTCGCCGGCGGCCTTCGCCAGCGGGCCGACCCTGACCCACCACTGCATGGACAGCCGCGGCTCGATGGTGGTCTTGCACCGCGAGCAGTGGCCGACGGAGTGGACGTAGGGGCGCTTCTCGGCGACGATGCGCCCCTCGGCGCGCAGCGCGCCGACGACCGCCGAGCGGGCCTCCAGCCGGTCCAGGCCCTGGAAGGGGCCGTGGGCGGTGATGACCGCGTGCTCGTCCATGACCGTGATGCTCGGCAGGTCGTGGCGGCGGCCGATCTCGAAGTCGTTGGGGTCGTGCGCCGGGGTGACCTTGACGGCGCCCGTGCCGAACTCGGGGTCGACGTGCTCGTCGGCGACGACCGGGATGCGGCGGCCGGTGAGCGGCAGTTCGATCTCGGAGCCGACGAGGTGGGCGTAGCGCTCGTCGTCGGGGTGGACCGCCACGGCGGTGTCGCCGAGCATCGTCTCGGCGCGGGTGGTGGCCACGACGATGGAGTTCTCGCCCTCTCCGTAGCGGATCGAGACCAGCTCGCCGTCCTGGTCGGCGTACTCCACCTCGATGTCGGAGATGGCCGTCAGGCAGCGCGGACACCAGTTGATGATCCGCTCGGCGCGGTAGATCAGCTCGTCGTCGTAGAGCCGCTTGAAGATCGTCTGGACGGCGCGGGAGAGCCCCTCGTCCATGGTGAAGCGCTCGCGCGACCAGGCGACGCCGTCGCCCAGGCGCCGCATCTGGCCCGAGATCTGGCCGCCGGACTCGGCCTTCCACTGCCAGACGCGCTCGACGAACGCCTCGCGGCCCAGGTCGTGGCGGGACTTGCCCTCCTTGGCCAGCTCGCGCTCGACGACGTTCTGCGTGGCGATGCCGGCGTGGTCCATGCCCGGCTGCCACAGCGTCTCGTGGCCCTGCATCCGCTTGCGGCGGGTGAGGGCGTCGATCAGCGTGTGCTCGAAGGCGTGGCCCAGGTGCAGGCTGCCGGTGACGTTCGGCGGCGGGATGACGACCGTGTACGGCGGCTTGTCGCTCTTGGCGTCCGCCTCGAAGTAACCGCGCTCTACCCAGCGCTCGTACAGCTTCCCCTCCACCTCGGCCGGAACGTACTGGGTCGGCAGGTCGGCATGGGCGCTGGTCGACGGCTCCGCCCCCGCGGGGGTCGGGCTCTGCTGAGTGTTCTCGGTCACGACGGCCAGTGTACGGGCGGCTGTGTAGCAGTCTCGAATCGGTTTGGAGGGCCGGGTGACCGGGGGGAGCGGGGGTCCGCCAGGATGGGACGGCTCATTCGCGAACGTGTCCGATCAAGGGGGAGCCCCAGCATGAGTTACCACCAGCCGCCGCCGCAGCCCGGTCCGTACGGCCAGCCGCAGCAGCCGCCGCAGCCGCCGTACGGCGGCCCCCAGCCGGGGTACGGCCACCCGCAGCAGCCCGGTCAGCCCCAGCCGGGCTTCCCCCAGCAGCAGGGCTGGGGGCAGCCGGGCTATCCGCAGCAGCCCGGCGGCTACGTGCCCCCGCCCCCTCCCCCGCCGGGCGGCGGCAAGGGCAAGACGATCGGCGCCCTGGTCGCCGTCCTCGCGGTCGTCGGCCTGGCGGTGGGCGGCTACCTCGTCTTCTCCGACGGCGGCGGCGACCTCGCCGACGACGGCAAGCGGTACAAGCTCGTGGCTCCCGCGACACTGGCCGGCGAGTACAAGAAGGCACCGTCCGGCGAATCGGACGGGTTCGACTCGGAAGACCTCGAGCAACTGGAGAAGGTCGGCGTCTCCGACGCCCAGGAGGTCAACGCCGAGTACCTCACCGGCAACGTCGGCGACCCCGACCCCACGACCGGCATGGCCCTGTCCTTCAACGGGGTGTGGGGCGAGGTGAAGGACCCGGAGGCAGCCGTCGACACCCTGTTCGCGACCCTCGCCGAGGGCGCCGGCGAGGAGTCCTCCGAGAAGGGCGACGCGAAGGTCACGCTGGTGGGCGAACCGGAGGAGGTGTCCCCCGAAGGGCTGGAGAACGCCGTGATGAAGTGCCAGGAGGCCGAGTTCACCGGCGACTCCTCCACCGGGCTGGGAAGCGGCGGGAAGGCGACCATGCCCTTCTGCGTCTGGGCCGACTACAGCACCGTCGGCGCGGTGTCCCTGGCCGACATCTCGGCGTTCCTCGGCGGCAAGGGCGGGGCGCCGATCGGCGACGCCGCCGACCTGGCCGCGGAGCTGCACAGGGAGGCGCGCGTCGAGATCGAGTGACACCCGACGCGCGCGCCCGCCGCGTACGTGCCGTGCGTGCGCGCTCAGGCGCTCTTCTCGCGCGGGCCCTGGCCCTGGTCGCCGCGGGAGCGGGGCACCAGGGTGGGGTTGACGTTGGAGTGGACGACGTCCTCGGTGATCACCACACGCGCCACGTCCTTGCGCGAGGGCACCTCGTACATCACCGACATCAGGACCTCCTCCATGATGGCGCGCAGGCCGCGCGCCCCGGTGCCGCGCAGGATCGCCTGGTCGGCGATGGCCTCCAGCGCCGGGCGGTCGAAGTCCAGCTCCACGCCGTCGAGCTCGAAGAGCCGCTGGTACTGCTTGACCAGCGCGTTGCGCGGCTCGACCAGGATCTTCAGCAGCGCCTCGCGGTCGAGGTTGTGGACGGAGGTGATGACCGGCAGCCGGCCGATGAACTCCGGGATCATGCCGAACTTGACCAGGTCCTCGGGCATGACGTCCTCGAACTGGTTGCTCGCCTCGATCTCGCGCTTGGAGCGGATCGTGGCGCCGAAACCGATGCCCTTGGCGCCCGCCCGGGACTCGATGATCTTCTCCAGGCCGGCGAAGGCGCCGCCCACGATGAACAGCACGTTCGTGGTGTCGATCTGGATGAACTCCTGGTGCGGGTGCTTGCGCCCGCCCTGCGGCGGCACGGAGGCCGTGGTGCCCTCCAGGATCTTCAGCAGCGCCTGCTGCACGCCCTCGCCGGAGACGTCGCGGGTGATCGACGGGTTCTCGCTCTTGCGGGCGACCTTGTCGATCTCGTCGATGTAGATGATCCCGGTCTCGGCCTTCTTCACGTCGTAGTCGGCGGCCTGGATCAGCTTCAGCAGGATGTTCTCGACGTCCTCGCCCACGTAGCCCGCCTCGGTCAGGGCGGTGGCGTCGGCGATGGCGAAGGGGACGTTCAGCATCCGGGCGAGGGTCTGCGCCAGCAGCGTCTTGCCGGAGCCGGTGGGGCCCAGCAGGAGGATGTTGGACTTGGCCAGCTCGATGCCGTCGTCCCGGCTCTGCGAACCGCCGTTCTCGCCCGCCTGCACCCGTTTGTAGTGGTTGTAGACGGCGACGGAGAGGGCCTTCTTGGCGGCCTCCTGGCCGACGACGTACCCCTCGAGGAACTCGTAGATCTCACGCGGCTTGGGCAGCTCGTCCCAGCGCATCTCGGAGGTGTCGGCGAGCTCTTCCTCGATGATCTCGTTGCAGAGGTCGATGCACTCGTCGCAGATGTAGACGCCCGGCCCCGCGATGAGCTTCTTCACCTGCTTCTGGCTCTTGCCGCAGAACGAGCACTTGAGCAGATCGCCGCCGTCACCGATGCGTGCCACGAGGTGCTTCTCCTTCGCCTGGGATCCGTCGAGTTCCACGAACCCGGGTGCTTGCTCTGGGCCTTGGCGGGGGCGGCCCCCGGACCCCCTATGACGGTACCTTGCCCGACCCCCTGAATGGGCCCCCCTCGGACCGACTCGACCCGAGGGGGGCGGAAATGTTCGGGGGAATCCGCGGACTCAGCCCATCCCCACCGAGGTCTTGCGGGTGGAGATGATCTGGTCGATCAGGCCGTACTCCAGCGACTCCTCGGCGGTGAGGATCTTGTCGCGCTCGATGTCCTGGCTGATCTGCTCGAGCGGCTTGCTGGAGTGCTTGGCGAGCATCTCCTCCAGCTGGGTCCGCATGCGCTGGACCTCGTTGGCGGCGATCTCCAGGTCGGAGACCTGGCCGCGGCCGGTCTCGCTGTACGGCTGGTGGATCAGCACCCGCGCGTTGGGCAGCGCCATCCGCTTGCCGGGGGTGCCGGCGGCGAGCAGCACGGCCGCGGCGGAGGCCGCCTGGCCCATGCAGACGGTCTGGATGTCCGGCTTGACGAACTGCATCGTGTCGTAGATGGCCGTCAGCGCCGTGAACGAGCCGCCGGGGCTGTTGATGTAGATCGAGATGTCGCGGTCGGGGTCCATCGACTCCAGGCACAGCAGCTGCGCCATGACGTCGTTGGCGGAGGCGTCGTCGATCTGCACGCCGAGGAAGATCACGCGCTCCTCGAAGAGCTTCGCGTACGGGTCGTACTCGCGCACGCCCTGCGAGGTGCGCTCCACGAAGCGCGGGACGACGTACCGGGACTCGGCCGACGGCCCGGTGTAGCGGGCCTCGGGGCGGCCGTGCGTCCCGGAGCCGGGGAAGGTGTGCTGACTGTTCATGTGGCGGTACACCGTTCTGGAGAGATGGACTGGCTGCGGTGTCGGACTGCGGCGGACGCGGCGCTCACGCGCCCGTGCCGCCGCCGCCCGGGAGCTGCGCGGCGGAGCCGTAGACCTCGTCGATCAGGCCGTACTCCTTGGCCTCCTGAGCGGTGAACCAGCGGTCGCGGTCGGCGTCGCGGTTCCACTGCTCCTCGCTCTGGCCGGTGTGCAGCGCGGACAGTCGCGCCATCTTCTTCTTGGTGCGCAGCAGCTGCTCGGCGTGGATCTTGATGTCCGAGGCCGAGCCCGCCAGCCCCGCGGAGGGCTGGTGGATGAGGATCTCCGCGTTCGGCAGGGCGAAACGCTTGCCGGGGGTGCCCGCGCTCAGCAGGAACTGGCCCATGGACGCGGCCAGGCCCATGGCGATGGTCACCACGTCGTTCTTGATGTACTGCATGGTGTCGTAGATCGCCATGCCGGCCGTGATGGAGCCGCCCGGGCTGTTGATGTAGAGGTAGATGTCCTTGTCCGGGTCAGCGGCCAGGAGGAGCAGCTGAGCGGTGATCTTGTTGGCGATGTCATCGTCGACCGGCTGGCCGAGGAAGATGATCCGCTCGTTGAGCAGCCGGTTGTAGACCTGGTCGCCGAGGCCACCGATGGTCGGCTCGGTGGCGGCGGAAGGCATCGGAAGCGTCACGTGTCCACCTGCTCGTGTACGGACGGCCGCGGTCTCTCACAGGGCCGTCTCTGGGGTCTTCGTCTTTACTTGGACCCTAACGCGCGGGTCCTGTCGCGCCATCCCGGTCCGAGAACTGTTCGCTGTTAGCGCAGGGAGCGTTCCCGCAGGTGAGGTCGGTGTGTTCCGCCGTACGCGAACGGGCCCGCACGCGGTGTCGCGTACGGGCCCGTTCGGCCGGTCGTGGAGCCGGCCGCGGATCAGTCCTCGGACTTCTCCGGGCCCTGCTCGGCGGAGTCCCCGGCGGACTCGGCGGAGGCCTCGGCGGTCGCGCCGGACTCCTCCTCGTCCTCCTCGTCCTCCATGGAGACGGCCTCGCCGTTGGTGTCGGTGACCTTGGCGGCCTCGACGACGACCGCGAGGGCCTTGCCGCGGGCGACCTCACCGACGAGCATCGGCACCTGGCCGCCCTCGACGACGGCCTGGGCGAACTGGTCGGGGCTCATGCCGGAGGACTGGGCGCGGCGCATGAGGTGCTCGGTGAGCTCCTCCTGGTTGACGTTCAGCTTCTCCTTGTTGACCAGCTCGTCGAGGATGAACTGGGTCCGGATGCCCTTCTCGGCCTGCTCCTTGAGCTCGGCCTCGAACTCCTCCTCGGACTTCTCCTGCATCTTCAGGTAGGTCTCGAGGTCCATGCCGAGCTGCGCGAGCTGGTGGTTGACCAGGTTGTGCTTGCGGGTGTTGATCTCGTCCTGGAGGAGCTTCTCCGGGATCGGGACCTCGACCAGGGAGATCAGCGCGTCGAGCACCTTCTCCTGGGCCTGGGTGGCCTGGTCGTACTTCTTCATCCGCTCCAGGCGCTTGCGGCTGTCGGCCTTCAGCTCCTCGAGGGTGTCGAACTCGCTGGCCATCTGGGCGAAGTCGTCGTCCAGCTCGGGCAGTTCGCGGGCGGAGACGGAGGTGACGTCCACCTTGACCTCGGCCTCGCGGCCGGCGGCGGAGCCGCCCTTGAGCTCGGAGGTGAAGGTCGCGGAGCCGCCGGCCTCCAGGCCGATGACGGCCTCGTCGATGCCGTCCAGCAGCTCGCCGGAGCCGATGGTGTAGTCGATGCCCTTGGCGACGCCGTCCTCCAGGACCCCGCCGTCGACGCTGGCCTCCAGGTCGATCTTGACGACGTCGCCCTCGGCGGCGGCGCGCTCGACGACGCTGGTGGAGGCGAAGCGCTCGCGGAGCTGCTCGACCGACTTCTCCACGTCCTCGTCGGTGACCTCGACGGCGTCGACGGTGACCTCGATGCCGGAGTAGTCCGGGATCTCGATGGCGGGACGGATGTCCACCTCGGCGGTGAACGCGAGGAGCTCGTTGTCCTTGAGCTCGGTGATGTCGACCTCGGGCTGGCCGAGCGGGCTCAGCTCACCCTCGTTGACGGCGTCCTGGTAGAGCTTGGGAAGCGCGTCGTTGACGGCCTCCTCCAGGACGGCGCCCCGGCCGAACCGCTGGTCGATCACCCGGGCGGGAATCTTGCCCTTGCGGAATCCCGGCACCGTGACCTGCTGGTTGATCTTCTTGTACGCCGCGTCGAGGCTGGGCTTGAGCTCCTCGAAGGGCACCTCGACAGTGAGCCGAACCCGGGTGGGGTTCAGGGTCTCCACGGCGCTCTTCACGGTCGGTCTCCTTGGGGCTGACTGCTGGGACTTCGTACTTCTGTGAGGCGCCCCGCACGCAGACACGACACAGGCAGGCGCGTCTTTCATAGTACGTGGTCGGGGTGGCCGGATTCGAACCGACGACCTTCCGCTCCCAAAGCGGACGCGCTACCAAGCTGCGCCACACCCCGTCCGTGCGACACGTAGAGTACATGCCGTACGATGCGGAGCGTGCCGCACGCGGTCACGATCGGTTGGCTGTGGTCTGTATGATCTGCCTGCCACGTGAACGACGGTGGCGCCGCGGGCGTAGCTCAATGGTAGAGCCCCAGTCTTCCAAACTGGCTACGCGGGTTCGATTCCCGTCGCCCGCTCCGAACGAAGGCCCGGCCCCTCGCGGGGGACCGGGCCTTCACCCTTTTCCGACCTTCTTCGTCCTTCTTCGCCCCTCTTCGTCCTTCTCCGCCCTTTCGCGTCTTTCGCGCTCCCGGAAGGGCGGCCCGCCGGCCGCCGCCCGGATCGCCCGGGCCGCTCAGAAGGTGATCTGGTTGATCGACTCGGCGAGCGAGTTGAGGAAGCGGTTTATCGACGGGGCGATGCCGGTGGAGGCCAGGAAGAAGCCGAAGAGGATCGCGACGAGCGCGGGACCCGCCTTCAGCGAGCCGCCGCGGATGAGCACGACCATGATGATTGCCAAGAGCAGCACCACAGACAGTGAAATGGCCACAACTGATCACACCCTCGGTCGCAACGCCTCTGCACCGGCCGCGCCGGCCCGGGGAGCCTCCACCGTGTCCCCGCCGTGACCATCGTGCCACCAACTGACCTGCAAGCGCAGGCAGGTGAACGATCGACGGGGTCCGGGCGTGTCCGCGCCCCGCGCCCGCCGGCGGCCGCACGCCGGGCGCACCCCGGCCGCCGGCAGGGGATTCCGGCGCGTTCCGAACAGATCGGTGCAGCGTGCACCGGAGTGCCCGGCGATCCGGGCCGCATGGGCTCCGGATAACGCCGCGGAGCGAATTCGACGGCATTGCGACCGGCCCGTGATCGGCGCCGCACGGCGAAAGGGGCTTCGAAGAGGCGCGGCTTATCTTTCGGACATTCCGAATATAAGGGGTATAAAGCTCCGGACATCGCGTTACTTAACGGACGCCCGCCTCTTCGGTCGCTCACCGACCGGCCGACCGGTCGTGTCCGGGGCATAAGCGGCTCCGCCGGGGCGGAGGGAACGGCGCGAATTTACCTGCGGGCGGATTCCCACTAAGGTGCGGCAGATGTTCCACGCTGGCTACGAGCGCTCTCCGCTTCCCCCGGCCCGGCCGGACGCGACCGAACCGCCGGCGCCGCCCGCTCCGGAGACCGTCCGGACCGGACCGGGCAGCGGATCCGGAGGCGCCGCGCAGCGGGACGCGTTCTTCGACAACGCCAAGTACCTGGCGATCGTGCTGGTCGTCGTGGGACACGCCTGGGGGCCGATCCTCTCGGACTCACGGGCGGTGCTGGCGGCGTACAACTTCGTGTACGCCTTCCACATGCCGGCGTTCATCGTGATCACCGGCTACCTCTCCCGCAACTTCGACATGCGCCCGGGCAGGCTGCGGCGGCTGGTGACCACCGTGGTCGTGCCGTACGTGATCTTCGAGACCGCGTACACCCTGTTCAGGCGGGCCGGGGACGGCGCCGACCATCCCATCAGCCTGCTCGACCCCTGGTACCTGTCCTGGTTCCTGCTGGCGCTGTTCGTGTGGCGGCTGACGACCCCGCTGTGGCGGCTGGTGCGCTGGCCGGTCCCGCTGGCCCTGGGGATCGCCCTGCTGGCCTCCGTCTCCCCCGAGACCGGCGGCGACCTGCACATGCAGCGGATCCTGCAGTTCCTGCCGTTCTACGTCCTCGGGCTGAACCTGCGCCGGGAGCACTTCGACGTCGTGCGGCACCGCGCGGTGCGGCTGCTGGCCGGACCGGTCCTCGCCGCGGCGGCGGTGTTCGCCTACTGGTCCGCGCCCCGGATGAACCTCGCGTGGTTCTACCACAACAACAGCGGCCAGGAACTGGGCGTCCCCTGGTGGGTCGGCGCCGCGATGACCCTCGCGCTGACCGTCTGCTCGCTGGTGCTGAGCGCCTGCTTCTTCGCCCTGGTCCCCCGGCGCCGCACCTGGTTCACCGCGCTGGGCGCCGGGACGCTCTACGCCTACCTGCTGCACGGCTTCCTCATCCTGGGCGCGCGCTTCCAGGGCTGGTACGACCTGGCGTGGGTGACCACACCGGCGGGAGAGGTCGCGCTGTCGGTCCTGTTCGCGGTGCTGGCCACGGTGATGTGCACCGCGGCGGTGCGGCGGGTGTTCCGGTTCGTGGTGGAGCCGAACGTGGAGTGGATCTTCAGGCGGGACGCCGCCGGGGCCGCCCGCGAGCGCGCCGCCGCGCCGGCCGAGCCCGCCGCCCGGTCCGCCGAGCCGGCCGCCCCCCGCCGCTGACCCGTTCAGCCCCCGAACCGCTCCGCCCCTACCGTTCTCCCGCGTCTCCCGCGCTCGCCGCGTCCCCCGCCGCACCGTACGGCTCCCGCAGGCCCTGCTTGATCTCCCTCAGGACCCTGCGGCCGAGGCCGTCGGCGCCGCGTGTCGTCTCCGGCAGCCGGTAGCGCGGGGCCAGGCGCAGGGTGTGGGCGCAGGCGTGGTCCAGGCCGATCCCGTGGCCGGCGGAGACGAACACCGGCTTGACGCCCGGCTGGGTGCGCAGCGCGCGCCCCACGGTCTCGGGCGGGGTGAGCAGCCGGTCCAGCAGCGGCGAGGCGTCGCCGCGCCGCGGGCCCGGCTCGGTGTGGTCGAAGGCGAAGGGCGACTTGGCGACCCCGAAGCACGGCAGCCCGGTCAGCACCCCCAGGTGCACCGCCAGCCCGGCCCGCCGGGGGTGCGCGTAGCCGTAGCCGTCGCAGACCACCAGGTCCGGCGGGGCGCTCAGCTTCCCCAGGGCGGCCAGCACCGGGGGCAGCTCGCGGAAGGCGAGCAGGCCGGGCACGTACGGGAAGCGGCTGCGGTCGGTGTGGACCGCCTCCTCCAGGACCCGGAGCGTCCCGGCGTCCAGCACCACGGCCGCCGCCACCAGCAGGTCGCTCTCCTCGTCGTAGGTGACGTCGACCCCGGCGATCCTGCGCGCCTGCCCCGGCGCGGGCCCCGGACTCGTCAGGTCGGCCGCCCCGCGGATCCGCTCCTGCTCGGCCGTCGCCTCCGCCTCGTCGGCGGGCCACCGCACGGTCCCGCCGGCCGTCCCGTCAGTCACGGCGGATCAGCAGCAGGGCCCGGTCGTCGTTGACGTCCCGGGCGACGGCCTCGATCAGGTGCCAGGCGGCCCCCTCGAAGCCGGTGACGACGTAGCGGTCGGCCTCGCCCGTCAGCCGGTCGATGCCCTCGGCCAGCTCCCGCTCGGCGGTCTCCACCAGGCCGTCGGTGAAGAGCATCAGCACGTCGCCGGGGCGCAGGCTGCCCTTGACCGCGTCGAACTGGGCGCCGTCGTAGACGCCCAGGAGCGGGCCCTCGGCGGCCTTCTCCTCCCAGCGTCCGCTGCCCGCGTTGAGCTGGAGGGCGGGGACGTGGCCGGCGGAGAACAGCTCGTAGTCGCCGCTGTCGAGGTCGAGGACGAGGTGGACGGAGGTGGCGAAGCCCTCCTGCCAGTCCTGGCGCAGCAGGTAGGCGTTGGCGGCCGGGAGGAAGGCGTGCGGGGGCAGGGAGCCCAGCAGGCCGCCGAAGGCCCCGGACAGCAGCAGCGCCCGGGAGCCGGCGTCCATGCCCTTGCCGGAGACGTCGGTGAGGACGGCCTCCAGGGTGCGGCGGTCGGGCCCGGTGAGGGCGGCGACGACGAAGTCGCCGGAGAAGGACTGGCCGCCCGCCGGGCGCAGCGCCATCTCCCGGTGCCAGCCCGCGGGCAGTTTCGGCAGCTTGCTCTGGACGCGGATGCGTTCGCGCAGGTCGAAGAGCATGGTGCCGCCGCGTCTCCAGGGAACGCCGACCCGGCTGCGGAACTGGGCGACCAGCAGCCCGGAGAGCCCCACCGCGGCCACCACCAGGATGGTGCCGGGGGTGACCCGGCCGGGGCCGGACGCGTACGGCCCGAGCACCGTGGCCTCCACGATCAGCGCGGCGGCCGCGGCGGCGTACAGGATCAGCAGACTGGCCGGACGCAGCAGCAGGCCGCCCGCGATCACCGGCAGCACCAGGCTCTCGGGCGCGAACCACAGCGGCTCGGCGAGAGTGGCGTAGGTGAGGGCGGGAACGGTGACCAGCAGGGCCGCGAAGGCGATCCAGTCGGAGCCGTCGCCGCGGAAGTAGTCGACGGCGGAGCGGCGCACGGCGGTGCGGACCCGGTGTACGGCCTTGCGGGCCTGGTACAGCCGGGGCGCGGGAGGGGTCTTGCCCGTGCGGCCTGCCATGTCAGGGACCTTATCCACCCGTTCGGGGGTCCGTCGATTCCCGGTGAGGGTGCCTCGGAAACCGTGTTCGATATCCAGTCGACCCGGCCTCGTCTCCCTGATAGTGATGGGCTCATGACGAGCACGGATCTGCGGGTACTGCGCCGCGAGGAGTGGGACGACTGGTACGGAAGGCTCGAACTGGCCTTCGGGGAAACCGAACCGCCCGAGGCGCGGGCGCTGTGGCGGGACCTGACGGAGTTCGAGCGGTCGATCGCCGCCTGGGACGACGGGGAGATCGTCGGCACGGCCGGCACGCTGTCCTTCGGCCTGTCGGTGCCCGGCGGCGCGATCGTGCCCACCGGCGGGCTGTCGATGGTCAGCGTGGCCGCCACGCACCGGCGGCGCGGCATCCTGACCGCCATGATGCGGCGGCAGTTGGACGACGTGCGGGCGGCCGGGGAGCCGCTGGCGGTGCTGACCGCCTCGGAGCCGGCGATCTACGGGCGCTTCGGCTACGGCGTCGCCGCCCGCCACGCGCGCGTGGAGGTCGACACGGCCCGGGTCCGGCTGGACGTGCCGCCGGACGCGGACGGGTTCCGGCTGCGGTACGCCGATCCGGCCGCGGCGCTGAAGGAGTGCGAGGCGCTGTACGCCCGCCGGGTGCCCTCCCGGCCCGGCATGCTGGAGCGGCGCCCGGGCTGGGAGCGGCAGGGGGTGCTGGACCCCGAGGGCTGGCGGGACGGCGCCTCGCCGCTGCGCTGCGTGCTGGCCGAGAAGGACGGCGAGTTGCGCGGGTACGCCCGCTACTCCGTCAAGCCGGAGTGGGACGCGTCCGGGCCGAAGGGCACGGTGGTGGTGCACGATCTGGAGGCGCTGGACCCGGCGGCGCACGCGGCGCTGTGGCGCTTCCTGTTCGGGATCGACCTGACCTCGACGGTGTCGGCCAAGTCCCGTCCGGTGGACGACCCGCTGTTCCACCTGGTCAGCGACCTCCGGCGCTGCGGGATCCTGCTGCGCGACCTGCTGCACCTGCGGCCGGTGGAGGTGGGCGCGGCGCTGGCGGCCCGCCGGTACGCGGCGCCGGTGGACGTGGTGCTGGAGGTCGAGGACGCCTTCTGCCCCTGGAACACGGGACGTTGGCGGCTGACGGGCGACGCCCGGGACGCCCGGTGCGTCCGCACCGACGCGGCGGCCGAACTGGAGCTGGGCGTCAGGGAGTTGGGCGAGGCCTATCTGGGCGGGACGTCGCTGGCCGCGCTGGCGGGCGCCGGGCGGGTGCGGGAGCTGCGGGCGGGGGCGCTGGCCGAGGCCTCGACCGCGTTCTCCTGGCCCGTCGCGCCGTGGCTCCCGCACGGCTTCTGACGGCCGGCTCCGGGGCTCCGCCGGGCCCGGCGGGCCGGCCGCTCACGGCTTCTGGCAGGCGGGGCACCAGAACAGGTTGCGGGCGGCGAGCGGGGCGGTGCGGACCTCCTCGCCGCAGACGTGGCAGGGCATCCCGGCGCGGCGGTAGACGTACACCTCGCCGCCGTGGTCGTCCACGCGCGGCGGGCGGCCCATGGCCTCGGGGGTGTGCTCGGGCCGTACGGTGTCGATGCGGTTGTTGCGCACGCCCTCGCGCATCAGCCCGACCAGGTCGGCCCAGATCGCGTCCCACTCGGCCCGGGTGAGGTCCTTCCCCGCCCGGTACGGGTCGATGGCGTGCCGGAAGAGGACCTCGGCGCGGTAGACGTTGCCGACGCCCGCCACGACCTTCTGGTCCATCAGCAGCGCGGCGATCGTGGTGCGGCTGCGGGAGATCCGCGCCCAGGCCCGCCCGGGGTCGGCGTCGGCGCGCAGCGGGTCGGGGCCCAGGCGGCCGGCGACCGCGTCCTTCTCCGCCTCGGTGAGCAGTTCGCAGGTGTTGGGACCGCGCAGGTCGGCGTAGGCGAGGGGGGCTTCGGCGGTGGCCAGGCGCAGCCGTATCAGCCCCACGGGTGCCGGGGGCGGGCCGTCGCCGTGCCGGAAGGAGCCGTACAGGCCGAGGTGGATGTGGATCCAGTCGCCCCCGGCGGATCCCCCGGCGCCGGTGAAGCCCAGGAAGAGGTGCTTGCCGTGGGCGTCGGCCGAGCCGAGCGTCCGGCCGTCGACGAGGGCGGCGCCCGCCTCGAACCGGCCCTGGGGGCTGGACGCCCGTACGGGCCGGCCGCCGAACCTGTCGTCGAGGTCGGCGGCCAGCCGGTGGATGGTGTGGCCTTCTGGCACGGGTCGGTTCAGTCCTGCTGCGGGTGGTGGGCGGGGACGGGCGGGAGGGCCCCGGTCCGCTCGTACGACGAGAGCATGTCGATGCGGCGGACGTGCCGCTCGTCGCCGGAGAACGGGGTGTCGAGGAAGGCCCGCACGAAGGAGACGGCCTCCTCGGTGGTGTGCATCCGGGCGCCGACGCTGATCACGTTGGCGTTGTTGTGCTCCCGGCCCAGCCTGGCGGTCTCCACGCTCCACGCCAGGGCGGCCCGCACTCCCTTGACCTTGTTGGCGGCGATGGCCTCGCCGTTGCCCGAGCCGCCGATGACGATGCCCAGGGAGTCCTCGTCGTCGGCCGTCTGCTCCGCGGCGCGCAGGCAGAAGGGCGGGTAGTCGTCAGCCGCGTCGTAGAGGTGCGGGCCGCAGTCGACGGGCTCGTGCCCGGCCTCCTTCAGCCACTGGACGAGGTGGTTCTTCAGTTCGTAGCCGGCATGGTCGGAGCCGAGGTACACGCGCATGGGACGGAGTCTATTCAGCGCCGGTTCAGGACGTGCGCCCGACCAGCTTCCAGGCCGCGGGAAGGGCTCCCATGGCCAGGGCCGCCTTGAGCGCGTCGCCGACCAGGAAGGGCACCAGACCGGCCGCGACGGCCTGTCCGGCGGACATGCCCGTGGCCAGCGCCAGGTAGGGGACGCCGACGGCATAGATGACGGCGGTGCCCACGGCCATGGTCCCGGCGGTGCGCAGCACCCCGCGGTCCCCGCCGCGGCGGGCCAGGGCGCCGACGACGACGGCGGCCAGCAGCATGCCGAGGATGTACCCGAAGGAGGGCATCGCGGCGCCGGAGGCGCCCTCGGCGAACCACGGCATCCCGGCCACGCCCGCGGCGGCGTACAGGCCCAGGGAGGCCAGGCCGCGGCGGGCGCCCAGGCCGGCGCCGACGAGCAGGGCGGCGAAGGTCTGGCCGGTGACGGGGACGGGCGAGCCCGGCACGGGGACGGCGAGCTGCGCGGCCACACCGGTGAGCGCGGCGCCGCCGACGACCAGCGCCACGTCGCGCACCCGGGCGCGGGCGGCCGTGGAGGCGGGCAGGACGTCGGCGAGGACGGCGCCCGGGCGGACGGTGGCTGTGGTGGTGGCAGGGGTGCTCATCACGGCTCCGGATGTCTGGGGACTTCGGGGAACGCCCCGACGTTAACCGACGTTAGCCCCGGTTCCCCCGTGAGATTGGCGACAAAGAAGGGCTGGTCCAGCTTGTGGGAGACGGCTGGAAAGGCGCTGGAGGACGCCCTGCGCGGGCGCCCGCGCCGCATTTCCGGTGGTCTCGCGGCGGACCGGGCGGAAGTGCACGGAGGGTGAACAAGATGTCCGGATAGCGGACAGGAAAGCGGGGGCCGTTGCCGCCGGCCGGGTCCGGCGCCCACACTGACCGAGTGCGGAGCCAATTGTTCCGCTTCCCCCGACCCCCTGGACGGCACCCTCCCCATGCCCGGTACGCCCGACCTGAAGACCACCGGCTCCCCCCACCGGGACCCGGACACCATCGAGCGCTCCGCCCTCTCCCACGGCCTCAAGCAGCGCCATCTGTCGATGATCGCCCTCGGCGGCGTGATCGGCGCCGGCCTCTTCGTCGGCTCCGGGGCGGGCATCGCCGCCGCGGGCCCGTCGATCGTCGTGGCGTACGCCCTCTCCGGGCTGCTGGTGATGCTGGTGATGCGGATGCTCGGCGAGATGTCGGCCGCCCATCCCGCCTCCGGCTCCTTCTCCGTGCACGCCGAGCGCGCGATCGGGCCGTGGGCCGGCTTCACCGCCGGGTGGATCTTCTGGGTGCTGCTGTGCGTGGCCGTCGCCGTGGAGGCGCTGGGTGCGGCGACGATCATGGCGGGCTGGCTCCCGGGCACCCCGCAGTGGCTGTGGGTCGCCGTCTTCATGGCCCTCTTCACCGGCAGCAACCTGCTGGCGGTGCGGAACTTCGGCGAGTACGAGTTCTGGTTCGCCGCCCTGAAGGTCGCCGCGATCGCCCTCTTCATCGCCCTGGGCCTGGTGGCCGTGCTCGGGCTGCTGCCCGGCACCCCCTCCCCCGGCCTGACCAACCTCACCGGGCAGGGCGGCTTCCTCCCCAACGGCGCGGAGGGCCTGGTGGTCGGCCTGCTGGCCTCGGTCTTCGCCTACGGCGGACTGGAGACGGTCACCATCGCCGCGGCCGAGTCGCGGGATCCGGTGCGGGGCGTGGCCAAGGCCGTGCGCACGGCGATGTGGCGCATCGCGGTCTTCTACGTCGGCTCGATCGCGGTGATCGTCACGCTGATCCCCTGGGACGACGAGTCGGTGCTCTCCGGCCCGTACGCCGCCGTGCTGGACCACATCGGGGTCCCGGCCGCCGCCCAGATCATGAACGTGGTGGTGCTGGTCGCCCTGCTGTCGGCCATGAACGCCAACATCTACGGCGCCTCGCGCATGGCGTACTCCCTGGTCGCCCGGGGCGAGGGGCCCGCCTTCCTGGGGAAGGTCGACGGCGGCGTGCCGCGCCGGACGGTGCTCGCCTCGGCGGCCTTCGGATTCTTCGCGGTGCTGCTGAGCTTCCGGTGGCCCGACACCGTCTTCGCCTGGCTGCTGAACATGGTGGGCGCCGCCGTGCTGGTGGTGTGGGGCTTCATCGCGGTCTCCCAGCTGATCACGCGCCGCCGGCTGGAGCGGGAGGCGCCGGAGCGGCTGGTGGTGCGCATGTGGCTGTTCCCCGCGCTGACCTGGCTGTCCCTGGCGGGGGTGGCCGCGGTGCTGCTGCTGATGCTGCGCGAGGGCGACACCCGCACGCAGCTCGCCTTCACCGCCGGCCTCACCCTGGCCCTGTCGGCGGCCGGGCTGGTGCGCCAGCGGCGGGCGGCGCGTACGGCCGGCGCGACGGCGCGCGGACGGTAGCCGGCCCCCGCCGCGCCCCGCGCCGTACGCCCCGCCGTCCCCGAGCGGCACGGAACGGCTCCCGCGCGGTCCTGTGCGCGGGAGCCGCTCCGTGCCCACGGCCCGTGGGAGCGGGGCTCAGTCGAACGTCGGGTCCTCGGTGCGGGTCCGCTTCAGCTCGAAGAAGCCGGGGGTGGAGGCCACCATCAGCGTGCCGTCCCACAGCCGGGCGGCCGCCTCGCCCTTGGGCGCCGGGGTGACGACCGGGCCGAAGAAGGCGGTCTGCCTCCCGTCCGCGCCCGGCACGGCGATCACCGGGGTGCCGACCTCCTGGCCGACCAGGCCGATGCCCTCCTCGTGCGAGGCCCGCAGCCGCTCGTCGTACGCGTCGGAGTGCGCCGCGTCCGCCAGCTCCTCCGGGAGACCGGCCTCCTTCAGGGCGTCGACGATCGTGGCGCGCTCGTTGGGGAGGCCCCGGTTGTGGAAGCGGGTGCCGAGGGCGGTGTAGAGGGGGCCGAGCACCTCGGAGCCGTGCTTCTGCTCGGCGGCGATCAGCACGCGCACCGGGCCCCAGCCGGCCTCCATCAGGTCGACGTACTGCTGCGGCAGCTCGTCCAGCCGGTTCTCGTTGAGCACCGACAGGCTCATCACGTGCCAGCGCACCTCGACCGGGCGGACCTTCTCCACCTCCAGCATCCAGCGGGAGGTCATCCAGGCCCACGGGCAGATGGGGTCGAACCAGAAGTCGGCGGGGATTCTGCTCGCGCTCTCGGACGTCTCGGGCATGCGGGTTCTCCTCGTCATACGGTGGCACGCCGTGGCATACAGCGGCACGCTGCGACATACCGTGGCGTACGGTTCACGGGCCGGGGCGCACGGGCGGCGGCCGTCGCGCGGACGGCCGCCCCGGCGTCCCACGGGAACGCCGGGGGACGGCCCGGTGATTCCCGGCCCGTCCGACCGACCGGTCGACCGGCCGTACGGCGGCGCGGCACCGCATGAAATCCTGACCTCCTGTGTTCGCGACGCGAGACGAGGGAGTCACGCCGTGCCCGGTGAGAATCTGACCCGTGACGAGGCCCGGGAGCGCGCCCGGCTGCTGACCGTGGACGGGTACGACGTCGCGCTCGACCTGCGCTCCGCGGTCGGGCCCCACTCCGGCGACGGCCCGCGCGTCTTCCGGTCCACCACCACGATCCGCTTCCGCTGCGCCGAGCCGGGCGCCTCGACCTTCGCCGACCTGCTGGCGCCCTCGGTCGCCTCGGTGACGCTCAACGGCCGCGAGCTGGACGCGGACAAGGTGTTCGACGGCACCCGCGTGGCCCTGGACGGGCTGACGGCCGAGAACGTCCTGACCGTGGACGCCTGGTGCGCCTACAGCCGCACCGGCGAGGGGATGCACCACTTCGTCGACCCCGAGGACGGCGAGACCTACCTCTACACCCAGTACGAGCCGGCCGACGCCCGCCGGGTGTTCGCCAACTTCGAGCAGCCCGACCTCAAGGCGCCCTTCACCTTCACCGTCACCGCCCCGGAGCGGTGGACGGTGCTGAGCAACGGCGCGCGCGAGGGCGAGCCGGAGCCGGTCGGGGAGGGCGCGGCCCTCTGGCGGTTCGCGACGACGAAGCCGATCTCGACGTACATCACCACCGTCGTGGCCGGCCCGTACCACCACGTCACCGACGTCTACCGGCGCGAGCTGCCCGGCGGCGGCGAGCTGGTGATCCCGCTGGGGGCGCTGTGCCGCAGGGGGCTGGCCCGCCACTTCGACGCCGACGACGTCTTCACGGTCACCAAGCAGGGCCTGGACTTCTTCCACGACCACTTCGACTACCCGTACCCGTTCGGCAAGTACGACCAGGCGTTCGTGCCCGAGTACAACCTCGGCGCGATGGAGAACCCGGGGTGTGTGACCTTCCGCGAGGAGTTCGTCTTCCGCGGCAGGGTGACCGACGCCTCCTACGAGAACCGCGCCAACGTCATCCTGCACGAGATGGCGCACATGTGGTTCGGGGACCTGGTCACCATGGAGTGGTGGGACGACCTGTGGCTCAAGGAGTCCTTCGCGGACTTCATGGGCTCCTTCTCGATGGTGGAGGCCACCCGCTTCACGGACGGCTGGATCACCTTCGCCAACCGCCGCAAGTCCTGGGCGTACCGCGCCGACCAGCTTCCCTCCACGCACCCGATCACCGCCGACATCCGGGACCTGGAGGACGCCAAGCTCAACTTCGACGGCATCACCTACGCCAAGGGCGCCTCCGTCCTCAAGCAGCTCGTGGCGTATGTGGGGCGCGACGCCTTCCTGGAGGGCGCGCGGCGGTACTTCAAGCTCCACGAGTGGGGCAACACCCGGCTGGAGCACCTGCTGTCGGTGCTGGAGGAGACCTCCGGGCGCGACATGGGCGAGTGGGCCCGGGCCTGGCTCCAGACCGCCGGGGTCAACTCCCTCGCCCCGCAGGCCACCTACGACTCCGCGGGCCGGATCACCGAGCTGGCGGTCGTCCAGGAGGCGCCCGAGGCGCACCCCGTGCTGCGCCCGCACCGGGTGGCGGTCGGCCTGTACCGGCGGCAGGGCGCGGGGGGCGCGCTGGAGCGCTACGCCCGCGCGGAGGTGGACGTCACCGGCGTGCGGACGGTCGTGGAGGAGCTGGCGGGCGCCGAGCGCCCCGAGCTGATCCTCGTCAACGACGACGACCTGACGTACTGCAAGGTCCGCTTCGACGAGGCGTCCCTGGAGACCCTCCGCTCCCACCTGGACTCGGTCTCCGACGACCTCGCCCGCGCGCTGTGCTGGTCGGCGCTGTGGAACCTCACGCGCGACGCGCTGATGCCCGCCCGCGACTTCCTCGACCTGGTGCTGCGCTTCGGCGGCCGGGAGAGCGACATCGGCGTGGTGCAGATGCTGCACGCCTGGGCGCGCACCGCCGTGGTGCACTACGTCGCGCCCGAGTGGCGCGAGGAGGGCGCGCGGCTGCTCGCCCACGGCGCGCTGCGGCACCTGCGGCAGGCCGAGCCGGGCAGCGACCACCAGCTGTCGTGGGCGCGGTTCTTCGCCGCCGTAGCCCACGACGAGCACGACCTGCAGGTGCTGGACAGGCTGCTGGAGGGGAGCGGCCGGATCGACGGCCTGGACGTCGACCAGGAGCTGCGCTGGACCTTCCTGGAGACGCTGGCCTCCGAGGGGCTGGCCGACGAGGGGCGGCTGGCGGCCGAGCTGGCCCGCGACGACACCGCCTCCGGCAAGCGGCACCAGGTGCGCTGCCTGGCCTCGCGGCCGGACCCCCGGGTCAAGGCCCGGGCGTGGACGGACGTGGTGGACTCCGACCGGCTCTCCAACGCGCTGGTGGAGGCGACCATCTCGGGCTTCGACCAGCCGGGGCAGCGGGAGCTGCTGGCGCCGTACGCGCCGCGGTACTTCGAGGTGATCGAGCGGGTGTGGGCCGAGCGGTCCATCGAGATCGGCATGTCGGTCGTCCGCGGCCTGTTCCCGGCGCTCCAGGACAAGCGGTCCGTGCTGGAGACGACGGACGCCTGGCTGTCCGCGCACGAGGACGCCCCGCCGGCGCTGCGGCGGCTGGTGCTGGAGGCGCGCGACGACGTGGCGCGGGCGCTGCGGGCCCAGCGCTGCGACGCGGCGGCGGGCGCCTAGCCGGGCCGGAGGCCGACCCGGTGGAAGCGGCGCGGCACGCGTGTCGCTTCCACCGGGGCCGCCCTCACCGGGCGGACGCGGACGTCTCCCGGGGCGCCTCGTCGGTGCAGGTGGAGTACTGGTCCAGCTCCGCGGGGTCGGGCTTGAACCGGTTCTCCCAGGTTCCGGGGTACTCGTCGAGGATCTTCGGGAACTTGTCGCCGAAGTGCGTCGACCACTTCTCCTTGATGAACTCCCGCAGCGCCTTCTTCAGTTCCTCGCACTCCTTCCGGTGCCCCTTGGCTATGCCTATCCCGTAACGGTTGGGGCGGCCGAACGTGACGTCGCCGAGGACTTTGACGTCGCTGTACCTCTCCGCGTACCCGTGGAGGAGCACCAGGTCGGTGAAGACGGCGTCCGCTTCGCGGTTGCGCACGTCGTCGACGCAGGTGGAGTAGTCGGGCTCCGTGTAGAACACGGCTCCCTTCGGGAGCTTCACCGCCTCCGCGGTCGAGCCCTCGACCGTGCAGATCTCCTTGCTGCCGTCCACGTCGTCCCGCTTGCTGATGCCGGAGTAGTCCTTGCGGACCAGGAACCCCTGGTGCGTGATCAGGTAGGGGCCGACCATGTCGAGGTGCCCCAGCCTCTCCTCGGTGATCGAGTACGTCGCGATGACGAGTTTGCTCCTGCCGCTCTTCACCGCCTGCTCGCGCTCCTTGGAGGGCACGTTGATCCACTGCGGGCCGAACCCCATCGCGTCCCCCAGGTAGCGGGCCAGCTCGACCTCGAAGCCGCTGCGCTTGTAGTTGGTCTCGAGGTTGAATCCCGGCTGGTCCTCCTTCCCGGCGATGTTGACCGTTCCGGAGAGGAACCGCTCCGGCTCGGAGACGGGCCCGCACTGCGCGCCCGTCAGCAGGAGCACCGACGCGGCGGCCATGCCCGCGAGGCGCCCGTGTGTGATGTCCACTCCCGTTCCCCCGTCCTTCAGCTGTGAAGAGTCGCCTCGGCCACCGATATCCTCAGCTCACAGCCCTCTTCGGCCTCGAGCCGCATCCTCAGTTCGGCCGTGCGCCGGCCCGGCCGCAGGACCAGCTCCAGGGGGTCCTCGGAGGAGACCTTCTGCCGGGAGCGCCCGTCCAGGTCCGCCGATTCCACCGTCAGTTCGCTGCTCGGCCGGCAGGACGGCAGGTCGGGGGCGGCGTCCGCGATCCGGAAGGTGACCCGCAGCCGGGAGTACGAGTCCCTGACGGGCAGGGTGACGACCGCCTCGTCGGCGTCCGCCATCCGCAGCCCGGGCTCCTCCTCACCGGCCTCCGGCGCGCCCCCGGCCCGCTCGAGGCGGACCTGGTGGGTGACGTCGAGCGGCTCACCGCCGAGGTGGTACCGCACGACCAGGGCCGCGGCACCGATCAGCAGGACCGCGGCGGGCACGGCCATGAGGCTGACGGGCGCCCACAGCCGGGGGGACGCCCCGTTCTGGTCGCCGATCAGCGTCAGCGGCAGCATGGCGCCGACGAAGGCCAGCAGGCAGGCCGCCGTGGCGGCGGCCACGGCGATGTCGCCGACCAGCCACGCCAGAACCGCCGCCGAACCGATGATGACCACGCAGTTGAGGAAGACCACCCAGAACAGCAGCACCCTGTCGTCGCGGAGTTTCTCCCTCAGACGACGCGCCGTCTCCCTCGACCACGTCCCCGGCGCACCCGTCCCGGGCGGCTCCCCCTCCGACATGCTCCCCCCGCTGCTGTCGCCGTCACGTCACGACACGGAAGGAGGATATGGCTCGCCCGTCGGCCACAACAGGCCTGTCCGGGCCTTTTTCGACGCTCCGTCACATCTGCCGTACCGCGCGGCGGTCCGGCGAAAAACCGGCGGGCGCCCCGCTCCGGCTCCGCGGACGCGCCCGCCGCGGCCGTACTTGAGGACGGGCGCGTCCTGATCCGTCGACAGGTGTGTAACAGAGGTTGGCGGGCGGAACCCGGGCGGGAATCGCGGGGACATGAGCCACAACACCCCCGTCTCCCCCCGCCCCGCCCACCCGGTCCGCCGTCCGGCGCACGTACGGCACCGGGTGGTGACGGCCCGCACGCTGCGCGAGCACGGCGTCTCCGCCGCCATCGCCGACGCGCGCTGCCGGCCGGGCGGCCCCTGGCGGATGCCGCTGCCCGGCGTCTACCTGCTGCACCCCGGACCGCCGACCAGCGAGGAGCGGCTGCACGCGGTGCTGCTGTACGCGAGCCGGGAGCGCGGACCGGACCAGGCCCCGCCCGGGTTCGCCCCGCCCGCCGGCCACGGGGCCGGGGCGGTGATCACCGGGCCCGCCGCGCTCGCCCTGCGCGGCTTCTCCTCCACTCCCCCGCTGCCCGCCCTGGAGCACATCGACGTGCTGGTGCCGCGCACCCGCCGGCTGCGCTCGGCCGGCTGCGCCCGTGTGGTGCGCACCCGCTCCCTTCCCGTGCCCGAGGAGGTCACCGGCCTGCCCGTGGCACCCGTGCCCCGCGCCCTGGCCGACACCGCCGCCCGGACCGACGACGCCGTGGCGGTGCGCCGGATGCTGACCGAGGCGGTGCGCGACGGCCACTGCGAGGCCCCGGCGCTCCTCCGCGAGCTGGCCCGGGCCCGGCTGCTGAACCGCCCGCACGTGGCGGACGCCGTGGAGGCGGTGCTGGCGGAGAGCCGGTCGGTGGCCGAGAGCCTGCTGTACGGGATGGTCCGCGCCCACGGGCTGCCCGCCCCCTGCTGGAACGTCGACCTCCGTCTGCCCGGGGGCCGGCACCTCGGCGGTGTGGACGCCTACTGGCCCGAGCAGGCCGTCGCCGTCGAGATCGACGTCCGCGACGGCACCGACGGCACCGACGGCACGGGCGGCACGGGGGCGGAGGGCGGCGCGGCCTCGGGGTACGCCCGCAAGCGCGAGCGGCTGCGGGATCTGGGCATCACGGTCCTCCACCTCACCCCGGCCCAGTTGCGCGACCGCCCCGGGCAGCAGGCCGCCGTGGTCCGCACGGCCCTGGTGACCGCGCCGGAGCGCGAGCCGGCCGCGTACGTGGCGGTCCTGCCGCGGTGAGGCCCGGGGCCCGGCGGGCCCCGGGCCTCAGGGCGCGGAGGTCTCCCGCTCCTCCCCCTCCCCGGGCCGCGCGGTCCCGCCGGCCCGGGGCTCCTCGCGGTGCAGGAAGGTGTCGAGCAGGTCGCCGACGGGGTGCCCGGCCTCCGAGGGGTGGCGCAGGGAGACGGTGGGATCGACGGTGTAGCGGTTGCGCCGGCCGACCCGGGTGCGGCTGAGGTATCCGGCGGCCTCCAGGTCGGCGACGATCGCCTGGGTCGCGCGCTCGGTGATGCCGATGGACGCCGCGACGTCCCGCAGCCGGACGCCGGGGTCGCGGGCGATGTGCAGGAGCACGCGGGCGTGGTTGGTGAGGAAGGTCCACCGGTCGCCGCGGGAGGGGGATCGGGAGGGGGACACGGTCATGCCTCCATCGTACGATCCGCGCTTCGTACGTCACGCTCCGGAAGGGCGCGGCCAATATGCGAATAATTTTTCGCGTAATGTTTGACGCGTCTTTCTTTTCGGGTGACTCTGGGAGGCGTACGACCGCTCCCGCGCAGGAAGGCGGGTCCACCGTGACCGTGCCGCACTCCCCGCCCCGGCCGATCGCCGCCGTCCTCACCGACCGCCTCGACGACGTCGCCGTCGCCGACACCGCCGTACGCCTGGCCCGGACCCACCAGGCGCCCCTGCTGCTGGTGGCCGTACTGCCCGCGCACGCGGGCGACGGCGACGCCCGGGCCGTCCTGGCCAGGGTGCTGCCCCGCGTCGGACCCGCCGGCCTGGGCCACATCCCCGCCGCCCACCGTCTGCCGCCGCGCCGCGACACGCGGCTGCGGACCGCCGCCGGGCTGCTCGCCCTGGCCTGCCGGAACCGCTGCGACGCGGTGGTCGCCGCCCGTACGGGTCCCGCCGGCCTCGACGCCGCCGCGCTGCGGGAGGCCGCCGCACTGCGCGGCGGTCCACCGGTGCACACGACGGTCCCCGCGTCCTGGGCGCCCCCGCGCGCCACCGCGCGGCGCCCCCTGTCCGACGCCCCCGAGTCCCCCGGTACGACACCGCGCTGACCCGCCGACGGCGGAAGGAATCCACTCCAGATGAACGAACCGTCCCTGGCCGTCCCCCTGTGGGTGTGGGCCGCCCTGACCCTGGGCATCGCCGCGATGCTCGCCGTCGACCTGCTCGCCCACCGCGACAACCACGTGATCGGCTTCCGCGAGGCGGCCCTGTGGAGCGCAGTGTGGATCGCCGCCGGCCTGGGCTTCGGCCTCGTGCTGTGGGCCTGGCAGGGCGGTGACACCGCCGGCACGTACTACGCGGGCTACCTGATCGAGAAGGCCCTCTCGATCGACAACGTCTTCGTCTTCGCGCTGGTCTTCTCGTTCTTCGCCGTTCCCGACGCCTACCAGCACAAGATCCTCTTCTGGGGCGTGATCGGCGCGCTCGTGGCCCGGCTGGTGTTCATCTTCGTCGGGGCCGGGCTGCTCGAGGTCTTCTTCTGGACCGCCTACGTCTTCGGCGGGTTCCTGATCTGGACCGGCTGGAAGATGGCCTTCTCGCACGACGAGGAGGTGCACCCCGACCGCAACCCGGTCGTGCGGCTGGTGAGGAGGGTCCTCCCGACCGACTCCCGGTACCACGGCGACCGGTTCTTCGTCCGGATCGACGGGCGCCGCGTGGCCACCCTGCTGTTCGTGGCCCTCGTCGCGATCGAGGCCACGGACCTGATCTTCGCCGTCGACTCGGTCGCCGCCGTCCTGGCCATCACCACCGACACCTTCCTGGTGTGGACGGCCAACGCCTTCGCCGTCCTCGGCCTGCGGAGCCTGTACTTCTGCCTGGCCGGACTGCTGCGGCGCTTCGCCTACCTCCACTACGGGCTGGCGTTCCTGCTCGTCTTCGCCGGCGTCAAGCTGATCCTGTCCGAGACCCCCGTCGGCAAGCTCCCCATCCCGGTCACCCTCGGGGTGATCGCCGCCACCATCGCCGTCTCGATCGGCTGGTCCCTGGCGGCCACCCGCTCCCGGGACGGGGACGGCGGGGACGGCGGCGGCGGTACGGGCGGGAGGGCAGCCGAGCCGCGCGGCGTCCCGTCCGCCTGAGGACACGGAGAAGGGAGGGGGCGGCGCCCGCGCCGGAAGCG
>NZ_JARVKV010000056.1 GCF_029813835.1 Streptomyces sp. DH37
GGGGGCGGCTGCCTCCCCCGGAGCCGGCCCACCGGGCCGAGCCGGGGCGGGGGCCCGCCGACGGGCGCCGGGCCCCCGGGCGACGCCGGTCAGCGGACGGCGGGACGCCAGTCGCCGAGGTAGGCCGCCGGGGTGTGCTCGGCCGCCTCGGCGGCGGTGAGCCGCGGACGCTCGGCGGGATCGGTGACGGCCGCGCCCGGCCCGCGGTTGGCGTGCTCCCGGAAGAAGAAGCCCTGCCAGGGGTACTGCTCGCGCATGTTCGCGTACGGCGCCCGCGCGTCGATGCCGGCGCCGAGCAGGCTGTCGCGCACCACCAGGCTCGGACGGGCGGTCGGATCGCTGCTGGGCACCCACGGACGGGCCAGCTTGTACGCGCCGTCCGGGGCGGTGGTGGTGAGGCGGCAGCGGTGGGCGAGGTAGCCATACCGGGTGCCTCCGGCCGTCGACGGCGCGAAGACGAACCCGTACGGCCGGAAGTCCGCGTCCCGGTCGAGGGTGCGCAGTTCGCAGCCGTGGAAGACGGCGGTCGCCCGGCCGAAGACGAAGTCCACGTCGCCCTCGGCGTAGCAGCGGTGGAAGAACTGCCGCGCGGTGAGCGAGGCGTGCCGCGTGTCGGCGTACAGGGTGTCCTGGTGGCCGAGGAAGCGGCAGCGGTCGAACAGCGAGCGGTCGCCCATCACCTTGATCGCCACCGCCTGGGTGCCGCCGGTGATCTCCGGGTGGTCGGCGCGCAGCCAGTCGTTGGCGAAGGTGATCCGGCGGGCGGTGAAGCCGTCGGGCCGGGCGGTGACGGTGGCGCTGCCGGAGGTGCCGTACGTGCCGGACCCGTCGGGCCTGGGGGTGCCCGCGGCGTTGTCGTGGACGATCACGGTGTCGCGCGGGTCGCCCGTGCCACCCAGCAGGGTCAGCCCGGTCTTGCTCTCCGGGATCTGCACCGTCTCGCGGTAGACGCCGGGGGCCAGGACGATGG
Organism: Streptomyces sp. DH37; assembly: GCF_029813835.1. GTDB lineage: Bacteria > Actinomycetota > Actinomycetes > Streptomycetales > Streptomycetaceae > Streptomyces. The sequence continues at coordinate 971 of NZ_JARVKV010000056.1, forward strand.
TCCAGGGCGTCCCGGGGCGGTCGGGGACGGCGTCGACGGCCGCCTGCACGGTGGTGAAGTCGCCGCTGCCGTCCGGCGCGACCCTCAGCCGGGGGCCGGCGTGCCGGTCCGCGGGGTCCGCGTGGGCCCGGCCCGCCAGGGCCAGGGAGAGGGCGGCGCCGGCTCCGGCGAGGAGGGCGCCGCGGCGGGTGGTGCTCACATGCGGTCCTTTCCGTCCTTGACCTTGAGCTTTCCGGCCCCGGCGTGCCGGTCCACCAGGTACGGGACGGCCAGCGGGTGGTGGACGCGGGTGCGCAGGGTCGGGGTCCAGCCCGCGTCGTCGCCGAGGAGGCGGTCGGGGTTGGCGGCGTTGTGGGCGGCCAGCAGGTCGACGTGCCGGCGGTTGACCCAGTTGTCGCGCTCCGTCATGGAGGTGCCGGGGGTCCACTGGCGGATGGTGTCGGCCGGGGTCAGGCCCTTGTGAAGGGTGAAGGCGTTGTGCTCGGCGACGAGCGCGGCCTCCTTGCCGATGCCCCAGGTGTAGCCGTACTTGGCGCCCTCGTTCTGCTTGAAGTGGTTGTTGTAGGCGTCCACCTTGCCGAAGCGCACGCGCGGGGCGCGCTCGTTGACGTCCTCGAAGAGGTTGTGGTGGAAGGTGGTGCGCAGTTTGCCGCGGTCGTCGGCGGTGGCGGAGTCGCTGTTGCCCAGCAGGATGGTCTTGTCGTGCTCGGTGAAGACGTTCCAGCTCACGGTCACCAGGTCGGCGCCGCGCACGATGTCGAGCAGGCCGTCGTGCTGCTGGAAGAGCTGCCCGAAGTAGCGGGGCTGCTCGCTGTCGGGGCGGCGGCCGTCGGTGAAGGTGTTGTGGTCCAGCCAGACGTGGCGGGAGCCGTAGACCACGACGTTGTCGTACTCGGAGTTCCAGGCCCCGTTCTCGCCGTCGGTGGGGTCCCACTGCGGGAAGCAGTCGTAGGTGTCCTCGAAGGTGATGTTGCGGACGATGACGTTCTCCACGCCCCGGATCTGGAGGCTGGCGCCGAGGACGGTGGCGTCGCGGCCCACGCCGACGATGGTGGTGTTGGAGCCGACGGCGAGCTTGACTCGCTTGTTCTGCTCGGCCGCCGAGGCGGCGCGGGCGTCCTCCAGCGGGCCCGAGGGCTCGGCGTCGCCCCAGACGGCGGGGTCGTACGCCTGGAGGTACTTCTCCAGGGTGTAGCCGTCGCGCTGGTAGTCCTCGCAGGTCAGCGGGTTGCCCTGGTCGTCGGCGTTGCCGTGGATCGTGCCCTTGACCTTGATGATCTTGGGGGTGTCGTCGCCGCCGTTCAGCGCCGCGGCCAGCTCGGCGCGGTTGGTGACGGTGAAGACGTGATCGGCGTCGGCGGCGGCGCCGCCGGTGGTGCCGCCCTCGGCGGCGGCCCAGCCGTCGTTCTCCGGCAGCACGGCGCGGGCGGGGTCCCCGCCGAGGCGCGGTGCGGCCTGGGCGGGTACGGCGAGGGCGGCCAGGGCCAGAGAGGCGCATCCTGCCAGGGCCATGACACGCGCTTGGCACACTTTTCTCTGCACTGCGGCTCCTTCGGTCTCGTTTCGGTGGTGACGGGGACGGCGACGGTGGTGACGGGGTGCGGGGGCCGGACGGCCGCGGTGCGTCAGCCGGCCGTCCAGGTGATCACGCTCTCCGGGACGGCGTCGTCCAGCCGCCGGATCGCGCCCGGATGCGGCAGCCGCCGCTCCTTCAGGCCCCGGGCCGCCATCCGGGCGACCTCGATGGCCCCGCGCGGCCGGAAGTGCGTGTTGTCCTGCTTGCCGCCGGGATGGTTCGGGTGCTCGCCGGGGGCGAGGTGGAGGAAGAGCTCCAGGGTGCCGTCGGGACCCAGCCGGTCCCACTCGGCGAGGCTCGCGGCCTGGACGTCGACCAGCGGCACGCCCTCGGCGGCGGCCAGCGCCCGCATCGCCTCGGGGTACTCGCCGTGGGTGGGCCTCGCCCGCCCGTCCGCGCCGAAGCGGCGCCGCTCGACGGGGGTGAGCAGCACGGGAAGCGCGCCGCGGGCGCGGGCGCCGTCGACGTACCGGCGCAGGTAGTCCTGGTAGGTGGTGTACGGGTCGGTGCCGCGGGCCGGGTCGCCCGTCTTCTCGTCGTTGTGGCCGAACTGGACCAGCAGCAGGTCGCCGGGGCGGATCGCCTCCAGGATCGGGGCCAGGCGGCCCTCGTCGTGGAAGCTCTTGGAACTGCGGCCGTTGACGGCGTGGTTGGCGACCGTCCAGCCGTGGCCCAGGAAGGCCGGCAGGGCCGTGCCCCAGCCTGCCTCGGGGGCGGCGGTGGCGGTCTTGGGCGCGGCGGTGGAGTCGCCGGCGATGTACACGGTGCCCCCGTGCCGGGGGCGGCCGGGGCCGCGGGCGGGAGCGGCGCCGGTGCGTGCGGTGGCGGCGTGTGCGGTGCCGGTGGCGGCGAGGGTGAGCGGGAGCGCGGCGAGCGCCGCGGCCGCGTGGCGGCGGGTGACGGGCACGGGGATACCCCTTGGCTCGGTCGATCGGCTCGGTGGTACCGGATGCGGGCGGGAGGCGGGGGCGGTGCGCGGCGGGGCGGTGCGACCGCCCCGCCGCGCCGGGGCCGTCAGCCCTTCTGCTCGCTCCACTCGGCCTGCGCCTCATTGAGCCGCTCCGCCAGGTCGTCGGCGAACTCCTTGGCCGTCATCTGGCCCAGCAGCAGCTTCTGGAAGTTGGGCTCGGTGTCGGCCTTGCTGATGCCGTTCCAGTCCGGCAGGTAGTACGGGAGCTGGACGATCTTGGTGCTCGGGTCGTCGAGCGACTCCATGGCCGCCTTGGTGGGCTTGGCCTCGTTGATCCACTCGTCGTCCGCGGCGTCGGTGTGGGCCGGGATGGCGCCCGCGGACTCGTTCCAGAGGCTGTTCATCTCGGCGGACGCGGCGAACTCGATGAACTTCCAGGCCGCGGCCTTGTTCCCGCTCGACTTGAACAGCCCCATCCCGTCGACCGGGTTGGAGACCAGGGTGCGCGGACCGCCCTCGGAGGAGGGCGGCATCGGCAGCCCGTCGACGCCGTCCTCGCCGAACGCCTTCACGTGGTCGGTGTAGGAGCCCAGGTTGTGCTGGAGCATCCCGACCTCGCCGCCGGTGAAGGTGGCGACCATCTTGGTGAAGTCGTTGTTCAGGTCGGCCTTGGGCGTGTACTTGTTGTAGAGGCCGACGTACTTCTCCAGGGCCTCGACGTTCTTCGGGTCGTTGACGGTGGTCTTGTCGCCGTTCCAGAAGTTCTCGATGCCGGACTGGGCGTACATCATCTCCAGGGCCTGGGCGACGGAGCCCGCGCCGCCCCGGATGGTGAAGCCGAACCGGTTCTTCTTCCTGTCGGTCAGCTCCTCGGCGGCCCGGTAGAAGTTCTCCCAGGTGGCGGGGGGCTCCAGACCGGCCTTGTCGAACATGTCCGTGCGGTACCACAGCACGCCCTGGTTGGCGGAGGTCGGGACGGTGAACAGGTCCTCCTCGCCGCCGGCGGCCCTGACGCTGTCGACCATGCCCTTGACCAGCTTGCCCTTCAGCGGGCCGTCCTCGATCCGCTCGCCGACCGGGTCCAGCGCCCCCTGGGCGACCATGTTGGCGAGGTAGGCGGTGCCGACCATGCCGACGTCCGGCAGGCTGTCGCCGCCGCCCTGGATGGCCGTGTCGTACTTGGACTGCACGTCGGCGATGGGTATGCCGACGTACTCGACGTCGATGTCCGGGTTCTCCTTCTCGAACTCGGTGATGATCTTCTTCCAGACATCGGTGCGCACACCGCCGTTGTTGTCCCAGAAGACGATCTTCCCCTTGCCCTCGCCCTCGCTGCCCGTCTCGGTGCCCGAGTCGCCGCAGGCGGTGGCGGTCAGGGCGAGGGACGCGCTGATGCCCAGGGCCAGCAGGGAGCGGGCACGGGATCTGCGGCTCTTGTTTCCACTCATCGTCGAGTCTCTTTCCTGGATCGTGCGTTTCCGCGTGGGTGTTCGTGGGGTGCGGGTGTGCGGTGTCCCGGGGTGTGCAGTGGTATGCGGTGGTGTCCGGTGGGCCGGCTCAGGTGGAGCGGAACCGGGTGAAGGCCGCCGTTCCGGCCGGTCCGCCGCCTTCGGGAGCGGTGGCGAACAGGCCGAGCTGGGCGCCGACCCAGCGCCAGGGGGTGGCGGCGAAGGGCGGGCCGGAGGGGATGAATCCGGTGTCGTCCCCGGTGCTCGCCGAGAACAGGCAGCGGGCTCCGGGGAGGAGTTCGACGCGCAGGCGCGCGCGGCCGTCCGGTGCGGGCCGGGGGTGTGCGGCGTCCCGCTCGCGATCGGCGGCGGGCTCGGCGAAGCGGTGCACCAGACGGGTTCCGGAGGCGTCCCGCTCCAGGCCGATCCAGGCGAACGCGTCGCCCAGGACCGCCAGTCCGGCCTTGGCGCCGGTCCGCGCGCCGTCCAGCCGCAGCTCGACCTCGACCGCGCACGGGCGGCCGGGCATCCGCTGGACCAGCACGTTCGGCAGCCGGCGCAGGTCGTGGCCGTCGGCGGTGCGGCGGCAGGCCAGCCACAGCCCGTCGCCGGAGTGGGCCACCGTCCAGCCCTGCCCCGGGTTGGCGGTCCAGGACCACTGGTGGCCGAAGCGCCCGCCGGGGAAGTCGTCGTCGGTGGCGGGGGCCGCCGGGCTCTCGGCGGGGACGGCGGGGACGGTGTGGACGGCGACGGGTTCGCCGTCGTCGCCGATCACCGGCCAGCCGGCTTCCTCGCCCCGGCTCCCGTCGGTCCAGCGCATCGGCTGGAGGTGCACCACCCGCCCGTACGCGCCGCGCTGCTGGAAGTGCAGGAACCAGTCGGAGCCGTCGGCCGCCCGCACCCACGCGCCCTGGTGCGGACCGTTGACGTCCGTGCCGCCCTGGGCGAGCACGATGCGCTCCTCGTAGGGCCCGAAGGGGTCCCGTGAGCGGAACGCGCCCTGCCAGCCGGTCTCCACCCCCCCGGCCGGAGCGAAGATCCAGTACCAGCCGTCGTGCCGGTAGAGCTTGGGGCCCTCCAGGGTGAACCAGCCGGGCAGCGCGTCGCCGTCGACGACCGTCCGCCCCTCGTCGAGCAGCTCACGGCCGTCGGGGCTCATCCGGTGGCCGGTCAGCCGGTTCTTGATCCCCGAGCGGGACTTCGCCCAGGCGTGCACCAGGTAGGCGCGGCCGTCGGAGTCCCACAGCGGGCAGGGGTCGATCAGTCCGCGGCCCGCCTTGAGCAGGTGCGGTCTGCTCCACGGGCCCCGGACGTCCTCGGCGCTGATCTGGTAGACGCCGTGGTCGGGGTCGCCCCAGAAGATCCAGAAGCGGCCGGCGTGGTGGCGGATGGAGGGCGCCCACACCCCGCAGTCGTGGCGCGGCGCGGCGAACGCCTGCTCCGGCTCCAGCCGCTCCAGGGCGTGGCCGATGATCCGCCAGTTCACCAGGTCGCGGGAGTGGAGGATCGGCAGGCCGGGGGCGCGGCCGAAGCTGGAGGCGGTCAGGTAGTAGTCGTCGCCGACGCGGACGACGTCGGGGTCGGACCAGTCGGCGTCCAGCACCGGGTTGCGGTACGTCCGCTCGGCGGCGGCAGGGGCCGCGGGGGCCGTCGCGGCCCGGGAAGGGGCCGCGGGGGCCGTCGCGGTCCGGGAAGGGGCCGTCACGCGATCGCCTCCTCGGTGAGCCGGGCGGCGATCCGGGCGGCGGCGGCCCGGTCCAGCCGCCCGTCGGCGACGCCGGTGACCACGCGCCGGACGACCGGCCGCCCGGCGGGCAGCGGCAGTCTGCGGTCCCAGGCCAGCGCGGAGCCCACGCCCGGGTACTCGGCGGCGCGTACGAACCACCGGTCGCGGCGGGTCTCCTCGGTGGCCCCGGCGAAGACCAGCGTCCAGGTGTCGGTCGCCATGGCCAGCCAGGGCGCCCGCGAGCCGTGCACCGCCTCCTCGCCCTCGGCCCGGTCGGTGAACACCTCCGGCGGGCGGGCCCCGATCGGCGGGCGCCAGAAGAAGCCGCCGTAGCCGGCGCCGGGACGCCCGTTGGTGGCCGGGCTGCCCACCGAGAGCTCCTCCCCGCAGACGTTGGTGAGTTCGGTGGTGAGGTCCAGCGCCCAGCAGCCGTCCTCCAGCTCCCGGGCGGTGACGGTGCGGCGCTCGGTCAGCAGCCGCCGCTCGCCCCGCTGCCAGGCGATCTCCTCGGTGAAACCGTCCTCCCGGCGGTCCGGCCAGCCCAGGTGGCGCTGGCATCCGTGGTTGTCCAGCTCGGCCGGTCCCCGGTCGCGGACGAAGGTGCGTCCTCCCCAGAAGTTGGCGCCGGAGACGTCCGGGACCGCCACGCTCACCCCGAGGTGGTGCACGTGGTCGGCGGGCCGCAGCTCGGTGACGACGGTGCCGCCCAGGGTGCGGACGGGGTGGAGGTACGGGCGCGGCGACTCGCGTCCGGCCAGGCGCGGCCGGTACTCGTAGCGGGCCACGAGCCGTCCGCCGCAGCGCAGTTCGGCGGTGCCGGCGGTCCCGGCGGTGCCGGTGTGCGACTCGGTCATGCCCCGGCCCCCTTCACCGCGGACTCCGCCGCGGGCACCTTCACGGGCGCCGTCACGGGCACCTTCACGGGCGCTGCCCAGGGGGCGCGCGGGCCGGAGCCGTCGGACAGCTCGGAGTACAGGGCCAGTTCCTCCGCCCCCGCCGCGACCAGGTCGTCGATGCCGGCGACGATCCGCCGGGCGGAGCCGTCGCCGCCCGCGCCGGGCTCGGTGCGCCAGGCGCCGGCGGGCAGCGGGCGCGGCTCGGGGGCGGTGCGGACGGCCTCCACCAGCCGCATGAAGGCGCCGGTGCGCTCGGGCGGCACCAGCAGCTCCTCGCCGTCGGCGAGGTGGGCCACGAGGTTGCGCAGCAGGTCGGTGCGGGCGTGCTCGGTGGTCTCGGGCGCCTGCCCGTCGCGCTCCAGCCGCAGGCGGTCCTGCTTGTACCAGAAGGTGATCCGGCCGCTCTCGCCGTGGACGACGACGTACGGTTCGCCGGGCCGCTCGGCGCACAGCGTCACGGCGGCGGTGATCTCGCCCGTCCTCCCGTCGCCGTGCGCGGTGCGGATGCGGACGCAGGAGGTGTCGTCGGACTCGATGGCGTTGGCGCGGTACAGCTCCAGCTCGATGCCGGCGACGTCCTCGGCGCGGTCGCCGCCGTCGATGCGCAGCGCGGTGGCCACGGCGTGGGCGAGGGGGTTGGTGAGCACCCCGTCCACCACGTCCCGGCCGTCCAGGCGCCGCCGCCCGGCCCAGGGGGCGCGGGCCCAGTACGCGTGGTCGCGGGACCAGGCCCCGGCCGCGCCGATGCCCCGCACCGCGCCGATCGCGCCCTCGCCGACCAGGTCGCGGACGGCGGTGACGGCGTGCGAGCCCAGCGACTGGAAGCCGATCTGGCAGGCGACGTCCGCCGCCCGCACTCCCTTCACCAGCCGCTCGAACTCGGCGTACGAGGGCGTGGGCGGCTTCTCCAGCAGGATGTGCACGCCGCGTTCGGCGGCGGCCAGCGCGAGGTCGGCGTGGGTGTGGATCGGGGTGCAGATCACGGCGATCCGCGCGCCGGTGCTCTCCAGCAGGGCGGGGAAGTCGGCGGACTGCTCGGGGCCGCCCAGGCCCTCCAGCTCGCCGGCCTCCAGCGGCTCCAGCTCGCAGATCCCGGCCAGGCGGACCAGGCCCTCCTCCGCGAGGCGGCGGATGTTCTCCAGGTGCCAGCGGCCGTGGCCGCGGGCGCCGGCCAGGACGACGGGCACGGGGGTGCGGACGGGCTCGGAGGAAGCGGTGGTCGTCATCAGCCCTTCACCGCCCCCGCGCTGAAACCGGTGATCAGCCACTTCTGGATGAAGGCGAAGATGATCACCACGGGCACGGCGGCGACCACGCCGCCCGCGGCGAGCGCGCCGAGGTCCACGCTGTCCGATCCGATGAGGGTGTTGAGGCCGACCGGGATCGTCTGCTTGTCCTGCGAGGAGAGGAACATCAGGGCGAACAGGAAGTGGTTCCAGCTGTGCACGAAGGCGAAGGAGCCCACCGCGATCAGTCCGGGGCGCAGCATCGGCAGCACGATGGCCAGGAACGCCCGCATCCGGGAGCAGCCGTCCACCCAGGCCGCCTCCTCCAGCGACTCCGGGACGTTCTTGATGAAGCCGCTGATGAGGATCATCGACAGCGGCAGCTGGAAGACCGTCTCCGCGATGATCACGCTCCACATGGAGTTGATGAGCTGGAGGTTGCGGAAGGTCTCGAACAGCGGGACGAGCATCAGCGCGCCGGGGATGAACTGCGAGCACAGCAGCGCCAGCATGAAGGCGTTCTTCATCCGGAACCGGAAGCGGGCCAGGGCGTACCCGCCGGCCAGCGCCACCGCCATCGTCATCACCATCGAGGCGATGCCGACCTGGGTGCTGTTGAGGAAGTAGGTGCCGAAGCTGCGCTCGTTCCAGACCTTCTCGAAGTGCTCGCCGGTCATCGGCCAGGGCACCAGCGAGGTGGACCCGTTCGGGCGGACCGCGAACAGCAGCATCCAGTAGAAGGGGATGAGCGTGAAGAGCAGGTAGATGCCCAGGGGGAGGTAGATCTGCCAGCGCGGCGGCCCGTCGTCGAGCTTCCGGCGCCGTGCCCTCCTCTCGGCCGGGGGCGGGGTCTCGCCGTCGGCCGGGACGGGCACGCGGGTGCCCTTCTCCACGAGTGCTGCGGTCACTTGTCGTCGCCTCCGAACTTGCTCAGGCGCAGGTAGAGGATCGAGCAGAAGAGCAGGATCACGAAGGCCACGGTGGTCAGCGCGGAGGCGTAGCCGAAGTCGTGGCCCTCGATGCCGGTGTTGGCGACGTAGAGCGGGAGCGTGGTGGTCACGCCCGCCGGCCCGCCGCCGGTGAGGGTGTAGAGCAGGTCGACGTTGTTGAACTCCCACACCGCGCGCAGCAGGGTGGAGAGGATGATCGCGTCCTTCAGGTGCGGCAGGGTGATGTGCCAGAACTGCCGGAAGCGGCTGGCGCCGTCCACCGAGGCCGCCTCGTACAGGTCCTGGGAGATGGACTGCAGGTCGGCGAGGATGAGGATCGCGAAGAAGGGGACGCCGCGCCACAGTTCGGCCAGGACCGCGGCCCAGAAGACGGTGCCGGTGTCGGAGAGGACCGAGGTGCCGTACTCGCCGATGCCGGCGTCCGCGAGGTAGCGGCTCAGCCCGGTGGAGGGGTTGTACAGCAGGATCCAGATGGTGGTGGTGAGCACACCGGAGACGGCCCAGGGGGAGAAGACCAGGGCCCGGGCGATGCCGCGGCCGACGAACGTCTGGTTGACGATCAGCGCGAGCGCCAGGCCGAAGACGAGCTGGAGGCCGACCTCGGCGACGACCCACTTGGCGCTGAAGGCGAGGGTCTGCCAGAACAGCGGGTCCTCGAAGAAGATCTCCCTGAAGTTGTCCAGACCCGCGAAGCCGTTCCGCCAGGGCTTGGTGACGTTGTAGTGCTGGAGGCTGTAGTAGAGGACGCTGAGCATCGGGTAGGCGATGAAGCCCAGCATCAGCAGCCCGGCGGGCGCGATCAGTACGTACGGCAGGCCGCGCTTCCCGGTGATCCCGGGCTTCCTCGGGCTCCCCGGTTTCCCCGGCCTCCCTGGCAGGGCGCGCTTCTTCGGCACGGCGGTGAGGGCCATTGCCGGTGCTCCGTTCTGTCGTCGAATGACTGTCGAACGTCGTTCGAGATGTCGTGTCGGCGGGTGGTTCGGACGGTGGTGCGGGCGGTGCCCGGCGGGCGGGTTCAGCCCGCGTAGGGTTCGGGGACCTCGCCGGGGCGGGCGAGGAAGGCGAAGTCGCAGCCGGTGTCCGCCTGGGTGATGTGCTCCTCGTACAGCGCCCCGTAGCCGCGGCCGTAGCGCCGCTCCGGCGGGCGCCAGGCGGCGCGCCGACGTTCCAGTTCGGCGTCGTCGACCTCCAGGCGCAGGGTGCGCGCGGCCACGTCGAGGGTGATCAGGTCGCCGGTCTCCACCAGGGCGAGCGGCCCGCCCACGTGGGACTCGGGGGCGATGTGCAGGACGCAGGCGCCGTAGCTGGTGCCGCTCATCCGGGCGTCGGAGAGCCGGACCATGTCGCGCACGCCCTGCTTGAGGAGGTGGTCGGGGATGGGCAGCATCCCGTACTCCGGCATGCCCGGCCCGCCCAGCGGCCCGGAGCCGCGCAGTACCAGCACGCTCTCGGCGGTGATGCCGAGGTCCGGGTCGTTGATGGTGGCCTGCATGGCGCGGTAGTCGTCGAAGACGACCGCGGGCCCGGTGTGCTTGAGCAGGTGCCGCTCGGCGGCGATGTGCTTGATGACCGCGCCGTCGGGGGCGAGGTTGCCGCGCAGGACGGCGACGCCGCCCTCGGCGGCGAGCGGGTCGTCGGCGGTGCGGATGACGTCGTCGTCGTGGACGAGCGCGCCGGCGATCTGCTCGCGCAGGGTGTCGTGGGCGACGGTGGGCCGGTCCAGGTGGAGGTGGCCTTGCAGCCGGGAGAGGAAGCCGGGCATCCCGCCCGCGTAGTGGAAGTCCTCCATCAGGTACTTCCCGCCGGGCCGGAGGTTGGCCAGCACCGGCGTGGTGCGGGCGATCCGGTCGAAGTCGTCCAGGGTGAGGTCGATGCCGGAGCGCCCGGCCATGGCGATGAGGTGGATGACGGCGTTGGTGGAGCCGCCCAGCGCGCACACGGTGGCGACGGCGTCCTCGTACGCCTCGCGGGTCAGGACGGTGGAGAGCCTGCGGTCCTCCCACGCCATCTCCACGATCCGGCGCCCGGCCGCGGCGGCCATCCGGGAGTGCCCGGAGTCGACGGCCGGGATGGAGGACGCGCCGGGCATGGTCACGCCCAGGGCCTCGGCCGCTCCGGTCATGGTGGAGGCGGTGCCCATCGTCATGCAGTGGCCGGGCGAGCGGGCCAGGCCGCACTCCAGCTCGGCCATCTCGCAGTCGCCGATGAGGCCGGCGCGCTTGTCGTCCCAGTACTTCCACATGTCGGTGCCCGAGCCGAGGGTCTCGCCGCGCCAGTGGCCGCGCAGCATGGGCCCGGCGGGGACGAAGACGGCGGGCAGGTCGGCGCTGGCCGCGCCCATCAGCAGGGCGGGGGTGGTCTTGTCGCAGCCGCCCATCAGCACCGCGCCGTCCACCGGGTAGGAGCGCAGCAGCTCCTCGGTCTCCAGGGAGAGCAGGTTGCGGTAGAGCATGGGGGTGGGCTTCTGGAAGGTCTCCGAGAGGGTGGAGACGGGGAACTCCAGAGGGAAGCCGCCGGCCTGCCACACCCCGCGCTTGACGGCCTCGGCGCGCTCGCGCAGGTGCTGGTGGCAGGGGTTGATGTCGGACCAGGTGTTGAGGATCGCGATCACCGGCTTGCCCAGGTGCTCCTCGGGGAGGTAGCCGAGCTGGCGGGTGCGGGCGCGGTGGCTGAAGGAGCGCAGTCCGTCGGTGCCGTACCACTGGTGGCTGCGGAGTTCCTCGGGGGCCCGGCGGGCGCGGGGGCCGTGGTGCCCGGTCATGCCGCCTCCCATCCCTTGACGATCGCGGCGACCTCGGCGCGCTGCTCCTCGGGCAGCGTCCGGCTCGGCGGGCGGACGTCGCGGCGGCACAGGCCGAGCTGGGCCAGGGCCTCCTTGACGACGGAGACGTTGTTGGCCGACTGCTGCGCGGCGCGCAGGTCCTCGAAGGCGCGGATGCTCTCCCACACCTCCATCGCGGCGCCGAAGTCCCCGGCGCGCAGGGCGCGGAGCATCTCGACCGAGATCCGCGGGGCGACGTTGACCAGGCCGGAGGTGAAGCCGGTGGCGCCGCAGGCGAAGTAGGCGGGCGCGTACAGCTCGGCCAGTCCGGCCACCCACACGAAGCGGTCCGCCCCGGCGTCGCGGGCGACGGCGGCGAAGCGGGCGGCGTCGGGGACGGCGTACTTGACGCCGATGACGTTGGGGCACGCCTCGCCGAGCCGGGCGAGCGCGGAGCCCTCGATCAGGGGGTTGCGCAGGTAGGGCACGACGCCCAGGTCGGGGACCGCCTCGGCGATGGCGCGGTGGTAGTCCACCCAGCCGGCCTGCGAGACGTAGGGGTTGACGGGCTGGTGGACCATCACCATGCGCGCCCCGGCGTCACGGGCCTGCTCGGCGGCGGCGACCGCGGTGGCCGGGTCGTGGCCGACGCCCACGACGACCTCGGCCTCCCCTCCGGCGTCCGCCACCTCGGCCACGGTCAGCTCGACCTCCAGCCGCCGCTCCTGGGGCGTGAGGGAGTAGAACTCGCTGGTGTTGCCGTTGGGGGTGACGGCGCGGATCCCGGCGTCCAGCAGCCGGCGGACCAGGGCCCGGTAGGTGTCGGCGTCCAGGCGGCCCTCCTCGTCGAACGGCGTGACCGGGATGGCCACGACGTCGGCGAGGGCGGCGCGCTGGGGGGAGAAGTCCGTCATGCCTGGACCTGACCTTCCTGGTTCTCCATGGCCGGGAAGGCCCGGCGGACGAATCCCTCGATGTGGTCGCGCAGCAGCCGGGCCGCGCCGTCGGCGTCCCCGTCCAGGGCGCGGGCGAGGATCTCCCGGTGCTCGGCGGCCTCGCGCTCCCAGGAGGGCACGGCCTCCCAGGCGACGGTGGACACCAGCGCCGCCTGGTCGCGCAGGTCGTCGAGCATCCGCGCCAGCAGCGGGTTGCCGCAGGGCAGGTACAGGGCGCGGTGGAAGTCCCGGTTGGCCAGGGAGCGGTCGGCGCGGTCGGCCGCGGCGTCGGCCCGCTCCAGCGCGGCCCGGGCCCCGGCCAGGTCGGCCTGCGTGGCGACGGTGCGGCGCAGCGCCTCCGGCTCCAGCAGCAGCCGCACGTCGTAGACCGAGCGGGCCATCGAGGCGTCCACGGTGCGCACGGTGGCGCCCTTGTACTCGCTCATCACGACCAGCCCGCGGCCCGCGAGGGTCTTCAGCGCCTCGCGGACCGGGGTCTTGGACACGCCGAACCGTGCGGCCAGCTCGGTCTCCACCAGGGGCTGCCCGGGCGGGAGCTGGCCGGTGAGGATGGCGTGGGTCAGATGCTCCATGACGTACTGCGTCCTGGAGGGGACGGGTACCGGTGCGAGACCGGTCAGTGGGGCTCTCATGCGGGCGGCTCTCAGGTCGGCTTGGCGACGGGCGTACGGAAGACGGCGTGCGACGGCACCCGGGGGCGCGGCGCACACCGCGCATACGGCATCTCGTATACGACGTATGGCGTATGACGTATGAGGTATGGCGTACGACGTGCGGTGGGAAGAAAGTAGGGCGGCCCCCGGGCTCCGTCAACGGTTCTGACAGAACTTTCGAGGGCCGTCCTGAAAGCGCTTACCGTGCGCGACGGCGGAAGTGTCCGCGGTCACGCGGCGCTGCCGCCCGGCGGCGCGGTCGAGGCCGGTCGAGGCCGGTCGAGGCCGGTCGGAGTCCGCCGGGTTCAGCCGAGTCCGGCCAGCGCGGCGCGGACGGCCGCGAGGTCCGCGTCGGAGGCCAGGCCCGCGTGGTAGAGCCGCAGTTCGTCCGCTCCCAGCTCCCGGGCGTGCGCGGCGTCCTCAGCCAGCGCCGCCGGGCGCCCGCCCATGCCCTCGACCACCGTGAAGTTGGCGGCGAGCACGGTGGAGGGGGTGCGGTGCGGGCCGAACGGCGTGAGCACGGCCTCGCGCTCGGCGCCGTCCCCGGTGCACGGCAGCACCACCCCGTCGGCCAGGGCGAGCACGCCGGCGGGGTCCACGCCGACGTTGGCGCCGCAGCGGTGGGGCGCGGGATCGGCGTGCAGCAACACCCGGAATCCTTCGATCCGTTGGGCCTCGGCCGCCTTCCGGACGGCCCCGACGACCTCGTTTCGGAAAGCGCTCGCTACCTGGTCGCGCCACCCCGCCGCGGCACCGGCGAGCTCCGGTCCGAGCAGCTTCCCCACCTCCTCCCACTCCTCCGCGCGCCCGCCGGCCGCGTCCGTCCGCTCCCCCGCCCACAGCGGCTCCAGGGCGCCGGTGACGGCGCGCCGCAGCCGCTCGGGTTCGGCGCCGTGCGCGGCGTACCCCGCCTCGCAGTCCGGGCAGAAGCACAGCGACATCAGGTACTGGCCGGCGCCGCCGAGCCGCACCCCGCCGGTCTTGTCGTGGGCGCTCAGGTGCCCCAGTCCGTACCAGCCGCAGGACTCCAGCTCCACTCCGCGCGCGCCGGGGCGTACGGCGGCCTCGGCGGCCAGGGAGGCGGCGTAGGCGCGCACCTCCCCGCGCGCGATGCAGGGGGCCCAGGGGTAGCGGTCGCCGTAGGCGTTGCGGACGGTCAGGCCGGGGTGCTCGGCCCCGAGCCGGGTGTTGTGGGCGAGGATCACCCAGGAGTGCACCTCCAGCCCGGCGTCGGCGAGGGAGGCCGCGGCCTCGCCGTACGGGTCGTCGCCCTCGACCCACTCCTGCGCGTACGGGCGCGGCCTCCGGCCCTCCCAGCGGGCCGGGTCCGCCGGGTAGTAGACGGCGGAGTGCCGGGCGGCGACGATCCGGTGGCGTGGGTGGCGCGGGGTGAGGGCACGGGTGGAGTGGTAGGCGGAGGCGAGGGTGACCTGTTCGACGCCGAGGTCGGCGATCCGGCGGGCGGCGTCCGGGTCGCCGACGACGTCCCAGGGGTAGACGAAGGCGGAAGCGCGCATCGGCAGCTCCTTGGTGGCTGGTGGGGCCGTTCGGGCCGGCCGGGCGGACGAACGGCCGAACGGGGAGGGGACGGGCGAAGGTTAGATCAGCGGCGCGGGCGACGGCAGGGGTCTCCGGCCCGCCACGGTCGTCCATGATGGCGTCCGCGGTACGCGTCTGTGAACATGCGGCGGAGCCGGTCCGCCCCGCTCCACCGGGGCTGACCAGTGAGGCCGCGCCGCGAGGCCCCTTGACCGGCTTCGGCGGAACTCCTCGGTGCGCCCTCGCATGTGAATCCCGTTCACCGGTGGAGACGCCGATGCCCGCGCCCCGCACGGTCCCGCCCACCGGTGCCGCCGGCGTCGTCGGCACCCTGATGCGCGACCCGCCGCCGCCCCGCGGCTACGGGCCGCGGCTGCTGGACGCCCGCCCGGTGCAGGGCGCGCCGGACGCCGTCGTCACCGGTCCGTGCGACACCGCATCGGCTCCTGCTTCCCCGAACCCACCTCGGTGCGCATGCCTTCGGTCCGGATGGGCCCGGCCGACGGGGCCCGCCTCCCGCACGCCGCACTGACCGCCGGCCCGCGCCCCGGGACGCCGGCCCCAGGACGACTCCGAGCCGTACGCGGCCGAACTCATCGCCGAACAGGGCGAACCCGGCCCGGACGACCCGGAGCACGCCTGCCCGGGCGGCGCGTTCCGCCCCCTTCCGGCCGCCTGGCAGGAAGGGGTCTGGACGTACTCCCGTTCGGGCATGATGACTCCGAACGATCAAGGGCGGCCCTCCCCGCGGCGGCCGCCGACGGGGAGGGGTTCATCATGGACATCGTCAGCTGGCTGGTGCTGGGGCTGGTCACGGGGGTCGTCGCCAAGATCCTGCTGCCGGGCCGCGACCCGGGCGGGCTGGTCGGCACGACGCTGATCGGCATCGTCGGGGCGTTCGTGGGCGGCTGGCTGTCGGCGACCTATCTGGACCGCCCGGTGGAGCGGGACTTCTACGACCCGGCGCTGTGGGTCTCGGCCGTCGCGGGCTCCCTGGTGCTGCTGATCGCCTACCGCCTGCTGTTCGGCCACTCGCGCCCGCCCCGCTGAGCGCCCGGCGCCGGGCCCCGGACGGGCGAGGTAATGGAACCGTAAAGCGAAGTCGTCCGTTATCCGGACCATGACTGCAATGACTCCCGGTTCGAACCTCCCCCTGTCCGCGGCCCGCGTGGCGGTGGACGTCACCGCACCGGTACGGCTCGACGTCTCCGGCCTGCTGATCGCCGCGGACGGCAAGGTGCGCTCCGACGAAGACTTCGTCTTCTACAACCAGCCGTCCGCGCCGGGGGTGGCCCACAGCTCCGCCGGCGGCTCCGACACCATCACCGTGGACACCGCGGCGGTGCCCGCCGACATCGAGAAGGTCGTGGTGACGGCGAGCCTCGACGCCCCGGGCGCCACCTTCTCCGGCACCGAGCCCACCGCGACCATGCGGGACGCGGGGAGCGGTGCGGTGGTGGCCACCTTCACCCCGCCCCGGCTGGGCGCGGAGACGGCGCTGGTGGTCGTCGAGGTGTACCGCAGGGGCGGCGCGTGGAAGGTCCGCGCGGTCGGCCAGGGGTACGCCGACGGGCTGGCGGGCATCGCCACGGACTTCGGCGTGACGGTGGAGGAGCCCGCCGCGACCGCACCGGCGCCCACCGCTCCCCCCGCGACCGCGCCGGCTGCACCGCCGGCACCGGCCGCGCCGCCCGCCGCCGCGCCCGCCCCCGCTCCGGCCTCCGCCCCCGGGAAGATCAACCTGGACAAGGGCCGGGTCGACCTGCGGAAGCACGAGACCGTCTCCCTGGTCAAGGGCGGCAAGCCGCTGCTGACCTCGGTCCGGATGGGCCTGGGCTGGGAGCCCGCCTTCCGCGGCAAGAACGTCGACCTCGACGCGTCGGTCATCGCCTACGACGCCAATCGCAAGAAGATCGACAACTGCTACTTCGGCAAGCTCGCCATCCTGAACGGGGTGATCCAGCACTCCGGCGACAACCTCACCGGCGAGGGCGCGGGCGACGACGAGGCCATCACCGTCCACCTGGGCGGTCTGCCGCCCCAGGTGACGGGTCTGGTCTTCACGGTGAACTCCTTCTCCGGGCAGAAGTTCACCGAGGTCGCCAAGGCGTACTGCCGCCTGATGGACGCCGCCACCGGCGAGGAGCTGGTCCGTTTCGACCTGACCGGCTCCGAGCCGCGCACGGGCGTGCTGATGTGCAAGCTGATCCGCCAGTTCTCGGGCGAGTGGGAGATGACGGCGCTGGGCGACTACGTCGACTCCCGCACGGTCCGCGGCATGGTGAAGCCCGGCGGAGCGGCCCTGTAGGGGACGGGCGGGCATCACACGGGGGAGCGGCGGAGGAGACCTCGAAGGAGACCGCGGAGGGAATCCCGGAGGAGTCGCGGAGGAGTCGCGGAGAAGCCGTGAAGGCCCTGCGCGGGGGCGGCGATCGCGCGTCCGGGCGGTCGGCGGGAGTGATATCCGTCGCATCCGCCGACGGGGTCGGCGCCCCCAACTCCCCGTACCGACGGGAATGTTCGCAGGTCAGCAGCCATTTCGGGCATTTGCGGAGCGATTGAGGTTTGAACCGCACAGGGGGAGGGAAAGCAGTGGGACCTGCCGATGTCATACCCAGCCCCTACGCTGGTTCCATGTCCACCACTCCCGAGCAAGGATCCCCGAGCCCCCAGCGCCAGACGCCCGCCCAGGCGAACGAGGCGCTCCGCGCCTTCGTACGCGCCCACGGAGACCGCCCCTGGTCCCGGGCGGAGCTGGCCGAGCTGGACCGGCTGCGGGCCCTGTGGCGGGCGGCCGAGCGGACCGGGATCACCACCGCGGCCTGAGACCGCGCATGACCGAGGGCCCGCGGGAGGTGACCTCCCGCGGGCCGCGTCACGCGGTACCGCAACCGCCGGCGGCGGCGCCTCAGGGGCGCCGCCAGGGGCCGGTGATCGCGAGCAGGATGCCCGGCTCCTGGATCCCGGCGAACAGCGTCCGGCCGTCCCCTGAGAAGCAGACCCCGGCGAACTCGCTGTACTCCGGCTCCTCCGGCGTGCCGATGTTCACCTCGTTGCGCGCCAGGGGGAAGACCCGGCCGCGGTCGTCGGCGGCCATCAGGTGCTGGAACCCCTCGCCGTCCTCGGCGATGATCACCCCGCCGTGGGGCGAGACCGTGATGTTGTCCGGGCCGTCGAGGCCGCCGGGGGCCAGCGGGTCGCGGTTGACGCCGAAGCGCAGCTTGAGGGTGAGGGTCCGGCGCCGGGGGTCGTAGAACCACACCTGGCCGTCGTGGGGCTCCCCCGGGCTGTCCTCGTCGCGGGCGTAGGAGGCCACCACGTACGCGCCGCCGTCGGCCCACCACATGCCCTCCAGCTTGCGGGCGCGGGTCACCTCGCTCCCGGTGAACTGCCTGCGGACGGGCACCTCGCGGGCGTCGCGGTCGGGGACGTCCACCCAGTCCACCCCGTAGACCGTGCCGGGCCGCACCGCGCGGGAGAGGTCGTCGACGAACCGGCCGCCGGAGTCGAAGCAGCGGAACGCCTGGAGGGTGCCCGCGTCGTCGGCGAGCGAGCGCAGCATCCCCCGCCCGTGCCGGAAGCCGTGCGGCGGCACCCACCGGAACAGCAGGCCGTTGGGGTCGGAGTCGTCCTCCGTCAGGTACATGTGGCCGCGCCGGGGGTCCACGACGACGGCCTCGTGGTCGAAGCGGCCCAGCGCCTTGATCGGCTTCGGGTCGCGGTTGGCGCGCCGGTCGTGCGGGTCGACCTCGAAGACGTATCCGTGGTCGCGGGTCATCCCGTTCTCCCCGGCCCGGTCGGAGTTCTCCTCGCAGGTCAGCCAGGTGCCCCAGGGGGTGACCCCGCCCGCGCAGTTGGTGGAGGTGCCCGCGATGCCCACCCACTCGGCGAGCTTCTCCCCCTCGCGCGAGACCTCCACGACCGTGCAGCCGCCCGCGGCGGCCGGATCGTAGACCAGGCCCTCGGCGAGCGGCACGGGGTGCTCCCAGCCGCCGCGGGGCCCCTTCAGCTCGTGGTTGTTGACCAGCAGCGTCCTGCCCCGCGGCCCGTCGAAGGCCGCGGTGCCGTCGTGCTTGGCGGGGGTGTACTCGCCGGTCTCCAGCCGGGTGACGCCGCAGTGCGTGAGGACGCGGTACGAGAAGCCCGCCGGCAGGGCGAGGATCCCCTCGGGGTCGGGCACCAGCGGACCGTGGCCCCGCGGCCCGTCGCCGCCCTCCCGCCCGTCGTGGTCGTCACGGCTGTCACGGCCGTCACCGCCCTGGGCGCCGAACGCGCCCGAGGTGCCGGCCAGGAAGCCCACACTGCCCGTGAGGGCGATCCCGGCCCCGGCCACGACCGACCGCCTGGTGAGGTCTGTGCGGCTGACTCCGCTGCTGGTCGGCATCGTCTCTCCCGTCGGCTCTGCGCGATGGCACGATGCCGACCACGATCCCGCCCTCCGGCGAACGCGGGTTGAACGCGGTCCGAACCGGTCGGTTCAGCCGCGCGACCGCGCCCTGTACGCCGCCTTGCGGGCGTCCTTCGCCGCCTTGCGGTCGGGGTGCACGCGGCTCATCGCCTCCAGCACCTCCCCGGTCGCCGGGTGGTCGACGCGCCACGCCTTGTCGAAGAAGCCGCTGTGCTGGTCGACCAGGCCGCGCACCAGCTCGCGCAGCTCGTCCGACTCGCCCCCGTCCCCCTCGGTGGCCAGCTGGGCGGCCAGGGTGTCCACGGTCAGCCAGAAGACCATCTCCTCCGACGGCGCCGGCACGTCGGCGAAGCCGCGCTCGGAGAGCCACACCCGGGCCAGTCCGCCCAGGTGGCCGTCGTCGAGGACCTCGCGCAGGGCGGGCTCGGCCTCCGCGCCGGTGAGCGAGAGGGCCTGCTGGCAGGCCAGACGGCGGCGCGGCGCGTCCCGGTCGTCGCCGCGGGCGGCGGCGAGGAGTTCGCGGGCGGCGTCCAGGGGGGCGCGCCGGGCGAGCCACAGCTCGATCTCGGAGCGGGCGGCCTCCTCGCCGTGGCCGGGCAGGGCGGCCAGCAGCGTCCCGGCGCTCTCCTCCGCCAGGTCGCCCACGACCGGGGCGTGGACGCCGGCCTCCAGCATCCGCTGCCGCACGCCGTACAGGCCGAGCGGGGTCAGGCGGACCATGCCGTAGCGGGCCACGTCCTCCTCGCCGAGGTCGTCCGCCCCGTCGAGGTCGTCCAGGACCGCGGAGTCGCCGGGGGCGTTCCCGTCGACCTCCTCGATCAGGGCGGTGTCCACGGGCCGGTAGGCGATGATCCCGGTCGGTTCCAGCACCCGGAACTGCTCGTCCAGCTTCACCATCGTCACCGAGACGTCCTCCAGGACGGAGTCGGTGGGGTGGTCCATGTCCTCGGGGACGACCATCGAGGCGGCGAGCACCGGCAGCGGCACCATCGCCCCGGCCGCCACGGCGGGGTCGGTGGCGGTCAGGACGTAGAGGTTGCCCAGTGCGCCGTCGAGGAAGTCGGCCTCCTCCTCCGGGTCCCAGTCGAGCGCGTCGAGGTCGAGGGAGTCGGGGTCGGTCCGGCCCTCCCCGTCGGCGCCGCCCGGTTCGCCGAGCAGGTCCTCCAGGGCGGGGGTGGCGGCGTCGGCGAGCGCCGCCTCCAGGCCGCCGCGCCAGACGTCCAGGACGTCGGCGGGGCCGCCCCCGGTCAGCAGGGACAGCTCCTCGCCGGGGACCGCCGTGCCGTCGCCGTCCCCGGCGTCCGCTGCGTCCTCGCCCTCGGCGTCCCCGGCGTCCGCTGCGTCCGCTGCGTCCTCAGGGTTCTCGGGGTCCTCGTGGACCTCCAGCAGACCGGTGTCCAGAGCCGTGTCCCACGCCCACGCGGCCTGCGCCGTCCCGTCCTCGTCCCCGTCGAGACCGAGGTGGGCCGCGGCCTCCGCCAGCCGCTCGGCGGACAGCTCGCCCCCGGCTCCGACCCGGACGCCCTCCCCCGCCCAGCGCGCGAGCCGGGCGGCCCGGGACAGCAGCGGCGAGGCCAGTGCGTCCCGCGCCAGTTCGGCTTCGGCGGGCAGCCGTACGGGCGGCACGGTGGGACGGTCGTCACCGGTCATGGGTGAGGTGCTCCTGGGTGAGACGGGCGGTCGGGTCGCTGCCCCAGCGTAGACGGCTTCCGCTTCCGCCGCCCGGTTCACCGGACCTTCCACCGGCGTACACCGGGACCGCTTGACAAGCACCTGACCAGGGCGGCACGTTACGCGCGTAGAAATCGCACAGTGCGAACCACGGGCCGTGCGACCCCGGCACCGCCGGTGCCGGGCGGGCCGCCAACGGCCCCGCCCGGCAACACCCTTCAGCCTCCCCCCAGCACGTCCAGCACCCACAGCACCGTCCCGGAGGGACCCCTTGAGCAGAACCCAGGCGGCCCGTACCGCCGCACTCACCGTCGCAGCCCTGACCTCGACGCTGCTGGCCGTCCCCGCCTCGGCGGCGGAACCGGCCGCCGGCGCGGTCCGCGTCCACGACATCCAGGGCACCACCCGCACCTCGCCCCTGGCCGGCGAGCAGGTGTCGGGGGTGTCCGGCGTCGTCACCGGCGTCCGCGCCTACGGCTCGCGCGGCTTCTGGATCCAGGACACCGCCCCCGACGGGGACGCGGCCACCAGCGAGGGCCTGTTCGTCTTCACCAACTCGGCTCCCGCGGTGGCCGTCGGCGACCTGGTGCGGGTCTCGGGCACGGTCACCGAGTACCGCCCGGGCGGCAACTCCTCCGGCAACCAGACCCTCACCCAGATATCCCGCCCCCAGGTGACCGTCGTCTCCTCCGGCAACCCCCTGCCCGCCCCCGTGACCCTGGACTCCGCCTCCGTCCCCGAGGCGTACGCGCCCGAGGGCGACCCGGCCGCGGGCGGGAGCATCGAGAAGCTCGAACTGCGCCCCGACGCCTACGCGCTGGACCTGTACGAGTCGCTGGAGGGCATGGACGTCCGGATCCGCGACGCGCGGGTGACCGGCCCCAGCACCGAGCACGCCGAACTGTGGGTGACCGTCAAGCCGGAGCAGAACCCGTCGGCGCGCGGCGGCACCGTCTACGGCGGCTACGACGAGCAGAACTCCGGCCGCCTCAAGGTCGAGTCGCTCGCCCCGCTGTCCCAGCGCCCCTTCCCCACCGCGAACACCGGTGACGTGCTGGCCGGCACGACCGCCGGCCCGCTGGACTACGACCAGTACGGCGGCTACCACGTGGTCGCCCGCGAACTGGGCGAGGTCGAGGACCGCGGCCTGGAGCGCGAGCGCACCCGCGCCCAGCGCCGCGGCGAACTGGCCGTCGCCACCTACAACGTGGAGAACCTCCACCCCGGCAACGACCAGGAGAAGTTCGACCGGCTGGCCCGGGGCGTGGTGGAGAACCTCGCCTCCCCCGACGTCCTCGCCCTGGAGGAGATCCAGGACGACAACGGTCCGGTGAACGACGCGGTGGTGTCCGCCGGCGCCACGCTCGCGAAGTTCACCGACGCCATCGTGGCCGCGGGCGGCCCGCGCTACGACTGGCGCGCCGTCGACCCGGTCGACGACGCCGACGGCGGCCAGCCCGGCGGCAACATCCGCAACGTCTTCCTCTTCAACCCCGAGCGGGTCTCCTTCGTGGACCGGCCCGGCGGCGACGCCACCACGGCGGTCGGCGTGGAGCGCGAGCGCGGCCGGGCCGTGCTGACCCACTCCCCCGCCCGCGTCGCGCCGAACGACACGGCGTGGGAGGACAGTCGCAAGCCGCTGGCCGGCGAGTTCCGCTTCCGCGGGCGCACCGTCATCGTGGTCGCCAACCACTTCGCCTCCAAGGGCGGCGACCAGTCCCTGCACGCGGCCGTCCAGCCGCCGAACCGTTCCTCCGAGGTGCAGCGCACGGCCCAGGCGAAGGCGGTCAACCACTTCGTGCGGCAGGTGCTGGCGGTGGAGAGGAAGGCGAACGTCGTCGTCCTCGGCGACATCAACGACTTCGAGTTCTCCGCCACGTCCCGGGAGCTGACCGCGGGCGGCGCGCTGCGCAGCGCGGTGCTCTCGCTGCCCGAGGACGAGCGCTACACGTACGTCTACGACGGCAACGCCCAGGTGCTGGACCAGACCCTGGTCTCCCCGGGGATCCACCGCTTCGACTACGACATCGTGCACGTCAACGCGGAGTTCGCCGACCAGGCGAGCGACCACGACCCCCAGGTGATCCGCTTCCGCCCCTGAGGTGGGGCCCGCCCGGCCGTGCCCCCTCCCCCGGGAGGCGGCACGGCCGGCGCGGCGGGCAGTCGGGGCGCGGTCGGGGGCCTCTCCGGGGAGCCGGGGCGCCCGGGACCGAGGAGGTGGGCCCGTGCCCGGCCGAATCGGTTGGACCGACCGCTTCCGCATGAGCCAGACTCGCCCCCATGCCCGACTCCCCCTTCGGCCGCGTCGCCGCCGCCATGATCACCCCGTTCGACTCCTCCGGCGCCCTGGACCTCCCCGGCGCCCGGCGGCTCGCCGCCCACCTGGTGGACCGGGGCGGCTGCGACTGCCTGGTGCTGAACGGGACCACCGGCGAGTCCCCGACCACCTCCGACGAGGAGAAGACGGCGCTGGTACGGGCGGTGGCCGAGGAGGTCGGCGACCGGGCCCGGATCGTCGCGGGCGTCGGGTCCGCCGACACCCGGCACTCGGTGGAGCTGGCACGGGCGGCCGAGGGGGCCGGCGCCCACGGCCTGCTGGTCGTCACGCCGTACTACTCCCGCCCCACCCAGGAGGCCATCGCCCGCCACCTGGCCACCGTCGCCGACGCCACCGCCCTGCCGGTGATGCTCTACGACATCCCCGCCCGCACCGGAGCGGGCACCGCGCTGACCGCCGAGACGCTGCTGCGGCTCGCGGAGCACCCGCGCGTCCGCGCGGTCAAGGACTGCGCCTACGACCTGATGAAGACGGCGAAGGTGCTGGGCTCCACCGGGCTGGTCTACTACTCCGGCTGCGACGAGACGAACCTGCCGCTGCGCGCGATCGGCGCCCACGGCTGCGTGAGCACGGTCGCCAACGTGGCCGGTCCCGCCGTGCGCGGCGTCCTGGACGCGTTCGACGCCGGTGACCACGCCGAGGCCGCCCGGCGCCACCAGGCCCTGGTGCCGCTGGTCGACGCCATGATGTCGGAGGTCCCCGGCGCGGTCTCCGTCAAGGCGCTGTTCGCGGCGGCGGGGCTGCCGGGCGGCCCGGTGCGCCCGCCGCTGCTGCCGGCCGGGGAGGAGCTGACCGCGCGGCTGGCCGGCGCCCTCCGGCAGGCCCTGTCCTAGCGCGCGGGCCGGGGGCTCAGGCCGGTCCGGCCGGGGGGCCGGGCTTGGTCCACATCCCCTGCGGCCCCTGCGGAGCCGGGTCGCCGTCCGCGGGCGTGCCCGTCAGGTCCCGCACCAGGAGGGTGGCGCCCGCGACCGCGCCGGGCATCAGGAAGACCGCGACCAGCGGCACCAGGAAGCACAGCACCAGCGGGACCCCGAAGCCGATCGCGAGGGCCTTGCGGGTGCGCAGCAGCCGCAGCCGCTCCCGGACCGGGATCTCACGGCGCTGCATGGCCACCGAGGTGAGCTCCAGGGTGAGGAAGAAGCCGGAGACGGCGAAGCCGATCACCGGGACGACCGTCTGGCCGGCGACGGGGACGAAACCGAGCAGGAACAGCACCACGCCGAAGGCCAGGACCCGCACCAGGACGTAGAGGCTGTCGCACAGCGAGATCCACAGGTCCCGCCACAGCGGGCGGTCGGGCCCCTCGGGGCCGCCTCCCTCGGACTCCTCGACCTTCTCCGACAGCGACTCGTAGAAGGGGTCGCCGACCAGCAGGGTGACGGCGGTGAAGGTGATCACCGCCAGCAGCAGGCCGCCGGCGAACAGCAGCGCGGTGAACGTGCCGCGCAACAGCCCCGCCCAGGGCGACTCCCAGTCGTCGGCGAACGGCGTGGCCCAGGCGGCCAGGTCGTCGGCCCAGAAGCCGAGGGCGACCAGGGCCGCCGTGTAGAGCACCAGGGTGACGAGTGCGGGCAGCAGCCCGAAGCCGAACCACCGTCCGTTGCGCAGGACCCACTTCTGGCCCTGTCCCAGGTACCGCATTCCGGTCACGAGATCGCCCATGGCCGCACAGCGTAACGGGCTCGCGGACCGGGGCGCCCGGCGGGCCGGGGAGGACGGCGCGACGGCCGGCGAAACGGCCGGGTGCCCTCCCGGGCCGTCGGGGAACGGCTGTGGGAGGGCACCCGGCGGGGACGGCCCGGCGGGGCCGTGTCCCGGGCTGTTCGGGGCTGCCCAGGGGGCTGTCCCGGGCGGCCCCGCGGCGTCAGTTGTGGCTGTGCAGGGCCTCGTTCAGACCGCCCCAGGAGCCGGAGCGCTGGAGGGCCTCGACGGCTCCGGTGGTGGAGTTGCGGCGGAAGAGGAGGTTGTTCGCGCCGGACAGCTCCAGCGCCTTGACGACCTCGCCGTCGGGCAGGGCGACGCGGGTGCCCGCCGTCAGGTACAGGCCGGCCTCCACGATGCAGTCATCGCCCAGGGAGATGCCGATGCCCGCCTCCGCGCCCAGCAGGCAGCGCTTCCCGATGGAGATGGTCTGCTTGCCGCCGCCGGAGAGGGTGCCCATGATCGAGGCGCCGCCGCCGATGTCGGAGCCGTCGTCGACGACGACGCCCGCGCTGATGCGACCCTCGACCATGGAGGTGCCCAGCGTCCCGGCGTTGAAGTTGACGAAGCCCTCGTGCATCACGGTGGTGCCGGAGGCGAGGTGGGCGCCCAGCCGCACCCGGTCGGCGTCGCCGATGCGCACGCCCGTGGGGATGACGTAGTCGGTCATCCGCGGGAACTTGTCGACGCTGGTGACCGTGAGCTGCCGGCCCTCCGCGCGGGCGGCGAGGCGGACGCCCTCGACCCGGTCGACGGGTACGGGGCCGAGGCTGGTCCAGGCCACGTTGGCGAGCAGACCGAAGATCCCGTCCAGGTTCTGGCCGTGCGGCCTCACCAGACGGTGGCTGAGCAGGTGCAGCCGCAGATAGGCGTCGTGCGCGTCCAGCGGCTTGTCCTCCAGGGAGGAGACGACCGTACGGACGGCGATGACCTCGACGCCGCGGAGCGGGTCCGGGCCCAGGGCCCGCGGTGCGGCCTCGCCCAGCAGCTCGGCGGCGCGCTCGGCGCTCAGCCGCTCGGTCCCGGCGGGGCCGGGGGCGTCGGACAGCTCGGGCGCGGGGAACCAGGTGTCGAGGACGGCACCGCCGTCGAGCGCGACGGTGGCGAGTCCGGCGGCGACGGCGCCGGTCGTACGGGGGGAGGGTGCGGGTGCTTCGGTCATGGCCAAACGCTAACCGGACACGTTCCGCGAGCGCGAACCGGTCCCACCGGCCGGACGCGCACCGGCCCCTTGCCGCGACCCCGTGCCGCCGGGACGTGCCGCCGGGACGTGCCGCCGGAACGTACTGCCGGGACGTACCGCCGGGGCCGGGCTCCGGCCCCGGCGGGAAGCGGGTCCAGGGCGGGTTCACGGCGGCGCCGTCAGTGCCCGCCGCCCAGGTTGAGGACCACCACCCCGGCGACGACCAGGAGGATCCCGGTGATCCTGGCGGCGGTGACCGCCTCCCCGATGAAGACCATGCCGATCACGGCGATGGCGGCGGTGCCGGCACCCGACCAGATCGCGTAGGCGGTGCCCACGGACATGCTCTTGAGCGTCTGCGCGAGCAGGACGAACGCGACGAGGTATCCGGCGGCGGTCCCCAGGGTGGGCCACAGCCGGGTGAAGCCGTCGCTGTACTTCATCGAGGTGGTCGCCAGGACCTCGGCCAGGATCGCGCACGCCAGCGTCAGGTAAGCCATGCCCACGAGGCTACGCAGCGGCCGCGGGCGGGCCGCACGGTGCCCGCGCGCACGCGTCGGCCGGGGCCCCGGGAGGGACCCCGGCCGACGGGGAGGCGGTGGCGTTCCGGACGCCGGACGTTCCTGCTCCGGGCCCGGGCGCCGGGCGTCTCAGACGTTGAAGCCGAGCGCGCGGAGCTGCTCGCGGCCTTCGTCGGTGATCTTGTCCGGGCCCCACGGCGGCATCCAGACCCAGTTGATCCGCAGCTCGTTGACGATGCCCTCGGTCGCCGACTTCGCCTGGTCCTCGATCACGTCGGTCAGCGGGCAGGCCGCGGACGTCAGGGTCATGTCCAGGGTGGCGACGTTGGAGTCGTCGATGTGGATGCCGTAGATCAGGCCCAGGTTGACGACGTCGATGCCCAGCTCGGGGTCCACCACGTCGTACAGCGCCTCGCGGACCTCTTCCTCGCTCGCCGGCTTCGTCGTGGTCGGGGTCTCGCTCATGCGGTCTTCTCCTCAACGGCGCCGTCGCCCAGGGCCTGGGCGGTGGCGTCCTTCCATGCCATCCAGCTCAGCAGGGCACACTTCACGCGTGCCGGGTACTTGGAGACCCCCGCGAACGCGACCGCGTCCTCCAGGATCTCCTCCATCGCGTCGTCCGGCTCGATCCGGCCCTTGGACTGCATCAGCTCCAGGAAGGTCTCCTGGATCCGCCGCGCCTCGGCCAGCTCCTTGCCGACCAGCAGGTCGTTCAGCACCGAGGCGCTGGCCTGGCTGATGGAACAGCCCTGCCCCTCGTAGCTGACGTCCGCGATGGTGGAGCCGTCCATCCTCACCCGCAGCGTGACCTCGTCGCCGCACGTCGGGTTGACGTGGTGCACCTCGGCGTCGCCGTCGCGGAGGCCCCGTCCGTGCGGGTGCTTGTAGTGGTCCAGGATCACGTCCTGGTACATGGAGTCAAGCTTCACGAGTCACCTTCAGCCGCTGCAGTCGTCCGTCGTCGGTCACGGAACATCAACCGAAGAAGTTCCGCACGTGCTCCAGTCCCTCCACCAGGGCGTCGACCTCGGCGGGGGTGGAGTACAGATAGAACGACGCTCGCGTGGTCGCGGGAATTCCGTACCTGAGGCATACGGGTCGTGCGCAGTGATGGCCGACCCGTACCGCGATGCCCTCCTCGTCGAGCACCTGGCCCACGTCGTGGGGGTGGATGTCGCCGAGCGCGAAGGAGATCGCGGCGCCGCGGTCCTCGGCCGTGGCCGGGCCGATGATCCGCAGGTCGGGCACCTCCTGGAGCCTGCGCACCGCGTACTCGGTGATCGCGTGCTCGTGGGCCGCGATGCGGTCCATGCCGATCGACGAGAGGTAGTCCACGGCGGCGCCCAGCCCGACGGCCTGGGCGATCGGCGGCGTGCCCGCCTCGAACTTGTGCGGCGCGGGGGCGTAGGTGGAGGAGTGCATCGAGACGGTCTCGATCATCTCGCCGCCGCCGAGGAACGGCGGCAGGTCCTCCAGCAGCTCCTGGCGTCCCCACAGCACGCCGATGCCGGTCGGCCCGCACATCTTGTGGCCGGTGAAGGCGACGAAGTCGGCCTGGAGCGCCTGGACGTCCACGGCCATGTGCGGGGCGGCCTGGGAGGCGTCGATCACCACCAGCGCGCCGACCTCCTGGGCGCGGCGGACGATCGTCTCGACCGGGTTGAGCGTGCCCAGGATGTTGGAGACCAGCACGAACGAGACGACCTTGGTCCGCTCGGTGATGATCCGGTCGATGTCCGACAGGTCCAGGCGGCCGTCGTCGGTCAGGCCGAACCACTTCAGCTTCGCGCCGGTGCGCTGCGCCAGCAGCTGCCACGGCACGATGTTGGAGTGGTGCTCCATCTCCGTGATGACGATCTCGGTCTGGTCGTCGACGCGGTACGGCTCGTCGGCCCAGCCGAGCATGTTCGCCACGAGGTTGAGCGACTCCGAGGCGTTCTTGGTGAAGATGACCTCGTCGCGGCTCGGTGCGTTGACGAAGGCGGCGACCTTGTCGCGCGCTCCCTCGTACAGCGCCGTGGCCTCCTCGGCGAGCACGTGCACGCCGCGGTGGACGTTGGCGTTGTGCCGCACGTAGTAGTCGTTCAGCGCGTCGAGCACCTGGTTCGGCTTCTGGGAGGTCGCCGCGTTGTCCAGGTACACGACCTTCTTCCCGTCGTGGACCACTCGGTCCAGCAGCGGGAAGTCCTTGCGGATCGCGTCCGTGTCGAGAAGGCCCGGCAGCTGTGTCACGCTCGTGTATCTCCGTTCTCCCCCGGGGCCTCACGCTCCGGGGGGTACCCCATTCCGCGCCCGTCCGGCCGGGCCGGGGACGCCGTCGGTGCGCGGGGCCGCCGCCGCGGCCCCGCGGGCAGGGCTCACGCCGTCCGGTCGCCCTTGACGTAGGCCTCGTAGCCCTCTTCCTCCAGCTTGTCCGCCAGCTCCGGGCCGCCGGACTCGGCGATCCGGCCGGCCGCGAAGACGTGGACGTGGTCGGGCTTGATGTAGCGCAGGATGCGCGTGTAGTGGGTGATCAGCAGGGTGCCGACCTCGCCGGTCTCGCGGACGCGGTTGACGCCCTCGGAGACGACGCGCAGGGCGTCGACGTCCAGGCCGGAGTCGGTCTCGTCGAGGATCGCGATCTTCGGCCTGAGCAGCTCGAGCTGAAGGATCTCGTGGCGCTTCTTCTCACCGCCGGAGAAGCCCTCGTTGACGTTGCGCTCGGCGAACGCGGGGTCGATGGAGAGCCGCTCCATGGCCTCCTTGACCTCCTTCACCCAGGTGCGCAGCTTGGGGGCCTCGCCGCGGATGGCGGTGGCGGCGGTGCGCAGGAAGTTGGAGACGGAGACGCCGGGCACCTCGACCGGGTACTGCATGGCGAGGAAGACGCCGGCGCGGGCGCGCTCGTCGACGCTCATCTCCAGGACGTCCTCGCCGTCCAGGGTGACGGTGCCGCCGGTGATCGTGTACTTCGGGTGGCCCGCCAGCGAGTAGGCGAGGGTGGACTTGCCGGAGCCGTTCGGGCCCATGATGGCGTGCGTCTCGCCCTGCTTCACGGTCAGGTCGACGCCGCGCAGGATCTCCCGGGGGCCGTTCTCGGCCTCGACGGAGACGTGCAGGTCGTGGATCTCAAGCGTTGCCATGGGGCTTCAGGACTCCTGGGTGATGGAGACGAGCACGGCCGCGTCGGGGCCGTCTCCTTCGATCTTGACGGGGTATACGGGGACGGGACGCGTGGCGGGCGGGCCGTCGGGCTTGCCGGTGCGCAGGTCGAAGCTGGAGCCGTGCAGCCAGCACTCGATGTGGCAGTCCTCCACCTCGCCCTCGGAGAGCGAGACGTTCGCGTGCGAGCAGATGTCGTTGACGGCGAAGACCTCTCCCCCGGTGCGGACGAGCGAGACCGGGACGCCCTCGATCTCCACCCGCCTGGGGGTGTCCTCCTCCAGCTCGCCGAGCGAGGCGGCGCGGACGAAGCCCGCGCTGCCCACCGTGCTCTCGCCGGTGCTCATGCGACCGACTCCTCGAGCTCTTCCTCGATCTTGGCGAGCAGGCGCTCCTGGAGGTCGGGCAGGCCGATCTGCTGGACCAGCTCGGCGAAGAAGCCGCGGACCACCAGGCGGCGGGCGTCCTTCTCCGGGATGCCGCGCGCCATCAGGTAGAACAGCTGCTCGTCGTCGAAGCGGCCGGTGGCCGAGGCGTGCCCGGCGCCGACGATCTCGCCGGTCTCGATCTCCAGGTTGGGCACCGAGTCCACCCGCGCGCCGTCGGTGAGGACGAGGTTGCGGTTGAGCTCGTAGGTGTCGGTGCCGGTGGCCGAGGCGCGGATCACCACGTCGCCGATCCACACGGCGTGCGCGTCCTGACCCTGGAGGGCGCCCTTGTAGACGACGTTGCTGCGGCAGTTCGGGGTCTCGTGGTCGACGAAGAGCCGGTGCTCCTGGTGCTGGCCGTTGTCGGTGAAGTACAGGCCGTACAGCTCGGCCTCGCCGCCCGGGCCCGCGTAGTTGACGCGCGGGTGGAGGCGCACCACGTCGCCGCCGAAGGTGACGATCACGGACTTGAAGGTGGCGTCGCGGCCGACCAGCGCGTTGTGCTGGGAGCAGTGCACGGCGGTGTCGTCCCAGTCCTGCACGGAGACGACCGTCAGCTTGGCGCCGTCGCCGAGCACGTACTCGACGTTGGCGGCGCGCAGCCCGTCGCCGGTGTGGTCGATGACGACGACGGCCTCGGCGAAGGCGCCCAGCTCGAAGACGGTGTGCCCGAAGGAGACGCCGCCCTGGCCCTGGATGCTCACCCGGATCGGATCGGTGAGCACGGTCTCCCGGGGCACGGTGACGACCGCGGCCTTCTCGAAGGCGCTGTAGGCCTGCGCCGCGACCCGGTCGACCGGCTTGCCGGCCCGGCCGAGGCGGGCGTCGTCGCGGCCGACGGTCTCCACCGTCACGCCCTCGGGCGCGGAGACGTCGACCTTGACCCCGCCGTCCGCCCTGGCGGTGCCGTCGTGCAGGCCCTTGAGCCGCTCCAGGGGAGTGAAGCGCCACTCCTCCTCGCGGCCGTGCGGGACGGGGAAGTCCGCCACGTCGAAGGACGGCGGCGCGCTCATCCGGGTGGCGACGGTGGACTCGGCCGCCACCGCGATCGATCCGGCGGTCGTGGACCCGGCCGGGATGTTCTGAGCCTCAGCCATGGCTGTCGTGTTGCTCGCTCTCTGTCTTCTGTGTTCGCCGGCCTCCGGGCGCGTCGGCGTCCGGAGGCCCGCTCACGGTCACGAAGGGGGAAGGACGGGTGGCCGGCCGGTCAGCCGACCGCGCCCTCCATCTGCAGCTCGATCAGCCGGTTGAGCTCCAGCGCGTACTCCATGGGCAGCTCCTTGGCGATCGGCTCGACGAAGCCGCGCACGATCATCGCCATCGCCTCGTCCTCGGACATGCCGCGGCTCATGAGGTAGAAGAGCTGGTCGTCGCTGACCTTGGAGACCGTCGCCTCGTGGCCCATCGTCACGTCGTCCTCGCGGACGTCGACGTAGGGGTAGGTGTCCGAGCGCGAGATGGTGTCCACCAGCAGCGCGTCGCACAGCACGTTGGACTTGGAGTTCTCGGCACCCTCGCCGATCTCGATCAGACCGCGGTACGAGGTGCGGCCGCCGCCCCGCGCCACCGACTTGGAGACGATGTTGGAGGAGGTGTTGGGCGCCATGTGCACCATCTTGGCGCCGGCGTCCTGGTGCTGGCCCTCGCCCGCGAAGGCGATCGAGAGGGTCTCGCCCTTGGCGTGCTCGCCCATCAGGTAGACGGCCGGGTACTTCATGGTCACCTTGGAGCCGATGTTGCCGTCGACCCACTCCATGGTCGCGCCCTCGTAGGCCACGGCGCGCTTGGTGACCAGGTTGTAGACGTTGTTCGACCAGTTCTGGATGGTCGTGTAGCGGCAGCGGGCGCCCTTCTTGACGATGATCTCCACGACCGCCGAGTGCAGCGAGTCCGACTGGTAGATCGGCGCGGTGCAGCCCTCGACGTAGTGGACGTAGGCGTCCTCGTCGACGATGATCAGCGTCCGCTCGAACTGGCCCATGTTCTCGGTGTTGATCCGGAAGTAGGCCTGGAGCGGGATGTCCACGTGGACGCCCTTGGGCACGTAGATGAAGGAGCCGCCGGACCACACCGCGGTGTTCAGCGCGGCGAACTTGTTGTCGCCGGCCGGGATGACGGTGCCGAAGTACTCCTGGAACAGCTCCGGGTGCTCCTTGAGGGCGGTGTCGGTGTCCAGGAAGATGACGCCCTGCTTCTCCAGGTCCTCGCGGATCTGGTGGTAGACCACCTCGGACTCGTACTGGGCGGCGACGCCGGCGACCAGGCGCTGCTTCTCGGCCTCGGGGATGCCCAGCTTGTCGTAGGTGTTCTTGATGTCCTCCGGCAGGTCCTCCCAGGACTGGGCCTGCTTCTCGGTGGACCGCACGAAGTACTTGATGTTGTCGAAGTCGATGCCGCTCAGGTCGGAGCCCCAGTTCGGCATGGGCTTCTTCTCGAAGAGCTTCAGGCCCTTCATGCGGAGCTTCAGCATCCACTCCGGCTCGGACTTCTTGCCCGAGATGTCGCGGACGACCTCCTCGGAGAGGCCGCGCTTGGCCGAGGCGCCGGCGGCGTCCGGGTCGGCCCAGCCGTACTCGTACTTGCCCAGGCCCTCCAGCTCAGGGTGGGCAGTCTCCGTGGGGAGAGTCATGCGGGGTTCCTCCCGGCTGTGCTTGCAGATGCTGTCGCTGCGGTGGTCTCGGATGTCTTGGGCGCTGCCGCTGGGGCCGACCCGGGGATGAACGTCGTGCACACTCCGTCGCCGTGGGCGATGGTGGCCAGACGCTGCACATGGGTGCCGAGCAGGCGGGAGAAGACCTCGGTCTCCGCCTCGCACAGCTGCGGGAACCGCTCGGCGGCGTGGGCCACCGGGCAGTGGTGCTGGCAGAGCTGCTCTCCGCTGGAGGCGGGCGCGCCGCGCGCAGTGGCAGCGTACCCGTCCCGGGAGAGAGCCTCGGCCAGAACCCTGGCGCGGTCCTCGGGCGCGGCTCGTTCCAGCTCGGCTCGGTACCGCTCGGCCTGGGCCGCGACCCGGGCGCGGGCGAAGGCCGCGACCGCGGCCTGCCCCTTCTCGCCGCCTCCCGCGGCCTGCTCTATCCAGTGCAGGGCGTCGACGGCGAGCTGGTCGTATGCCTGGTCGAAGGCGCTGCGCCCGTAGTCGGTGAGCGCGAAGGCCCTGGCGGGACGGCCCCGGCCGCGCGAACCGTAGACGCGCTTCTCGCGGGGCTCGACGACGCCGTCGGCGACGAGGGCGTCGAGGTGGCGGCGGACCGCCGCCTGGGTGAGCTCCAGCCGCTGGGCCAGCTCGGCCGCCGTGGACGGGCCGTGGTCCAGGATGGAGCGCGCGACCCTGTTGCGGGTGCCGTGGTGCTCGTCCGGGGCGGAGGGGCCGGGGGCACGGGTGTCACCGGTGCCGTGGTGGGCCGCCATGTGCGTTCGCGCCTCCTCACTCCGTCCGGGTTCCGCAGCGCCTCCCCCCGCCGTGGCCGGACTGCCGGTCCGGCGGGTGCGCTTTTTCACAACGCCATTGTTGCGTAATTCGGAGGAGAGCGGCAAGCCGCGCCCTGACCGGCCCGGATGGCATGCGTCACGTAAGGCGTGCCTTACCGGCACCGCTGCGCGGGGCCGCCCCCGGAGGCTCCTAGACTCGCCCGTATGCGAGACACGGCGGCCGTCGAGGTCGCGGGGCTGGTGAAGCGGTACGGGAGCAGGACCGCGGTGGACGGGCTGGACCTCACCGTCGGGCGCGGCACCGTCACCGCCGTCCTCGGCCCCAACGGAGCCGGGAAGACCACCACCATCGAGACCTGCGAGGGCTACCGCCGGCCCGACGCGGGCACCGTCCGCGTCCTGGGCCTGGATCCGGTCGCGGACGCGGAGGCGCTGCGCCCCCGGATCGGCGTGATGCTCCAGAGCGGCGGGGTCTACCCCACCGTCCGCGCCGCGGAGATGCTCCGCCACATGGCCGCGCTGCACGCCGACCCGCTGGACACCGGCGCGCTGATCGAACGACTGGGGCTGGCCGGCTGCGGCCGGACCCCCTACCGGCGGCTGTCGGGCGGCCAGCAGCAGCGGCTCGCGCTCGCCATGGCCGTCGTCGGCCGGCCCGAGCTGGTCTTCCTGGACGAGCCGACCGCCGGCCTGGACCCGCAGGCCCGCCGCTCCGCCTGGGACCTGGTGCGGGAGCTGCGCGCGGACGGCGTGACGGTGGTGCTGAGCACCCACTTCATGGACGAGGCCGAGTCCCTGGCCGACGACGTCGCGATCATCGACGAGGGCCGGGTGATCGCGCGGGGCAGCCCCGAGGAGCTGTGCCGCGGCGGCGCCGAGAACACCCTGAGCTTCACCGGGCGCCCCGGGCTCGATCTGGCCTCGCTGCTCAAGGCGCTGCCGCCGGGCACCGCCGCCGCCGAGCTGACCCCCGGCTCGTACCGCCTGACCGGCGCCGTCGACCCCCACCTCCTGGCCACGGTAACGTCCTGGTGCGCGCAGAACGGGGTGATGCCGGACGGCATCGCGGTGGAGCGGCACACGCTGGAGGACGTCTTCCTGGACCTGACGGGCAAGGAGCTGCGGTCGTGAGCACGGGAACCACCGGACCGGGCACGTACGCCCCCAGGCCGGGCGCCGCGCCGCTGCCGAGGATGATCGCCGCGCAGGCCGCGCTGGAGACGCGGCTGCTGCTGCGCCACGGCGAGCAGCTGCTGCTGACCATCGTCATCCCCACCCTGCTGCTGGTGCTGTTCAGCGCCGTGGACATCGTCGACCTGGCGGAGGACGGGGACGGCGGGGGCGGGCGCGTGGACTTCCTGGCGCCGGGCGTGCTGGCGCTGGCCGTGCTCTCCACCGCCTTCACCGGCCAGGCCATCTCCACCGGCTTCGAGCGGCGCTACGGCGTCCTCAAGCGGCTGGGCGCCTCCCCCCTGCCCCGGTGGGGGCTGATGACGGCCAAGACGTGCGCGGTGCTGGTCACCGAGGTGCTGCAGGTGGCGCTGCTGGCGTCGGTGGCCCTGGCGCTGGGCTGGTCGCCGCACGGCAGCCCGCTCGCCGTGGCGCTGCTGCTGGTCGCCGGGACGGCGGCGTTCTCCGGGCTCGGGCTGCTGATGGCCGGGACGCTGCGGGCCGAGGCGACGCTGGCGGGGGCGAACCTCGTCTTCGTCCTGCTGCTGGTCGGCGGCGGGGTGGTGGTGCCGCTGGAGAGGTTCCCCGAGCCGGTGCGCGGCGTGCTGGAGCTGCTGCCGATCTCCGCGCTCTCCGAGGGCCTGCGGGAGGTGCTGCGGGACGGCGCCGGGACGCCCTGGGGGAACCTGGCGGTCCTCGGGGTGTGGGCGGTGGCCGGCCTGGCCGCCGCGGCCCGCTTCTTCCGCTGGGAGTGAGACCCGGGGTCCGGGAACGCGGCCCGGGAACGCGACCCGGGAGCGCGCCCCGAGAGCGTGGCCCCCTCCTCCGCGCTCCCTGCGCGCCCCCTCGTGAAAGCTTGCACAAGCGCCCGCCTACCATGGGTCCGTGCCCAATCTGCTCGAATTCGCGCGAAACCCCGTCGCGTACGTCGCCAGGCGCTGGACCCCCGCCCAGCGCACCGTGGAGCGCGCCACCCTGACCGCGCTCGTCCTGAGCGTGGTCATCGTGGTCACCGGCGGGGTGGTGCGGCTGACCGGCTCCGGGCTGGGCTGCGACACCTGGCCCAAGTGCAGCGGGGACAGCCTGGTCGCCACGCCCGAGATGGGGCTGCACGGCGCCATCGAGTTCGGCAACCGGCTGCTGACGTACGTGCTGTGCGCCGCGGTCGGCTGGGCGATCGTCGCGGTGCGCTCGGCCGAGCCGCGCCGCCGGAGCCTGTCGCGGCTCGCCTGGTCGCAGTTCTGGCTGGTCGCCGCCAACGGCGTGCTGGGCGGCGTGACGGTGCTGCTGCGGCTGAACCCGTACACCGTCGCCGCGCACTTCCTGCTCGCCAGCGTGCTCATCACGGTCGCCGCCGTCACCTGGCTGCGGGTCCGCGAGGGCGACGAGGCGCCGCGCCCGCTGGCCGGGCCGCG
Organism: Streptomyces sp. DH37; assembly: GCF_029813835.1. Classification (GTDB taxonomy): domain Bacteria; phylum Actinomycetota; class Actinomycetes; order Streptomycetales; family Streptomycetaceae; genus Streptomyces. The sequence continues at coordinate 37,017 of NZ_JARVKV010000056.1, forward strand.
GATCCGGCAGCTCGCGGTGGCGCTGACGGCCGTGTCGGTGGCGCTGATCGTCGTCGGCACCATGGTGACGGGCGCGGGGCCCCACGCGGGCGACAGCAGCGACGTACCGCGGATGGGCGTGGACTGGGAGGCGACCGCCCGGGCGCACGCCCTGCTGGCCTGGGCCGTGGTGGGCCTGACCGTGCTGCTGTGGCTGGCACTGCGCGCCGTGGACGCCCCCAGGGGCCCGCTCGACCGCACCCGGGACCTCTTCCTGGTCCTGCTGGCCCAGGGCGCGATCGGCTACGTCCAGTACTTCACCGAACTGCCCGAGGTGCTGGTCGCGGCGCACCTGCTCGGCTCCTGCCTGGTGTGGATCGCCGTCCTGAGGGCGCTGCTGTCGCTGCGCGAGCGCGGCCTGCCGCCCGTGGCCGACGCCCCGGAGCCCGTGCACGCCGCCGCCCCGGCCGCGGAGGCGGACCGGCCCGCTCCGGCCGCGGCGGTGCCGGGCCGGTAGGTCCGGCCGGCGCGGCGGGCCGCCGGGGCGGTACGGGCGGTTCCCCCGCCTGTCGCCCCGGCGGCCCGCCGCGTGCGGGGCCCGCGCCCGCACCGCGTACGGCCGCATCCGGCCGTGCCCGGGCAGCGGCGGTGGACAGCGCGGTGGGCGGCGCGGTGGACAGGAGCACGCCGAACGGCGAAGGGGGTCCGCGGCGGGCGCCGGGAGGCCGCGGCGGTACGCACGTCCCGCCGCGGGGCGGGGCGCCGGGGTGCGCGGCGCCCGCGCGGCGCGTCAGCGGTTCTCCGGTCCCCCGACCTGGATGCCGGCCATCCGCTCCCACTCGTAGGGGCCGGTGCGGATACGGGCGGCGAGGTCTCCGTCGAGGGTCTCGTGGACGGTCACCCCGGCCTTCTCGGCGGCCTTCTCCGCGACCTCGCGGGAGGGGGCCACCAGGTCGCCCCAGCCGCCGTCGGCGCCGACGAGGACGATCCGCACGCCGCGCTCGCCGAGGTACGCGATCTGGGCGTCGGCGCCGCCGCCGCGCTCCCCGGCGAACCGGGTGATCTCCTTGGCGAGCTTGGTCACCCAGCGCTGGGCCTTGGCGTCGGGCTTGGCGTCGGGCCCGGTCTCTTCCGCCTGCTGTGTGCTGTCCATGGACAGGATGCTACCGATGGGTAAATCGCCTGGCGACCACCACTCCGGGTGGCCTGCGCCACGCCCAGCCGCTCCGCGGCGCCGGCGGCGCGCCGGAGGCGGTGAATCACCGCAGGAAGGTGATCGGCCCAGGAAGGTGGTCACCGCAGGAAGGGGTCCACCGCCACCGCCACGAACAGCAGCGACACATAGGTGATGGACCAGTGGAACAGCCGCATCTCCCTGAGCTTCGCGCCCGTGATCCCGGCTCTGGCCCGCGCCTGGAGGGCGTGCGCCTCCTTCAGCCACCACGCCCCCGCGACGGCCGCGACGAGCGGGTAGAACCAGCCGACGTACCCCAGCGGCCACAGGGCCAGCGAGACGGCGACCATCACCCAGCTGTAGAGGACGATCTGCCGGGCCACGGCCCTGTTGCCCGCGACGACCGGGAGCATCGGGACGCCGACGCGCGCGTAGTCGTCCTTGACCTTCATGGACAGCGGCCAGTAGTGCGGCGGCGTCCAGAAGAAGATGACCAGGAAGAGGACGACGGCGGCCCAGCTCACCTCGTTCGTCACCGACGACCAGCCGATGAGCACCGGCATGCAGCCCGCGATGCCGCCCCAGACGATGTTCTGGGAGGTGCGCCGCTTGAGGAGCATCGTGTAGACGACGACGTAGAACAGCAGCGCGCCCAGGGACAGGGCCGCCGAGAGCCAGTTGACCGTCCACCCGAACCACAGGGTGGAGACCACGGCCAGGGTGACGCCGAAGACCAGGGCCTCGCGCGGGGTCAGGACCCCGGTGACCAGGGGGCGCCGCTCGGTGCGGTGCATCAGCGCGTCGATGTCCCGGTCGAGGTACATGTTCAGCGCGTTGGCGCCGCCCGCCGACAGGTAGCCGCCCAGGCAGGTCGCCAGGACCAGCCACAGGTCGGGCACGCCCTGCTCGGCGAGGAACATCACCGGAATGGTGGTGATCAGCAGAAGTTCGATGATCCGCGGCTTGGTCAGCGCCACGTAGCCCTTGATGCGGGCCCCGAGCGGCCGGTGTGCTGGGCTCGGATCGAGCTCCCCCACGGCCCTCCGGGAGTGGGCGGTACCCCCACCCGCGGGACGGGATTCGACGGCCGTCACGGACACCCCTGATCACAGTGCGACATGCGCGGCTCGCGCCGCGTGGGAACACAGCGAGCCCGGGACCCCCGGGGTCCCGTCACGGCTCGCACGTACCACGCCACTCTAGACGCTGGCCATACGCCGCTCGCTCCGGGGGTGGCCCGTGTTGGCGTACGCGGCGCGGGCGGGCCCGGCGGGCGGAGGGGCGGGCGGAGGGACGGACGGGGGGTGCGGCGGACGCGGCGGGTACGGCCCGCGCGGCGGCGGACGGGGGCGCTCATATGGGCCCCGCTTTTGACAGATGCCCAGGTGAGCGCTTGTCGGGCGCCACTTTCGGATGTTTCGTTCTTCCGGCTGTTCAAAGGATGAGCGGCCGGAAAGGGGGAACACCGGCGGGGGTACGCTCGACACCGCCCGGTGTGACCTGTCAGACACCGGCCTTCGACATGTGGAGAGGAGCCCTGACGCAGGGTGAGCACCAAGCCGACCACCACAGATCTCGAGTGGACCGAACTGGATCAGCGGGCTGTCGACACCGTACGGGTCCTGGCGATGGACGCCGTACAGAAAGTCGGTAACGGGCACCCCGGTACCGCCATGAGCCTCGCTCCCGCGGCGTACCTGCTCTTCCAGAAGCTGATGCGGCACGACCCGTCCGACGCGCGGTGGGCGGGCCGGGACCGGTTCGTCCTCTCCCCGGGCCACACCAGCCTGACGCTGTACATCCAGCTCTACCTGTCCGGCTACGGGCTGGAGCTGGACGACCTGAAGGCCTTCCGCACCTGGGGCAGCAAGACCCCGGGTCACCCGGAGTACGGCCACACGGTCGGGGTCGAGACCACCACCGGCCCGCTCGGCCAGGGCATCGCCAACGCCGTGGGCATGGCGATGGCCGCCCGCTACGAGCGCGGCCTGTTCGACCCGGACGCCGCCCCGGGCTCCTCGCCCTTCGACCACACCATCTGGGCGATCGTCTCCGACGGCGACCTGGAGGAGGGCGTCTCGGCCGAGGCGTCCTCGCTGGCCGGCCACCAGAAGCTGGGCAACATCGTCGCCCTGTACGACGACAACCACATCTCGATCGAGGGCGACACCGCGACCGCGCTCTCCGAGGACGTGCTCAAGCGCTACGAGGCGTACGGCTGGCACGTCCAGCGCATCGAGCAGTCGCCCAACGGCGACTTCGACGTCCAGGCGCTGTACGCGGCGCTGAAAGCGGCTCGGGAGGAGACCGAGCGCCCCTCGCTCATCGCCGCGCGCACGATCATCGCCTGGCCCGCGCCGAACGCGCAGAACACCGAGGCCTCGCACGGCTCCGCGCTGGGCGACGAGGAGGTCGCGGCCACCAAGCGCGTGCTGGGCTTCGACCCCGAGCGGCACTTCGAGGTGGCCGACGAGGTCCTCGCGCACGCCCGCAAGGTCGTCGACCGGGGCCGCGAGGCGCGCGAGGCCTGGGAGGGCGAGCTCGCGAAGTGGCGCGAGGCCAACCCCGGGCGCGCCGCCGAGTTCGACCGGATCAGCGCCGGGAAGCTGCCCGAGGGCTGGGAGAAGGCGCTGCCCGTCTTCCCCGCCGGCAAGGACATGGCGACCCGCAAGGCGTCCGGCGCGGTGCTCAAGGAGCTGGGCGGCGTGATCCCCGAGCTGTGGGGCGGCTCCGCCGACCTCGCGGGCTCCAACAACACCACCATCGACGCCTCGTCGTCCTTCCTCCCGGCGGACAACCCGCTGCCGGAGGCGAACCCGTACGGCCGCACGGTGCACTTCGGCATCCGCGAGCACGCCATGGGCTCGACCATGAACGGCATCGCGCTGCACGGCAACACCCGGATCTACGGCGGCACCTTCCTGGTGTTCTCCGACTACATGCGTCCGGCGGTGCGGCTGGCGGCGCTGATGGGGCTGCCGGTCACCTACGTGTGGACGCACGACTCCATCGGCCTGGGCGAGGACGGCCCGACCCACCAGCCCGTCGAGCACATGGCCGCGCTGCGCGCGATCCCGGGCCTGAACATGGTCCGCCCGGCCGACGCCAACGAGACGGCCATCGCCTGGCGCGAGATCATGCGCCGCCACGGCGACCGCCCGGCCCCGCACGGCATCGCGCTGACCCGCCAGAACGTGCCGACCTACGAGGCGAACGAGGACGCCGCCCGCGGCGGGTACGTGATGTTCGAGGCGGCGGACCCGGAGGGGCGGGACCGCGAGCCGCAGGTCGTCCTCATCGCCACCGGCTCGGAGGTGCAGCTCGCCGTCGCCGCGCGCGAGACGCTCCAGGCCGAGGGCGTGCCCACCCGGGTGGTGTCGATGCCGTGCCTGGAGTGGTTCGAGGAGCAGGACCAGGCGTACCGCGACAGCGTGCTGCCGCCGTCGGTGCGGGCGCGCGTGGCGGTCGAGGCAGGTGTCGGCCTGACGTGGTACCGGTACGTCGGCGACGCGGGCCGGGTCGTCTCCCTGGAGCACTTCGGCGCCTCGGCCGACTACAAGGTCCTCTACCGCGAGTTCGGCCTGACCGGCGAGGCGGTCGTCGCCGCCGCCCGGGAATCGATCGACGCCGCCGCACGCTGACGCCCACAGGCAATGGAACAGGAGATGCATCCCTCATGACAGACGCACTCAAGCGCCTGAGCGACGAAGGCGTCGCGATCTGGCTGGACGACCTGTCCCGCCACCGCATCACGTCGGGCAACCTCGCCGAACTGCTGGACGAGCAGCACGTCGTGGGCGTCACCACCAACCCGTCGATCTTCCAGAAGGCGATCTCCTCCGGCGACGGCTACGACCAGCAGCTCGCCGACCTCGCCTCCCGCGGCGTGACGGTGGAGGAGGCGATCCGGATGATCACCACCGCCGACGTCCGCGACGCCGCCGACATCCTGCGCCCGGTCTTCGACGCCACGAACGGCCAGGACGGCCGGGTCTCCATCGAGGTGGACCCGCGGCTGGCCCACGCCACGCGGCCCACGGTCGCCGAGGCCAAGCAGCTCGCCTGGCTGGTGGACCGGCCCAACACCCTGATCAAGATCCCCGCCACCACCGCCGGGCTCCCGGCGATCACGGAGACCATCGCCGCGGGCATCAGCGTCAACGTCACGCTGATCTTCTCGCTGGAGCGCTACCGGATGGTGATGGACGCCTACCTGGAGGGTCTGGAGCAGGCGAAGGCCAGGGGCCTGGACCTGTCCGAGATCCACTCCGTGGCGTCGTTCTTCGTCTCCCGCGTGGACACCGAGATCGACAAGCGGCTGGTGGCCCTGGGCACCGACGAGGCGCTGGCGCTGCGCGGCAAGGCGGCGCTGGCCAACGCCCGGCTCGCCTACCAGGCGTACGAGGAGGTCGTCGCCTCCGACCGCTGGACGGCCCTGGAGGCCGCCGGCGCCAACCGGCAGCGCCCGCTGTGGGCCTCCACCGGTGTGAAGGACCCCAGCTACCCCGACACCCTCTACGTCACCGAGCTGGTCGCCCCGAACACGGTGAACACCATGCCGGAGGCCACCCTGGCGGCCGTCGGCGACCACGGCGAGATCACCGGCGACACGGTGCGCGGCACCTACGAGCGGGCCCGCGCCGACCTCGACGCGATCGCCGCGCTCGGCATCGACTACGACGAGGTCGTCGAGCAGCTCGAGGTCGAGGGCGTGGACAAGTTCGAGCAGGCCTGGAACGACCTGCTGGCCTCCACCGAGGCCGAGCTGAAGCGCCTCGCCCCGAAGGAGGCGTAACGCACGTGAGCAGCGCAGCCAACCCGCTGCGTGACGCCCAGGACCGACGGCTCCCGCGCATCGCGGGGCCGTCGGGCCTGGTGATCTTCGGCGTCACGGGCGATTTGTCACGAAAGAAGCTGATGCCGGCCATCTACGACCTGGCCAACCGGGGTCTGCTCCCGCCGGGCTTCTCCCTCGTCGGCTTCGCCCGCCGCGAATGGGAGGACCAGGACTTCTGCCAGGTCGTGCACGACTCGGTCAAGCAGTACGCCCGCACCCCCTTCCGCGAGGAGGTCTGGCGGCAGCTGGGCGAGGGCATGCGCTTCGTCCCCGGCGTCTTCGACGACGACGAGGCCTTCGCCAGGCTGAAGTCCACCATCGAGGAGCTGGACAAGTCGCGCGGCACCGGGGGCAACTTCGCCTTCTACCTCTCGGTCCCCCCGAAGTTCTTCCCCACCGTGCTGCAGCAGCTCAAGAAGCACGAGCTGTCCGACGCGCCCGCCGGGTCCTGGCGCCGCGCGGTCATCGAGAAGCCCTTCGGCCACGACCTGGCCAGCGCCCAGGAGCTGAACCGGGTCGTCCACCAGGTCTTCCGCCAGTCCGACGTCTTCCGGATCGACCACTACCTGGGCAAGGAGACCGTCCAGAACATCCTGGCGCTGCGCTTCGCCAACACGATGTTCGAGCCGCTGTGGAACCGCTCGTACGTGGACCACGTGCAGATCACGATGGCCGAGGACATCGGCATCGGGGGCCGCGCGGGCTACTACGACGGGATCGGCGCCGCGCGCGACGTCATCCAGAACCACCTGCTCCAGCTCCTGGCCCTGACCGCGATGGAGGAGCCCGTCTCCTTCGACGCCAAGGCGCTGGTCACCGAGAAGCTCAAGGTGCTCAACGCGGTGCGGCTGCCGAAGGACCTGGGCCTGCACACCGTGCGCGGCCAGTACCGGGCGGGCTGGCAGGGCGGCGAGAAGGTGCCCGGCTACCTGGAGGAGGAGGGCATCGACCCGGCCTCGCGGACCGACACCTACGCCGCCATCAAGCTGGAGATCGACAACCGCCGCTGGGCGGGGGTCCCCTTCTACCTGCGCACGGGCAAGCGGCTGGGCCGCCGGGTCACCGAGATCGCGGTGGTCTTCCAGCGCGCCCCCTACTCCCCCTTCGATGCCACCGACACCCAGGAGCTGGGCCAGAACGCGCTGGTCATCCGGGTCCAGCCGGACGAGGGCGTCATGATCCGGTTCGGCTCCAAGGTGCCCGGCACCTCGATGGAGATCCGCGACGTGACGATGGACTTCGCCTACGGCGAGTCCTTCACCGAGTCCAGCCCCGAGGCGTACGAGAGGCTCATCCTGGACGTGCTGCTGGGCGACGCCAACCTCTTCCCCCGGCACCAGGAGGTCGAGCGGTCCTGGGAGATCCTGGACCCGGTCGAGGAGTACTGGGACCAGCACGGCAGGCCCGAGCCGTACACCGCCGGGACCTGGGGGCCCCAGGCGGCCGACGAGATGCTCGCACGTGACGGACGGAGCTGGCGGCGGCCATGAACATCGACCTCACGGACACCACGTCCGGCCGGATCAACGCGGCTCTGGTACGAGCGCGGCGGGCGATGGGCAGCCCGGCCGTCGGGATGGTGCTCACGCTCGTCATCGTGACGGACGAGGGTAGCCACTACGACGCGCTGAAGGCGGCCAGCGACGCGTCGAAGGAGCACCCGTCGCGCATCCTCGTCGTCGTCCGGCGCCCGGGCCGCTCGCCGCGCGACCGGGCCACGGCCCGGCTCGACGCCGAGGTGCGGGTGGGCGGTGAGACCGGCACCGGGGAGACGGTCCTGCTGCGCCTGCACGGCGAGCTGGCCAACCACGCCCACAGCGTCGTCCTGCCCCTGCTGCTCCCGGACGCGCCGGTCGTCGTCTGGTGGCCGGCCGACGCGCCCGAGTTCCCCTCGAAGGACCCGCTGGGCGCCCTCGCGCAGCGCCGCATCACCGACGCGGCCGAGACCGAGGACCCGGTCGCGGCGCTCAGGCAGCGCGCCGCGACGTATGCGCCCGGCGACACCGACCTGGCCTGGACCCGCGTCACCCTGTGGCGCAGCGTGCTGGCGGCCGCCCTGGACCAGAAGCAGGCCCGGGTCAACCGGGCGGTGGTCGAGGGCGAGGAGTACAACCCCAGCTCGGAGCTGCTGGCGCTGTGGCTCGCCGACCGCCTGGGCGTCCCCGTCGAGCGCGTGCTCTCCGAGGGCCCCGGCATCACGGCGGTGCGGCTGGCGACGGCCGAGGGCGACATCTGCCTGGACCGCGGCGACGGCTCGCTCGCGGCGCTCTCGGTACCCGGCCAGCCGGACCGGAGCGTGGCCCTCCACCGGCGTTCCACGGCCGAGCTGATCGCCGAGGAGCTGCGGCGCCTGGACCCGGACGAGACCTACGCCCAGGCGGTCCGCTTCGGCATCGACCGGCTGGGGCGCGCGCAGGTGGCGGAGGCGGAGGCCGCCGGGGCGGCGAAGGCGGAGCGGGCCTCCGGGGAGGAGCCCGCCGCCGGGGAGGAACCGGCCGGCGACGAGGAGACCGGCGGGGATTCCGGGGACGGCGGGGACTCCGGGAACGGCGCCGGGAAGCGGTCCGGCCGGGCGGCGGCCCGGTGACCGGCCCCGAGGGGGCTCCCCCGCACCTCGTCGTCCACCCGGACAAGGAGCGGATGGCCCGGGCCACGGCCGCGCGCCTGGTCACCGCGGTCGTGGACGCCCAGACCGCCCGCGGCGGCGCCCACGTCGCCCTGACCGGGGGCCGCAACGGAAACGCCCTGCTGGCCGCGCTGGCCGGGGCCCCGGGGCGGGACGCGGTGGACTGGTCCCGCGTCGACCTGTGGTGGGGCGACGAGCGGTTCCTGCCCGACGGCGACCCGGACCGCAACCACACCCAGGCCCGCGAGGCGTTCCTGGACGCGGTCCCGCTGGACCCGGCGCGCGTCCACCCCATGCCCGCCTCCGACGGACCGCACGGCGACGACGTCGACGCGGCGGCCGAAGCGTACGCGGCGGAGCTGGCCGCCGCCGCGGGCCGCGGCGGCGGCACGGGCGGGGGGCCGCTCCCCTTCGACGTGCTGCTGCTGGGACTCGGCCCGGACACCCACGTGGCCTCGCTCTTCCCCGGCCACCCGGCCGTGCGGGAGGACCGGCGCGCGGTCGTCGGCGTGCGGGAGGCCCCCAAGCCCCCGCCGACCCGGATCTCCCTGACCCTCCCGGCCGTCCGGGCGGCCCGGGAGGTCTGGCTGCTGGCGGCGGGCGGGGACAAGGCCGAGGCGGCCGCCGGCGCGCTGGCGGCCGACGATCCGCTGCGGACCCCCGCCGCGGGCGCCCGGGGGCGCGAGCGCACCCTGTGGATCCTCGACGAGGCGGCGGCGGCCCTGCTGCCCGACTCGGCCCGGGGCTGAACGGAACACGGCGGCGGCTCCGCCCCCCTCGGGGGCGGAGC
>NZ_JARVKV010000057.1 GCF_029813835.1 Streptomyces sp. DH37
CCCACCGCCCCGCGCGGGGCGGTGGGCGCCCTCACCCGTGTGGACCTGCCCGCGGGCACGTGGACAGACCGCGGGGTATGTGGGTATGTATCGCACAGGTCACGGCTTCACGTAGGCGATGCGCAAGCTCTTTCACGGTGAAGCCTTCCGTCCTAGGCTGACCACCCACTCGGTTGTTACTCGTGAGTCACCCAATACGCACAGGCCAGTACGTACAGCACGGAAGCGATCCACCCCTTCTCCACCCCTTCTCCACCCCCAGCACTCCCGGTAGACCGAGCCATGGAGCCACCCCCCTGCACCGTCGCGGGCCCCGGAGGATGTTGTGAGCGACCACCAGTCCCTGATCGAGAACCGTCCGCCCTCGGTGGCGAACCTCTTCCTGGAGCGCATCGAGGCGACACCGGAGGGCGAGGCGTACCGGTACCCCGTGCCCTCCGCCTCCGGTGAGGGACCCGATGAGTGGCGCTCCTACACCTGGGGGGAGGCGGCGCGGCGCGTCTTCTCGACCGCCGCGGGCCTGATGGACCTGGGGGTGAGGCCCGAGGAGCGGGTCGCCATCGCCTCCAACACCCGGGTCGACTGGATCCTGTGCGACCTGGGCGTGCTGTGCGCCGGGGCGGCCACCACGACCGTCTACCCCAGCACCAACGCCGAGGAGACCGCCTACATCCTCGCCGACTCCCAGAGCCGGGTGCTGATCGCCGAGGACGCCGAGCAGCTCGCCAAGGCGCGCGAGCGCCGTGCCGAACTGCCGGACCTCGCCCACGTCGTCGTCATCGAGGCGGAGGGCGCGGTGGCGGCCGAGGGCGACCCGGAGGGCTGGGTGCTCTCCCTGGACGAACTGCGCGAGCGCGGCGAGGCGTACCTGGAGCGGCACCCCGAGGTCGTCAAGGAGACCGTCGGGGCCCTGCGCTCGGACCAGCTCGCCACCCTGATCTACACCTCCGGCACCACCGGCCGCCCCAAGGGCGTACGGCTGCCGCACGACGCCTGGTCCTACATGGCCAAGGCCATCGCCGCGACCGAGCTGGTCCTGGCCGACGACGTGCAGTACCTGTGGCTGCCGCTGGCGCACGTCTTCGGCAAGGTGCTCACCGCGGCCCAGATCGAGGTGGGCCACGTCACGGCCGTGGACGGCCGGGTCGACAAGATCATCGAAAACCTCCCGGTCGTGCGGCCCACCTACATGGCCGCCGTGCCCCGGATCTTCGAGAAGGTCTACAACGGGGTCGCCGCCAAGGCGCGGGCCGGCGGCGGCGCCAAGTACAAGATCTTCAAGTGGGCCGCCGAGGTCGCGCGCGAGTACGCCAGGACCACCCAGGACAACTTCCGCCGCACCGGCACGGCCTCCGCGCCCACCGGCCTCAGGGTCAAGCACGCGATCGCCGACAAGCTCGTCTACGCCAAGCTGCGGGAGGCCTTCGGCGGCAGGCTGCGCGCCTGCGTCTCCGGCTCGGCGGCCCTGGCCCCGGAGATCGGCTACTTCTTCTCCGGCGCCGGCATCCACATCCTGGAGGGCTACGGCCTCACCGAGTCCAGCGCCGCCAGCTTCGTCAACCCCGGCGAGGCGTACCGCACCGGCACGGTCGGCAAGCCGCTGCCCGGCACCGAGGTGCGCATCGCCGAGGACGGCGAGATCCTGCTGCGCGGTCCCGGCATCATGCAGGGCTACCACAAGCTGCCGGAGAAGACCGAGGAGGTCCTGGAGTCCGACGGCTGGCTCCACACCGGCGACATCGGCGAGCTGTCGGAGGACGGCTACCTGCGGATCACCGACCGCAAGAAGGACCTGATCAAGACCTCGGGCGGCAAGTACATCGCCCCGGCCGAGGTGGAGGGCCAGTTCAAGGCGGTCTGCCCGTACGTCTCCAACATCCTGGTGCACGGCGCCGACCGCAACTACTGCACCGCGCTCATCGCGCTCGACGAGCCCACCATCATGGGCTGGGCCGAGGAGCACGGGCTGGGCGGGAGGAGCTACGCGGAGGTCGTCGGCTCCGACGAGGTGCACCGGCTCGTCGACGGCTACGTCCAGCGCCTCAACGCCGGCCTCCAGCGGTGGCAGACGATCAAGAAGTTCCGGATCCTGCCGCGCGACCTGGACATCGAGCACGGCGAGCTCACCCCGAGCCTGAAGCTGAAGCGGCCCGCGGTGGAGAGGGAGTTCGGCCACCTGATCGAGGAGATGTACGAGGGCGCCCGCGAGGTGTGAGGGCCGGGGCGGGGACGGCCCCGGCCCGCCCCCGCCCCGGCCGGCCCCCGCCGGGCACCACGGTGCGCGGCGGGGGCCGGCCGTCCGCGACGATGTGCCGGTGACCCGTCTCGTCGGCGTGCCGGTCCCGGCCTTCGGCGTCCCGGCCGCCCTGCCGATCCTCGCCGTGGCCGTCGGCGGTCGCCCTCCTCCTCGCGCCCCGCGCGGCGGGCGGGGCGGGGGCTGCGGCGGATCAGTCCACCAGGTCGCGGACCACCGCGTCGGCCAGCAGTCGGCCGCGCAGCGTCAGCGCCGCGCGCCCGCGCTCGTACGCCTCCGGACGCAGCAGCCCGTCCGCCAGCGCCCGCTCGGCGGCGCGCGCCCCGGCAGGGGCGAGGACGTCCAGCGGCACGCCGTCCACCAGCCGCAGCTCCAGCAGGATCCGCTCCACGCGCCGGTCCCCGGCGTCCAGCACCTCGCGGCCCACGCCCGGCGAGCGGCCCTCGGCGAGCGCCTGGGCGTACGCGCCGGGGTGCTTGGCGTTCCACCAGCGCACCCCGCCGACGTGGCTGTGCGCGCCCGGCCCGGCGCCCCACCAGTCGGCGCCGGTCCAGTACAGCTCGTTGTGGCGGCAGCGGGCGGCCTCCGAGACCGCCCAGTTCGACACCTCGTACCAGTCGAAGCCGGCGGCCGACAGCGTCTCCTCGGCGATCAGGTAGCGGTCGGCGTGCACGTCGTCGTCGGTCATCGGCACCTCGCCGCGCCGGATCCGGTGCGCGAGCCGCGTGCCGTCCTCCACGATCAGCGCGTACGCCGAGACGTGGTCGGGCCCGGCGCCGAGCGCGGCCTCCAGCGAGGCCCGCCAGTCGTCGTCGTCCTCGCCGGGCGTGCCGTAGATCAGGTCCAGGTTGACGTGCTCGAAGCCCGCCGCCCGGGCCTCGGCCACGCACGCCTCGGGCCGGCCGGGGGTGTGGGTGCGGTCCAGCACGGCCAGCACGTGCCGCCGGGCGCTCTGCATGCCGAAGGAGATCCGGTTGAAGCCCGCCTCGCGCAGCCGGGCCAGATAGGCCGGGTCGACGGACTCCGGGTTGGCCTCCGTGGTGATCTCCGCGCCGTCCGCCAGCCCGAACTCCTCGCGGACCGCGGCCAGCATCCGCCCCAGGTCGGCGGCGGGCAGCAGGGTCGGGGTGCCGCCGCCGACGAAGACCGTCTCCACCGGCCGCGGGTCGTCGCCGAGCACCTTGCGGGCCAGCCGCACCTCCTCGACCAGCGTCTCCGCGTAGTTCTCCCGCGAGGCGAGCGCACCGCCGGAGCCGCGCAGCTCGCTCGCGGTGTAGGTGTTGAAGTCGCAGTAGCCGCAGCGCGTCGCGCAGTACGGCACGTGCAGGTAGAAACCGAGCGGGCGCCGCGCCGCGTCCGCCAGGGCGTGCGCGGGCAGGGAACCGTCGGCGGGGACGGGCTCGCCGTCGGGCAGTGCGGAAGGCATGGGGTCCATTGTCCGGCATCGCGCCCCCGTCCGGCGGTGCACCCGGTGGCGCACCCAGCCGTGCACCCGGTGGCGCGCCCGGCGGCCCGTGCCCGGGCGGAGGGCTCACGGACCGGTGGGGCCGCCCACCGTGACGTGGTCGATCAGCCGCTCGACCGGACCGAGCAGTCCCGGTTCCAGATCCGTGTAGCTCCGCACGCTCCCCAGGATCCGCTTCCACGCCGCGCCGGTGTTCTCCGGCCAGCCCAGCGCCCGGCACACCCCCGTCTTCCAGTCCTGGCCGCGCGGCACCCGGGGCCATGCGCCGATGCCCAGCGCGGACGGCTTCACCGCCTCCCACACGTCGATGTACGGATGGCCGACCACCAGCACGTTCTCGTCGGTGACCCGGGCGGCGATCCGGGACTCCTTCGAACCGGGCACCAGGTGGTCCACCAGCACGCCCAGCCGGGCGTCCGGGGTGGGGCCGAAGGCCTCGACGACCGCCGGAAGGTCGTCCACGCCCTCCAGGTACTCCACGACCACGCCCTCGATCCGCAGGTCGTCGCCCCAGACCTTCTCCACCAGCTCCGCGTCGTGGCGTCCCTCCACGTAGATGCGCCCCGCCCGCGCCACCCGCGCGCGGGCGCCCGGCACGGCGACCGAGCCCGACGCCGTGCGCCGTGGCGCCCCGGGGGCGGGCGGCGCCACCGCCCGCGGCCGCACCAGGGTGACGACCTTCCCCTCCAGCAGGAAGCCGCGCGGCTCCATCGGGAAGACCCGGTGCCGGCCGAAGCGGTCCTCCAGGGTGACGGTGAAGCCCTGCGCCGTCTTCTCGCAGCGCACCACGGCCCCGCAGAAGCCGGTCGCGACCTCCTCCACCACCAGGTCCGGTTCGGCGGGCACCTCGGGCGCGGGCCTGTTCCGCTTCCAGGGAGGGGTCAGGTCGGGACCGTACTGTCTGCTGCGCATGCGGTCATTGTGTTACGCGAGCCCCGCCGCGAAACCCGCCGCGCCCCCCGCCGGGGAAGCCGCCGCGGCCGTCACACGACGCCGAAGCGCTCCGCCAGCGTGTCGCGCTGGGCGCGGACGAAGGCGGCGTCCACCACCGCGCCGTGGCCCGGCACGTACACCGCGTCCTCGCCGCCCAGGGCGAGCAGCCGGTCCAGCGCGGCGGGCCAGTGGACGGGATGGGAGTCCAGGCCCGCCTGCGGCTCGCCGGACTCCTCCACCAGATCGCCGCAGAAGACCACGTCCGGCCCGCCGGAGGCGCCGGGGACCACGACGGCCAGGTCGTGCGCGGTGTGCGCCGGGCCGACGTTGGCCAGGAGCACCTCCCGGCCGCCCAGCCGGACGGTCAGCTCGCCGGCCACCCGGTGGTGGGGGTGGACGAGCACGTCGACGGCCTCGGCCGCCTCGTCCGGGTCCATGCCGTGCCGTACGGCGTCCTCGCGCAGCCCGTCCCCGGAGTGCGCCAGCAGTTCCTCGATCCCCACCGCCCCGTAGACCTCCACCCCGGAGAAGGCCGCCGTCCCCAGGACGTGGTCGAAGTGCGGGTGGGTCAGCGCCACGTGGGTCACCGGCCGCCCGAAGCGCCCGAGCAGGTGCCGCCGGATCCGCGCGCCCTCGCCCAGCGTCGCTCCGGTGTCCACCACCAGCAGCCCCGTGTCGCCCGCGACGGCTCCGACCGTCTCGTCCCAGCCGGGCATGCGGCGGCGTACGACGCCAGGCGACAGCTCTTCCCAATCCGTCTCCATACCGCGACGCTAGCGCCATCGTGCGGGCGGTGCCCGCCGGGGATGTGGCGCGGATCGCCCCCCGGTCGGCCGCCGCCCTTGCCCTGGCCGTGGTCACCGGCCGTACACTGGCTCAGGGAAACTGGCACTCAAAGACCGAGAGTGCCAGGACAGAGGACCGGAGAGACGGCCGGACGGGAGGTGCGCCCAGGTGCTCAGCGAACGCAGACTCGAGGTCTTGCGCGCCATCGTCCAGGACTACGTCGGCACGCAGGAGCCCGTGGGCTCCAAGGCCCTGACCGAGAGGCACAACCTCCAGGTCTCCCCGGCCACCGTGCGCAACGACATGGCGGCCCTGGAGGACGAGGGGTACATCGCCCAGCCGCACACCAGCGCGGGCCGTATCCCCACCGACAAGGGGTACCGCCTGTTCGTCGACAAGCTGGCGGGCGTCAAGCCGCTCTCCAAGCCGGAGCGGCGGGCGATCCAGAACTTCCTGGAGGGCGCCGTCGACCTCGACGACGTCGTCAGCCGCACCGTGCGGCTGCTGGCCCAGCTCACCCGCCAGGTCGCCGTCGTCCAGTACCCCTCGCTGACCCGCTCGACCGTGCGCCACGTCGAGCTGCTCCTCCTCGCGCCCGCGCGTCTGATGCTCGTGCTGATCACGGACACCGGGCGGGTCGAGCAACGCGTGGTGGACTGCCCGGCCCCCATCTCCGAGTCGTCCCTGGCGGACCTGCGCGCCCGGCTCAACAGCCGGGTGGTGGGCGAGCGCTTCTCCGAGGTGCCCAAGCTGGTGCAGGACCTGCCGGAGTCCTTCGACCAGGACGACCGCGGCACGGTCTCGACCGTGCTCGCCACCCTCCTCGAGACACTGGTGGAGGAGACCGAGGAGCGGCTGATGATCGGCGGCACCGCCAATCTCACCCGCTTCGTGCACGACTTCCCGCTGACCATCCGGCCGGTGCTGGAGGCTCTGGAGGAGCAGGTCGTCCTGCTCAAGCTGCTGGGGGAGGCCAAGGACCCGGGCATGACGGTGCGAATCGGGCATGAGAATGTTCACGAAGGACTGACGTCCACATCGGTCGTCTCGGTCGGTTACGGTTCGGGCGACGAGGCGGTCGCCAAGCTCGGCGTGGTCGGGCCGACCCGCATGGACTACCCCGGAACGATGGGAGCGGTACGCGCAGTGGCACGTTACGTCGGACAGATCCTCGCGGAGTCGTAAGTGGCGACGGACTACTACGCGGTCCTGGGCGTGCAGCGCGATGCCTCGCAGGACGAGATCAAGAAGGCATTCCGCCGGCTCGCGCGCGAGCTGCACCCTGACGTCAATCCGGACCCGAAGACGCAGGAGCGGTTCAAGGAGATCAACACCGCCTACGAGGTGCTCTCCGATCCGCAGAAGAAGCAGATGTACGACCTCGGCGGCGACCCGATGGGCGGCGCGGGCCGGGGCGGCGGCTTCGGAGGGGGCTTCGGCAACTTCTCCGACATCATGGACGCCTTCTTCGGCACCGCCTCCCAGCGCGGGCCGAGGTCCCGCACGAGGCGCGGCCAGGACGCCATGATCCGGCTCGACATCGAGCTGAACGAGGCCGCCTTCGGCACCACCAAGGACATCCAGGTCGACACGGCGGTCGTCTGCACCACGTGCAGCGGCGAGGGAGCGGCCCCGGGCACCTCCGCGCAGACGTGCGACATGTGCCGCGGCCGGGGCGAGGTCTCGCAGGTCACCCGGTCCTTCCTGGGCCAGGTCATGACCTCGCGCCCCTGCCCGCAGTGCCAGGGCTTCGGCACGGTCGTGCCGACCCCGTGCCCGGAGTGCGCCGGGGACGGCCGGGTGCGGTCCCGGCGCAACCTGACGGTGAAGATCCCGGCCGGTGTCGACAACGGCACCCGCATCCAGCTCGCCGGCGAGGGCGAGGTCGGCCCGGGCGGCGGCCCGGCGGGCGACCTGTACGTCGAGATCCACGAGGTGCCGCACCCGGTCTTCCAGCGCCGCGGCGACGACCTGCACTGCACGGTCACCATCCCCATGACGGCGGCCGCGCTGGGCACCAAGGTCCCCCTGGAGACGCTGGACGGCCTGGAGGAGGTCGACATCCGGCCCGGCACCCAGTCCGGCCAGTCGGTCCCGCTCCACCAGCGCGGTGTGACGCACCTGCGCGGCGGCGGCCGGGGCGACCTGGTCGTCCACGTGGAGGTCCAGACGCCGAGCAAGCTGGACCCGGAGCAGGAGGAGCTGCTGCGCCGCCTGGCCAAGCTGCGGGGCGAGGAGCGGCCGCTGGGCCAGTTCCAGCCCGGGCAGCAGGGGCTGTTCTCGCGGCTGAAGGACGCGTTCAACGGGCGCTGAGGCGGGGCGGCCGGGGTCCGGAGGGCATGACAGGATGCCGTCATGTCCTCCGCGCTGACCACCCTGGCCTCCTGGTTGGAGCACCCCGTCGTACAGGCCCCCATGGCCGGGGGCGCGTCGTGCCCCGAGCTGGCCGCGGCCGTCTGCGAGTCCGGCGGGGTCGGCTTCCTCGCCGCCGGGCTCAACTCCCCCGCAGCGATGCGCCGGGAGATCGGGCGGCTGCGGGAGCTGACCGGCCGGCCCTTCGGCGTCAACCTCTTCGTGCCCCCGCCCGCCGGCGGCCCGGACACCGGGGCCGCCGTGGAGGCGTACCGCGAACGGCTCGCGGGCGAGGCCGCCCGGTACGGGACCGAACTCGGGGAGACGGAGACCGGCCGGAGCGGCCACGACGCGTACGAGGCCAAGCTGGCGGCCCTGCTGGACGATCCGGTGCCGCTCGTCTCCTTCACCTTCGGCTGCCCGCCGCGCGGGGTCCTGGCGGAGCTGGCCGGGGCGGGCACCCTCACCGCGGTCACCGTCACCTCCGCGGCCGAGGCGCGCGCCGCCGAGGAGGCGGGGGCCGGCGTCCTGTGCGTCCAGGGCGTCGAGGCCGGCGGCCACCAGGGCACGCACCGCGACGACCCCGCGGCCGACCGCCCGGGAGCCGGGACCGGCCTGCTGACGCTGCTGGCACAGGTCCGCGCCGGGGCGACCGCGCCGCTGATCGCCGCGGGCGGGCTGATGCGCGGTGAGCAGATCGCCGCCGTGCTGGCCGCCGGAGCGGTCGCCGCGCAGCTCGGCACGGCGTTCCTGGCGTGTCCGGAGTCCGGTGCGCACGAGCTGCACAAGCGGGCGCTCACCGACCCCGCGTTCACCCGCACCGAACTGACCCGCGCCTTCACCGGCCGCCCGGCGCGCGGTCTGGTCAACCGCTTCATGACCGAGCACGGGGCGCACGCCCCCGCCGCGTACCCCCAGGTGCAGCAGCTCACCGCGCCGCTGCGCCGGGCCGCCGCGGCGGCGGGCGATCCGCAGGCCCTGCCGCTGTGGGCCGGACAGGGCCACCGGCTGGCGCGCCCGCTGCCCGCCGCCGAACTGGTCGCCGCGCTGGCCGGGGAGCTGGCCGCGGCCCGCGCGGCGCTCACCGCCGGGAGGGCCCGGTGACCGCCCCCGTCTTCCTCGCCGAGACCGCCTCCCTCGCCTCGGCCGCGCCCGGCGCCGTGCTGACGCTGGAGGGGCCCGAGGGCCGGCACGCCGTGGCGGTACGGCGGCTGCGCGTGGGCGAGGAGATCGTCCTCACCGACGGCGCGGGCACCGGCGCCTTCGGCACCGTCGCGGCCGTCGGGGGCAGGGACCGGCTGAAGGTCTCCGTCCGGGAGGTGCGCACCGATCCGGAGCCGCGCCCGCGGATCACCGTCGTCCAGGCGCTGCCCAAGGGCGACCGCGGCGAGCTGGCCGTGGAGACGATGACCGAGACGGGCGTGGACGCGATCGTGCCCTGGTCGGCGGCGCGCTGCGTCACGCAGTGGCGGGGCGAGCGCGGCGAGAAGGCGCTGCGCAAGTGGCGCGCCACCGCGCGCGAGGCGGGCAAGCAGTCGCGCAGGCTGCGCTTCCCGGAGGTCGCCGGGCCGGCCACCACCCGGCAGCTCCTCCCGCTGCTGTCCTCGGCCGCCTTCGCCGCCGTCCTCCACGAGGAGGGCTCGGAGCCGCTGGCGACCGCCGACCTGCCCGCCGGGGGCGAACTGGTGCTCGTCGTCGGCCCGGAGGGCGGGGTGGCGCCGGAGGAGCTGGAGGCGTTCGCGGAGGCGGGCGCGCGCCCGTACCGGCTGGGCCCGAGCGTGCTGCGCACCTCCACGGCGGGTACGGCCGCGGCGGCACTGCTGCTGGGACGCACCGGCCGCTGGTCATGATCCCCGGCCCCCGGGCCGGGGTACGATCTGCGTCGCGTACCGACCGATCGAACCCATCCACAGCGGGAGGCGCCACCGTGGCGGAAGAACCGCAGGCGGACTGCCTGTTCTGCAAGATCGTCGCGGGGGACGTCCCGGCGACGGTCGTCCACGAGACCGACACCACGCTCGCCTTCCGGGACATCAACCCGCAGGCGCCCACTCATGTGCTGGTGATCCCCAAGGAGCACCACCCCGACGCCGCCGCGCTGGCCGCCGCCGCCCCCGAGCTGGCCGCCGACGTGCTGCGCGCGGCGGGCGAGGTCGCGGCACAGGAGAACATCGCCCCGCCCGGGGGCGCCACCGTCGGCTACCGGATCGTGTTCAACACCGGCGCGGGCGCCGGGCAGACCGTCTGGCACGCGCACGCCCACGTCCTGGGCGGACGCGGCCTCGACTGGCCTCCCGGATAAGTCCGTTGTCCGTACGCGAGCTGGTCGTGCTGGGCACCGCGAGCCAGGTGCCCACGCGCCGGCGCAACCACAACGGCTACGTCCTGCGCTGGGACGGCGAGGCGCTCCTGTTCGATCCCGGCGAGGGCACCCAGCGCCAGATGCTCCGCGCGGGCGTGGCCGCCCACGACCTCACCCGGCTGTGCGTCACCCACTTCCACGGCGACCACTGCCTGGGCCTGGCCGGGGTCGTCCAGCGCATCAACCTCGACCGGGTGCCGCACCCGGTCACGGCGCACTACCCGGGCAGCGGGCAGCGCTTCTTCGACCGCCTGCGGTACGCCACCGCCTACCGCGAGACGGTCGAGCTGCGCGAGGAGCCGGTCACCGGGGAGGGCACGCTGGCCGAGACCGGCGCGTACACCCTCCAGGCGCGGCGCCTGTCCCATCCGGTGGAGTCCTACGGCTACCGCCTGGTCGAGCCCGACGGGCGCCGGATGCTGCCCGAGCGGCTCGCCGCCCACGGCATCGCGGGCCCGGACGTCGGCCGCATCCAGCGCGAGGGCGGGCTGCGCGGCGTCACCCTCGACGAAGTGAGCGAGACCCGGCCCGGGCAGCGCTTCGCCTTCGTGATGGACACCCGGCTGTGCGACGGGGTGTACGCGCTCGCCGAGGGCTGCGACCTGCTGGTCATCGAGGCCACCTTCCTCGACGCGGAGGCGGCCCTGGCCGAGGAGTACGGCCACCTCACCGCCGGCCAGGCCGCCTCCGTCGCGGCGGAGGCGGGGGTGCGGCACCTGGTGCTGACGCACTTCTCGCAGCGCTACGACGACCCGGCCGAGTTCGCCCGGCAGGCCCGGGCGGCGGGGTTCGCCGGGGAGCTGACCGTGGCCGAGGACCTGATGCGGGTACCGGTGCCCCGGCGGCGCTGACCGCCGCCCTTCGCCCCCGCTCCGCAGCCCGCAGCACTCCCCGCCCTCGCGCGGGCGGGCCGGCGCGCGCCCTTCCGGAAACACGCGGGCACCCTTGACGCCCCTCCCCGCCGTACCTAGTCTCCGTCTCCGCACATGGACAGGGTTCACACACGAGAACGGACCGTCGGCGGGGCGGCATCGGCTCCCGCTCGCCCGCCGCCGTCGGCCCCGACCCGACAGGAGTCGCCCGATGAAGGACCTGACCGTCACCGAAGTGCGCCTGACCCCGATCCTCGTCGCCGACCCGCCCCTGCTCAACACCCAGGGCGTCCACCAGCCGTACACCCCGCGCCTGATCGTCGAGGTGGTCACGGCGGGCGGCGTCACCGGGCTGGGGGAGACCTACGGGGACACCGAGTACCTGGAGCCGGCGCGGTCCCTCGCCCGGCGGCTGCCCGGGCACCCGGTCAGCGACCTGAACGGGCTGTTCGCCCTCGCCGACGCCGTCCCCCTGGACGGCCACCGGACGGGCGGCTCGGTGGACGTCGGCGGGCTGCGCGGTGTCCGGACCGCCGACAAGCTGCGGCTGTCGGTCGTCTCCGGCTTCGAGGTGGCCTGCCTGGACGCCCTGGGCAAGGCGCTGGAGCTGCCCGTGCACGCCCTGCTCGGCGGGAAGGTGCGCGATCGGGTCGAGTACAGCGCCTACCTGTTCTACCGCTGGGCCGCGCACCCCGCCGGCGTGGCGGGCGAGGCGGACGACTGGGGCGCGGCCCTCGACCCGGACGGGATCGTCGCCCAGGCCCGCCGCTTCGTCCGCGACCACGGTTTCGGCTCCTTCAAGCTCAAGGGCGGCGTCCTGCCGCCCGAGGAGGAGGTCGCCGCCGTCCGGGCGCTCGCCGAGGCCTTCCCCGGCAGCCCCCTGCGCCTGGACCCCAACGGCGCCTGGTCGGTGGAGACCGCGCTGAGGGTCGCGGCCGAACTGCGCGACGTACTGGAGTACCTGGAGGACCCGGTCACCGGCACGCCCGCGATGGCCGAGGTCGCCGCGCGGGCCGGAGGTCTGCCGCTGGCCACCAACATGTGCGTGACCACCTTCCCGGAGATCGCCGAGGCGTTCACCGCCGGCGCCGTCCAGGTGCTGCTCAGCGACCACCACTACTGGGGAGGGCTGCGCAACACCCAGCAACTGGCCGCGGTCTGCCGCGCCTTCGGCGTCGGGGTGTCCATGCACTCCAACACCCACCTGGGCATCAGCCTCGCCGCCATGACCCACGTCGCCGCCACCGTCCCCGGCCTGGACCACGCGTGCGACACCCACTACCCCTGGCAGACCGAGGACGTGCTCACCGAGCGCATCGCGTTCTCCGAAGGCGCCGTCACCGTCCCCGACGCCCCCGGCCTGGGCGTCGCCCTGGACCGCGACCGCCTCGGCGCCCTCCACCGCCGCTGGCTGGAGGACGACGGCTCGATGCGCGACCGGGACGACGCCGCCGCCATGCGCCGGGCCGACCCGCACTGGACGGCCCCCTCCGTACCGCGCTGGTGACCCCGTCCGCAACCCGCCGGTGGCCTTCCGCGCCGATCGTGCACACTGGCCGCATGCTCGACCCGCTCGCCGCGCTCCGCACCCCCGACGACCCGCCCTGCGACGTCTACCTCACCGGGAACGTCTTCCTGGACATCATCTTCACGGGCCTGGACTCGGCGCCGGTGCGCGGCACCGAGTCCTGGGCGCGGGGCATGGGGTCGAGCCCCGGCGGCGTCGCCAACATGGCCACCGCCCTGGCCCGGCTCGGCCTGCGCACCTCGCTCGCCGCCGCCTTCGGGGACGACGTGTACGGCGAGTACTGCTGGGAGGCGCTGGAGCGCGGCGAGGGCATCGACCTGTCGCCGTCGCGCACCGTGCCCGGCTGGCACTCGCCCGTCACCGTCTCGATGGCCTACGAGGGAGAGCGGACGATGGTCTCCCACGGGCACGAGGCCCCGCCCTCCGGGGAGCCCGCGTCCGGCGACCCGCCCGCCGCCCGCGCCTGCGTCGCCTCCCTCCAGCCCGGCGCCCGCCAGGAGTGGATCGCCGGGGCGGCCCGGGCCGGCAGCCGGGTCTTCGCCGACGTCGGCTGGGACGAGACCGGCCGCTGGGACCCGGCCGACCTCGCCGACCTGGAGCACTGCGAGGCGTTCCTGCCCAACGCCGGGGAGGCGATGCGCTACACCCGCGCCGACTGCCCCCGCGCCGCGGCCCGCCGCCTCGCCGACCGCGTGCCGCTGGCCGTGGTCACCATGGGCGCGGAGGGGGCCGTCGCGGTGGACGGCTCCACCGGCGAGACCGCCGAGGTGCCGGCCATCGCCGTGGAGGCGCTGGACCCCACCGGCGCCGGGGACGTGTTCGTGGCGGGCTTCGTCACCGGCACCCTGGCGGGCTGGCCGCTGGCCGACCGGCTCGCCTTCGCCGGGCTGACCGCCGCCCTGTCGGTGCAGGAGTTCGGCGGCTCGCTGTCGGCGCCCGGCTGGGCCGAGATCGCCGCCTGGTGGCAGCACGTGCGCGACTTCGACGACCAGGACCCGGCCGCCCTGCGCCGCTACGCCTTCCTGGACGCCCTGCTGCCCGGCTGCGCCCGGCCCTGGCCGCTGCGCCGCGCCGTGCCGACCATCGGCTTCCGCCGCCCGTGAGCCCGCCGGGGCCCCGGCCGCAACCCCGCCGCACCCCCCGGCTGCAACCCCACCGCAACCCGGCTGCACCCCTGCCGTACCCCCCGCCGTACCCCCGGTGAGGCCCCCGGCGGCGATCCGGCGGACAAATCCCTACTGACCTGTCAGCGTCACGTCGTACCCTGGACGTCCAGGCGCACCGCAGCGACAGAGAGGGACGCGCAGGCCACAGAGCCGGCCCATGACTCAGACACAGACAGACCAGGCACGGTCCACCCCAGAGAGTGCCCGTTTCACCGTCCCGGCCAAGCACCCGATGGTGACGGTGCTGGGCTCCGGCGACTCCCTCCTCCGCGTTATCGAGAAGGCCTTCCCGGCCACGGACATCCACGTGCGCGGCAACGAGATCACCGCGACCGGCGAGGCGGCCGAGGTCGCCCTCGTCCAGCGGCTGTTCGACGAGATGATGCTGGTGCTGCGCACCGGCCAGCCACTGACGGAGGACGCGGTGGAACGATCGATCGCCATGCTCCGCGACGCCGAGGGCGGCGCCACGGAGACGCCGGCCGAGGTGCTCACGCAGAACATCCTGTCCAACCGAGGCCGCACGATCCGTCCCAAGACGCTCAACCAGAAGCGCTACGTGGACGCGATCGACCAGCACACCGTCGTCTTCGGCATCGGCCCGGCGGGCACCGGCAAGACCTACCTCGCCATGGCCAAGGCGGTGCAGGCCCTGCAGTCCAAGCAGGTCACCCGCATCATCCTGACCCGGCCCGCCGTCGAGGCGGGGGAGCGGCTGGGCTTCCTGCCCGGCACGCTCTACGAGAAGATCGACCCGTACCTGCGGCCGCTGTACGACGCGCTGCACGACATGCTCGACCCCGACTCGATCCCGCGCCTGATGGCCGCCGGGACGATCGAGGTCGCGCCGCTGGCGTACATGCGCGGCCGGACGCTCAACGACGCGTTCATCATCCTGGACGAGGCGCAGAACACGAACCCCGAGCAGATGAAGATGTTCCTCACCCGGCTCGGCTTCGACTCCAAGATCGTCATCACCGGTGACGTCACGCAGGTCGACCTGCCCGGCGGCACCAGGAGCGGTCTGCGCCAGGTGCAGGAGATCCTCGAGGGCGTGGAGGACGTCCACTTCTCGCGGCTCACCAGCACCGACGTCGTCCGGCACAAGCTGGTCGGCCGTATCGTCGACGCGTACGAGCGCTACGACGACCGCAACGGCACGACCAACGGCAGTGACCGCACGTAACGGAAAGCAACCGCCACCCACATGTCGATCGACGTCAACAACGAGTCCGGCCGCGAGATCGACGAGCGGGCGATCCTCGACATCGCCCGCTACGCCCTCGCCCGGATGCGCATCCACCCGCTGTCGGAGCTGTCGGTGATCGCCGTCGACACCGACGCCATGGAGCAGCTCCACCGGCAGTGGATGGACCTCCCCGGCCCGACCGATGTGATGTCCTTCCCCATGGACGAACTGCGGCCGCCCTCCAAGGACGACGACGAGCCGCCGCAGGGCCTCCTCGGCGACATCGTGCTCTGCCCCGAGGTCGCCGCGAAGCAGGGCGCCGAGGCCCCGACGGAGCACTCCATGGACGAGGAGCTGCAACTGCTCACCGTCCACGGAGTGCTCCACCTGCTCGGCTACGACCACGAGACGCCCGGCGAGCGGGCCGAGATGTTCGGCCTCCAGGCGGCGATCGTCGACGGCTGGCGCGCCGAGCGCGGCCTGACAGGGCCCTCCCCGGCCCCGACGATCACGTGAGCGCCCAGCTGATCGCCGCCGCGGTCCTGCTGGTCGGCCTCGCCTGGCTGGCCGCCTGCGCCGAGGCGGGCCTGGCCAGCACCACCAGCTACCGCGCCGAGGAGGCCGTGCGCTCCGGGCGGCGCGGCAGCGCCAGGCTGGCCGCCGTCGCCGCCGACCCCACCCGGTACCTCAACCTCGCCCTGCTGCTGCGCGTCACCGCCGAGATGTCGGCCGGGGTCCTGGTCACCTACGGTTTCCTGCACACCTTCGACACCACCTGGCAGGCGCTGGCCGCCGCCGGCGGCGTGATGGTGCTCGTCTCCTACGTCGCCGTCGGCGTCTCGCCGCGCACCATCGGCCGCCAGCACCCGCTGAACACCGCCACGGCCGCCGCGTACGTCCTGCTGCCGCTGGCCCGGGTGCTCGGCCCGCTGCCGCAGCTGCTGATCCTCCTGGGCAACGCGCTGACCCCGGGCAAGGGCTTCCGCAAGGGCCCGTTCGCCACCGAGGCCGAGCTGCGGGCCATGGTGGACCTGGCCGGGCAGGAGGCGCTGATCGAGGACGAGGAGCGCCGCATGGTGCACTCGGTCTTCGAGCTGGGCGACACCCTGGTGCGCGAGGTGATGGTGCCGCGCACCGAACTGGTCTCCATCGAGCGCTTCAAGACCGTCCGCCAGGCGCTCACCCTGGCCCTGCGCTCGGGCTTCTCCCGCATCCCGGTGACCGGGGAGAGCGAGGACGACGTCGTCGGCATCGTCTACCTCAAGGACCTCTCCCGGAAGGTCCACATCAACCGCGAGGCCGAGAACGACCTGGTCTCCACGGCCATGCGGCCGGCCGCCTTCGTCCCCGACACCAAGAACGCGGGCGACCTGCTGCGCGAGATGCAGAAGGACCGCAACCACGTCGCCGTCGTGATCGACGAGTACGGCGGCACCGCCGGGATCGTCACCATCGAGGACATCCTGGAGGAGATCGTCGGCGAGATCACCGACGAGTACGACCGGGAGCTGCCGCCCATCGAGGAGCTGGACGACGGCCGGCACCGGGTCACCGCCCGCCTCGACCTGGGCGACCTGGGGGAGCTGTACGACCTGGACCTGGAGGACGAGGACGTGGAGACGGTCGGCGGTCTGCTGGCCAAGCTCCTGGGCCGCGTCCCCATCGCGGGCGCCACGGCCGTGGTGGACGTCTCCGAGAGGCGCGGCGACCGCCCCGGCGGCCAGCACGGCGGCCACCACGGCGATCCCGCGCTGCGCGGCCTGCGCCTGACCGCCGAGTCCCCGGCGGGCCGCCGCAACCGCATCGTCACGGTCCTGGTCGAACCGGTCCGCGCCCCCGAGCCGGAGCCGGCGGACCGGGCGGCGGCCGAGACCGGCGGCTGACGGGCCCGTTCCGGCCGCGCGGACGGCGGGGCACGACGGGCGGCGGCGGGCAGCCCGTCACCGCCCCGGCACCAGGCGCCGGCGGCCTTCCGGAACCGCTCACTCCCGCCCCCTCCCGCGCTGCGAGCGCATATGCTCACCCATATGACCGAAGCCGCCGACCTGGCTCCCGAAGACCGCAAGATCGTCACCCTCGCGCGCAGCGCGCGGGCCCGCAACGCCGTGCCCGAGGGGGCGGCCGTACGCGACGAGACCGGCCGTACGTACGTGGCGGGGACGGTCGCGCTGAAGTCGCTCGGACTGAGCGCGCTGCAGACGGCCGTCGCCATGGCGGTGGCGTCCGGGGCCAAGTCCCTGGAGGCCGCGGCCGTGGTCTCCGAGGCGTCCGCCGTGCCCTCCGCCGACCTCGCCGCCGTCCACGACCTGGGCGGCCCGGCCACCCCCGTCCTGCTGGCGGGTCCCGACGGCACGGTGCGCTCCACCGTCACCGCGGGCTGAGAGGCGTCCGCCGGGGCGTTCACTCCGGGACCGGGGTGAACGCCCCCGCGGACTCCGCCGCATCCCGGCGCGGGCCGTCCGCGCGCCGGACGACCGCCGGCCCGGCACGGACCGGGCACGGGACGGCGCCGAGGCCCGCCCCTTCCCCGCCTCCCGCTCCTTCGGCGCGCTCGCGGTGACCGCCGAGCCGGGGCGCGCGGCCACGCCGGGCGGCCCCAGCGCGCCCCGGCCCGGGTGGGGGAGGCGCTGGAGGGCTTCGCCCCCGAGGGCGCGGGTCCGCTCCCCGCCCGAGGCCGCGGGCGGTGCGGGGGCACTCCGCCGATCGGGGAGAATGGCCACCATGAGCGACCGTTCCCCCTCCGCCCGACCCGAGACGCAGCCGGAGTCCGCGCCGCACCGCGCGGGTTTCGCCTGCTTCGTCGGCCGCCCCAACGCGGGCAAGTCGACCCTCACCAACGCCCTGGTGGGAACGAAGGTCGCGATCACCTCCAACCGCCCGCAGACCACCCGCCACACCGTGCGCGGCATCGTCCACCGGCCCGACGCGCAGCTCGTGCTCGTGGACACCCCCGGTCTGCACAAGCCGCGCACCCTGCTCGGCGAGCGCCTCAACGACGTGGTGCGCACCACCTGGGCCGAGGTCGACGTGATCGGCTTCTGCCTGCCGGCCGACCAGAAGATCGGCCCCGGCGACCGCTTCATCGCCAAGGAGCTGGCGACCCTGAAGCGCACCCCGAAGGTCGCGATCGTCACCAAGACCGACCTGGTGGACTCCAAGGCCCTGGCCGAGCAGCTCGTCGCCGTCGACCGGCTCGGCGGGGAACTGGGCGTCGAGTGGGCCGAGATCGTCCCCGTCTCGGCCACCGCGGGCGACCAGGTGGGCCTGCTGGCCGACCTGCTCGTCCCCCTCCTCCCCGAGGGACCGCAGCTCTACCCGGACGGCGACCTCACCGACGAGCCCGAGCAGGTCATGGTCGCCGAACTGATCCGCGAGGCCGCGCTGGAGGGCGTACGCGACGAGCTGCCGCACTCCATCGCCGTCGTGGTCGAGGAGATGGGCCCGCGCGAGGGCCGCCCGGCGGACCGGCCGCTGCTGGACATCCACGCCAACGTCTTCATCGAGCGGCCCAGCCAGAAGGGCATCGTCATCGGCCCCAAGGGCAGCCGGCTCAAGGAGGTCGGCACCAAGTCCCGCAAGCAGATCGAGGCGCTGCTGGGCACGCCCGTCTTCCTCGACCTGCACGTCAAGGTCGCCAAGGACTGGCAGCGCGACCCCAAGCAGCTGCGCAGGCTGGGCTTCTAGCACGAGGGCCGTACGGGGACGGGCGGGCCGGCGCGTGGGCGCCGGCCCGTGCTCACCCATGTGAGTTCTCGCATACTGATACACGCCGCCACGCACCGTCCGCCTCGGTTACGCTGACTCGCATCATGCGTTTTGGGCTGCTTCTCCTTAGCTGCCGCGGCGAGGGCCTGTAGTCATACGGCCGACCCCCTCCCCGCGGAGACCGGTGCTGCCGCCGTCGGCCCCTTCGGAAAGCTTCCGAAGCCCCTCGCCCTCCCCAGGAGCCCAGCCCACATGAGCAGTGATTCCTCCCGCGTCGGACGCCCCACGCCCATCACCGCCTCCACGGTGACCCAGAAGCCGTCCGGCATGCCGATCCACCGCTACCGCGGCTACGACGCCGTCGACCTGCCCGACCGCACCTGGCCCGAGAAGCGGATCACGAAGGCGCCCCGCTGGCTCTCCACCGACCTGCGCGACGGCAACCAGGCGCTGATCGACCCGATGTCGCCCGCCCGCAAGCGCGAGATGTTCGACCTGCTGGTACGCATGGGCTACAAGGAGATCGAGGTCGGCTTCCCCTCCTCCGGCCAGACCGACTTCGACTTCGTGCGCTCCATCATCGAGGAGGGCGCGATCCCCGAGGACGTGACGATCTCGGTGCTGACCCAGGCCCGCGAGGACCTGATCGAGCGCACCGTGCAGTCCCTGGTCGGCGCCCACCGCGCCACCGTCCACCTGTACAACGCCACCGCGCCGGTCTTCCGCCGCGTGGTCTTCCGCGGCTCCAGGGACGACGTCCGGCAGATCGCGGTGGACGGCACCCGGCTGGTGGTGGAGTACGCCGAGAAGCTGCTGGGCGACGAGACCGTCTTCGGCTACCAGTACAGCCCGGAGATCTTCACCGACACCGAGCTGGACTTCGCCCTGGAGGTCTGCGAGTCCGTCATGGACGTCTGGCAGCCCGAGGAGGGCCGCGAGATCATCCTGAACCTGCCGGCCACCGTCGAGCGTTCCACGCCCTCCACCCACGCCGACCGCTTCGAGTGGATGTCGCGGAACCTGTCGCGGCGGGAGTTCATCTGCCTGTCCACCCACCCGCACAACGACCGCGGCACCGCCGTCGCCGCCGCCGAGCTGGCCGTCATGGCCGGTGCGGACCGCGTGGAGGGCTGCCTGTTCGGGCAGGGCGAGCGCACCGGCAACGTCGACCTGGTCACCCTGGGCATGAACCTGTTCAGCCAGGGCATCGACCCGCAGATCGACTTCAGCCAGATCGACGAGATCCGCCGCACCGCCGAGTACTGCAACCAGATGGAGGTCCACCCGCGCCACCCGTACGCGGGCGACCTGGTCTACACCGCCTTCTCCGGCTCCCACCAGGACGCCATCAAGAAGGGCTTCGAGGCGATGGAGGCCGCCGCGGCCGAGCGGGGCAGGCCGGTGGACGAGATCGAGTGGGCCGTGCCGTACCTGCCCATCGACCCCAAGGACGTCGGCCGCTCCTACGAGGCGGTCATCCGCGTCAACTCCCAGTCCGGCAAGGGCGGCGTCGCCTACGTGCTGAAGAACGAGCACAAGCTGGACCTGCCGCGCCGGATGCAGATCGAGTTCTCGAGGATCATCCAGGCCAAGACCGACGCCGAGGGCGGCGAGGTCACCCCGCAGCAGATCTGGTCGGTCTTCCGCGACGAGTACCTGCCCAACCCCGAGGACCCCTGGGGCCGCATCCAGGTCCGGGAGGGCCAGACGACGACCGACAAGGACGGCGTGGACACCCTCACCGTCGAGGCGGCCGTCGACGGCGTGGAGACCGTGCTGACCGGCAGCGGCAACGGCCCGATCTCGGCCTTCTTCGCGGCGCTGGACGGCATCGGCATCGACGCCCGGCTGCTGGACTACCAGGAGCACACGATGAGCGAGGGCGCCTCCGCGCAGGCCGCCTCGTACATCGAGTGCGCCATCGACGGCAAGGTGCTGTGGGGCATCGGCATCGACCCCAACACCACCCGCGCCTCCCTGAAGGCGATCGTCTCCGCGGTCAACCGGGCCTTCCGCTGACGCTGACGGCCATGTGAGCGGAAGGCGCCCCCGCCGCCGCTCCCGCCGCCCCCGTACGCGCCGCCCCCGCCGGACCACCGTCCGGCGGGGGCGGAGCCGTTCCCGGCCGTGTACGCGTCCGTACGCGTTCCTGTACGCGGTGCGCGCCGTAACGGCACAGGAGGCGGCCGGGTTAGCCGGTGGAGAGCCTGCGAACGGGGTGGAGCCACATGAGTGAGCAGATCGACTACGGGGCGACGACGCTCAGGTACTTCGGCGGCCAGATGAAGCTGTTCCGCAACCGGGCGGGCCTGTCCCGCGCGGAACTCGGTGACCGGACCGGGTACTCGGAGGCGACGGTCGCCTCCATCGAGCAGGGGCGGCGGATGCCGCAACAGGAGTTCGTGGAGAAGACCGACCGGATCCTGGGCGCGGACGGGCTGCTGCGGGCCGGCCTGCCGTACCTGCTCCAGTCCCGGTACCCGACGTGGTTCCGGGACTTCGCCCTGCTGGAAGCGGACGCGGTGAGCCTGTATTCGTACGAGAACCACGCAGTGCCAGGGCTGTTGCAGACGGAGGAGCACGTACGCGCGGTGATCTCGGCCCGATGCCCGCCTTTGAACAGGGAGGAGATCGAGAACCGCATCGCCGCCCGAGTCGACCGGCAGAAACTCCTGGAACGCGAACCGTGCTGCGTCCTGGGCTTCGTGGTCGAGGAGGTCGTGCTGCGACGCCCCATCGGGGGGAGGGAGGTGCACAGAGGACAGCTTCGGCGACTGCTGGAGTGCGCGGAGATGCGCAACGTCTCGGTACAGATCATGCCGACCCGGCGTGAGACGCACATGGGCCTGGACGGCCCCTTCGCCCTGCTGGAAACTCCGGACGGCCGCAACGTGGCCTACTCCGAGGGACAGAGCGGGAGCTTCCTCGTCTCTGACCGGAAACGAGTGAGTGTGCTCGCACAGCGGTATGGAATCATCCGGGCGCAGGCTTTGCCTCCGGAAGAATCCGCACACCTCATCGAGCAGGCGGCAGGAGAGACATGAGCATCGAGCAGACTCCGTGCGCTACCGCAGAGCCGGGATGGTTCAAGAGCAGCTACAGCGGCAACGAGGGCGGCAACTGCGTCGAGGTCGCCACCGGCCCCGGCGCCGTCCACGTACGCGACTCCAAGGACAGGGAGGGCGGGACGCTCGCCTTCGCCCCGGCGGCGTGGAACGCGTTCACCGGCCTCGCCGCGGAGGCGGCCGTCACGGAGTGAGACCGGCCGGGCCGCCGCCCGTACGGAGAGCCCGCCGCAGCCGCTCCAGCAGGGTGCGCAGGATCTCCCCGGCGTGCGTCCACAGCACCGCGCCCCCGATGCCGGGGACGACGTGGCGCACGGCGCCGGGGACGCGGTCGGCCAGGCCCGCGCCGCGGTCGGGGGAGTGGCCGGTGTCCTCCTCGCCGTACCAGAGGTCCACCGGCACCGCGACGCGCGAGGGATCGAGCCCGTGGGCGCGCCAGCGGCCCATGGCCAGGGCGGTGTCGCGGGCGTACCCGCCCGCTCCCCGCGCGAAGCCCTCCTCCAGGGCGCGCCGGTAGGCGGCGGCGAAGGCGGGCTGCCGGTAGACCGCCAGATCGCACTCCGGGCTGCCCGCCATGACCATGTCCCACATTGCCCGCGGGGTGAAGGAGGCGAAGATCCTCTCGGCGGCGGCCGGATCGGCGACGGCGGTGCGGACCAGCCGCCGCAGTTCCTCCGGGAGCACGCCGTCGAACCGCGGCTCGGCGACCTCGTCCGCCCCGGAGACCACCGCGAGCGCCGCCACCACGCCCCGCTCGGCGCAGGCGAGGGCGAACGGAGCGCCCTGGGAGTTGCCCACCATGGCGGGCCGTCCCAGGCCCCGCCCGGCGGCGAACGCGCGGACGTCCTCGGCGAAGTCGGCGAAGGTGCGCCCGGGGAGCGGGCCGGAGGCGCCGAGGCCGGGCCGGTCGAGCGAGATCAGCCGCACCCCCAGCTCCCCGACCTCCCCGGCGCCGAACCCCAGCCGCCGGCTGGTGCCCGCGCCCGGGCAGAACAGCACGGGGACGCCGTCCTCGGGCCCCCACTCCGCCCAGCCCAGCGGTCTCCCGTCGGGAAGCCGCTCCTCCCCCGCGCGCTCCGGGTCGGCGACACCTGTGACGTCTGCTCCTACGGGCTCCACGGGCGCCATCCTGCTGGTCCGGGCCGCCCGCCCGCGACCCCTTTCCCCGGCCGCCGGGCATCCCGTCGGGCATCCCGTCGGGCACCCCGTCGTGTAGCCGTCGGCATCCCGTCGGCACTGTGCTTTCGCAGCGGTTTCCGCCCGGCCGACGGGCGCTCCGGGACCCCGCTGACCTGCGCGTACACCGCTCCACCCGGCCCGCAAGGGCCGTACGGGGAAGCCATGAGTGCCTTCCGGGGTACTGACGGCACCTCATGAATGTGGTTAACATCACGCCCACGCGGCAATGGCGCTGGAGCGTGACGGAGGTACGGCAGTGGTGCACTCCCGGAGCCGGGACGGCCGGAGACTGCGGGTGGCGGGTGTCCGTACGGCATGGCACACGGTCGACGACGGCGAGTTCTTCTGTCCCTCCTGCGGCGGCGACCGCAACTACAGGCGCCGCACCGGGCGCCGCCGCCTGGTCGTGCTCGGCGTCCCCGTGCTGCCGCGCGGCGAGGCCGGTCCCGTGCTGGAGTGCGCCGCCTGCGGCGGGCACTTCGGCACCGACGCCCTCGACCACCCCACCACCACCCGGCTGGGCGCCATGCTCCGCGACGCCGTGCACACCGTCGCGCTGGCCGTGCTCGCGGTGGGCGGTTCGGAGTCCCGGGCGGCCCGTGAGGCGGCCGTGGAGGGCATCCGGGCCGCCGGCTTCACCGGATGCTCCGAGGAGCAGCTGATCACCCTGCTGGCGGCGGTCGGCTCCGACAGCGTCACGATGGAGATCGAGCTGCACGAGGCCCTGGCACCGCTCGCCCCGCACCTCGCCGGTCCCGGCCGCGAGGGCCTGCTGCTCCAGGGCGCCCGCATCGCCCTCGCCGACGGCCCGTACACCCCCGGCGAGCGCAGGACGCTGACCTCTGTCGGGCGGACCCTGCAGCTGTGCGGCGAGGACACCGAGCGCCTGCTGGACGCCGCCCGCACCACCCCCTCCTGAGACCCCCTCCCGACCGACCTTCCCGACCTCCCCGGACCTCTCCCGACCGCTTCCCGACCCGTCTCCCCGCCGGGGTCCGGTGGGGGACAATGGGGGAATGAGTCTGTTCCGCGACGACGGCGTGGTCCTGCGCACCCAGAAGCTGGGCGAGGCCGACCGCATCATCACGCTGCTCACGCGCGGACACGGGCGGGTGCGGGCGGTGGCCCGGGGGGTGCGGCGCACCAAGTCGAAGTTCGGGGCGCGGCTGGAGCCGTTCTCCCACGTCGACATCCAGTTCTTCGCGCGCGGCAGCGACCTGGTCGGCCGCGGCCTGCCGCTGTGCACCCAGACCGAGACCATCGCGCCGTACGGCCGGAACATCGTGACCGACTACGCCCGCTACACCGCCGGGACGGCCATGCTGGAGACGGCCGAGCGGTTCACCGACCACGAGGGCGAGCCGAACGTCCAGCAGTACCTGCTGCTGATCGGCGGCCTGCGCACCCTCGCCGCGGGCGAGCACAGTCCGGCCCTGGTGCTGGACGCCTTCCTGCTGCGCTCCCTGGCCGTCGGCGGCTACGCGCCCAGCTTCGACGACTGCGCCCAGTGCGGGCTGCCGGGCCCCAACCGGTTCTTCTCCGTCGCCGCCGGCGGCGTGGTGTGCGCCGACTGCCGCAGGCCGGGCAGCGTCGTGCCCTCCCCCGAGGCGCTGCGGCTGCTGGGCGCGCTGCTGACGGGCGACTGGGCGACCGCCGACGCCGCCGAGGCCCGGCACGTGCGCGAGGGCGGCGGCCTGGTCTCGGCGTACCTGCACTGGCACCTGGAGCGCGGCCTGCGCTCGCTGCGCTACGTCGAGAAGACCTGAGGAGAGCCGACCGGCTACGCTCCCCGTAACCCTGCCCCGTCCTTACCCAGGCGCGGCCTTCCCCGGCCCCGCCCGACTGGAGATGAACCGCATGGCACGGCGCGGAATGCTGTCCCGGCAGCGTCGCGAGTACCTCACCCCCGAACCGCACCCCTCCGGCGCGCGCCCGCCGCGGATCCCCGCCGACCTGGTGCCGAACCACGTGGCGATCGTCATGGACGGCAACGGCCGCTGGGCCAAGCAGCGCGGGCTGCCGCGCACCGAGGGGCACAAGGTCGGCGAGGGCGTCGTCATGGACGTGCTCAAGGGCTGCCTGGAGATGGGCGTCAAGAACCTCTCCCTGTACGCCTTCTCCACCGAGAACTGGAAGCGCTCCCCCGAGGAGGTGCGCTTCCTGATGAACTTCAACCGCGACGTCATCCGCCGCCGGCGCGACGAGATGGACGCGCTCGGCATCCGCATCCGCTGGGTCGGCCGGATGCCCAAGCTGTGGAAGTCGGTCGTCCAGGAGCTCCAGGTGGCGCAGGAGCAGACCGTCGGCAACGACGCCATGACGCTGTACTTCTGCGTCAACTACGGCGGCCGGGCCGAGATCGCCGACGCGGCGGCGGCCATCGCGGCGGACGTGCGGGCCGGGCGGCTGGACCCGTCGAAGGTGAACGAGAAGACCGTCGCGAGGTACCTGTACTACCCGGACATGCCGGACGTGGACCTCTTCGTGCGGCCCTCGGGCGAGCAGCGCACGTCCAACTACCTGATCTGGCAGAGCGCCTACGCCGAGATGGTCTTCCAGGACGTGCTGTGGCCGGACTTCGACCGCCGCAACCTGTGGGACGCCTGCCTGGAGTACGCCCGCCGCGACCGCCGCTTCGGCGGGGCGGAGCCCGTCGCGCCCGGGGCCGCGCCCCGGGAGGAGACCGTGCCGCCGCAGGCCTGAGCACGCGCACGTGCCCGGTCGGAGCCGCGGCTCCGACCGGGCACGTGCGGCGGCCGGCGCGTACGGGCGCCGGCCGTCAGGCCTTGGCGCGGCCCGCGGCGGCGCACTCGCCGCAGGTGCCGAAGATCTCGATGGTGTGGGCCACGTCCACGAAGCCGTTCTCCGCGGCGATGGAGTCGGCCCACTTCTCCACCGCGGGACCCTCCACCTCCACGGCCTTGCCGCAGCTCCGGCAGACCAGGTGATGGTGGTGGTCGTCACTGCTGCACCGGCGGTAGACGGCCTCGCCCTCGTCGGTGCGCAGCACGTCCACCTCGCCCGCGTCGGCGAGCGACTGGAGGGTGCGGTAGACGGTGGTCAGGCCGACGGAGTCGCCGCGGTGCTTGAGCATGTCGTGCAGCTCCTGGGCGCTGCGGAACTCGTCGACCTCGCTGAGAGCCGCCGCCACAGCGGCGCGCTGCCGGGTCGACCGGCCGCGTACGGGGGGACCTGCGGTCGCCACCATTGCCTCCTAGAGTCGGCGCTACCTCGCGTAGCTGATCGGCCATTGTGCCAGGCGCGGCGGGCGCTGCCGGGGTGTACCCCCGACCGGCGGTGTCACCGGCCCCGCCGACGGCCGCCGGTCACCGGACGACGGTAGCGCCTCTCGCCGTCTCCCGGTCCCCCTCCCGCTCCTCCCGGCCGGACGCCGCCTCGTCCCGCGCCCGCGTCCTCAGCCGCGCGCGGTTCAGCAGCGGGGCGGCCGCCGAGAGGAGGGCGAACAGCACGATGGCCAGCAACACGATGGTGGCGCCGGGCGGTACGTCGGCGTAGTACGAGGTGACGGTGCCGGACACGGACACCAGCACGCCGATGCCCACCGCGAACCCCATGGTGGTCGCGAAGCCGCGCGTGACCTGCTGGGCCGCGGCCACCGGGATCACCATCAGGGCGCTCACCAGCAGCAGGCCCACCACCCGCATGGCCACGGTCACGGTGACGGCGGCGGTGACGGCCAGCAAGAGGTTGAGCAGCCGCACCGGCAGCCCGGTGACCCGGGCGAACTCCTCGTCCTGGCAGACGGCGAACAGCTGCCGCCGCAGTCCGAAGGAGACCGCCAGGGCGAGGACCGACAGCACCACGATGGCCGTGACGTCCTCGGGCGAGACGGTCATGACGGAGCCGAAGAGCGGGGAGAGGAGGTCGGCCGTGGTGCCGCCCGGCGCCAGGTTGATGATCAGGACGCCGCCCGCCATGCCGCCGTAGAAGAGCATCGCCAGGGCCACGTCGCCGCGCGTCCTGCCGTACCAGCGGATCAGCTCCATCGCGACCGAGCCGAGCGAGGCGACCACCACGGCCGTCCACACCGGGCTGGTGCTCAGCAGGAAGCCGAGCGCCACGCCGGTGAGGGCCACGTGCCCGATGCCGTCGCCCATGATCGCCTGGCGGCGCTGGACGAGGTAGATCCCGATGGCGGGGGCCGCGACGCCGACCAGCAGCGCGGCGAGGAGCGCGCGCTGCATGAAGGCGGGCTGGAGGATTTCGGTCATGTCAGCAGTCCGGTCCGGGTCGGTTCGGCGGAGGGGTCGGCGTGCGGGTGGCACGCCTGGTCGTGGAGGTGGGCGGTGCCGTCCACGCGCTCGACCCGGC
The DNA here is from genome assembly GCF_029813835.1 of Streptomyces sp. DH37. GTDB lineage: Bacteria > Actinomycetota > Actinomycetes > Streptomycetales > Streptomycetaceae > Streptomyces. The sequence continues at coordinate 27,189 of NZ_JARVKV010000057.1, forward strand.
CGTCGTGGAGGACGACCGTCCGGTCGATCAGCGGGGCCAGCGGGCCCAGCTCGTGCAGGACCAGCAGGACGGAGACGCCCCGGGCGGCCTGCTCGCGCAGCGCGTCGGCCAGGACGCGCTGGCTGAGCAGGTCCACCCCGGCGAGCGGCTCGTCCATGACCAGCAGCTCGGGCTCGCCGGCCAGCGCGCGGGCTATCAGCACGCGCTGGTGCTGGCCGCCGGAGAGCGCGCTCACCGAGTCCCCGGCCCGGTCGGCCAGCCCGACCAGCTCCAGGGCCCCGCGCACCGCCGCCCGGTCGCCGCGTCCCAGCGGCCCCAGCCGCCTGCGGGCCAGCCGCCCGGAGGCGACGACCTCGCGCACGGTCGCGGGCACGCCGGCGGCGGCGGTCGAACGCTGCGGCACGTACCCCACGCGGCGCCAGTCGCGGAAGCGCCGCAGCGGGGTGCCGAACAGCTCCAGCTCGCCGCCCGACGTCTGCACCTGGCCGACGGCGGCCCGCACGGTCGTGGACTTCCCCGAACCGTTCGCGCCGAGCAGGGCCACGACCTCCCCGCGCCCCACGGCCAGGTCGATGCCGCGCAGCACCGGACGCGCCCCGAGCGAGGCGGTCACGCCCCGCAGGGACAGCACCGGGGCCTTCGCCGTGGTGTGCTCGTCCGCCTCCGTCATGGGTGGCCTCCTCACCGGGCGCCGAGCGCCTTCCGCAGGGCTTGAAGATTGGCCCGCATGATCTCGATGTAGTCGTCGCCCCGGGAGGCGTCGGTGATCCCCTCGACCGGGTCGAGGACATCGGTCCGCAGCCCGAGGTCGTCGGCGAGGGTCTTCGCGGTGCGGTCGCCCGCCTCCGTCTCGAAGAAGACCGTGCTGACCCCGTCCTCCTTGGCGACCTGCTGCAGTTCCCTCATTCTCGCGCCGCTGGGCTCGGACTCGGGGTCGAGGCCGGCGATGGACTCCTCGTGGAGGCCGTAGCGCTTGGCGAGGTGGCCGAAGGCGGCGTGGGTGGTGACGAAGGTGTCGGTCGTGCGGTTCCGCAGGCCCTCGCGGAAGTCCGCGTCCAGGCCCCTCAGCTTCTTCGCCAGCGCGTCGGCGTTCTTCCGGTAGTCGGCGGCGTGGTCCGGGTCCGCCTTCGCCAGGGCCTCGCCGACCCCCTCGGCGATCCCGGCGTACTTCACCGGGTCGAGCCAGAGGTGCGGGTCGCCGGCGCCCCCGCCGCCGTGGTCGTGGTCATGGCCGTGGTCGTGGCCCTCGTGCCTGCCTTCGGGCTCGGAGGTGTGCTCCTCCCCGTGCTCGGAGGCGTGCTCCTCCCCGTGCTCAGAAGCGTGCTCCTCCTCGGGTTCGGAGGCGTGCTCGGAGGCGTGCTCCTCCTCGTGGCCCGAGCCCTGCTCCTCCACCTCGGTGTAGGAGGTGGCCTCGGCGACGTTCTCCACCCCGGACAGCTCGATCGCCTTGTCGACGGCCGGCTGGAACCCCTTGAGGTAGACGACGAGGTCGGCCTCGCCCAGCTCGGCGGTCTGCTTCGGGCTCAGCTCCAGGTCGTGCGGCTCGACGCCGGGCCCGACCAGGGAGCTGACCGACACGTGCTCCCCGCCGATCTCCTCGGCGAGGAACTGCATCGGGTAGAACGAGGCGACGACGTCGATCCCGTCGCTCGCGTCCTCACCCGCCCCGGTGCCGCAGGCCGTCAGGCCGAGCATGCTCAGGGCGGTGGCTCCGACGGCTCCGGCCAGCGCGGCGCGGGAGGCGGCGCGGGGGCCGGAGCGGGATATGAGAGGACGGCGTCGAGCGTTCATGACACCCATTTTCACCCTAGTTGGAAATGATTGTCAAAGGAGATGAAGGGATCCGGCGAGGGCGCCCCCCGTCCGCCGCCGGGTTTCCGGCGCCTCCGGTCCGAACCCCGAACCGATTTGATCCGGCCCCCGTCATCGCCGGTAACCTGAGGTATTCCGTCGTCTGTATCGAAGAGAGCACCGTGGCCGCCGACAAGATCGACACCATCGTCAGCCTCAGCAAGCGCCGTGGCTTCGTCTACCCCTGCAGCGAGATCTACGGCGGCCAGCGGGCCGCCTGGGACTACGGTCCGCTGGGCGTGGAGCTGAAGGAGAACATCAAGCGCCATTGGTGGCGCTACATGGTCACCTCGCGCGACGACGTGGTCGGAATCGACTCGTCGGTCATCCTCGCCTCCGAGGTGTGGGTCGCCTCCGGCCACGTCGCCACCTTCACCGACCCGCTGACCGAGTGCACCTCGTGCCACAAGCGGTTCCGCGCCGACCACCTGGAGGAGGCGTACGAGGCCAAGCACGGCCGCCTCCCCGCCGCCGGCCTGTCGGACGTCAACTGCCCCAACTGCGGCGTCAAGGGCCAGTTCACCGAGCCCAAGCAGTTCTCCGGCCTGCTGTCCACGCACCTCGGCCCGACCCAGGACTCCGGCTCGGTCGCGTACCTGCGGCCCGAGACCGCGCAGGGCATCTTCACCAACTTCGCCCAGGTGCAGCAGACCTCGCGCCGCAAGCCGCCGTTCGGCATCGCGCAGATGGGCAAGTCCTTCCGGAACGAGATCACTCCGGGCAACTTCATCTTCCGCACCCGCGAGTTCGAGCAGATGGAGATGGAGTTCTTCGTCAAGCCGGGCGAGGACGAGAAGTGGCACGAGTACTGGATGGAGCAGCGCTGGAACTGGTACACCGGCCTGGGTCTCCGTGAGGAGAACATGCGCTGGTACGAGCACCCGGCCGAGAAGCTCTCCCACTACTCCAAGCGCACCGCCGACATCGAGTACCGCTTCCAGTTCGGCGGCAGCGAGTGGGGCGAGCTGGAGGGCGTGGCCAACCGCACCGACTACGACCTCACCTCGCATTCCAAGGCCTCCGGCCAGGACCTGTCGTACTTCGACCAGGAGGCCGGCGAGCGCTGGACCCCGTACGTCATCGAGCCGGCCGCCGGTGTGGGCCGCACGATGCTGGCCTTCATGCTGGACGCCTACACCGAGGACGAGGCGCCCAACGCCAAGGGCAAGATGGAGAAGCGCGTCGTGATGCGCCTCGACCCGCGCCTGGCGCCGGTCAAGGTCGCCGTCCTGCCGCTGTCGCGCAACCCGCAGCTCTCCCCGAAGGCCAAGGGCCTGGCGGACACGCTGCGCCGGCACTGGAACATCGAGTTCGACGACGCCGGCGCCATCGGCCGCCGCTACCGCCGCCAGGACGAGATCGGCACGCCGTTCTGCGTCACCGTCGACTTCGACACCCTCGACGACAACGCCGTGACGGTGCGCGAGCGCGACACCATGAAGCAGGAGCGCGTCTCGCTCGACCAGATCGAGTCCTACCTCGCGGGCCGTCTGATCGGCTGCTGAGCCCCGTACGCGCGACCGGGGGCCTTCCGGATCCGGCACCACGGATCCGGAAGGCCCCCGTTGCGTTCCGCCCGCGGGCCCCCTCCCCGGCCCGCCTTGCCGGGATCCGGAAACCAGCCGGCTGCGAACGCTGCCCCACTCGGCCCTGGCGCCGGAGCGCGCCTCCCTCCAGAATCGGCCGGGCACGCCACGGGTGGGATCCGGACGGCAAAGGGGGACAGATGCTGACCACGGGCACGGTGACCACGAGCACGATCAGCGGCTACGGCGCGGACGGGCGCATCCACGAGGTGCGGATCACCCGGGACCTGTGCTTCCGCCGCGGCACGGGGGACGCGCGCCACCTCGTCTGCGGCACCTGCGACCACCGGTTCACGGCCCGCCGCCTCGCCCGCGCCGAGGCGGCCTCCGAGGCCGCCCACCACCTGGCCGAGCACGGGGCGCGCCGCGCCGGCGGGCAGCGGCTGAGCCCCGCGCCCTGGATCCTCGGGCTGATCGGGATGGCCGGTTTCCTCGCCGTCTTCACCACCGCGCTCCTGGGGCACTGACCGGGCGCGGGGGACCGGGCCGGATGGGGGACAATGGAGGATCGTCCCCCTCCGCCGAGCGACCACGAGGATGCCCACGCCCATGTCACAGCAGCTCGCCATCGGCCCGCACACGGTCCGGCCGCCCGTGGTCCTCGCGCCGATGGCCGGGATCACCAACGCGCCGTTCCGGACGCTGTGCCGTGAGTACAGCGGCGGCCGGGGCCTGTTCGTCAGCGAGATGATCACCACCCGGGCGCTGGTCGAGCGGGACGCCAAGACCATGCGGCTCATCCACTTCGCCGAGACCGAGAAGCCGCGCTCCATCCAGCTCTACGGCGTGGACCCGGCGACCGTCGGCAAGGCCGTCCGCATGATCGCCGACGAGGACCTGGCCGACCACATCGACCTCAACTTCGGCTGCCCGGTGCCCAAGGTGACCCGCAAGGGCGGCGGCTCGGCGCTGCCGTACAAGCGGAACCTGCTGCGCGCCATCCTGCGCGAGGCCGTCACCGGCGCCGGCGGGCTGCCGGTGACCATGAAGATGCGCAAGGGCATCGACGACGACCACCTGACCTACCTCGACGCCGGGCGCATCGCCGTCGAGGAGGGCGTCACCGCCGTCGCCCTGCACGGCCGCACCGCCGCCCAGCACTACGGCGGCACCGCCGACTGGGACGCCATCGCCGCCCTGAAGGAGGCCGTGCCCGAGATCCCGGTGCTGGGCAACGGCGACATCTGGTCGGCCGACGACGCGGTGCGGATGATGCGCGAGACCGGCTGCGACGGCGTCGTGGTCGGACGCGGCTGCCTGGGCCGGCCGTGGCTCTTCGGCGATCTGGTGGCCGCCTGCGAGGGCAGGCCCGAGCGCGCCGAGCCCACCCTGCGCGAGGTCGCCGCGGTGATGCTGCGGCACGCCCGGCTGCTGGGGGAGTGGCTGGAGGACGAGGCGCGCGGGGTGATCGACTTCCGCAAGCACGTCGCCTGGTACACCAAGGGCTTCCCGGTCGGCTCCGAGATGCGCCGCAGGCTGGCCGTGGCCTCCTCCCTCGCCGAGCTGGAGGACCTGCTGGGCGAGCTCGACCTGGACCAGCCGTGGCCGAAGGGCGCCGACGGCCCGCGCGGGCGCACCTCCGGCCGCAACCGGGTCGTCCTGCCCGACGGCTGGCTGGACGACCCCTACGACCGCGCGGGCGTCGCGGCCGACGCCGAGCTGGACACCTCCGGCGGCTGAGCCGCCGGCCGGGCGCGCCCCGCGCCCCCGGGCGCGGCCGGCTCAGCCGGCCGCGCCGTCGCGCACCAGCGCCCCGACGCGCATCCCGGTGCGCACCGCCGCGCGGTCCGCGGACCGGTCGGCGCTGCGGGAGAGCAGGTCCAGGGCGAGCGCCGCCGTCCAGCTGAACTCCCGTGCCCCGCGGCCCGCCCCGGTGTGCGGGTCCACGTACTCGGCGAAGCCGGACGCGGCGGCCGACGCCAGCACCGAGGCGCGCAGCGAGTCGGCCCGCGTGGTGTGCCCGTACTGCCTCAGGCCCCGCTCCACCAGCCAGTTGACGTTGAACCAGGCCGGCCCGCGCCAGTAGCGGCACGAGTCGAAGGCGTGGCCCTTCAGGTCGTAGCTGGGCACCAGCCGCACCGTGTCGCCCAGGCCGAAGTGCTCGCCGCCGATGGTGCCCAGCAGCGTGCGGACGACCTCGCGCGGCAGGCCCGGGACGACCAGCGGCACCAGCCCGGCGGCGCTGCGCTCCCGGATCGGCTCCCCGGCGCGCACGTCGCGGCAGAGGAACAGCCCGGTCTCCTCGTCCCACAGGCGGCTCACCAGGGCGGCGGTCAGCCGCGCGGCCCGTCTGCGGTGGCCGCCGGGATCACCTCCCGGTTCGGCCCCGACCTCGGCGGCGATCTCCGCGAGCGCGTGCTCGGAGGCGATCAGCAGGGCGTTGACGCCGGGGTCCTCCACCGCGAACGGGTGCGGGGCGTCGGCGTCCCGGTAGCCGTGGTCGCGGTAGTCGGCGGCCAGCCGCACGTACCGGCCGTAGTCCAGGTCGGTGGGGCGGTCGGCGGCCGAGCCGTGGTCGAGGTCGCAGCGGCGGAAGGAGCAGGGGTCGGCCGGCTCGACGCGCGAGAGCGGGCCGTCCCAGGCCGGACTGTTGTCCATGCCGGGCTCCCACGGGTGGACGACCGACACCAGCCCGTGCCCGCCCAGGTCGCGGTGCTCGGTGAGGTAGCGGTGCCAGGCGGCCAGCCGGGGGTAGAGGCGTCTGAGGAAGCCGCGTCGCCGCGAGGTCGCCGGGTCGGCGCGGTGCACCAGCCAGGCGGCGAGCGCGTGGACGGGCGGCTGCACGATCCCCGAGGTCTCGATGTGCTCCGGCGCCCCGGCGCCGGCTCCGGCGGCCGAGGAGCGCCAGAAGTCCGGGCTGGGGAAGTACGCGCCGAGCGGCACGGACGGGTTGAAGACGATGTGCGGGACGCGGCCGTCGCCCCACTGGGCGGCCAGCAGCGTCTCCAGCTCGCGCTGGGCGCGCGGCGCCGACAGATGGCGCAGGCCGATCGCGACGAACGCCGAGTCCCAGCTCCACTGGTGCGGGTACAGGCTCCGCGAGGGGACGGTCGAGGCGCCCGTCCAGTTGCGCAGCAGCACCTGGCACGCGGCCCGGCGCAGCTCCGGGGCGGTGACGCCGACCGGTGACCTCTGGGCGGGGACGAACGGACGGGCGGTGGAGAGGGGGGCCGGAAGGGGCCTCATCGGATCGCCCGGCCCGCGGCGGAGCGAGCGGCGGAGTGCGGTGCGCGGGGCCGTGGGTGCCCGGCCGGTGGCCGCGGCCCCTCCTTCGGGTCCTTCGGGTCCTCCGGGCCCTTCAGGTCCTTCGGGACGGCGTGCGAAGGGGGTGTTTCGGTGAACTGAGCGACGCGCTCCACGAGAACTCCGGTGTCTGTGCGACTCCTAGGTTACGCCTCTGTAAGCCTAGGGTTCTGTCTCGCCGAAAGGCAGAAGTGGTGCTGTGAGACCTGACACACGAGGGGCGCGCGAGCGAAGCACGGGGGAGCGCGGACGGAGGGCGCGGGAACGCGCGCACGCCCGCCGGCCGCGGCGTACGGCCGTCGCCGCGCTGGCCGCCGCGCTCGCCGCGGGCGCGCTGCCGGGCTGCGGGGGCGCGACCGGGGCCGCGCCCGACGGCAGGATCACGGTGTGGTCCCTGGAGAACCTCCCGCCGCGGATGGCCGCCACGCGGAAGGCCGTCGCCCGCTTCGAGGCGGAGAGCGGCATCGGGGTCGAGCTGGTCGGCGTCGCCGAGGACCAGCTCCCGCAACTGGTGATGTCGGCCGCGGCGGCGGGCGGGCTGCCCGATGTCATCGGCGCGGTGCCGCTGGGCCAGGTGTGGCAGATGCACGCCAACGACCTGCTCGACACCGCCGCCGCCGGCGACGTCGTGCGCGCCCTGGACGAGGACACCTTCGGCGCGGGCGCGCTGCGGCTGACCGCCGACGGCGGACGGCGGCTGGCGGTCCCCTCCGACGCCTGGCTGCACCTGCTCCTGTACCGGAAGGACCGGCTGGCGCAGAAGGGCCTGCCCGTCCCCGACACCTACCGCGACCTGCTGCGGGCGGCGGAGGAGCTGGACACGGGGGAGCGCGCCGGGATCTCCCTGGCCACCGACCCCGGCGACGCGGCCACCCAGCAGAGCTTCGAGGGCCTGGCCCTGGCGAACGGCTGCGAGCTGGTCCGCGCCGACGGGGAGGTGGTGCTGGACTCCCCGCCCTGCCGCCGGGCCTTCGCCGCGTACGGCACCCTCGCCCGCGAGTACGGCGCTCCCGGCGCCCAGACCGTGGACTCCACCCGCGCCACCTACTTCTCCGGCTCCTCCTCGCTCCTCCTCTGGTCCTCCTTCGTCCTCGACGAGCTGGCCGGGCTGCGCGAGGACGCCCTGCCCGGCTGCCCGGAGTGCGGGGAGGACCGCCGCTTCCTCGCGGAGAACAGCGGGATCGTCACCGCGCTGGAGGGACCGGACGGCGCCGGCCCGGCCCGGTTCGGCGAGATCACCTCCTGGGCCGTCACCAGGTCGGCCGAGACGGAGGCGTCGCGGGCCTTCATCGAGTACATGATGGGCGACGGCTACCGGGACTGGTTCGGCATGGCGCCCGAGGGCAAGATCCCGGTCCGCACCGGGACCCCCGGCGACCCGGACGCCTTCCTGCGCGCCTGGCGCTCCAGCGACCTCGGCGTGGACGAGCGCGTGCCGATGGACCGGGTGTACCCGCCCGAACTCCTCGACCGGCTCGTGGACGGGGTCGGGGGGATGAGGCGCTGGGGCATCGGACGGGGCCAGGGCGTGCTCGTCGGCGCCATGGGCGGCGAGCTGCCCGTGCCCCGGGCCGTCAGCGCCATGGCCGGCGGCGGGCTCGCCCCGGAGGAGGCCGCGCGCGCGGCCGACGAGGAGGTCACCGCCCTGCGCGAGTCCCTGGAGTAGCCCCGCCCGGCCCCGTCGCCCCCACCCACACGCCCGAGGTGCGCATCCCATGACCCCCGTGACCACACCGCGGAGCCCGGCGAGACCGCCGGACGGCGGCGGAGCGGGAGAGGCCCGTACCCGCCGCCGTACGCGCCGCGCCCGCCGCCCCCTCACCGCGGCCCGGCGCGAGAACCGCGCCGGACTGGCCTTCACCGCCCCCACCTTCCTGGTCGTCCTGTCCGTCGTCGTCCTGCCCATCGCGTGGACCGTGCTGCTGGCCTTCCAGGACGCCCGGCTGGCCGACATCCAGGGCATGGGCCTGCGGGGCCGCTGGACCCTGGACAACTTCGGCGCCGTCCTCGGCTCCCCCGGCTTCTGGAGCAGCCTGGGCACCACCCTGGTCTACGCCGCCGGAGGCACCGCCGGATCGATCGCGCTGGGCCTGGCCGCCGCCCTCGCGCTGCGCCGGCCGTTCCGGGGCCGTGGCCCGCTGCGCGCCGCGATGCTCCTGCCGTACGTCGCCCCCGTCGTCGCCGTGGCCTTCGTCTGGCAGGTGGCGCTCAGTCCGCAGTACGGCGTCGTGGGCGAGTGGGGCCGCGACCTCCTCGGCTGGGAGCGGGCTCCGGCCTTCCTCACCACCCGCGACCACCGGGTCTCCCTGCTGGGAGTGGGGTTCGACGTCCCGCTCGCCCTGCTGACCGTCATCGCCTTCGAGACCTGGCGCTACTTCCCCTTCGCCTTCCTCTTCCTGCTCGCCCGCCTCCAGGCCGTGCCCGCCGTCCTGGAGGAGGCCGCCACGGTGGACGGCGCCACCGTCGGCCAGCGCTTCCGGTACGTGCTGCTGCCGCAGCTGATGCCGGTCGTGGCGCTGCTGGCGGTGCTGCGCTTCGTCATGGCCTTCGGCAAGTTCGACGACGTGTACCTGCTGACCGGCGGGGGAGCGGGCACCGACGTCGTCGCCGTCCGCGTCTACGAGTTCCTCACCGCGCGCTACGACGTGGGCGCGGCGGCCGCGCAGGCGCTCGTCCTGGCCGCCGTCCTGGCCGTCCCGCTGGGCCTGTGCTCCGGGTACCTCGCCCGCCGGGCGCGGGAGGAGGCGGCGTGAGGAGCCGCGCGCGTGCCGAGGAGAGGATCTTCGGGATCCTGCGGTGGGCGGTGACCGCCTTCCTGGCGCTGGCCGCCGTCCTCCCCTTCGGCTACATGCTGCTGCTGTCGGTGAAGCCGGTCGACGCGCTGCTGCTGGACCCGGGGCGGCTGTGGGTCTCCGCGCGGGAGCTGACCGCCGCCACGTACGAGGAGGTGCTGCGGCCCACCGGGGAGGGCGGCCAGGGCTTCGTGCGGATGCTCGCCAACTCCGCCGCCGTCTCGCTGGGCACCGTCGCGCTCACCCTGCTCGCGGCCGTGCCCGGGGCCTACGCCGTCGGCAGGCTGCGCTTCTTCGGCGGCCGGCACGTCAGCGCCCTCTTCCTGGCCGTCTACCTCTTCCCGGCCACCCTGCTGGCGGTGCCGCTGTTCGTGGTGTTCGCCAGGATGGGGCTCCACGGCAGCCTGGCCGGGCTCGCGGTCGTCTACGTCGCCCAGACCGTGCCCGTGTCCGTGTACATGCTGCGGAACTACTTCCTCACCGTGCCGCGCGCCGTCGAGGAGGCCGCGGCGCTCGACGGCTGCTCCCGGCTGCGGACCGTCCGCACGGTGGTGCTGCCGCTCGCGCTGCCCTCGCTGACGGCCACGGGCCTGTACATCTTCATGATCGCCTGGAACGAGTTCCTGTTCGCCCTGCTCTTCCTCACCGCCGAGCCGGGGAAGTGGACGGTCTCGCTCGGCCTCCAGCAGCTCGCGGGCGGCGTCGAGGTCTCCAAGACGGTGCTGATGGCCGGCTCGGTGGTGCTCACCGTGCCGGTGGTCCTGCTCTTCCTCGCCGCCGAGCGGCTGCTCGCCGAGGGCCTGACCGGCGGGGCGGACAAGGCCTGAGAGGGGGCTGAGCAGGGCGTTCGGCGGGGGTGGGACGGCGGCGGCCGGAAGGTGCGGCGAAGATGACCGTATGACCGGGAACCAATCCAGCGCGGGGCACCTGCTGCGGCTGGTCCGCAGCGGGCAGGCCACCACCCGCGGCGAACTCCAGCGCGCCACCGGCCTGTCCCGCTCCACCGTCGGCCACCGCCTCGACCAGCTCTTCCGTGCGGGCTGGATCCGCGACGGCGCCACCGTGCCCGTGGGCGGCCCGGCGGGCGGACGCCCCTCGAACCGGCTGGAGTTCGACGGCTCGCACGCCGTGGTCCTCGCCGTGGACGTGGAGACCCGGCACGGGCTGGCCGCCGCGCTGGACCTGAACGGCCGGGTGCTGGCCGAGCACACCGGGCCCCTGAACATCGAGGACGGCCCGGAGAACGTGGTCGACCGGGTGGCGCGGTGGTTCCCGCCGCTGCTGGAGCGGGCCGGGGCCGCCCCGGAGGAGGTCTGCGGCATCGGGGTGTCGGTGCCCGGGCCGGTGGAGTGGGAGTCCGGGCAGGTGGTCCAGCCGCCGATCATGCCGGGCTGGGACCGCTACCCGATACCCGAGCGGATGCGGCGGGCGTACCTGAGGCACACCGGCGCGGACGGCGAGGGGCCGGTGGTGCTGGTCGAGAACGACGCCAACCTCATGGCGTACGCCGAGCAGCGCACCGGCTGGCGCGACTGCTCCGCCTTCCTGCTGGTCAAGGTCTCCACCGGCATCGGCGCGGGGCTCGTGGTGGGCGGCGAGATGTACCGCGGCATCGACGGCGGCGCCGGGGACATCGGGCACATCCGGCTGCACGACCGGCCGGACGCGCTGTGCATGTGCGGTTCGTACGGGTGCCTGGCCGCGGTCGCCAGCGGCCGGGCGCTGGCCGGCCGGCTCACCGCCGCCGGGATCCCGGCCGCCTCCGGGACCGGGGTGCGCGAGCTGCTCGCCGCCGGGCAGCCCGACGCGGTCCGGCTGGCCCGGGAGGCGGGCCGCAGGGTGGGGGAGGTGCTGGTCACGGTCGTCACCGTGCTCAACCCGGGGGTGCTGATGGTCGCGGGCGACCTGGCCGGCACGCCGTTCGTCACCGGCGTGCGCGAGCTGCTCTACCAGCGCGCCATGCCCCGCAGCACCGCCCATCTGACCGTGGTCACCTCCCGGCTGGGGGAGAGGGCGGGTCTGGTGGGGGCGGGGGCGATGGTCGTGGAGCACCTGTACGCGCCCGAGCGGGCGGACGCCCGGCTGGCGGCCATGGGGCTGTGAGGGGGCCGGGTGGGAGCACCGCCCGGTGGGCGCTCATCCGAGCGCCACGGCTCGCGTATGTGTCCAATGGCTGAGACATGGGGTCCGTCAAGGGCGTGATGCTCGCCACTCTGATAGACGGCTCGCTCATATGAGCATCAAGAGGGGCGCTGCACTTCTCCAAGGGATGGCACCGAGTGCCACCTCCCTTCCGTTCACGCGATCACGCCCGTGGTGGCCGAGAGTGACCGTGAAGCGCTCCATCGATCACCGGGGGTGTTCGGCGGTTCGACTAGTGAAGGGGGCGTCTCGCGGCACTTGAATCGGCCTTTACTTTCGATCCCTCGGCGGATGGGTGGTTACACCCCCATGGACTGCCGATGGCCGTACTCGAAATCCTTCGATCTGGGTACGCTCCCCGCCGTCAGGGCAGCCTTCCCCCGGCTTCCGCCGTGGGATCCAGCGAGGAGCGCGATTCTCGTGCCGGAAAACGAAGAGCCTCACGTAACCCAGAAGTTCGTCTACGACTTCACCGAGGGCAACAAGGACCTCAAGGACCTCCTCGGAGGCAAGGGAGCCAACCTCGCCGAGATGACGAACCTCGGTCTCCCGGTCCCTCCCGGGTTCACCATCACCACCGAGGCGTGCAAGGTCTATCTCGACTCCGGCTCCGAGCCCCCGGCCCTCCGCGACGAGGTGAGTGCGCACCTCGACGCGCTCGAGAAGAAGATGGGCAAGAAGCTCGGCCAGGCGGACGACCCCCTCCTGGTCTCCGTCCGGTCCGGCGCCAAGTTCTCCATGCCGGGGATGATGGACACCGTCCTGAACATCGGCCTGTCCGACGCCTCCGTGGCCGGTCTCGCCGCCCAGGCGGGGGATGAACGTTTCGCCTGGGACTCCTACCGGCGCCTCATCCAGATGTTCGGCAAGACCGTGCTGGGCGTCGACGGCGAGCTGTTCGAGGAGGCGCTGGAGGAGGCCAAGCGGGCCAAGGGCGCGGCCACCGACGTCGACCTGGACGCCGGCGACCTCAAGACGCTCGTCGAGACCTTCAAGGGCATCGTCTCCGGGCAGACCGGCCGCGACTTCCCGCAGGACCCGCGCGAGCAGATGGACCTCGCCATCCGCGCGGTCTTCGACTCCTGGAACGGCGACCGGGCCAGGCTCTACCGCCGCCAGGAGCGCATCCCGCACGACCTGGGCACGGCCGTCAACGTCTGCTCGATGGTCTTCGGCAACCTCGGCCCCGACTCCGGCACCGGCGTCGCCTTCACCCGCGACCCCGCCAGCGGCCAGCAGGGCGTCTACGGCGACTACCTCGCCAACGCCCAGGGCGAGGACGTCGTCGCCGGCATCCGCAACACCGTGCCGCTCGCCGAGCTGGAGAAGATCGACAAGACGTCGTACGACCAGCTCATGCGGATCATGGAGACCCTGGAGAACCACTACCGGGACCTGTGCGACATCGAGTTCACCATCGAGCGCGGCAAGCTGTGGATGCTCCAGACCCGGGTGGGCAAGCGCACGGCCGCCGCGGCCTTCCGCATCGCCACCCAGCTCGTGGACCAGGGCCTGATCGACGAGGCCGAGGCGCTGCGGCGCGTCAACGGCGCCCAGCTCGCCCAGCTGATGTTCCCGCGCTTCGACGAGTCGAGGATCGGCGCCGGCGGGGCCGAGCGGATCGGCTGGGGCATCGCCGCCTCGCCGGGCGCGGCCGTCGGCAAGGCCGTCTTCGACTCCTACACCGCCATCAAGTGGTCGCGCTCGGGCGAGAAGGTCATCCTCATCCGCCGCGAGACCAACCCCGACGACCTCGACGGCATGATCGCCGCCGAGGGCATCCTCACCAGCCGCGGCGGCAAGACCTCGCACGCCGCCGTCGTCGCCCGCGGCATGGGCAAGACCTGCGTCTGCGGCGCCGAGGAGCTGGAGGTGGACACCAAGAGGCGCTGCCTGAGCGCGCCGGGCGGGGTGGTCATCGAGGAGGGCGACGTCATCTCCATCGACGGCTCCACCGGCAAGGTCTACCGCGGCGAGGTCCCCGTCGTGCCCTCCCCGGTCGTGGAGTACTTCGAGGGCCGGATGCACGCCGGCGCCGAGGACGCCGACGAGCTGGTCAAGGCCGTGCACCGGATCATGGCGTACGCCGACCGGGTACGCCGGCTGCGGGTGCGCGCCAACGCCGACAACGCCGAGGACGCCTCCCGCGCCCGCCGCTTCGGCGCCCAGGGCATCGGCCTGTGCCGCACCGAGCACATGTTCCTCGGCGAGCGGCGCGAACTGGTCGAGCGCCTGATCCTGGCCGACACCGAAACCGAGCGCGAGCAGGCCCTGGCCGCCCTGATGCCGCTCCAGAAGGGCGACTTCGTCGAGCTCTTCGAGGCCATGGACGGCCTGCCGGTGACGGTGCGGCTGCTGGACCCGCCGCTGCACGAGTTCCTCCCCGACATCACCGAGCTGTCGGTGCGGGTGGCGCTGGCGGAGTCCCGCAGGGAGCCCCACGAGAACGAGCTGCGGCTGCTCCAGGCCGTCCACCGCCTCCACGAGCAGAACCCGATGCTGGGCCTGCGCGGCGTACGCCTGGGCCTGGTCATCCCCGGCCTGTTCACCATGCAGGTGCGGGCCATCGCGGAGGCGGCGGCCGACCGGATCGACGCCAAGGGCGACCCGCGCGCGGAGATCATGATCCCGCTGGTGGGCACCGTCCAGGAGCTGGAGATCGTCCGCGAGGAGGCCGAGAAGGTGATCGCCGAGGTCGAACAGGCCCGCGGCGTGGACCTGAAGCTCCTCCTCGGCACGATGATCGAGCTGCCGCGCGCCGCGGTGACGGCCGGCCAGATCGCCGAGTGCGCCGACTTCTTCTCCTTCGGCACCAACGACCTCACCCAGACGGTGTGGGGCTTCAGCCGGGACGACGTGGAGGCCAGCTTCTTCACGGCCTACCTGGAGAAGGGCATCTTCGGGGTCTCGCCGTTCGAGACCATAGACAGGGACGGCGTCGGCTCGCTGGTGCGCAACGCGGTCGCGGCCGGCCGGGGCACCCGCCCCGACCTCAAGCTCGGCGTCTGCGGCGAGCACGGCGGCGACCCGGAGTCGGTCCACTTCTTCCACGGCATCGGCCTGGACTACGTCTCCTGCTCCCCCTTCCGCATCCCGGTCGCCCGCCTGGAGGCGGGCCGGGCGGCGGCGGTGGAGACCGGGGAGGGCAGCGACAGCCGCTGACCCCACCGATCCGAACCGGTCCCGACCGATCCGAACCGGTCCCGACCGATCCGAACCGGTCCTGACCGGCCCGACGACCAACCGACACCGGAGCCACTCCCGTCGACCCCGACCCTCACCCGGCGGGCAACGGCTCCGGCGCCCGAAGGGAGGGGCGGCGCCTGTGCGGAGGCGTCGCCCCTCCCGCGTCGTACGGGGTGCGCGTGAGGTTGTGCGGGTCGGCCGCGGTGGGCGGCTCGCGTCCGAGCACGCCCGGTTCCTCGCGTGGACGGCGCGGGACCAGGGCCGGACGGCCGCCGCGCCGGTCGGTCCCGTACGCCTCCCCGGGAGTTCGGGTGACGGCCGTGCAGACGGCCGCTCGTGGGCGCGCGCCGGACGCGGACGCAGGCAACGCGCGTCGCCTGCCGGACAAGGCCCGGGAACTCATCGGCCGAGCGGCCGAGCACCCTGATGACGAGCCGCCGTGGACGTGCTTCCACGACGGGACCCGGTTCACGCTGCGACGTGGCACGTCCGAGCTGCACCTGCGGAAGTGGCGGACGGCCGTCGACCGACTCGCGAGCGGCCCGGGCGCCCTGCCGGACGACCACCGCAGGGACGAGAGCCGGTACCGGTCCTGCCCGGCGCACCCCTGACCGGAGCGGGGGAGGGACAGGCGGCGCTCGCGGCCGTACCGGATGCCTCCGCCGTCGGCCGTCCCCGTGCCCGGAACGAACCGCGCAGCACCGCGGCCGTGCTGCGGCGGCACGACCGGGAGGCGTGGCCGCCGGTGTGGCGCGCCGGGGCGCGTCCGGCGCCGGGCGGTAGACGAAAAGGACGATACGGCGTCAACTTTTGAACGAACAGCGGCTGTTGAAGATCGATTCTGTCGAACATCTTGACGCTTGTTTAGCTGAACTTTACGTTGCCGGAATCTGAGAGCGCTCTCACACACCCTCGAACCCCCACATCCCCCACCCCCACCCCCACCCCCACGAGGAGCCGTTCATGAGATTCCGCAGACGTCCCGCCGCGCTGCTGGCGGCGGTGGTGGCCACGGCCGCCGCCGCCACCGGCCTCGGCGTCGTCGGGGCGGGCAGCGCCACGGCCGCCACCGTCCCCGTCGGACAGGGCGGTTACAGCGACACCCGCCCCGCCGGAGCCGCAGGCCCGGAGAACAACACCGGCGCCCCCGTCAAGCCGAAGGTCACCTCCGCCGCCGCGGGCAAGCCGGTGCCCACCAACGACTGGTGGTCCTCCCTGGCCTTCCAGCGGTACCCCGACAACCCGTACTCCGAGAACATGTACGGCCACCCGCTCACCTACCGGGCCGTCTCCGGCGGTCTGGAGGTCGGCTACCCCACCTCCCCCGCGATCGTGGGCGACGGCCGCCAGTACGAGTTCCCGCACAAGCGCGACCTGACCGTCGGCCTGGAGGGGCTCAACGCGCCGGACGCCAGGGCCGACTCCTGGAGCGACTGGACCGTCACCCCCCAGTGGTCCGACGGCGCCCGCACCCTGCGCACCACCATCGGCCACGGCATGCCCTACGTGTACGCGCAGGGCACCGGCGGGGCGGCGCGGATCTCCGCCGCGAGCACCCCGAACGTCTTCGCCGACCAGGGCAACGTCCTGGGCGTCACCATCGGCGGCCACCACTACGCGCTGTTCGCCCCCACCGGCAGCGACTGGACCGTCTCGGGCACCGACATCCGCGCGAACCTGGGCGGCAGGGACTACTTCTCGCTGGCCGTCCTGCCGAGCACCGACGCGCTCGCCACCTACCGCAAGTACGCCTTCAGCTTCGTCACCGACTCCAGGGTGAGCTGGAACTACGACCGGGCCGCCGGGCGGATGAAGGCCACCTACACGCTGACCACGACGGCGAAGGAGGGCAGCGAGCGCGGAACCCTCCAGGCCCTCTACCGCCACCAGTGGCTGCACACCTCCGACGCGCTGACCCCCTACACCTACGTCTCGCCGCGCGGGACGATGAAGGTCCGCGAGGGCGCCTCCTTCACCACCTCCCAGAAGGTCACCGGCGTCCTGCCGGGCCTGCCCCGGGTGCCCGCCGTGGACAAGGCACGGCTCACCGGGTACCTCAACGAGGTGGCGAACGCCGCCGACCCGTTCCAGGGGGCCACGGACACCTACTGGACGGGCAAGCAGCTCGGCAAGCTCGCCCAGCTGGTGCCGATCGCCGACCAGATCGGTGAGACGGCCGTCCGCGACAAGCTGCTCGGGCTGATCAAGGGACGGCTCCAGGAGTGGTTCACCGTGGGCGGGCCCTCGGAGTTCTCCTACGACCGGGACTGGCGCACGCTCATCGGCTACCCCGCCTCCTACGGCAGCGACAAGGAGCTCAACGACCACCACTTCCACTACTCGTACTACGTGATGGCCGCGGCGATCGTGGCCCAGTACGACCGGGCCTGGGCGGCGGACTCCGCCTGGGGCGGCATGGTGAAGACGCTGGTCCGGGACGCCGCCAACCCCAGCCGCACCGACCAGCTCTTCCCCTTCCTGCGCGGCTTCGACGTCTACGCCGGGCACAGCTGGGCCGCCGGGCACGCGGGCTTCGCCGCGGGCAACAACCAGGAGTCGTCCTCGGAGTCGATCAACCTCAGCGCCGGCCTCGTCCTGTGGGGCGCGGCCACCGGGGACACCTCCCTGCGGGACCTGGGCGTCTACCTGCTGACCACCGAGTCCGAGGCCATCGCCCAGTACTGGTTCGACGCCGACCAGGCCGTCTACCCGCAGAACTTCAACCATGACGTCGTCGGCATGGTGTGGGGCAGCGGCGGCGCCTACTCCACCTGGTGGACCGCCAACCCCGAGGAGATCCACGGCATCAACGTCCTCCCGGTGACCGGGGGTTCGCTCCACCTGGCCCGGAAGAAGGACATGATCCGGCGCAGCATCTCCGAGATGGAGCGGAACAACGGCGGCCCGGCCGTCGAGTGGCGCGACATCCTCTGGGAGTTCCAGGCCCTGGCCGACCCCGCGAAGGCCAAGGCCCTCTGGGACGCGCAGAACGGCGGCTACGGTCCGGAGGCGGGCGAGACGAAGGCCCACACCTACCACTGGATCACCACCCTGGACGCGCTCGGCGCCCCCGACACCGACGTCACCGCCGACAGCCCCACCGCCGCGGTCCTCACGAAGAACGGCACCCGCACCTACGTGGCCCACAACCACTCCGACTCGGCGGTGACCGTGACGTTCTCC
The DNA here is from genome assembly GCF_029813835.1 of Streptomyces sp. DH37. GTDB lineage: Bacteria > Actinomycetota > Actinomycetes > Streptomycetales > Streptomycetaceae > Streptomyces. Next base: position 45,172 of record NZ_JARVKV010000057.1, read on the forward strand.
GACGGCGGGAAGCTGAGCGTCCCGGCCCGCTCCACGGCCACCGGCACCGGTACGGCGGACCCGGGCGACCCCGGCGACCCGCCCGCCACCGGCAACACCTTCCACCCGCGCTCCGGCGGGACGCTGAGCACCACCGCGGCCGCCACCCCGACCGGCGACACCATCCCCTCGGCGGACGGCGTCAACCGGGACGGCACCCCGTACCGGCCGCTCGTCTACGAGATCCGCAACGTCAACGGCAGCCACCGGTCCGGCGGGACCACCGACTTCCGGCTGAAGGTGGACGCGGGGACGGCGGTCGGACTCGGCCAGCAGGCCCGGGTCTCCTACGACCTGACCGGTGACGGCACCTTCGACCGGGTGGAGACCTACCGCTACTTCGCCACCGACCCGGTGCCCGGCTGGGAGGAGTACGCGTCCGCCCGCGCCGGACTGAGGTCGGCCTCGGGAAGCCTCGGCGACCTCAGGGGCGGAACCGTCCGGCTGGAGGTGTGGAGCGCCATCGGCAACGCCCCGTCGCAGCTCCAGGTGGGCTCCGGCTCGGTGCTCACCATCCCCTTCGGGTGACCGGCCCCGCCGTGCGCGCGCCCCCGGACCGCGTCACCACATCAGTTCCCCGGGGGT
>NZ_JARVKV010000058.1 GCF_029813835.1 Streptomyces sp. DH37
CCCGGCACGCGGATCGCGTGCCGGGCCCGCCTCGTGCGTCCCGCCGTGGGCCGTCCGCCCCGGACCGGTCAGGAGTCCGCCGGGTTGCCGGTGGAGACGGTCAGCGTGATCTTGTCCTCCTTGGGGTCGAAGCCCTGGTAGGGGGACGGGGACTGCTTGAGGACGGTGTTCTTCCCGTACAGGTTCTCGTCCTCGTACTCGACGTCGTCCAGGATCCAGCCCGCCGCGCGGACGCACTCCTTCACCGAGTCCAGGTGCTTGAACGTCAGGTCGGGCATGCTCGTCTTGCCCTTGTCGAAGATGCTCTCGGACGCCTCCGTGCACTTGGCCGGGTCGATGGTCTTCGAGGTGTCCTCGTCCTTGAAGCCGCCGGTGTCGGTGTCGGTGTCCGTGTCGGTATCGGTGCCCGTGTCCGTGCCGCTGTCCGTGCCGCCGGTCTGCCGGCTGCCCGTGTCGCCGCCGGTGTCTCCCCCGCCGGTGTCGCCGCCGGTGCCGGCGGGCTGCTCCGTCGTCTGGACGGGCGTCGGCGACTCGCCGGCCTGCGGGTCCCCGCCGCCGCCGTTGTTGAGCGCCACCGCGATGATCACGGCGGAGACGACGATGATCGCCGCGATCGCCGACCCGACGACCACCCCGGTGTTCCTCCTGCCGCCACCGCCCCCGCCGGCGCCCGCGGGCGACATGGTGTACGGCGGCGGGGTCGGCGCACCGCCCTGGTGCCCGTACGGGCCCGGCGCCGGCGTGGCGTACCCCTGCTGCGCCGTCCCCGCGGCCCCGAAGCCGGCCGTGGGCGCGTAGTGCGGCTGGTACGGCTGCTGCACGCCCGGCGGCGGCGGGGTGCCGTGGGCGTCCACCGGCGGGAAGACCGACTGCGAGACCGCCGAGCCGCTGTGCGGGGCCGGTCCGCCGCTGACGATCAGCGGGGTGGTGTTCGAGGAGAGCACCGCGTTGCGGACGCGCTCGCACTCCTGGCGCATCGCCTCGGCGGTCGGGAAGCGCTCGTTGGGGTTCTTCCTCAGCGCCCGCGCGATCAGCGCGTCCACCGCCGGCGGCAGCGACCGGTTGATCGACGACGGTACGGGCGGCTCCTCCTGGACGTGCGCGTACGCGATGGCCAGCGGCGAGTCCGCGTCGAAGGGGAGCCGTCCGGTGAGCAGCTCGAAGAGCATGACGCCCACCGAGTACAGGTCGGAGCGGGCGTCCACGCCGCGCCCCAGCGCCTGCTCGGGGGAGAGGTACTGCGGGGTGCCGACGACCATCCCCGTCTGCGTCATCGACGTGACGCCGGACTGCATGGCGCGGGCGATGCCGAAGTCCATGACCTTGACCACGCCGCGCCGGTTGAGCATGACGTTGCCCGGCTTGATGTCCCGGTGCACCAGGCCCATCTCGTGGCTGGCCTCGAGCGCGGCGAGCACATCGGAGGCGATCTTGAGCGCCTTGTCGCTCGGCATCGCCCCGTCCCGGGCCACGTCCGCGTCCAGGGCCGAGCGCAGCGGCTCGCCCTCGACGTACTCCATGACGATGTACGGCACCAGCGCGCCGTCGATCTCGTCCTCGCCGGAGTCGAAGACCGAGACGATGTTGGTGTGCGTCAGCTTGGCGACCGACTGCGCCTCGCGGCGGAAGCGCTCGCGGAAGGACGGCTCGCGGCCGAGCTCGGTGTGGAGGGTCTTGACCGCGACCTGGCGGTCGAGCACGGTGTCGTAGGCCAGGTGCACCGAGGCCATGCCGCCCTGGCCGAGCAGATCGCGTAGCTGGTAGCGCCCGCCGCCGACCGTACGCCCCTGGTACGCGGCCTGCGCGCCGTCGTCGCTCATCTGACTGCTTCCCCCTCGGCGCCGCAGGACTGCCGTCTCGGGCCTGCGCGTGTACGGTTGCTCTGCTGGTGCTCGTGGTGCCGCCGACCGGTCCCGTCCGGTCGCCCCGCGGTACACCGACCGACCCGGGATTCCCCGGCCAAGTCTGCCCCAGCGGCCGGGCACGTCAAGCCGCTTGCCCGTTCCGTGACCCGATGCGCGCATACGCGTCACAGGCGTCCACGGGGCGCCCGACATCGTAACTTGCCAGTTCGCGGCCCGAGCGGGTTGGATGGTCAGTTGCTACCCCAGCGCTCTCGGTACCACGTCCCGCGCCGCTCTCTTCCCCTTCACCGAGGGGCACGGCCCCCGGACCCTGTTAGCGTGCACAAGGAGCAGAGCGTACGGATCCGCGATCCCGCGGACCTGATCTACGGCGAGGACTGATGGCACAGACACAAGCCGCCGGAGGGCCTTCGGAGCCCGACGAGACTGCTGGTGGGGTGTCCGATTCGCCCGAGTCGTGGGGCAGCGGCGGCGTGGTGGGCGACGGACGGTACCGCCTCACGCGGCGACTCGGCCGCGGCGGCATGGCGGAGGTGTTCGCCGCCGAGGACGTGCGCCTGGGCCGGACCGTCGCCGTCAAGCTGCTGCGCGCGGACCTCGCCGAGGACCCGGTCTCCAAGGCGCGCTTCACCCGTGAGGCGCAGTCCGTCGCCGGCCTCAACCACCACGCGGTGGTGGCCGTCTACGACTCCGGCGAGGACGTGGTCGGCGGCAACACCGTGCCGTACATCGTCATGGAGCTGGTCGAGGGCCGCACCATCCGCGACCTCCTCCTCAACGCCGACGCCCCGCCGCCCGAGCAGGCGCTGATCATCATCTCCGGGGTCCTGGAGGCGCTCGCCTACAGCCACCAGCACGGCATCGTGCACCGGGACATCAAGCCCGCCAACGTCATCATCACGACCGCCGGCGCCGTGAAGGTGATGGACTTCGGCATCGCCCGCGCCCTGCACGGCGCGTCCACCACCATGACCCAGACGGGCATGGTCATGGGCACCCCGCAGTACCTCTCCCCCGAGCAGGCGCTGGGCAAGACGGTGGACGCCCGCTCCGACCTGTACGCCACGGGCTGCATGCTCTACGAACTCCTGGCGCTGCGCCCGCCGTTCACCGGCGAGACCCCGCTGTCGGTGGTCTACCAGCACGTCCAGGACGAGCCGGTCCCGCCGTCGCGGGTGACCGACTCGGTGCCGCCGGAGCTGGACGGCCTGGTGATGCGGGCGCTGGCCAAGGACCCGGACGACCGCTTCCAGACCGCCGAGGAGATGCGCGGGCTGGTGCAGTACGCGCTGCGCATGCTCCAGGAGCAGGGCGGCCACACCGGCGGCCTGTGGAACACCGGCGCGGTGGTCTCCACCGGCGCCACGCCCGCCATGGGCACCCCGGGCGTGTACCCCGGCGGCGACACCCCCGCCACCGGCGGTTTCCCCTCGGACGCCGCCACCCGGGTCGGCCCGCCGCTGCTGATGGGCAGCCCCGGCGGCGGCTCGTACGACAGCGGCGGGTACGACACCGGGGGCGGCGGCGACGGGCGCCGGGGCGGCAGCGGCCTGAAGTACGCGCTGGTCGCCTTCTTCTCCGTCCTCGCCATCGCCGCGGGCATCTTCCTGGCCCTCCAGGGCAACGACGGCGGCCAGCAGCAGAAGAAGCCCGACAACACCACCTCCACGCCGTCCGAGCGGGAGAGCTCGTCGGAGCCCTCTCCCGACGACGAGGAGTCGCGGGAGCCCAGCCAGGACGACAACACCGATCCCGGCGGCACCAGCGGCTGGCAGAACGGCGGCACCGGGGGCAACGACTGGCCCAGCGACCCGCAGACCAGCCAGGCGCCCTCGCCCAGCAACGAGCCCAGCCAGCCCGACGGCGGCACCGACGAGGGCGCCACCGACGGGGCCACCACCGACGGCGGTACGGGCACCGGCGGCGCCGACACCGGTGGCACGGACGCCGGCGGTACGGACGCCGGCGGCACCGACGCCGGTGGCACGGACGCCGGCGGCACGGACGCCGGCGGCGCCACCGACGGCGCCAACGGCGACACCACCGCCGGTGCCACCGAGGGCGGCGGCACCACCGAGGGCGGCGGAGCCACGGCCGGGGGCGGTCCCGCGGGCACCGCGGCGAGCGGCGGCTGACCCCTCCCGGAGGGCGGACCCACCCCCATATCACCTCCCGGCCGTCGACGCACAACGCGACCGGGCGGTAGCCGAGGGTCACCTACGATTCCGGGCGTGCAGTCTCCCCACCTCCCCGGCACCACCCTCGCCACGCTGGTGCGGCGCTACGGCGCCGGGGAGCCGATCTCGTGCGAGCCGGTGGCCCAGGGGCTGCTGAACCGCGGCTACCGGCTCTCCACCACCCGCGGCCGGTTCTTCCTCAAGCACCACCTCGACGGCGACCCGCGCGACCCGGCCCGCATCGAGCACCAGCACCGCGTCACGGCCCGCCTGGGCGACCTCGGCGTCCCGGTCGTGCCGCCCGTCGAGGACGCCTCCGGCCGGACCGTCGCCGTGGTGGAGGACCGCTGCTACGCCCTGCACCCCTGGGTGGACGGCCGGCACCGGGACGGCGGCGAGCTGTCCCGGGCGCAGTCCCGCCGCCTGGGCGCGCTGCTGGGCCTGGTGCACGTACGGCTGGGCCAGGTCGTGCCCGTGCCGGCCGCCGGGCACGCCGCCGAACCCAGCGCCGACCCCGAGGTGACCTTCGGGCTCATCGACGAGCTGCTGGCCCGGGTGCGCAACCGCCGCGGCCGCGACTGCTTCGACGAACTGGCCGAGCACCGGCTGCGCGAGCGCCGCGCCCTGCTGGAGCGCCACGCCCACCGCCGTCCGCCCGCCGGGGCCGAGCCGGTCGCCGGGTGGGTGCACGGGGACTTCCACCCCCTCAACCTGCTCTACCGGGACCGGGAGCCCTGGGAGCCCGTCGCGATCGTGGACTGGGACCGGCTGGCCGTCCGGCCGCGCGCCGAGGAGGCCGTACGGGCCGCCGTCATCTTCTTCCTGCGGCCCGACGGGGCCCTGGACCTGGCCAAGATCCGCGCCTACGCCCGCGCCTACCGCGCCGCCACCGGGGCCGGCGCGGACGAGATGGCCGCGGCCGTCCACCGGGTGTGGTGGGAGCGGCTCAACGACTTCTGGATGCTGCGCTGGCGCTACCAGCTGCGCGACCGCCGCACCGACCCGCAGTTCCCGGCGGCCTCCGCGCTGGTGGTGTGGTGGACCGGGCGGTACGAGGCGGTGTGCGACGCCTTCTGCCGGTAGGCGGCGTGTGCGCGGGTGCGCGGCCCCTGTGCGCCCTCGTCCCCCTTCACCCTCCGTGTCCGCCTCCACCACCGACCGCGTACATCCCCGCGTCACTCCTCCACAACTCTTCCCGTCACTTCGGTACCGGGATAACGTGCGCTTGTCCCAGGCGCTTGCGAGGCTGTGACCAGTGACGTTCCAGGCTTTTGCGATTTACTTGGAAACCCAAGCAAAATTGCAGGTCAGGGACCCTTCGCGCATGTGCGGAGGTACTGGGTAACGTGCTGACAGCGGGCCGTCGAACGGGACACCTGTCACCGCTCGGTTCCGTCCGCGCCCCACCAACCCCGTGGGCCGTACGGAATCGGGCGAGCCTCTCCCTGCCACCGGCGGGGAAACCCCAGGCTTCCCGGCGACCCCGGGGGCCGGACAGACGGAGGAGCACACGTGACCGTGGAGAGCACTGCCGCGCGCAGCAAGCCGCGCCGCAGCAGCGGAAAGCGCACCACGACGAGCGGGACCAGGAAACGCCCGCAGTCGGCCGCGCGCCCGGAGCTCGTACAACTGCTGACGCCGGAGGGCGAGCGGGTCGAGCACCCCGACTACTCGCTGGACCTGACCCCCGACGAGCTGCGCGGTCTGTACCGCGACATGGTCCTCACCCGCCGCTTCGACGCCGAGGCCACCGCGCTGCAGCGTCAGGGCGAGCTGGGCCTGTGGGCGTCGCTGCTGGGGCAGGAGGCCGCCCAGATCGGCTCCGGCCGGGCGCTGCGGGACGACGACTACGTCTTCCCGACCTACCGGGAGCACGGCGTCGCCTGGTGCCGCGGGGTGGACCCGACCAACCTGCTGGGCATGTTCCGCGGCGTGAACAACGGCGGCTGGGACCCCAACAGCAACAACTTCCACCTCTACACCATCGTGATCGGCTCCCAGGCGCTGCACGCCACGGGCTACGCGATGGGCGTGGCCAAGGACGGCGCGGACAGCGCGGTGATCGCCTACTTCGGCGACGGCGCGTCCAGCCAGGGCGACGTCGCCGAGGCGTTCACCTTCTCCGCCGTCTACAACGCGCCGGTCGTCTTCTTCTGCCAGAACAACCAGTGGGCCATCTCCGAGCCCACCGAGCGCCAGTCCCGGGTGCCGATCTACCAGCGCGCCGCCGGCTTCGGCTTCCCCGGCGTCCGCGTGGACGGCAACGACGTGCTGGCCGTGCTGGCCGTGACCCGGGCCGCCCTGGAGCGCGCCCGCGCCGGCGAGGGCCCGACGCTGGTCGAGGCGTTCACGTACCGCATGGGCGCCCACACCACCTCCGACGACCCCACCCGCTACCGCAAGGACGCCGAGCGCGAGGCGTGGGAGGCGAAGGACCCGATCCTGCGCGTGCGCACCTACCTGGAGAAGGAGGGCCTGATCGACGCCGACTGGCTCTCCGGGCTCGACCGGGAGAGCGACGCCCTGGCCCAGCGGGTCCGCGAGGCCATCCGGACCATGCCGGACCCGGACACCATGGCCATCTTCGAGAACGTCTACGCCGACGGGCACGCGCTGGTGGACGAGGAGCGCGTCCAGTTCGCCGAGTACATGGCGTCCTTCGCCGACGAGGAGGGCCGCTGAGATGGCTGCCGTCAAGACCACCATGCCCATGGCCAAGGCCCTCAACGAGTCGCTGCGCAAGGCCCTGGAGACCGACCCCAAGGTCCTGATCATGGGTGAGGACGTCGGCAAGCTCGGCGGCGTCTTCCGCATCACCGACGGCCTGCAGAAGGACTTCGGCGAGGACCGGGTCATCGACACCCCGCTGGCCGAGTCCGGCATCGTCGGCACCGCGATCGGCCTGGCCCTGCGCGGCTACCGGCCGGTCGTGGAGATCCAGTTCGACGGCTTCGTCTTCCCGGCCTACGACCAGATCGTCACCCAGCTCGCCAAGATGCACGCCCGCGCGCTGGGCAAGGTCAAGCTGCCGGTCGTCGTCCGCATCCCCTACGGCGGCGGCATCGGCGCGGTGGAGCACCACAGCGAGTCGCCCGAGGCGCTCTTCGCGCACGTGGCGGGCCTGAAGTGCGTCTCGCCCTCCAACGCCTCCGACGCGTACTGGATGCTCCAGCAGGCCATCGAGTCCGACGACCCGGTGATCTTCTTCGAGCCCAAGCGGCGCTACTGGGACAAGGGCGAGGTGGACACCACCGCCATCCCCGGCCCGCTGCACAGGGCGGTCGTCGCCCGCGAGGGCACCGACCTGACCCTGGCGGCCTACGGACCGATGGTGAAGACCTGCCTGGAGGCTGCCGCGGCGGCCGAGGAGGAGGGCAGGTCGCTGGAGGTCCTGGACCTGCGGTCGATGTCCCCGGTCGACTTCGACGCGATCCAGGCGTCGGTGGAGCGCACCCGCCGCCTGGTGGTGGTGCACGAGGCGCCGGTCTTCCTGGGCACGGGATCGGAGATCGCCGCCCGGATCACCGAGCGCTGCTTCTACCACCTGGAGGCGCCGGTGCTGCGCGTCGGCGGGTTCCACGCGCCGTACCCGCCGGCCCGGCTGGAGGACGAGTACCTGCCCAACCTGGACCGGGTGCTCGAAGCCGTCGACCGCGCGCTCGCGTACTGAGAACGGGGCTGAGGAGAGTCGTGACGATGACTGATACGGCTACTGCCGGGGCCGCGGCCCAGCGCATCCGCGAGTTCAGGATGCCGGACGTGGGCGAGGGCCTCACCGAGGCCGAGATCCTCAAGTGGTACGTCAGGCCCGGGGACTCGGTGACCGACGGGCAGGTGGTGTGCGAGGTCGAGACGGCCAAGGCCGCCGTCGAGCTGCCGATCCCGTACACCGGCGTGGTGCACGAGCTGCGCTTCGACGAGGGCGTCACCGTGGACGTCGGCACGCCGATCATCACGGTGGACACCGATCCCTCCGCGGGACCCGTCGGATCCGCCGGTCCCGCCGAGGCGCCGGCCGCCGCGCCGGCCCCCGCCGAGCCGGAGTCCGGGGCGGAGTCCGGGGCGGGGGAGGGCGCCAAGCGCCAGCCGGTGCTGGTGGGCTACGGCGTCGGCACCGCGTCGACCAAGCGGCGCCCGCGCAAGCAGCCGCAGAACCACGTGCGGGACGCGCAGGTCGCCGTCCAGGCGGAGATGGACGCCACCACCACGCCCCCGGCCGTGGCGCCCGCCACCCCGGAGCAGAGGCCCCCGGCGCAGCGCCCGCTGGCCAAGCCGCCGGTGCGCAAGCTCGCCAAGGACCTGGGCGTGGACCTGGCCGTGGTCGTGCCGACCGGCCCGAACGGGGTCATCACCCGCGAGGACGTCCACGCCGCCGCCGCGCCCGCCCCCTCGCACGAGGCCGCCTCCGTCGCCCCGGAGACCGCCTCCCGGGCGGTCCCGGCCCCCGCCCCGGCGGCAGCGGCTCCGCCGGTGTGGAGCACCGGCGAGCGCGAGCGCCGGGTGCCGATCAAGGGCGTGCGCAAGGCGACCGCCCAGGCGATGGTCTCCAGCGCCTTCACCGCGCCGCACGTCACGGAGTTCGTCACCGTCGACGTCACCCGCACGATGAAGCTGGTGCAGGAGCTCAAGCAGGACCCGGACATGGCCGGTCTGCGGGTGAACCCGCTGCTGCTGGTGGCCAAGGCGTTCCTGGTCGCGATCCGCCGCAACCCGGAGGTCAACGCGGCCTGGGACGAGGCGAACCAGGAGATCGTCCACAAGGAGTACGTGAACCTGGGCATCGCCGCGGCCACCCCGCGCGGTCTGATCGTGCCGAACATCAAGGACGCGCACGCCAAGACCCTGCCGGAACTGGCCCGGTCGCTGGGCGACCTGGTCGCCACCGCCCGCGAGGGGAAGACCTCCCCGGCGGACATGCAGGGCGGCACGGTCACCATCACCAACGTCGGCGTCTTCGGCGTCGACACCGGCACCCCGATCCTCAACCCCGGGGAGTCGGCGATCCTGGCCTTCGGCGCGGTCAGGCTCCAGCCGTGGGTCCACAAGGGCAAGGTCAAGCCGCGCCAGGTCACCACCCTGGCGCTCTCCTTCGACCACCGCCTGGTCGACGGGGAGCTGGGCTCCAAGGTGCTGGCCGACGTCGCGGCCGTCCTGGAGCACCCCAAGCGCCTGATCACCTGGGCCTGATCAACCGGGTCTGATCACCTGGGCCTGATCCGGAGGCCGGACCCGGTGTCCGGCCTCCGGCCCGCGACGGGGCCCGGCGCGCGCACCGTGCGCCGGGCCCCGGCCCGTACCGGCCCGCCCGGGCTCCCCGGCCCGTCCCGCATGGCGGACGCGGGATGAGCACGCATACCTGTTGTATCTATGGTGTGTCCATGACCTCCGTACCATCCACCGCTCCGGCCCCCGCCCCCGTCAAACCGCCGCCCGCCGCCGAGCGCGTCTACGCGCACGTCAAGCAGGCCGTCCTGGAACGGCACTACGAGGGCGGCGTCCTGCTCACCGAGGGCGAGCTGGCCGAGGCGGTCGGGGTCTCCCGCACCCCCGTGCGGGAGGCGCTGCTGCGCCTGGAGGTCGAGGGCCTGATCAGGCTCTACCCGAAGAAGGGCGCGCTCGTCCTGCCCGTCTCCGCGCAGGAGATCGGCGACGTCGTCGAGACCCGGCTGCTGGTCGAGGAGCACGCCGTGCGCAAGGCCGTCCCCGCCCCGCCCGAGCTGCTGGACCGGCTCGCCGAGCTCCTGGAGCAGCAGCGGCGCCAGGCCGAGACCGGCGACCTGGCGGCGGTGGCCGCCACCGACCGCTGTTTCCACGCCACCGTGGTCCGGGCGGCCGGCAACCAGATCCTGGAGCGCCTGTACGACCAGCTCCGCGACCGCCAGCTGCGCATGGGCGTCGCGGTGATGCACTCCCACCCCGACCGGATCGCCAAGAACATCACCGAGCACTCCGAGATCCTGCGGACCCTGCGCACGGGCGACGCCGAGGCCGCCGCCGAGGCGGTGCGCCGCCACGTCGGCTCCGTGCGGCACCTGCTGCGCGGTGAGGTCCGGTGAGCGGCGGACCCCTGCCCGGCGCCCCCGGCCCCGGAGCGCGCCTCGGCGGCCCGCGGGCCGCCTTCGTGTGGGGCCTGGGCGTCGCCGTCTACTTCGCCGCCATCACCTACCGCACCAGCCTGGGCGTCGCGGGCATCGACGCCGCCGACCGCTTCCACATCAACGCCTCGGCGCTGTCGACCTTCTCCATCCTCCAGCTCCTGGTCTACGCCGGGATGCAGATACCCGTCGGCCTGCTGGTGGACCGCTGGGGCACCAAGAAGGTCCTGACCCTGGGCATCGTGCTGTTCACCACCGGCCAGTTCGCCTTCGCGCTCTCCGGCTCGTACGCCATGGCGCTCGCCGCCCGCGGACTGCTGGGCTGCGGCGACGCGATGACGTTCATCAGCGTGCTGCGGCTGGGCTCGAACTGGTTCCCGCCCCGCCGCGGGCCGCTGATAGCGCAGGTCGCGGCGTTGTTCGGGATGGCGGGCAATCTGCTGACCACACTGGTGCTGGCACGTCTGCTGGCCGCCTTCGGCTGGACGCCGACCTTCGCGGGCAGCGCCGGGCTCGGCGTGGTGGTGCTGGTGCTCGTCCTGCTCTTCCTCAAGGACCGGCCCGAGGGCGCCGTACCGGCCTCGTCCCTCCCGCCCCTCGAACCGGGGCCGGAGGCGCGGCACGGGGAGGGCTACGTGCGCCGCCAGCTCGCCGCCGCCTGGCGCGAGCCGGGCACCCGGCTGGGCATGTGGGTGCACTTCACCACCCAGTTCCCGGGCATGGTCTTCCTGCTGCTGTGGGGGATGCCGTTCCTCGTCGAGGCGCAGGGCCGCACCCGGGCCGAGGCCAGCACCCTGCTGACCCTGGTGGTGCTCTCCAACATGGCCATCGGCCTGGTCTACGGCCAGGTCATCGCCCGGCACCACAGCGCCCGGGCGCCGATCGCGCTCGGCACGGTGCTGGCCACCGCCGCCGTCTGGGCGATGGTGCTGTGCTGGCCGGGGCGGGCGCCGATGGGGGCGCTGGTGGTGCTGTGCGTGGTGCTCGGCGCCTGCGGTCCGGGCTCGATGATCGGCTTCGACTTCGCCCGCCCCGCCAACCCGCCCGAGCGGCAGGGCACGGCGTCGGGCATCGTCAACATCGGGGGCTTCACCGCCTCCATGACCACCCTGCTGGCGGTGGGCGTCCTGCTGGACGCGACCGGCGGCGACTACCGGATCGCGTTCGCGTCCGTCTTCGTCCTCCAGGCGGTGGGGACCGTCCAGATCCTCCGGCTGCGCGGCCGTGCGCACCGCCGCGAGCGCGAGAGGGTGGTGGCCAGCCGCGTCGAGGCGGTGCACGTACCGGTCTGAGGCCCGCCCGGGTGCCGGTGCCGGGGCTCGGCTCCCGGTCCCGGTGCCGGGGTGTCGGGAGCGGGGGTCAGGGCGTGACGGCGAAGTGCGCGAGGATCGCGTCCGCGAGGGCCTGGTCGCCCTCGGCCTTGAGGTTCTCGCGCACCGCCGCGGGCCGCACCCGCCCGCAGGCCAGCCGTACGTACGTCTCCCAGTCCATCGCCAGGGTGACCGCCGGCCCCAGGGAGACGCTGGCGTCCACCGTGCCCCGGCCCTCGGCGTCGACGCGCACGGTCCGCATGAACTCCAGGGGCCCGCTCACGTCGAGGACGACCGCCGAGTTCGGCGGCGCGGCGGCGTCCTTGGCGACCACCTTGGGCAGCGCGTCCAGCAGCACGTCCCGCGCGACGTGCGCGCCGGGGGAGTCCAGGTTGCCCGGCTGCCCCAGCGCCCGCCGCAGGTCCTGCTCGTGCACCCACACGTCGAACGCCCGGATCCGCAGCGCCTGCTCCAGGGTCGTCTCCCGGCCGAGGGGATCGACCACCTTCGCCGACGGGTCGCGCTTCTCGTTCCGCAGCTGGCGCGACCGGCGGATGATCGTGTACTCCAGCTCGCTGGTCATCTCCGGCGCCGTGTGGCAGCGCCGCACGTCCACCTGGACCTCGACGCGGCGGCTGACCTCGTCCTTCACGTGGAACAGATCACGCGGCAGCGAGTGGATCGGACGGGGGTCGCCCAGCATCTCGCACTCCGACCCGATGACGTGGGAGACGACGTCGCGGACCGACCAACCCGGGCACTCGGTCGCGCGGTTCCACTCGCCCTCGACCAGCGGGGAGACCAGTTCGGATATCGCCTCGATGGAGTGGGCCCAGGCGTCGGCGTAGGGCTGAAGGCTAGGGTGGTCGGTCAACGGGACCCCTCGGATACGTGCTGAATACGTGTGGATGATGTGGGTTCGCGGACTGGGTGCTCTCAAGTTACGCTGCGGGCGGGCAGCCTGACAGGCCTTTCGGGTGACGATCGTAGGCTGCTTTCGACCGGCGTTCGACCTGCGTTTGATCCCCTCGAATCCATGGACGGTGGTACGGTGCGCGCCTCCCTCATTCAGATCGGTGTGGACCCGGACGAAACGGTTGAGGCGCGCCGTGCGCGGGCCGCCGCGCTCGTGAGGGAGCGGACGGCCTCCGACCTCGTCGTCCTGCCCGAGCTGTGGACGGTCGGGGCCTTCTCCTTCGACTCCTTCGAGGCCGGCGCGGAGCCGGTGGACGGCCCCACCGCGCGGGCCCTGTCCGAGGCGGCGCGCGAGGCGCGCGTCTGGCTGCACGCCGGGTCGATCGTCGAACGCGCCGCCGGTCCCGGCGGCCCCGATGGCCCCGACGGCCCCGATGGCACGGCCCTGTACAACACCTCCCTGGTCTTCTCCCCCGACGGCGAACTCGCCGCCTCCTACCGCAAGATCCACCGCTTCGGCTTCGACCGGGGCGAGGCCACCCTGATGTCCGCGGGCGCCGAGCCGGTCACCGTCGCCCTGCCCGGCACCACCCTGGGCCTGGCCACCTGCTACGACCTGCGCTTCCCCGAACTGTTCCGCGCCCTGACCGACGCGGGCGCCCAGGCGCTGGTGATCCCGGCCGGCTGGCCCGCCCGCCGCGCCTCCCACTGGAGCCTGCTGGCCCGTGCCCGCGCCGTGGAGAACCAGGCGTACGTCCTGGCCTGCGGCACCGCGGGCACCCACGCGGACGTGCCCCAGGCGGGCCGCAGCGTGATCGTCGACCCCTGGGGCGAGACGCTGGCCGAGGCGCCGGACGCCGAGGAGCGGGTCGTCACCGCCGACCTGGACCCGGCGTACGTCGCCAAGGTCCGCGAGGAATTCCCCGTCCTGCGGGACCGGGTGCTGCGCTGACGGGCGGTCTGCGGGCGGTCTGCGGAACGGCCCGCGGGCGCCGCGCTGAGTAGCCGTACTCATGCGCCCGCCGCCGCACCGCGCCACCGTGGTCGCCATGACCACACCCGTGCAGCGGCCCACCACGGCCGCGTTCTTCGTGCAGGCCGTCGTCTCCTTCGGGCTCTCGCTGCTCGCCGTGTCCCTCGGCGTCGCCTACCTGCCGCTGGGGCCGTGGGAGCGCGGGTTCCTGGCGCTCGGCGTCCTCTTCCTGGTCTCCTCCACCTTCACGCTGGCCAAGTGCGTACGGGACCGCCAGGAGATGCGGGAGGTGACCACCCGGGTGGACAAGGCCCGGCTGGACAAGCTGATCACCGAGCACGACCCGTTCGACGCCAAGCACCTCTGACGCTCGTTCCGGTTCCGGTTCCGGCCCGTCCCCCGGGCAACCGCGCCACCGCTCCGGCACGTCATGCCCGGTGGAGCCGGAGGGGGAGCGCGTGGGGCGGACGGCGGTGAAACGGCGGTGAAGCGGCGGTGGCGGGGTGCGGACGCCGGGGGCCGCACCGCCTGGACGCGGGGACGGGTCCTCGCCCCGCTCGCCGCCGCGGCGGCCGGGGCGATGGCGTTCCACTCCCTGGTGCCGGACGCCGGGATCGGTCTGGGCAGCCTGCTGGAGGCCTTCCTGCCGTGGCTCGGCCTGGCCGTCCCGCTGCTGCTCGCGGCCGCCCTGCTGCGCCGCTCGGCCCTCGCCCTGGTGGCGCTGGCGCTGCCCTCGGCGGTCTGGCTCGGTCTCTTCCACGAGGTCCTGACGCCCCGGGAGGCGCACCCGGACGGCACCGCGGTCCTCACGGCCGTCCAGCACAACGCGAGCGACGAGAACCGCGATCCCGCCGCCACCGCCCGGGCCCTGGCCGCCGCCGGACCCGACGTCGTCGCGCTGCAGGAGCTGATCCCCGCCGCCCTGCCCGCCTACGAGGAGGCGCTGGCGCCGGACCACCCCCACCACGCGGTCGTGGGGACCGTCGGCCTGTGGTCCCGGCACCCCCTGACCGACGTCCGTCCGCTGGACATCCGTCCCGCGGGCGTCGGGCCCGGCTGGAACCGGGGACTGCGCGCCACCGTGCGCGCCCCGCACGGCGACGTCGCCGTCCACGTGGTCCATCTGCCCTCGGTCCGCCTCCGGGCCTCCGGCTTCGACGCCGCCCGGCGGAACGAGAGCGCCGCCCTGCTGGGCGAGGAGCTGCGGGCGGAGGAGCTGCCCCGGGTGATCCTGCTGGGCGACCTCAACGGCACCCTGGACGACCGCGGTCTCGCACCCGTCCTGGCGCGGCTGGACTCCACGGGCGAGGGGGCGGCGGACGGCTTCTCCTTCAGCTGGCCCACCGCCTTCCCCGTCGCCCGGATCGACCACGTCATGGCCCGCGGCGCCACCGTCGCCCGTCTGTGGACCCTCCCCGCGACGGACAGCGACCACCTCCCGGTCGCGGCCCGGATCGCGTTCCCGGCCGGACGGGCTCAGGACGCCCCGGCGGACGGGACGCGGCACTCCGCCGCGGGAGCGCTCCGGGCCCGCCCGGCGGCGGTGCGGCAGGCCGCCGGGTAGGCGTCGCGGGCGCGGGCCCACCGGCCCGCGCCCGCCGGAGCACGGAAACGTACGCGCGAGTGGTCTAGACGACTGGTCGGTGCACCGCTACGGTGCGCTAGGTCTAGACCAAAGCTCGCTGCATCTCACTGCATCCCACTGAATCTCGCTGCATCTCATCGCATCTCATCGCATGTCCGGAAAGCTCGCGGACCCCCCACTCCCTCTGGAGCGCATCATGCGAAGGAAGACCACCGTCACCCCGGCCGCCCCGCTCGTCCTCCTGGACGAGGGGAGGGACCACGTCATCGGCCTCTTCCGCGCCGTCGTCGGCTTCCTCTTCGCCTGCCACGGCGCCGCCACCCTCTTCGGCGTGCTCGGCGGCCCGCACGGCGGGAGGGTGCCGGAGTTCGGGCAGTGGCCGGGCTGGTGGGCCGCGGTCATCCAGATCGCCGGCGGCGGGCTGGTGGCCCTGGGCCTGGGCACCCGGATCGCCGCGGTCGTCTGCTCCGGGTCGATGGCCTACGCGTACTTCGTCGTGCACCAGCCCGAGGGCCTGCTCCCCATCGAGAACCACGGCGAGAGCGCCGCGCTGTTCTGCTGGGCGTTCCTGCTGATAGCCGCCCTCGGCCCCGGCCGGTGGGCGCTGGACGCGCTCCGCACGGGCTCCCGCGAGGGATCGCGCGGGGCCTTGACACACTGGGACGCATGAACGTTCCCCCCTCCGCTGCCCCCGCCTCCGCCCGCCGCCGTGCCCGCGTCCGCGCCCCCGAGCTGGTCGGCAAGGGGGGGTGGCTCAACACCGGCGGTACGGAGCTGACCCTCGCGGACCTGCGGGGACGCATCGTCATCCTCGACTTCTGGACCTTCTGCTGCATCAACTGCCTGCACGTCCTGGACGAGCTGCGCGAGCTGGAGGAGGCGCACCGCGACACCGTGGTGGTCGTCGGCGTCCACTCGCCGAAGTTCGTCCACGAGGCCGAGCACCAGGCCGTCGTGGACGCCGTCGAGCGCTACGGGGTGCACCACCCCGTCCTCGACGACCCCGAGCTGGCGACCTGGAAGCAGTACGCGGTGCGCGCCTGGCCCACGCTCGTCGTCATCGACCCCGAGGGGTACGTCGTCGCCCAGCACGCGGGCGAGGGCCACGCCCACGCCATCGGGAGGCTGGTGGAGGAGCTGGAGGCCGAACACGGGGCGAAGGGCACCCTGCGGCGCGGCGACGGGCCGTACGTGCCGCCGGAGCCCGAGCCGACCGATCTGCGCTTCCCCGGCAAGGCGCTCGTCCTGCCCTCGGGCAACCTGCTGGTCACCGACACCACCCGGCACCAGCTGGTGGAGCTGGAGCCGGACGGGGAGACCGTGGTGCGGCGGATCGGCGACGGCGAGCGCGGGCTGGTGGACGGGCCGGCGCAGAAGGCCCGGTTCAGCGAGCCGCAGGGCCTGGCGCCGCTGCCCGGCACGGGCCGGATCGCCGTGGCCGACACCGTCAACCACGCCCTGCGCGCGTACGACCCGGCCACCGGCGAGGTCACCACGCTCGCGGGCACGGGCCGCCAGTGGTGGCAGGGCTCGCCCGCCTCCGGACCGGCGCGCGAGGTGGACCTCTCCTCGCCGTGGGACCTGGCCTGGTGGGCGGACCGGCTGTGGATCGCGATGGCCGGCGTCCACCAGCTGTGGGCGTACGACCCGGAGGCGGGGACGGTGTCCGTCGCGGCGGGCACGACCAACGAGGGCCTGGTGGACGGCCCGGCGGACCAGGCGTGGTTCGCCCAGCCGTCCGGGCTCGCGGCGGCCGGGGACCGGCTGTGGATCGCCGACTCCGAGACCTCCGCGCTGCGCTGGGTCGAGCGCGACGGCGAGGGCTTCGCCGTGCGCACGGCCGTCGGCACCGGGCTGTTCGACTTCGGCCACCGCGACGGCGCGGCCCGGCAGGCGCTGCTCCAGCACCCGCTGGGCGTCACCGCGCTGCCCGACGGCTCGGTCGCGGTGTGCGACACCTACAACCACGCGCTGCGCCGCTACGACCCGGCCACCGGCGAGGTCACCACGCTCGCCACCGACCTGCGCGAGCCGTCCGACGCCGTCCTCGTCGGCGGCGGTGCGGGCGCCGGTGGGGATGCCGGTGTCGAGGACATCCTCGTCGTCGAGTCCGCCCGCCACCGGCTGACCCGGCTGCGGCTGCCCGAGGAGGCCGTGCGCGTGGAGTCCGTGGCCCACCGCACCCGGCGCGAGGCGACCGGGGTGGCGCCGGGGAGGCTCCGGCTGGACGTGGTCTTCCAGGCCCCGCCCGGCCAGAAGCTCGACACCCGCTACGGCCCCTCCACCCGGCTGCTGGTCAGCTCCACGCCGCCGGAGCTGCTGGCGGACGGCGCGGGCCAGGGCACGGACCTGGCGCGGGAGCTGGTGCTCGCCGACGGCGTCACCGAGGGCGTGCTGCACGTCTCGGCGATGGCCGCCTCCTGCGACGACGACCCCTCCACCGAGTACCCGGCCTGCCACGTCCACCAGCAGGACTGGGGCGTGCCCGTGCGCGTCACGGCGGACGGCGCCTCCCGGCTGCCGCTGGTCCTGGCGGGGATGGACGAGGGTGAGGACGGGGGCGGGGCGTAGCGGGTCGGCCTTCCGCGCGTACGGCCCGGTCCGTGGACTTCCCGGACCGGGCCGTAGCGTGTGCCGACTCCTCGCCTCCGCGGGCGGCGCGGTGCCGCCGGCGCGTCAGGCGCGCCACTCGTGGCGGTGCGTCTCCTCGATGACCGGGGCGGCCGGGCTCGGCGGCTGCACACGGCGGCGCTTGAAGATGCTCACGTACGACGCCAGTCCGATGAAGCCGACCGCCATGAGGATCAGGCCGATCACATCGAGGTTGACCCCGGAGATCTCCCAGTTGACCCCGAAGGTCAGGATCGCACCCAATGCGATCAGTACGATGGTCAGTGCCATGCCCATGAATAACCGCCTCCGTCCGGCTGGTTGAGGGCTCGTTCAACCAACCGGGTACCCCCGGGCGGCGCGTGCATTCCGGGCGCCGCGCAACCGCGGGAGCGACCCGGCCCGCCCGGGTGTCCCGGACGGGCCGTCAGAAAACCTCCCGCGCGCCGCGCGTGCCGCCCCGTCAGGCCTCCAGGAAGGCCGTCAGGGCGTTCGCCAGCAGGAACGGGTCGTCGGCGCCGCACAGTTCGCGGGCGGAGTGCATCGACAGGATCGCCACCCCGATGTCCACGGTGGCGATGCCGTGCCGCGCGGCGGTGATGGGGCCGATCGTCGTGCCGCACGGGACGGCGTTGTTGGAGACGAACGACTGCCACGGCACCCCGGCCCGCTCGCAGGCGGCGGCGAAGACGGCGCGGCCGGTGCCGTCGGTGGCGTAGCGCTGGTTGACGTTGACCTTGAGGATCGGTCCGCCGTTGGGCAGCGGGTGGTGGCCCGGCTCGTGGCGCTCGGAGTAGTTGGGGTGCACGGCGTGGCCGGTGTCCGACGACAGGCAGACGGTTCCCGCGTACGCCCGCGCGCGGTCCTCGTGGCCGCCGCCGCGCGCGAGGACCGAGCGCTCCAGCACGCTGCCCAGCAGCGGGCCGTCGGCGCCGGTGTCGGACTGGCTGCCGTTCTCCTCGTGGTCGAAGGCGGCCAGCACCGGGACGTACGGCGGGTTCCCCGCCGAGGCGGCCGCGATCAGGGCGGCGGTGCCGGCGTGGACGGACAGCAGGTTGTCCATGCGCGGCCCGGCGAGCAGCTCGCGGTCGCGGCCGAGGTAGGCGGGCGGCTCGACGCTGTGGACCATCAGGTCCCAGCCGGCGATGTCGCAGGCGTCCAGCCCGGACTCGGCGGCGAGGAAGTCCACCAGGTCGCCCTCGCGCGGCTCGCCCAGGCCCCAGACGGGCGTCATGTGGCGCTGGCGGTCCAGCTTCAGGCCGTCGTTGGCCTGCCGGTCCAGGTGGATGGCGAGCTGGGGGACGCGCAGCAGCGGGCGGTCGACGTTGACCAGGCGGGTGGAGCCGTCGCGCAGGGCCAGCCGGCCGGCCAGGCCCAGGTCGCGGTCGAGCCAGGTGTTGAGCAGGGTGCCGCCGTAGATCTCGACGGCGATCTGCCGCCAGCCGGCCGCGCCGGTGTCCGGCACGGGCTTCACGCGCAGGTTGGGGGAGTCGGTGTGGGCGCCGACGATCCGGAAGGGGGTGGCG
The DNA here is from genome assembly GCF_029813835.1 of Streptomyces sp. DH37. Taxonomy (GTDB): domain Bacteria; phylum Actinomycetota; class Actinomycetes; order Streptomycetales; family Streptomycetaceae; genus Streptomyces. The sequence goes on from NZ_JARVKV010000058.1 coordinate 19,057, forward strand.
GGCGCCGCGCCCTCCGGCACGTACCAGGCGATGATCGCGCCGCCGCGCAGCACGTACTTCCCGCCGCTCGCGCCGTCCCAGGCGTCGGTCTCGGCCACCTGCCGGAAGCCCGCCTTCTCCAGCCGCTCGGCGGCGGTCGCGACCGCGTGGTACGGGGTGGGCGAGGCCGTGAGGAAGGAGGCCAGATCGTCGGTGTGGCCACGGTCGAAGCGGCGGGAAGTGCTCATGCGCCCAGCATACGAACGGCGGGGGCCCCGTTCCCCCCTGACCTGGGAACGAGGCCCCCGCCTGCCGGTGGCCGCCCCGGGCGGGGCGGCCACCGGCGTCATGCGGAACCGGTCGGGCCGATCAGAAGCCGATCGGAAGCCGATCAGAGGCCGATCAGAAAGCGGCCTCGTCCAGCTCCATCACCGACAGGTCGGTGGCCTCGGCGATCTGCCGCTGGACGCCGACGCCCGGCAGGACGTTCGCGGCGAAGAACTTCGCGGCGGCGATCTTGCCCTCGTAGAACGCCCTGTCCTTGGCGGAGGCGCCCGGCAGCTTGTCGGCGGCCACGGCGGCGCCCCTGAGGAGCAGGTAGCCGACGACGACGTCGCCGGAGGCCATCAGCAGGCGGGTGGTGTTCAGGCCGACCTTGTAGATGGACCTGACGTCCTTCTCGGTGGCGGCCAGGTCGGTCAGCATGGTGCCGACGATGGCCTCCAGGTCGCCCGCGGCCCTGGCGAGCAGGTCGCGGGACTCGGCCAGGCCCTCGCCGCCGGCGGCCTCGGCCAGGAACTTCTTGATCTCCTCCGACAGGGCGGTCATCGCCTGGCCCTGGTCGCGGACGATCTTGCGGAAGAAGTAGTCCTGGCCCTGGATCGCCGTGGTGCCCTCGTAGAGGGTGTCGATCTTGGCGTCCCGGATGTACTGCTCGACCGGGTACTCCTGCAGGTAGCCGGAGCCGCCGAAGGTCTGCAGCGACTGGGCGAGCTGCTCGTAGGACTTCTCGGAGCCGTAGCCCTTGACGATCGGCAGCAGCAGGTCGTTCAGGCGCTTGGCGGCGGAGGCGTCCTCACCGGCGGCCTCCTTCGCCAGGACCTCGTCCTGGACGGCCGCGGTGTAGAGCACCAGCGAGCGCATGCCCTCGGCGTACGCCTTCTGCGTCATCAGCGAGCGGCGCACGTCGGGGTGGTGGGTGATGGTGACGCGCGGGGCGGTCTTGTCCGTGAACTGGGCCAGGTCGGCGCCCTGGACGCGCTCCTTGGCGTACTCCAGCGCGTTGAGGTAGCCGGTGGAGAGGGTGGCGATGGCCTTCGTGCCGACCATCATCCGCGCGAACTCGATGATCTTGAACATCTGGCGGATGCCGTCGTGCTTCTCGCCCATCAGCCAGCCCTTGGCGGGGGCGTTGGCGCCGAAGGTCATCTCGCAGGTGTTGGAGGCCTTCAGGCCCATCTTGTGCTCGACGTTGGTGGCGTAGACGCCGTTGCGCTCGCCGAGCTCGCCGGTCTCCCAGTCGAAGTCGTACTTCGGCACGATGAACAGGGACAGGCCCTTGGTGCCCGGGCCGTGGCCCTCGGGGCGGGCGAGGACGAAGTGGACGATGTTCTCGGACATGTCGTGCTCGCCCGAGGTGATGAAGCGCTTGACGCCCTCGATGTGCCAGGTGCCGTCGTCCTGCTTGATCGCCCTGGTGCGGCCCGCGCCCACGTCGGAGCCCGCGTCGGGCTCGGTGAGGACCATGGTGGAGCCCCACTGCCTGTCCGCCATGAGCTTGGCTATCTTCTTCTGCTCCTCGGTGCCCTCCTCGTGGAGGACGCCGGCGAAGGCGGGACCGGACGCGTACATCCACACGGCGGGGTTGGAGCCGAGGATGGTCTCGGCGAAGGCCCACAGCAGGGAGCGCGGGACGGTGGTGCCGCCGATCTCCTCCGGGATGCCCAGCCGCCACCACTCGGCGTCCATGTACGCCTGGTAGCTCTTCTTGAAGGACTCCGGGATCGGCGCGGTGTTGGTCTCCGGGTCGAACACCGGCGGGTTGCGGTCGGCGTCCTCGAAGGAAGCGGCCAGCTCGTTCTCGGACAGGCGGGCGACCTCGGCCAGCACGCTCTTGGCGGTCTCGACGTCCATCTCCGCGAACGGGCCGGTGCCGTACACCGTGTCGCGGCCGAGTACCTCGAAGAGGTTGAACTCGATGTCGCGGAGATTCGACTTGTAGTGCCCCATGGCGACGGCTCCGTAGTGGATAGGGGGAGGAGACTCCTCCCTACGCGTACCAGAAAGTAGCTCTCATCATGCTACCCGCCGGTAATAAGAAGCAACCCGGTCCGCCGGACTGTGACAGAACTCCCCGGAGCGCTCCTCGCCCCCGGGTCGCCGCCGGGTCGCCCCTGGGTCGCCCCTGAGCCGCCGCCGGATCCGGCCGGGAACGGACGGCCGCGGGGCGGGAGAGTCCCCCGAGTCAGTACGCTTCTCCCCATGTACGGCTACGACCAGACCGGAAACGCGGGGCAGCACGCCGGTCACGCCGGCCATCCGGGGCACACCGGGCACCCCGGGCACGGCGCGCACGCCGGACAGCAGCACTACGGGCAGCAGGCGCCGCCCGGCTACGGGCAGCAGCAGCCGCTCTACCCGGAGCCGTCGCCGCCGTCGCTGGCCGAGGCCGTACGGGCCTTCACCACCGGGGTGATGACGCCCGAGGACTTCCAGGCCGTCTTCGCCACGTCGAAGGTCTACTGCCCGCGCGGCGACACCCCGGGCTTCCTGGCGCTGCACAACACCCAGCAGCCGGTGATCCCGATGTTCACCACCCTCAAGGAGCTGCGCGCGTACGCGGGCAAGGAGTCGAAGTACTTCGTGATCACCGGCGCCGAGGTGCTCGACCTGCTGCCGTCGGGCTACGGCTTCGTGCTGGACATGGAGGGCGAGCACCGGATCGTCTTCGACGCCAAGGCGGTCGAGGAGATGGTCGACTTCGCGATGCGCCGGATGTACGGCTGACCCGGCGCGTCGGGGTACGGCGGGGCGCGCGGGGAGGGGAACGTCACACCGGCCGGGCCTCGTGCTCCTGGCTTTATGTTGAACGTTGAAATACTCTGGGACTCCCAGGCTTCCCGAGGAGGTCCAGATGCCCGCCATCACCGCCGAGAACCCGCTCGCGCTGCCGCGTGTCGACGTACCCGCCGCCGAGACCGCGGCACGCCCCGTGCTCGCGGTGACCACCGCCCCCAGCGGCTTCGAGGGGGAGGGCTTCCCCGTGCGCCGCGCGTTCGCGGGGATCGGGTACGAGTACCTCGACCCGTTCATCATGATGGACCAGATGGGCGAGGTGGAGTACGCGCCGGGCGAGCCCAAGGGCACCCCCTGGCACCCGCACCGCGGCTTCGAGACCGTCACGTACCTGCTGGACGGCTCCTTCGTCCACCAGGACTCCGCGGGCGGCGGCGGCGTCATCAACGACGGCGACACCCAGTGGATGACGGCGGGCTCCGGGCTCCTGCACATCGAGGCCCCGCCGGAGGAACTGGTCGTCAGCGGCGGCCTCTTCCACGGACTCCAGCTGTGGGTGAACCTCCCGGCCAGGGACAAGATGGCCGACCCGCGCTACCAGGACATCGGCGGCGGCCGGGTGAAGCTGCTCAGCTCCGCCGACGGCGGCGCGCTGCTGCGGCTGATCGCCGGCGACCTGGCGGGCCACTCCGGCCCGGGCGTCACCCACACCCCGATCACCATGATCCACGCCACCGTCAGCCCGGGCGCCGAGGTCACGCTCCCCTGGCGGCCGGACTTCAACGCCCTGGCCTACGTCCTCGCGGGCCGCGGCACGGTCGGCGCCGAGCGCCGGCCGATCCACCTCGGCCAGACCGCCGTCTTCGGCGCCGGCTCCTCGCTGACCGTCCGCGCCGACGAGAAGCAGGACTCCCACACGCCGGACCTGGAGGTCGTCCTGCTGGGCGGACAGCCCATCCGCGAGCCGATGGCGCACTACGGGCCGTTCGTGATGAACACCCACGCCGAGCTGGCCCAGGCCTTCGACGACTTCCGGGCCGGGCGGCTGGGCCGCGTACCGGCCGTCCGCGCGTAGGGCCCGGCCGGTCCCGGTCGCGCAGGCCCCACCCGCGCGGGGCGGCGGCCGGGACCGGCCGGGGCGGGCGCTCCCCGCGGGGGTCAGGCCCCCGCGGGGAGGGCCGCGTCCTCGCGCAGCTCGAACCAGATGCTCTTGCCCGCGCCCCGGGGCTCCACCCCCCACGCGCCCGCCAGCATCTCCAGCAGCAGCAGACCGCGCCCGCGGGAGGCCAGTTCGCCGGGGTGGCGGCGGTGGGGGAGCTGGTCGCTGGGGTCGGCGACCTCCACGCGCAGCAGCCGCGAGCCGGGCTCGCCGATCAGCTCGGCGACGACCGCGGCGTCCCCCTCGGTGTGGACCAGGGCGTTGGTCAGCAGCTCCGACAGCAGCAGGACGGCGCCCTCCACCTGGTCCTCGGCCGCCCAGTCGTACATCAGCTCGCGCAGCTGGTGGCGGGCGTCGGCGATCCGGATCTGCTCGGGCTGGGGCACCGACATGACGAAGCGGCGCACCCGGGGGCGCGGGCGCTCCTCGGGCACGCCGTCCTCACGGCTCAGCAGCAGCAGCGCGATGTCGTCCTCCCGCCCGCCCACCTGCGGTTCGATGCCGGGCCCGGTGCCGGTCATGTGGCGGGTCGGAGGTCCGTGCATCGTGCGGATCAGCACGTCGGCCAGCCTCTCCAGCGTGCCCCCGCTCTGCTCCCCCAGGGTCTTGCGCAGCCGCTCCCACCCGGCGTCGTAGTCGAGGCCGCCCGCCTCGATGAGCCCGTCGGTGCACATCAGCAGCGTCTCGCCCCGGCCCAGCGGCAGACGGGTGATCGGGTAGTCCGCGTCCTCGACGATCCCCAGCGGCGGTCCGGGCGCCACCGAGCAGGTCAGCACCGTGCCGTCGGCCAGGCGGACCACCGGGTCGGGGTGGCCGGCGCGCGCGATGTCGAGCGTGCCCGCGGCCGGGTCGGCCTCCACGTACAGGCAGGTGGCGAAGCGGTGGTCGTCCACGGGGTCCGGCCGCCCGGCGCTGCCGGGCTCGGGCAGGTCCTCGGTCTCCATCCCGGCCAGGAAGCGGTTGGCGCGGGAGAGCACCGCGTCGGGCCGGTGGCCCTCCGAGGCGTAGGCGCGCAGCGCGATCCGCAGCTGCGTCATGACGCCCGCGGCGCGTACGTCGTGCCCCTGCACGTCGCCGATGACCAGCGCGGTGCGGCCGGACGGCAGCGGTATCACGTCGTACCAGTCGCCCCCGACCTGGAGGCCGCCGCCGACCGGCAGGTACCGGCTGACCACCGCCATCCCGGGGACGGCCGTCCGGCGGGCGGGCCGCATGGTGCGCTGGAGGCTGTCCGCCAGCTCCCGCTTGGACTCCTGCACGTACACCCGCGACAGCGCCTGCGCGAGCATCCGCGCCACCGTCACCAGCAGGTACCGCTCGTCCGGGGTGAAGGCCACCGGCTCCCGGAAGGCGACCATCCAGGAGCCGATCGTCCGCCCTCCCACGATCAGCGGCAGATACGCCCAGGAGCGGCGCCGGAAGTGCTCGATGAGGGGCCAGACGGCGGGGAAGCGGCGGCGGTACTCGTCGGCGGAGGCCAGGTAGACGGCCCGGCCGGTGCGGACCACCGTGCTGCCGGGGTAGTCGCTGTCCAGCGTCATCTCGCCGGAGGGCCGCTCGTCCGGGTCGTGGAGGCCGTAGTAGCCGATCGGCGTCAGCCGGTCCCCCTTCACCCCGTAGACGACGAGGCTGGCGGGCGCGAATCCGGGCAGCGACATCTCCGCCACCACCCGCAGCACCTCCCGCGTGGTCTGCGCCTCGGCCAGCGCCCGCCCCACGTCCAGCAGGAACGCCTCGCGGGAGCGCCGCCACTCGGCGGGGACCGGCGCCTGCGCGGCGGGGGACCGCACCGCGGGGGTCCCGCCGGGCGGCCCGGAGGGGGCGACCTCCACCGGGACCTCCTCCGGGGGGACCTCGGAGAGCTCCCGCGGCGACGTGGCCGGCCGCGCGGGCCATGGGGTCTCGCCGGCCAGGCCGTACAGCACGAAGCTGGTCAGGTCCTCCGCCGCGAGGGGTACGTGGTCGGCCGGGGCCAGCCGGACGCGGATGACCCGCAGGACGCCGCCGTCCGGAGCCACCACCCGCAGCATCGCCTCCGCCACGGTGCCCTCGGTGACGGCCAGCGCGACGATGTTGGTCAGCTCGGCGTAGTCGAAGGTGTGGAAGCGGGTGCGCAGGTCGGCCTCGGTGAGGACCGTCTCCTCGGGGGGCAGGCCCAGCAGCCGGGCGGCGCCGGCGTCCAGCGTGACGACGCCGGCGGTGTTGTCCCAGTGCCACAGGCCGACGCGGGTGGCCGCCAGGATGTCCTCGATGTGCACTTTTCTACTTTATGTGGATATTGCGGGGGGCAACCAGCAGAAGCGGGTCGGGCGGTAGTCTGTGAGGCGTGTGTGCCCCCTCCCCGAGAGCCCGCCGAGAGCTCGTCGGGAGCGACCGGGAGCTACCGGGGACGGCCCGGCGCACACCCCGGCGGAAGCCCGGACGGCACGCCCGGACGGACGTGCCGACGGACACGTCCGGCGGACGCGCCGACAGGCGGCCCGACACCACCCGACACCCTGACGACTTGGACGAATGATGCATCGGTACCGGTCCCACAACTGCGGCGAGCTCCGTGCCGCGGACATCGACACGGATGTCCGCCTCTCCGGCTGGCTGCACAATCGGCGGAACCTGGGCGGCATCCTCTTCATCGATCTCCGCGACCACTACGGGATCGTCCAGCTCGTCGTCCGCCCGGACACCGCCCCCTACGAGGCGCTGAGCTCGATCTCCAAGGAGTCCGTCGTCCGCGTCGACGGCCGGGTCGTCGCCCGGGGCGAGGAGAACGTCAACCCCGAGCTGCCCACCGGCGAGATCGAGGTCGAGGTCGCCGAGGTCGAGGTGCTGGGCGGCGCCGACCCGCTGCCGTTCACGATCAACACCGAGGACGGCGTCAACGAGGAGCGGCGGCTGGAGTACCGCTTCCTCGACCTGCGCAAGGAGCGCATGCACCGCAACATCATGCTGCGCTCGGCGGTCATCTCCACCATCCGCCAGAAGATGACGGCGCTCGGCTTCAACGAGCTGGCCACCCCGATCCTGTCCGCCACCTCCCCCGAGGGCGCGCGCGACTTCCTGGTGCCCTCGCGGCTGCACGCGGGGAAGTTCTACGCGCTGCCGCAGGCCCCCCAGCAGTTCAAGCAGCTGCTGATGATCGCGGGCTTCGACCGCTACTTCCAGATCGCCCCCTGCTTCCGCGACGAGGACGCCCGCGCCGACCGTTCGCCGGGCGAGTTCTACCAGCTCGACATGGAGATGAGCTTCGTCGAGCAGGAGGACGTCTTCGGCGTCATCGAGAAGGTGATGACCGACCTCTTCGAGGAGTACGGCGGCGGACGCCACGTCACCTCGCCCTTCCCGCGGATCCCCTTCCGCGAGGCGATGCTCAAGTACGGCAGCGACAAGCCGGACCTGCGCGTGCGGCTCGAACTCGTCGACGTCTCGGACGTCTTCGCCGGCTCGGACTTCAAGGCGTTCGCCGGCAGGCACGTGCGCGCCCTGGCCGTGCCCGACACCGCCGACCAGCCGCGCAAGTTCTTCGACCAGATGGGCGAGTTCGCCGCCCTGCAGGGCGCCAAGGGCCTGGCCTGGGTGCGCGTGGGCGACGACGGCAAGCTCACCGGCCCGATCGCCAAGTTCCTCACCGGGGAGGACGTCTCCGCGCTGCTGTCCCGCCTGGACGCCAAGCCCGGCACGGCGGTCTTCTTCGGCGCGGGCGAGTTCGACGAGGTCTCCAAGATCATGGGCGCGGTCCGCGTCGAGGCCGCCCGGCGTACCGGCCACTTCGAGGAGAACGTCTTCCGCTTCTGCTGGATCGTCGACTTCCCGATGTTCGAGCGGGACGAGGAGACCGGCCGGATCGAGTTCTCCCACAACCCGTTCTCCATGCCGCAGGGCGGTCTGGAGGCGCTGGAGACCAAGGACCCGCTGGACATCCTGGCCTGGCAGTACGACATCGTCTGCAACGGCGTCGAGCTGTCCTCCGGCGCGATCCGGAACCACGAGCCGGAGGTCATGTACAAGGCCTTCGAGATCGCCGGTTACAGCCGCGAGGAGGTCGAGCGCGAGTTCGGCGGCATGCTGCGCGCCTTCCACTTCGGCGCCCCGCCGCACGGCGGCATCGCCCCGGGCATCGACCGCATCGTGATGCTGCTGGCCGACGAGCCCAACATCCGCGAGACCATCGCCTTCCCGCTCAACGGCAACGCGCAGGACCTGCTGATGGGCGCCCCGAGCGAGGTCGACGAGGCCCGGCTGAAGGAGCTGCACCTCTCGCTGCGCAAGCCGCCGCAGACGAAGCAGGTCAAGAGCGGCGAGTAGGCCGGAGGAGGCCGGACGGGGCGGGTGGTCCGGGCAGGACCGGCGCCCCGGGCGGGCGCGGTGTGCGCGCCGACGGGCCGGAACCGCGGGGCGGTTCCGGCCCGTCGGCCGTCTCCGGGCCCCGTGTCCCGCGCGCCTCCGCGCGTCTCACAGGAAGCGGCGGATCGGCAGGACGGCGAGCTCCCGCGCCCGCTGCGCGACCGGCCGTCTGCGCCACCGGGCGCCCACGATGCGTACGCTCCTCCTCAGGTCCGCGTCGTAGTCCCGGTCCAGCTCCGCGGCGAAGTCCTCGTCCAGGACGACGAGCATGACCTCCTCGTCGTGGTCCATCGAGCGCCGGTTGAGGTTGGTGGACCCCACCAGCGCCGCGATCCCGTCGACCGTCACGGTCTTGGCGTGCATCATCGTCGGCTGGTAGTGCCAGATCCGCACGCCGCACGCCAGCAGCTCCTCGTAGTGGTGCTGCCCGGCGAGCTGGCACACCCGCTGGTCCGTGTGCGGTCCGGGCAGCAGGATCTCCACCTCCACCCCACGGCGCGCGGTGGCGCACAGCAGCTCGATGAAGTACGGGTCGGGCGCGAAGTACGCGGTGGCCAGTCGTACGCGCTCCTGCGCCGTCTCCAGCACCACCCGCAGCAGCGTCTGCATGTCCTGCCAGCCGAAGCTGGCCGAACCGCGCACCACCTGCACCACCGAACCGCCCTGCGACCCGTGCTCGACGAAGCGGTCCCGCTCGTCGAAGAGCACGTCCGCGCACTCCGCCCAGTTCTGGGCGAACGCGGCGGCGATGCCGTCCACGGCCGGGCCGCGCACCCGCACATGGGTGTCGCGCCACTCGGTCTCGTCGCGGGCGTCGCCGCACCATTCCTCGGCTATCCCCACCCCGCCGGTGAAGGCGGTCCGCTCGTCCACCACCAGCACCTTGCGGTGGCAGCGGTGGTTCTGCTTCAGCGGGGAGAGCCACAGCGGCTTGCGGAACCAGGCCACCTGCACCCCGGCCTCGTCCATCAGATCCAGCAGGTCCCTCTCGATCAGCCGGCTGCCGAAGCCGTCCAGCAGCAGCCGCACGCGCACTCCCGCGCGGGCGCGGTCCGCCATGGCGCGGGCGAACTCGCGGGCGATCTCACCGCGCCAGTACACGAACGTCATCATGTCGACGGTGTGCTCGGCGGCGCGGATGCTGTCGAGCATCGCCGGGAAGATCTCGTCGCCGTTGCGCAGCGCCGTCAGTTCGTTCCCCTCGGTCGCGGCTATCCCGATCAGTCGCTCCAGCCGCCGCCGCAACCGCTGTTTGCGGTCCTCGGCCTCGCCGTCTCCGACCTCCATGGCCCCTTCCTCCCGAGCTCCCCCGACTTCCGCCGGAATCGAAAATCCTGTCGGACCGCGTATGCCCAGTAATCCGGCTCCCAGGGATGGAAAGCGCCGCGCAGGGCAGACGGACGGAACGCACGACCCCGTAGTGAAGACGACACGAACCGGGATGACCGGACATGGATCGACATAAGGAGTAAACGTGGTGGTCGCCGGTGTGATAGCCGTGTGCGTGGTCCTGGCCGTCCTGGCCTTCATGGTGCCGCGCCTGTCCCGCCACCCCGAGCGCGGCACGCAGCGCTCCCTGGGGCTGGGCGCCCGTGCGGGCGGCAAGGCCCCCGGTCCCCTGGGGCGCTGGCTGAGCAAGCCCTTCAGCAAGAGCTCCCGCGCGGTGGGCCGCAGCGGTTCCGCGGGCCGCCGCGCCCGCGGGCGGCTGCCGTTCTGACTCCTCCGTTCCCGTGGTGATCCGGCCCGGGCGGCGTGCGCCGCATGCGCCGCCGCCCGGGATGGGAAACGAATCGACGAGGGTGGTCGCGGGGCGCGCCCGCGCCCCGCGGCCACCGCAGTCCCTGATGTGAGTTCTCCAGAAGGGAAACCGCAATGAGTTGGTATGCCGACACCGCGCAGGGCGGCGAACTCACGCTCCTCGCCGAGGGCGCGAGCCTCCCCGGCGGTCTGACCATCGCCCTGGTGTTCCTCGCCATCGCGGTCGCCTGCCTGACCGCCGCCTACCTCGTCAAGCGCAGCGCGCAGCGGTAGCGGGGCACGGACGGCGGACGGACGAGGGACGGACGAGGAACACGTGGGGGCCGCCCGGCCGGGCGGCCCCCACGGCCTTCCCGGGGCGGACGCGTCACCGGCGCCCCGGCCGGTAGCGTGGCCGGGTGAGCGGTGTGAACAGCATGAACGGCGTGAACGGTGTGATGAACGGCGTGAACGGTGTGAACGGCACGGACCGCGCGCGCCGCGCCGCCGGCGCGGTCGTCGGCTCGGCGGTGGGGGACGCGCTGGGCGCGCCCTTCGAGTTCGGCCCCGCGGGGGCCTTCTCCGCCCGCTTCCCCGAACCGGGCGCCGGCGGGGAGATGTGCGGGGGCGGCGGCTGGGAACCCGGCGAGGCCACGGACGACACGCAGATGGCCGTCCTGGTCGCCGAGTCCCTGCTGGAGCGCGGCGGACTGGATCCGGCGGACGTCTTCGCCCGCTTCCGGCGCTGGGCCGCCGCCGAACCCAAGGACATCGGGATCCAGACCGAGACCGTCCTCACCAGTGGCCTGCCCTGGGACCGTGCCGCCGCGGCCCACGCCGAGACGACCCGGTACGCCGCCGGGAACGGCGCGCTGATGCGGGCCGCCACCTCCGCCGTGTACTTCGCCGCCCACGGGCGCGAGGCCACCGTGGAGGCCGCCCGCCGTGTCTCCGCCCTCACCCACGGGGACCCCGCCGCCGGGGAGGGCGCCGCCGTCCTCCACGAGCTGGTGCGCCTGGCGCTGGAGGGCGGCGACCCCCTCGCCGCGCTCCCGGACGTGCCGGCCGTCGTCCACCCGGCCCACCGCGAGCGGTACGCCGCCGTCCTCGCCCCCGGCTGGCATCCCGGCGACGCCACCGAGGCCAACGGCGCCGTCTGGCCCTGCCTGGGCTCCGCGGTCTGGGCCCTGCGCACCACCTCCTCCTACGAGGACGCGGTACGGGCCGCGGTCGACCTCGGCGGCGACACCGACACCGTCGCCGCGGTCACCGGCGCCCTCGCCGGAGCCGTCCACGGCCTCGACGCGGTCCCGGCGCGCTGGACCGCGGCCCTCCACGTCCCCCTGCCGGGCTCCGGCGGGCGCGTGCTGCGGCTGCCGGACCTGCTGGACCTCGCCGAACGCCTGGCGACGAGCCCCCGCTGACGGCCCCTCGTACGCATCCCGCCGGGCACCGGTCGCGGAGCCCGGCGGGATGCGTACGAGGGCCCCGCAGCGGCCTCCCGGAAGGAGGCGCCGCTGCCGGGCCCTCGGTGCCGCGCCGCGCCCCGTCCCCACGGGGCGGCGCGGCCGGGGCCGCCGTGCCGTCCGCTCGCGCGCCGGCGGCCCCGGGTGTGACGGGAGGCGGCCTCAGTCGCGCGCGGCGACGGGCTCGCGCCCGGCGGCCCCCGTACCGGAGCCGTTCAGCTCGCGCTGCAGCTTCTCGCCCTCGACGTCCACGTTGGGCATGATCCTGTCCAGCCAGCGCGGCAGCCACCAGGCGGCCTTGCCCAGCAGGGCGAGGACGGCCGGCACGATGGCCATGCGGACGACGAAGGCGTCGAAGAGGACGGCGACGGCCAGGCCGAAGCCGATCATCTTGATCATCGACTCGGAGGAGCCGATGAACCCGGCGAAGACGCTGATCATGATCAGCGCGGCGGCGGTCACCACGCGACCGCCCAGCTCGAAGCCGGTGACGACCGACTCGTGCGGGGGCTCGCCGTGGACGTGGGCCTCGCGCATCCGCGTGACGAGGAAGACCTCGTAGTCCATGGCCAGGCCGAAGACCAGGCCGACCATGAGGATCGGCATCAGGCTCATGACCGGGCCGGTCTGCTCCACGCCGAAGACGTCGGCCAGCCAGCCCCACTGGAAGACCGCCACCACGGCGCCGAGCGCGGCGACCACCGAGAGCAGGAAGCCGAGCGCGGCCTTGAGCGGGACCAGGATCGAGCGGAAGACGACCGTCAGCAGCAGGAAGGCCAGGCCGACCACGAGGACCAGGTAGGGCACCAGGGCGTCGCTCATCTTCTGCGAGACGTCGATGGCCATGGCGGTCTGCCCGGTGACCAGGACGGTCGCGCCCGTGGCGTCGGCGATGCCGTCGGCCTGACCGCGGATGTCCTCCACCAGTTCCTCGGTGGCGGCGCTGCTCGGCGCGGACTTCGGGATGACGGTGATCATCGCGGTGTCCCCGGCCTTGTTGAACGTGGCGGGGGTGACGGCGGCGACGTCGTCCAGGCCCTGGAGCCGCTGGGCGGTGCGCTGGGCGGCGGCCCGGGGGTCGTCGCTGTTCCGCGCGTCGACGGTCACGATCAGCGGGCCGTTGGTGCCGGGGCCGAAGCCCTCGGCGATCAGGTCGTAGGCCCGGCGCTGGGTGGTGCTGGTGGGCTGGGAGCCGTCGTCGGGCAGGTTGAGCTGGAGGTCCTTGGCGGGCACGGCCATCAGGCCGAGTCCGACGACGCTCACGAGCAGCACCGCGACCGGGCGGCGCAGGACGAAGCGGGCCCAGCGGACGCCCGCGCCGCCCCTGGCGGCGGCCTTCCCCGTCCCGTCCCGGTTCTCGCCGTCTTCGCCGTTCTCGCCGTTCCTGCGGTGCCTGCGCGGCAGGACCCTCTTCCCGGCGAAGCCCAGCAGCGCGGGTATCAGGGTCAGGGCGACCAGTACGGCCAGGACGACCGCGCCGCCGGCGGCCAGGCCCATCTTGGTCAGGATCGGGATGTCGACCACCGACAGGCCGACCAGGGCGATGACCACGGTCAGACCGGCGAAGACCACCGCCGAGCCCGCGGTGCCCGTGGCACGGCCGACCGCCTCCAGCGGCTCGCGGCCCTCGGCGAGTTCGGCGCGGTAGCGGGAGACGATGAACAGCGCGTAGTCGATGCCGACGGCCAGGCCGATCATCGTGGCCAGGATCGGGGTGGTGGTGTTGAGGTCGAGGGGGACGGTCACGGCGGTGATGACCGCGACGGTGACGCCGACGCCGACCAGGGCGGTGATCAGCGGCAGCCCGGCGGCGACCAGGGAGCCGAAGGTGATCAGCAGCACGATCGCGGCGATGGCCACGCCGATCACCTCGGCGGCGCCGGTGTGCGGGACCGCCGCCATCGCGTCACCGCCGGTCTCCACCGTCAGCCCGGCCTCCCGGCCGTTCTCGGCGGCGTCCTTCAGCGCGTCGCGGGACGCGTCGGTCAGCTCGAAGCCGGACACCTCGTAGCTGACCTGGGAGTAGGCGATGGTCTGGTCGGGGCTGACGGCCTGGGCCCGGAAGGGGTCGACGGCCTGCTGGACCTGCTCGCCCTTCGCCAGCTCCGCGACGACCTCGCCGACGGCGGCCTTGTTCTCCGGGTCGGTTATCTTCTCGCCGTCGGGCGCCCTGAAGACGACGCGTGCGGTGGCGCCGTCGGGACTGCTGCCGGGGAAACGTTCCTCCAGCAGCTCGAACGCCTTCTGCGCCTCGGTGCCGGGGATGGTGATGTTGCTGGAGGCGGCCGACGAGGCGGAGGCGGCGAAGCCGCCCGTGACCGCCAGCACCACCACCCACAGCAGGGCGACCAGCCCGCGCCGCCGGAAGGCGAAGCGGCCGAGCCGGTACAGGAACGTGGCCATGAGACAAGGACTCCTGAGTCGGAGGAAAGGGGATCGGGGGAGGGAAGGGGGAGGTCCCGGGGGTTCCGGGGGCCGGTCCGGTCAGGAGACGCCGAGCGCGGGGAAGACGACCGCCCGCAGGTAGCGCTCCATGTACTCGGCGTCCGAGTCCCGGTTCTCGATCAGCTTGCGGGTGCTCAGCGCTCCGATGACCAGGTGGGGGACGAACTCGATCGCCGGGTTGTCCGGATCCAGCTCCCCGCGGTCGGCCGCTCTGCGCACCACGGCGTCGAGCGCCTCCAGGCCGGGCCTGATGTGCAGCTCGTGGAGCGCCTCCCACAGCTCGGGGTCCTTCGAGACGGCGTGCGCCAGGCCGTTCAGCAGGGCGGTGTCCTCGGAGGCGTGGGAGATGAAGTCGCTCACCATCTGCCGCAGGTCCCCGGCCAGGGAGCCGGTGTCGATGTCCTCGGGGTGGCTCTTGCCCAGGTGGCGCAGGGCGGTGGCGACCAGCTTCGGCTTGCTCTCCCACTGGCGGTAGAGGGTCGCCTTGCTGGACTTGGTGCGCGCGGCGACCGCGTCCATCGTCAGCGCCTCGTAGCCCTGCTCGCGCACCAGGTCGACCACGGCCGTGAACAGCTCCAGCTCCCGCTCCGGGGTCAGCCGGGTGCGGCGGGCGGCCGGAGCGGAGGTCGACTGGTCGGTCATCGTGGCGCTCCACTACGAACGAAACGGTTTCGTACACATGGAGTGTAGGGTCCGGGCGAGCGAAACGCAAAAGTATCGAAACGGCTCTGTTCTCCGGTGCGCCTCCGTGCCGCCCACCCGAGCGGGCGAGCGGGCGAGCGGCACGGGTCCGGGCGGGCTACTCGACGTGGCCGGCGAAGACGGCCGTGTCCGACTCGAAGTCGGGCGCCACCTCGATCTGCGCGTACGTCTCCCCCTCCGGCAGCTCGCACCCGGCCGCCACACCGGCCGACCGCCCCGGCCGCGGGTGCGTCGTCGGGAGGTCGAGGCCCTCGTCGAAGATCTGCTCGCCCTCGCACCCGGACTCCCCGTACACGCAGCCGATGGTCATCTCGCCCAGGTTCATCGTCCCCGGCTCCCGTTGACGACGACCACCGTGAACCCGAGGTACGGGGTGTCCGACGGCGAGGCGACGTCGCTCGACACGGTCCGGACGAAGCTGGCCAGGCGCACCTCCACGCCGCTCTCGTACCCGACGGTTTCGGTGAGCCCCACGGCCTCGTCCTGCGGGACCTCTCCGCCCGCGCCCTCGTCCGGCGCCGGGGTCTCGTTCCCGGCGGTGACGGCCTCGTCGGCGGAGGGGGTCCCGGTCCCGCCGTCCCCACAGGCCGTCAGCAGCAGTGCCGCGGCGGCCCGGCGGCCCGCCCCCGCGGTCGCTCAGGGGCGCCCGGGTCCGGCGGGGGCGCGGTGGAGGGCCTGCCGGGAGGCCGGTTGGAAGGCCGGCTGGAAGACCCGCTGGAAGGCGGCTCGCACCGGGGAGTCGGGACGGCGGTCGAGGACGGCGAAGACGACGTGCGCGAAGCGCCCGGCGAACCGGCCGCCGTCCGTCAGGTGGGTGCGGAACGCGCCCGCGACGACCGCCGGGTCGTTGCGGAACACCCCGCAGCCCCACGCCCCCAGGACGAGCCGCCGGTAGCCGTGCGCCGCGGCCACCTCCAGCACCCGCTCGGCGCGTACGAGCAGCGCGCCGGGGACGCGGTGGGCCTCCTCGGGGGTGCGCCGCGCGATGACGCCGGCGTTGGGCGCGGGCGAGGTGAGGAAGCCGGCCTCGAACGGCTCGGCGAGCAGCGCCCCGCGGTCGTCGCGGAACACCGGCACGCCGGGCGAGTGGATGACGCGGTCGCTGTAGAAGGCGCTGCGCTCGGCCCGGTGGTGCTCGTAGTACCCGGGGGCGCGCAGCAGGCAGGCGTACAGCGCGGAGGCGCGGCACAGCGCCTCCTCCTGCGCCTGGGCCCCGTTGAGGTAGCCGCCGCCCGGATTGCGGGCGGAGGCGAAGTTCAGGACGGCGACTGGGTCGCCGGGACCGCCGTCGGCGACCAGGCGGCGGGCGGCCTCCAGGCTGCTCTCCCCCGTCACCTCGACGACGGTGGGGAACCGCTCCGCGGGCTCCGGCACCGGCACCGGACCGGGCCCGAACAGTCCGGTCCCCTCCACCGCGGCGGCGACGGCCCCGGCGATGGACACCTCCCGGCCGCCCGGCGCCGTGTACCGGCCCCGCCGGACGATCTCCTCGGTCTGCTTCGCGATGCCGCGCAGCCGCGCGCTCATGCCCGCTCCCCCGTGTCGTACATGAGGGGATCGTCGGCGGTCGGGGCCCCGGTGCGCAAAGGGTTTCCCGGCGCCCTCGCCGTCCCGCCCGCCGTCCTGCCGTCCCGCCCCCTCACACCCCGAAGAGTTCCCGGCACGGTTCCAGCCCCTCGACCTCGACCGGGACCGTGCGGTGCGCCTCCCAGCCCTCCCGGTCCAGGCGCAGCCGCCGCAGGGTGCGGGCCTCGCCGCGCACGGCCGCCACGGCCACGCCGTCCGGCCGGTAGCCGAGCTTGCGCGACACCCCGAACGAGGCCGGGTTGTCCGTCATCGCGGCGGACGTCACCCAGCGCGCGCCGAGCCCCTCGAAGGCCAGGTGCAGCACCGCCGCCCGCATCTCCGTGCCGATCCCCCGCCCGTGGTGGGCCAGTCCCAGCCACGAACCGGTCTCCGCCTCGCGGGTCACGGCGAAGTCGGACGCCGTCAGGTCCTGCCGTCCGACGACCTCCGCGCCGTGCAGCACCGCCAGGCTCAGCGTCCACGCCCGCGGGCTCCAGTCCGCCACCGTCCCCAGCACGTGCCGGAACGTCGCCCGCCCCCGCTCCCGGGGGCTCGCGTCGGTCCACGGCACGGTGAACGGCATGCGCGCCGCGTCGTGGACGCCGGCCGCGGCGACGCCGGCCAGCCCGGCCAGGGTCTCCAGGTCCGGAAGGCGCAGTTCGAGGCGCGGCGTCGTGATGCGGAGGCCGTACAGGGGCCATACGTGGGCTGCCATGACGGGAGCCTGCCGCACGGGCCCGCGGCGCGTCGAGCGGAATCGGACGGACGGGCCGCCCGCGCCGGTGCGACGGGCCCGGCCCCTCACGCGTCCCGGGCGCCCGGCCGCCCGCCGCCGTTCACGGCCGGCCGAGGAGCCTGCCGCCCGCGACGGTCGAGGTGCGGGCGGTGAAGAACTCCGTGAAGCCGCGCACGAACTCCTCCTCGGTGATCCGCCCGTCGCCGTCCGCGTCGAGCTGCCGGAAGCCGTCGTTCAGCTCGGCCGGGTGCACCCGGGAGCCGCCGAAGAGCGCGCGGTACTCGTCGGGGCCGATCTCCCCGCTCCCGTCGGTGTCCCCCGCGCGGAAGAGGGCGCGCACGGCGATGTGGAGGCCGTCCTCCAGATAGCGCGGATCGCGGTCGCAGCCCGCGAGGGTGGCGGCCACGAACTCCGCCCGGCTGACCCGGCCGTCCCCGTCGGTGTCCATGGTGGCGCCGATGTGCCGCCACCAGGCGTCGAAGGCGGCGTAGACCTCGTCCTCCCGCTCGGCGGTGAGCTCCAGTTGCCAGCAGGCGTTGTGGGCCATGGCCCGCAGGTCGGCGGCGCCGACGTACCCGTCCCCGGTCTGGTCCATGACCTGCCGGAAGAAGGCGTCCAGCCGGGGCGGGCGCGGGTCGTGCTGCGGGGGACGCGGCACCCGGGGGCGCGGTACGGCTCCGGTGGGCGGCACGCGGTAGCGCAGGCGGTCCGGCAGCCGGGTCAGCAGGTGCCGCGCGCCGTGGTGCAGGACGCGCGACAGCAGTGCCGCCGCGCGGGGGCGCGGCAGCCCGAACCGCTCCCGGAAGACGGGCGGCAGATCGGCGATGGTCAGCGCCGCCAGGGTGCGCGCGATCACCGGACGCAGCAGCGGCCACAGGGGCCGCAGACGCCGCAGCCGGCTCGGGCAGGGCGCCTCGCGGAGGATGCCGAACAGCAGGTACCTCACCTCGTCGCCGTACTCCAGACGCTCGCGGACCATGCGGTCGACGTACGCGGGCACGTCGGCGGCGGTCGGCGGCAGGACGTGGCCGGGCAGCCCGAACTCGGCGCAGACGGCGAGGAAGTCCCGGTACAGCTCGTCGAGCTGCCCGGGGGTGAGCGGATCGCCGGACAGCTCCCGCATCGCCGTCATCGACTCGTAGAGGGTGACCAGCACCCAGGCGCGCACCTCGGGGTCCTCGGCCGTGTACGCCCCGCCCCGCCGGTCGGCGCCCCGGATGCGGCGGTGGGTGCGCTCCAGCCGGGCGACCTCCCGGCGCAGGCTGTCGGGGCCGGAGAAGAACAGGCGCTTGCCGCTGTCCATGGTGTGCTGCACGCGGCGCCAGGGGTGCGCCCGGTAGGTGGAGTGCTCGGCCATCCCGGCGGCGACGACCGGGTGCGCGGTCTGGAGCACCAGCAGCCGCCAGGCGACCAGGGCGATGCGCCGCTCGCCGAGGGTGCGGCGCAGGAGGGAGCCGGGCTCGGGCAGGTCGGTGCCGGTCATGGGGACGCTCCGGGGCTCGCGGGGTGTGGGGTCCGCCTCAGCGTGGCCGCGGCGGGGGGCGGACGGGGCCCGGAGGGCCGCCACATCACCTGAAGGTGTGATTTACAGGCTCGCCGCGCATGGAAACGGATCCGGTGCGGTGGGCCGGGCCCCGCGCCTTCGCGGGTGCGGCCGAGCCGTGGCCGGCCACCGCGGCGAACACGCCCGTGAGCAGGGGCGTACGCGGGCGCGGCGAGCCACGCAGCGGCGTGCGGCGTCGCGCCGGTGTCGAGCACGGCGGGGACGGCGGGGGCGCGAGGGGGTGGAGCGCGCACGGGGCGAGCGGGAAGGCGGCGGCGATGCCGCGGTGGACGGCGCACGCGCGCCGCGTCAGGGGCGACCACCCCGCCGGGCGGGCCGGCGGGGCGTCAGGACCCGGTCGGCGGACGGAGGGTCAGGACCCGTCGGCGGAGACGATGCTCCACCGGCCGACCTCGCGGTGGCCGGAGTCGTGGACGGCCGAGCCGTCGCCGGGTTCCAGGGCGTAGTGGTGGAGGTTCCCGCCCCAGTACCGCAGGATCCGGCCCAGCTCGCGGGCGGAGTCCTCGGCGGACGCCGTGTCGTCCAGATCGACCTCGAGACGGAACTTCATTGCGGAGCCTCCCTCTTCCCGTTGCCTGGATTCGATTGTTTCATTGAAGTTCCCTGTGAGACTTCTCGGACCAGTCACCCTGCTGTACCTGGGCCATTGCCTGAGAAGCCTCAAAGCGGCATGAGGGCGGAAGACCGGTGTCGGCGTGCGGAAAATACCGGGCCGTCCGGCGCCGGCCGGCTGTAGCCTCGGCCCTCATGAGCTGGCTCCCCGACGACTTCGTCCACCCCGTCCACGTGCCCGTGCCCGGCACCGCGCTCCACCTGCGGCCGATCCGCGAGGCGGACGCCCCGATCGACTACCCCGCCGTGATGGGCTCCCGGGAACGCCTGTGGGAGATCTTCGGCCCGGCCTGGGGCTGGCCCGCCGAGACGATGACCTACGAGGAGGACCGCGTCGACCTGCTGCGGCACGAGAAGGAGATCGCCGCGCACCAGTCGTTCAACTACGCGCTGCTGGACGAGGGGGAGACGGCGCTCCTCGGCTGCGTCTACATCGACCCGCCCGAGCGCACCGGCTCCGACGCGGACGTCTCCTGGTGGGTGGTGGACGACCTCGTCGGCGGCGAGGCGGAGCGCGCGCTCGACGCGCTGGTGCCGCGGTGGATCGCCGCCGACTGGCCCTTCCGGCAGCCCCGTCACCTGGGCCGCGACATCACCTGGCAGGAGTGGCTCGCGCTGCCGCCCGTCCCGTGACGCGCCCACGGCGCGGCACGGCGCGGCACGGTGCCGCCTGGCGGCGTTCACGTTCTTCCGGTTCCGCCTCGCCCGGCGAGGCGCGGACCCCGGATGCCGGACGAGGTCCGGCGGGAGGTGCGGGAATGAGTTTCCGGCTGGCGGCGTACGCCGTGTGCATCGAGGACGGACGGGTGCTGCTCGCCCGTCACCTACTGCCGGACGGCGGGAGCAACTGGACTCTTCCGGGCGGCGGGGTCGAGCACGGGGAGGACCCGTTCGACGCGGTGATCCGGGAGGTCGCCGAGGAGACCGGCTGCTCGGCGGTGGTGGACCGCCTGCTGGGAGTGGACTCACGGGTGATCGCCGCTGCCTCCGCGCATGCGGGAGGCGCGCACCAGAACGTCGGTGTCTTCTACCGGGTCCGCATCACCGGCGGCCGGCTCCGGCCCGAGCCGGACGGCGACATCGTCGAGTCGGTCTGGACTCCGGTCTCCGACGTCACCGGCCTGCACCGGTCATCGCTGGTCGACGTCGGCCTCGCGCTGGCGCGGGACCTTCCGCCGACCGGCCACGTCGCCCCCGTCCCGGTCGGCGGCCTGATCCAGCACTGAGGCGGTGCCGGCCTCCGCGTGTCCCGCATGCCCGGCGGCTGTGACCGGAGCTTTTCGGCGGGGCGCCGAGGTCGCCGAGGTCGCGGGACAGTCCTCGTTCGTGAGGGCTTTCATGCGGTCGCACCCTCTGCGGTGCTCCGCGGGACGTACAGCCTCACCTCGGCGGGGAGGCCGCCCGGCTTCTCGGTGATCAGCGAACACACCTGCGCCCGGGGGAGCCCTCCGTGACCGCAGCCCGGCGGGGGGACGGCGATGCTCGTCAACTCCAGTTCCCCGGCCAGGCGTACGAGGTCGTCGAGGCCGGTCTCGATGTCCTGGAGCCGTGACTTCCCTCGCCAGTGCCGCTTGGTGGGGAAGTTCAGCACCCACCGGCCGTCGCCCAGGGCGACCGGGAACACCCTGCCCGGCCTTACCTCCCCCGCCGCGCACGCCTTCGCGTAGGCGTCGAACACCTCGGGGAAGGCGCGCTTGAACTGCAGGGCCGGACCCTTGCCCAGGACTCCGACCGTGTTGACCGGGTTGACCAGGGCCTGAGCGTCGTCGTTCAGCAGGTCGCCGCCGGATTCGATGATCACTGTCCTGGGTCCCCCGCTGGTGCCGACGATGCCGTGCCCGGCCGTGCCCGTCCAGAAGTACCGGTCGGGTCCGACACGGCCGTCCGGCCCCGGCCGGGGCGGGCGCTCAGTCCAGGACGGCGGTGGCCTCGACCTCGACCAGATGCTCGGGGATGTCCAGCGCCGCCACGCCCAGCAGCGTGGCGGGCGGGACCGGGGTGGCCCCCAGCTTCGCGGCGGCCCGGGAGATCCCCTCCAGGAGCAGGGGCATCTTGTCGGGGGTCCAGTCGACGACGTGGACGTTCAGCTTGGCCACGTCGTCGAAGGAGGCGCCGACCCCGGCCAGGGCGGCGGCGACGTTGAGGTAGCACTGCTCGACCTGGGCGGCGAGATCGCCCGCGCCGACCGTGTTGCCCTCGGCGTCCCAGGCGACCTGCCCGGCGACGAAGACCAGCTTCGAGCCCGACGCGACCGACACCTGCCGGTAGACGTCGATGGCGGGCAGTCCGTCGGGGTTGACCAGAGTGATGGCCATGTCCGTCCCGTTCTCTTGCACGGGCGCCCGTGGGCGCCCGTGGTCTCTTGCGGTTACCCGGAAACCGTAGGAGAGTCTGCGCTGACCTGGAAGAACGCACTTTTAAGTGACTGGGGAACCTCATGGTGACCAAGCAGTTCGGGGACTCGCCCGAGGAAGCGGACCTGCGGCGCGCGGACTCCCTGGCGCGGGAGATCTTCTCGGACATCGCCAACAAGTGGGCGCTGCTGATCGTCGAAGCCCTCGGTGAACGCACCCTGCGGTTCAGCGAGCTGCGGGACGAGGTCGAGGGCGTCAGCCACAAGATGCTCACCCAGAACCTGCGCATGCTGGAGCGCAACGGCATGGTCGAGCGGACGGTGCACCCCACCGTGCCGCCGCGGGTCGAGTACACCCTCACCGAGCCGGGCCGGGACCTGCGCAGGGCGGTCGACGTGATGTGCGACTGGACCCACCGCTACCTCGGCCACATCGAGGCGGCCCGGAGCCGCTTCGATTCCTGACGGCGCGGTACGGGCGCCGCTGGGAGCGGCGGGGCCGACGCGGGTGAGTCCCGCGTCAGCCCGTTTCGGTGCTCAGTCGACGAAGTGGTCGAACTCGCCGGCCTTGGCGCTGAGTATCAGAGCCCGCAGCGCAGTGGGCGTGGTGGTGATGGTCTGCCCGGGCCGCTCGCTCTCGCGGAGCCGGATCGCCCCGGCGTCGGAGCGCTGGACACGCGCCCGGGCCCCGCGCCTGGCCGACCGCATCGACCCGCCCCCGGACGCGCCCTGGGCCGCTCCCGGCACGGTCCGCCCGTACGAGCCCGGCAGGCCCGGCAGGCACGGCGGTCCCGGTGCTCCCGACCCCGCCGCCGTCCTGCGCCACCGCCCCCTGGAGAGGATCGCGCACCGGGACGCGCTGCGGGTCCTGGAGGACGGCGGGCTCCACGTCCTCACCGTGCCCGACGGGGACGGCCTGCGCTACCGCCTCTCCGCCCGTGCCCTGCGCCGACGCCCCGCGCCGACGTCCCGCACCGAAACCCGGAGGCCGGGTCCGCCACGCGGCGGCAGACCCGGCCCCCGGGCCACCCGGTGTCACCTGCCGACGAAGGCCAGCAGGGCCTCGTTGACCTCGGCGGCGTGCGTCCACAGCAGGCCGTGCGGCGCGCCCTCCACCTCGACGTACTCCGCCTCCGGGAACGCCTGGTGGAAGGGGCGTCCGGTGGAGTCGACCGGCAGGATGTTGTCGCCGGTGCCGTGCAGGATCAGCGAGGGCTTGCCGGCGGCGCGGACGGCGGCCACGTCCTCGCGGAAGTCCTCGATCCAGGCGGGCACCACCGCGTACGCGGCGACGGGCGCGGAGGAGGTGGCGGTGTTCCAGTTGGCGGTGACGACCTCCTGGCTGATCCGGGTGCCGAGGTTCTCGTCCAGGTTGTAGAAGTCCTTGAAGAACTGGGTGTACCAGGCGTAGCGGTCGGACCGGGCCGCCTCCTCGATGCCCTCGAACACCGAGCGCGGCACTCCGCCGGGGTTGTCGTCGGTCTGCACCAGGAACGGTTCCAGCGAGGCCAGGAAGGCCAGCTTGGCGACCCGCTCGTGGCCGTACGCCTTCACGTAGCGGGCCAGTTCGCCGGTGCCCATGGAGAACCCGACCAGGATGACGTCGCGCAGGTCCAGGGTCTCCAGGAGCGTGTTCAGGTCGGCGGCGAAGGTGTCGTAGTCGTAGCCCGTGCCGACCTTGCTCGACTGCCCGAAGCCGCGGCGGTCGTAGGTGATGACCCGGTATCCGGCCGCGAGCAGCTCCCGGGTCTGGAGCTCCCAGCTGTGGCCGTCCAGCGGGTAGCCGTGGATGAGGACGACGGGCTGACCCGATCCCTGGTCCTCGTAGTACAGCTCGATGTCGGTGGTGTTCTCGGTGCCGACCTTGACGTAGCCCATGGGAGCACTCCTCTCCGCTGCGGAGAACGGTCGTTCTCCGGCTGTGTCGACTACAGTAGAGAACGTTGGTTCTCTGTGCAAGGGGAGTTCTCGTGATCGATGAGGAGACAGCGCGCGAACGGGTGGTGTCCGCCGCCGACCGGCTGTTCTACGCGCGGGGGGTGCAGGCCGTCGGCATGGACGCCGTCCGGGGCGAGTCCGGCGTCTCGCTGAAGCGCATCTACGCGCTGTTCCCCTCCAAGGAGGATCTGATCATCGCCGTGCTGCGGCACCGGACGGAGCGGTGGAACACCGGCATCGCCGGTGCCGTCGACGGCGCCGGGACGCCGCGCGAGAGGCTGCTGGCCGTCTTCGACTTCCTGGCCGGCTGGTTCCGCGAGGACGACTTCCGCGGCTGCGCCTTCATCAACGTGTTCGGCGAGCTGGGGGGCGGCAGCGACCGGGTCGCCGAGGCCGTGCGCGAGCAGAAGGAGTCCTTCCGGCGCCACGTGGCCGAACTGGTCCGCGCCGCGGGCGGGCCCGACCACCTCGCCCCCCAGCTCGTCCTCCTCGCCGAGGGCGCCCAGACCACGGCCGCCATATCGGGGGACCCCGGCACGGCGGAACACGCCCGCGCCGCCGCCGACACCCTCATCCGGTGCGCGCTGGGCGGCGACGGGGAGCCGGCCGCGGCGTGAGCGCCGCGTGCGCCGTACGCGCCCCGGCGCGCGTACGCCACCGGCCGCCGGTGCCGTACGCGCGCCGGGACCTCACCAGCGGATCGCCCTGAAGTCCACCGGGCGCTGCCTCAGCTCCCGCGTGCGGACCGCCAGCCGCCGCAGCCGCGCGGTCATCTCGCCGGGGGGCAGGCGCCGCCGGTCGCCGTGGCCGGGCAGCAGCCACTCGAAGCGCAGCCGGCCCGCCGTGCGCTCCAGGGAGGCGGCCAGCTCCTCGACGGAGTGCCAGGTGACGGTGTCGAACACCTCGACGTCGCCCGTGGTGCGCGACCAGTGGAAGCTGTCGCCGGTGAAGCAGTGGCGGTCGTCCGCCAGGTACAGCACGCTGCCCTCGGTGTGCCCGGGCAGGGGGTGGGCGACCACGCCGTCGGCGATCTCCACCGGTTCCGTGCCGCGCAGCACGCGGTCGGCGTCCGGGGCGGCGTCGAGGTCGCCCTCGTGGATCCACAGCCGCGCACCGAAGCCGTCGGCGTACTGGCGGCCGTGCGCGGCGTGGTCGCGGTGGGTGAGCAGCACGTCGGTGACGGGGCCCAGCTTCTCGTACCGCGCGGCCAGCGACGGGCTCCAGCGCGGGGTGTCCACCATCATCACGGTGCCGCCGGGGCGGCGCAGCAGGTAGGAGTTGGCGCCGGCCGTCTGCCGGGAGTTGTGCCCGCACAGGTACACGGCGCCGTCCGGGCCGTCCAGCGCCATCGGGAAGGGGTCGGGCACCTCCTCCAGCCGGTCGTCCGGGGGGTGGAGGGACCGGGTGTGGCAGGCGTGCGCGGCGGCGTGGAGCCGCTCGGCCTCGCCCCGGTCGCGCGGCTCGCGCAGGACGGCCGACCGCCCGCCCACCTCACCGATCAGACCCGGCGCGAGCTGCCGCGCCACGTCGCAGTTCGTGCACCGGTCGTCCACCCACCAGCCGTCCGCTAACCGTTCCCCGCTCATGTCCCGGCTCCTCTCCGCAGTGCGCCCGCCGACCGGCCGCTCGCCTCCAGGGGTATCCCACGCCGTACGGCCGGGGGAAGGGGGTGACCGGTGCGCGGGCGGCCGGCGGGCGGCCGCCGCACAGGGCGCGGTCGACCAGATCGGTGACGCCCCGCAACTGCCGCACGGCGGTGCCGTGGTCCCCCGGGCGGCTGTGCGCGGAGACGGTGACGGCCGCCCGTCCGCCGGCGGTGGCGGCGGGCTGCACGACGTAGCCGAAACCGGTGCCGGCGTGCCCCCAGTACCCGCCGCCGCAGGACAGGGGCGTCCAGCTCAGACCGAGGCCGTAGCGGGTGCCCGGAGGGCTGCCGTGGTCGTCGGGCACGGGGACGGTGCGCCGCATCTCGGCGAGCTGGGCGGGGGCCAGCAGCTCCCCGCGCAGCAGCGCGGTGAGGAACCTGTTGACGTCCCCGGCCGTGCTGATCATCCCCCCGTCGGCGTCCCCGTCGAAGGGCAGGTAGGCGGCGGTGGTGTCGGTCATCGGGCCGCCCGGCTCGAACTGCTGGTGGTTGCGGGCGTGGGGGCGCGGCAGCAGCGGATCGTCGCCGGGGGCGGAGGTGCGCGTGAGCCGCAGCGGGCGCAGGATCCTGTCCCGCACCTCCTCCTCCCAGGAGCGGCCGGTGACCGCCTCGATCACCATGCCCGCCAGGACGTAGTTGGTGTTGGAGTACCGCACGGCCCCGCCGGGCCCGGGCACCGGCGGGTACGCCATGGCGACGGCGACGCGCTCCCGGGAGGTGCGGGTGGTCCGGCGGTGCTCGCGGTACCCGGCGGCACTGGGATCGGGGACGATCTCCTCGGTCGCGGCGTAGTCCGGGATGCCGCTGGTGTGCTGGAGGAGCCGGCGCAGGGTGATCCGGCGGCCGTCGCCGCCCCGTCCCCGGACCACACCCGGCAGCCACCGCTCCACCGTGTCGTCGAGCGACAGCCTCCCCTCCCCGGCGAGCTGGAGCACCACGGTGGCGGTGAACGCCTTGGTGGTGCTGCCGATCCTCAGGTACCCGTTCGCGGGCACGGGCCGCCCGGTGCGGGGATCGCCGGTCCCGCTGCGGGCGGTGCGGACGCCGCCGGGGGAGTCCAGCCGTACGGACACCCCGGTGACCCCGGCGTCGCGCAACGCGTCGGCGCCCCGCTGGAGGGGGCCGGGCCGGTGGCCGGGCGCCGCTCCGGCCGGTGCGGGGACGAGCGCCGCGAGGAGTGCGGCGAGCAGGGCCGCCGATGCCCGGCGGCGGGCTCCGTGCCGTGTGGTCGTCGTCATGGGACCCGACCGTAGGAACTCCCCCGCCGCCCGGCCATCCGGCGCGCTCCCGGCCCGTCCGGGGGTTCCCCGCAGCCCCGGGCCTCGGGCGTCCGGTACCCGTCCGCCGCCGTCCCGCGCGGAACGGCGGCGGACGGGTACCGGA
>NZ_JARVKV010000059.1 GCF_029813835.1 Streptomyces sp. DH37
CATGGCGAGAGGGAAACGCCCGGTTACATTCCGAACCCGGAAGCTAAGCCTTTCAGCGCCGATGGTACTGCATGGGGGACCGTGTGGGAGAGTAGGACGCCGCCGAACAATGTGTGTGGAGAGGGCCTCGCCGGCATGCCGGCGGGGCCCTCTCTTTTTTGGTGTGTTCGGGGTGGTGTGGTGTCCGGGGATTGGGTTCCGGGGGCCGCGCCACCCCTCTTCTTTTTTCGCGTCCGGCGGGCAGCCCTCCGGCGGGGACCCCTTTCCTCCACCGTTCCACCCGGCGGGTAAGGTCAGGGGGCATCGTTGGCACGGACTCACGGGAGGTCCCGGGTGGAGGCCCAGGAGACACGCGTCCAGACGGACCGTGTCCTCACCATCCCCAACATCCTCAGCATGGCGCGGCTCGTCGGGGTGCCGGTCTTCCTGTGGCTGATCCTCTGGCCGGAGTTCGGAGGGCCCAACGCCGACGGATGGGCGCTGCTCGTGCTCGCGCTCAGCGGCATCAGCGACTACCTGGACGGCAAGCTCGCCCGGCGCTGGAACCAGGTCAGCAGCCTCGGTCGTATCCTCGACCCGGCCGCGGACAGGTTGTACATCCTCTCCACGCTGGTCGGACTGACGTGGCGCGGGATCCTTCCGCTCTGGCTCACCGGGCTGCTCCTGGCGCGAGAGCTCATGCTGCTGGTCGCCGTCTGGGTCCTCGATCGCCACGGATATGCACCACCGCAGGTCAACTTCCTGGGGAAAGCCGCCACCTTCAACCTGATGTACGCCTTCCCGCTGCTGCTGCTCAGTGACGGAACCGGATGGCTCTCGTCACTGGCTGCTATTTTCGGATGGGCGTTCGCAGGCTGGGGTACAACCCTGTACTGGTGGGCAGGAATCCTCTACGTGGTTCAAGTCCGCCGACTTGTCAAGGCGGACGCCGCAGCCGACTAGGCCCCGTCTCTCGTCGGGGGCTGCGAGACCCGAGTGGCCCTTCAGCAGATTCGCGGGTCTCCTCGGCGGGGCACAGTCGGCATGTATGTCGTCTCTTCAAGGAGGACGCTTCCGACATGAAGGCCGTCGTAATGGCCGGCGGCGAAGGCACCCGTCTTCGCCCGATGACCGCGAGCATGCCCAAGCCACTGCTGCCGGTGGCGAACAGACCCATCATGGAGCATGTGCTGAGGCTGCTCAAGCGGCACGGTCTCACCGAGACCGTGGTGACCGTACAGTTCCTGGCCTCCCTGGTCAAGAACTATTTCGGTGACGGCGAGGAGCTCGGAATGGAGCTCACCTACGCCAACGAGGAAAAGCCTCTCGGCACCGCAGGTAGCGTCAAGAACGCAGAGGAAGCCCTCAAGGACGACTCTTTTCTCGTCATTTCCGGTGACGCCCTCACCGACTTCGACCTGACCGAGCTCATCAATTTCCACCGCGAGCGCGGCGCGATGGTGACGGTGTGCCTCACGCGGGTGCCCAACCCGCTGGAGTTCGGCATCACCATCGTCGACGAGGACGGGAAGGTCGAGCGGTTCCTGGAGAAGCCCACCTGGGGCCAGGTCTTCTCCGACACCGTCAACACCGGTATCTACGTCATGGAGCCGGAGGTCTTCGACTACGTCGACCCCGACGTCCCCGTGGACTGGTCGGGCGACGTCTTCCCGCAGCTCATGAAGGAGGGCAAGCCGGTCTACGGCTATGTCGCCGAGGGCTACTGGGAGGACGTCGGCACCCACGAGAGCTACGTGAAGGCCCAGGCCGACGTTCTCGAGGGAAAGGTCGACGTCGAGATCGACGGCTTCGAGATCTCCCCCGGCGTCTGGATCGCGGAGGGGGCCGAGGTCCACCCCGACGCGGTGCTGCGCGGGCCGCTGTACGTGGGCGACTACGCCAAGGTGGAGGCCGGCGCCGAACTCCGGGAGCACACGGTCATCGGCTCCAACGTGGTCGTCAAGAGCGGCGCCTTCCTGCACAAGGCCGTCATCCACGACAACGTCTACATCGGCCCCCAGTCCAATCTCCGCGGCTGCGTCATCGGCAAGAACACCGACGTGATGCGCGCCGCCCGGATCGAGGACGGCGCGGTCATCGGCGACGAGTGCCTGGTGGGCGAGGAGTCCATCGTCCAGGGCAACGTCCGCGTCTACCCCTTCAAGACCGTCGAGGCCGGCGCGTTCGTCAACACGTCCGTCATCTGGGAGTCGCGCGGCCAGGCCCATCTGTTCGGGGCCCGCGGCGTCTCCGGCATCCTCAACGTCGAGATCACGCCGGAGCTGGCCGTACGGCTGGCGGGGGCGTACGCCACGACGCTGAAGAAGGGGTCGACCGTCACCACGGCCCGCGACCACTCCCGGGGCGCGCGTGCCCTCAAGCGCGCGGTGATCTCGGCCCTCCAGGCGAGCGCCATCGACGTGCGCGACCTGGAGAACGTGCCGCTGCCCGTGGCACGGCAGCAGACCGCACGGGGCAGTGCCGGCGGCATCATGATCCGTACCACGCCGGGCATCCCCGACTCCGTCGACATCATGTTCTTCGACGAGCGGGGCGCCGACCTCTCCCAGGCGGGGCAGCGCAAGCTGGACCGCGTCTACGCCCGCCAGGAGTACCGCAGGGCGTTCCCGGGCGAGATCGGCGACCTGAGCTTCCCGGCGAGCGTGTTCGACTCCTACACGGGGACGCTGCTACGGGCGGTGGACACCACCGGCGTGGCCGAGTCCGGTCTCAAGGTCGTCGTGGACGCCTCCAACGGAAGCGCCGGACTCGTCCTGCCCAGCCTGCTCGGCCGGCTCGGCGTGGACTCGCTGACGATCAACCCCGGACTGGACGAGTCGCGGCCGACCGAGACCGCGGACACCCGCCGCTCCGGCCTGGTGCGGCTGGGGGAGATCGTGGCCTCGGCCCGGGCGGCCTTCGGAGTGCGGTTCGACCCCGTGGGCGAGCGGATCTCGCTGGTCGACGAGCGCGGCACGATCATCGAGGACCAGCGGGCGCTGCTGGTGATGCTCGACCTGATCGCCGCCGAGCGGCGCAGCGGCAAGGTCGCCCTGCCGGTGACCACGACCCGTATCGCCGAGCAGGTGGCCGCCTACCACGGCACCCAGGTGGAGTGGACCACGACCTCGCCGGACGACCTCACCAGGGTCGGGCGGGACGAGACCACCATCTTCGGCGGCGACGGCCGCGGCGGGTTCATCGTGCCGGAGTTCAGCAGCGTCTTCGACGGCACGGCGGCCTTCGTGCGCCTGCTCGGGCTCGTGGCCCGCACCCAGCTCACGCTGAGCCAGATCGACGCCCGCATCCCGCAGGCCCACGTGCTGCGCCGGGACCTGGCCACCCCCTGGGCGGTCAAGGGCCTGGTGATGCGCCGGGTCGTCGAGGCCGCGGGGGAACGTTTCGTCGACACGACCGACGGTGTGCGCGTGGTGGAGTCCGACGGGCGCTGGGTCATGGTCCTGCCGGACCCGGCCGAGGCGGTCACCCACCTGTGGGCCGAGGGCCCCGACGACGCCTCCGCGCAGGCGCTGCTCGACGAGTGGTCGGCGGTGGTCGACAGCGCCGGACGCTGACCGGCCTCCGGGGCGTGCCGGCCCCGGAGCCGCCGCGTCACCGTGCCGCCGAACGGCCGCGCTCCGGTGCTCCGGAGGCCCCGTTCGGCGGCACGGGCCTCGACGTGCGACGATGTGCGGCATGTCGCAGCAGCACCCCGTACGGAGCACCCCCACACGGCCTGCGCGACCCGACGCCTCCATGTCGCTGCTGACCAATGTGATGGAGCACAGCCTCGACGACGGCTACGCGGAGGCGGCGGCCCGCCGGGGCGTCGAGGGCCGGTCCGGACTGCCCCGCACGCTGCGGGGGAAGCTCGTCCTGGCCGCCGGCCTCGTCCTGGCCGCGCTGGTGGTCACGCTGGGGGCCGCCCAGGCGCGCTTCGAGGCGCCCACGGAGGCCCGGGAGCGGCAGGAGCTGATCAACCGGATCGAGGACGGCGGCCGGGACGCCGACGGCCTCCAGGAGAGCGTGGACGGCCTCCGCGAGGAGGTCGCGGCGATGCAGCGCGAGGCGCTCCAGGACCACGGCGGCGACCGCAGCGAACTGGTCGCCCTGCTGGCCGGGGCGGTGCCGGTCCAGGGACCGGGGATCAGGCTCGTCGTCGACGACGCCGAGGACTCCGGACCGGGCGAGGGCGGCGGGCCGCGTCAGAGCACCAGCTTCGCCGACACCGGGCGGGTGCGGGACAGGGACCTGCAGCGGGTCGTCAACGGGCTCTGGGAGTCGGGGGCCGAGGCGATCTCGGTCAACGGGCAGCGCCTGACGGCCCTGTCCGCCATCCGCGCCGCCGGTGACGCCATACTCGTCGACAACAAGCCGCTGGTGCCGCCGTACACCCTGCTCGCGGTGGGGAACGGAAAGGACCTGAGCGCCGCCTTCCAGGACAGCAGCGACGGCCGGTACCTCGACGTGCTCCAGGACAACTACGGCATCCGCACCGGCATCTCCGTGCAGGAAGAGGTGCGGCTGCCCGCCGCGCCCAGCCTCACCGTTCGTACGGCAGAGCCCGTGAAGACAGGAAAGGGCAGCACATCGTGATCGCCGTTTTGGGCCTCATCGTGGGAGTCGTGGCCGGACTCGTGGTCCGTCCCGTGGTGCCGACGGTCGTCGAGCCCTACCTGCCGATCGCCGTCGTGGCGGCGCTGGACGCGGTCTTCGGCGGACTGCGCGCGATGCTGGACGGCATCTTCGACGACAAGGTCTTCGTGGTGTCGTTCCTGTCGAACGTGGTGGTGGCCGCCCTGATCGTCTTCCTCGGCGACAAGCTGGGCGTCGGCGCGCAGCTGTCCACGGGCGTCGTGGTGGTGCTGGGCATCCGTATCTTCTCCAATGCCGCCGCCATCCGGCGGCACGTCTTCCGGGCGTGATCGAGCGATGAGCGACGACAGGATGACACCGGGCGGCGGCCCGGACGACGGGCGGCGGGCTCCGGCCGGGCGCGAGCGGCTGATCCGCGGGCTGTGGCCGCCGCGGGTGAACCGCAACCAACTCACCGTGGCGCTGCTGCTGTTCGTCCTCGGACTGGGGCTCGCCATCCAGGTCCGCTCCACCAGCGAGAACAGCCCGCTGCGCGGCGCGCGGCAGGAGGACCTCGTACGGATCCTCGACGAGCTCGACAGCCGCACCCAGCGGCTGGAGGAGGAGAAGCGGAAGCTGGAGAACCAGAAGTCCGAGCTGGAGAACAGCTCGGACCAGGCGGAGGAGGCCCGCCGGCAGACCCAGGAGCGGGCACGGCAGTTGGGCGTGCTGGCCGGCACGGTCGCGGCCGAGGGGCCCGGCATCCGCATGACGGTGAGGGACGACACGGACACGGTGGAGGCGCACATGCTGCTGGACACGATCCAGGAGCTGCGGGCCGCGGGCGCCGAGGCGATCGAGATCAACGACGTGAGGGTGGTGACGAGCACCCATTTCACCGACAGCGACGGCGACATCAGGATCGACGGCCGCAAGGTGGTCTCGCCGTACCGGTTCGAGGTCATCGGCAAGCCCCAGGACCTCGAACCGGCGCTCAACATCCCGGGTGGCGTCGTCCAGACCCTGGAGAAGGAGCAGGCCACTGTGTCCATAACCCGTTCAGAGAAGATCGTCGTGGATGCCTTGCGATCGGCGAAGCGGCCTGACTACGCTCAGTCGTCATCACAGTGAGCCGACGCGTGAAGAAACCGGGGGTCGGCGCGCTTGCCGGCCTGCGGGTAAGGGAAACTGTCCGAAGGCCGGGGACGTTGTGAGGGCGTCCGGTTCGGCCACCGTGAGCATCGAGGGTCTGTCCTGCCCCACGGGCGGGTCTGTTTCGTGCGAGGGGAATCGCCCGTGAGTTTTCTTGGGAAGTTGTTCGGCAAGCGCCAGGACGCCGGTGAAGGCGCCCGGCACCGTGCGCCGCGCGGTGGCGAGTCCGCCGCCGAGGGAGCGGAGCGTCCGCTCTTCCGTGACGAGGTCGCCCCCGGCGGCGACAATTCGAGTGGTCACGGCCCTGTCTCTGTTGACCGGGGAGTGCCCGGCCGCATAGGTTCCGAGGCACCATCAACCTCAAGTACGGGTGGAGGGTCCGACTTGCCGGTCTGTGCGAGGTGCGGGAACCGGGCCGCCGAGGCGAGCCGGTTCTGCTCCAACTGCGGTGCGCCGCTGCGGGGCGGCGCCGCGCCCGAGCGCTCCTCGGAGACGACCTCCACCATCTCGATCTCGGGCATCGAGGCCTACGAGGCGGAGATGACGGGGCAGACGGCCCTGCCGTCGCTGTCTCCCGAGGCCCAGGCGGCCGTGGACGCGCTGCCGATGGGATCGGCGCTGCTGGTGGTGCGCCGGGGGCCGAACTCCGGCAGCCGCTTCCTGCTGGACAGCGAGCTGACGACGGCGGGGCGCCACCCCCAGAGCGACATCTTCCTCGACGACGTGACCGTCTCCCGCCGCCACGTGGAGTTCCGGCGCGGGCCGGACGGCCGGTTCACCGTCGCCGACGTCGGCAGCCTCAACGGCACGTACGTCAACCGCGAGCGGATCGACTCGGCCGTGCTCAACAACGGTGACGAGGTCCAGATCGGCAAGTACCGGCTGGTCTTCTTCGCGAGCCAGCGCACCGTCTGACCCACCGCCCCGGGGGCGTCCATGCTGCCATCACGGTCCGGCGGTGCCCGCAAGGGCGCCGCCGCCGCGAAATCCGGTCCGATGAGCATCGGCGCCGTACTCCATCTGCTGCGGGACGAGTTCCCCGAGGTGACCGTCTCCAAGATCCGCTTCCTGGAGTCCGAGGGCCTGGTGGAGCCGCAGCGGACCCCGTCGGGGTACCGCAAGTTCAGCGCGGCGGACGTGGAGCGGCTGAGCCGGGTGCTGCGCCTGCAGCGCGACCACTACCTGCCGCTGCGGGTCATCAAGGAGCAGCTCGACGCCCTCGACCGCGGCGAGGAGGTCAGCCTGCCCGGCCCGGCGCGGCCGTCCGACGTCATCGACCCGTTCGGCCCGCCGGAGGGGGTCCCGGCCCCGGCCGCCGGTCCGGACGACGGCGGCCCGCAGGGCTCCGCCGGCGCGGCCAGCAGCTCCGCCCGCCCCCGTACGGCGCGGCTGGGGCGGGCGGAGCTGCTGGCCGCGGCGGAGGTGGAGGAGGGGCAACTGGCGGAGTGGGAGTCGTACGGCCTGATCGGACCCGGCCGGGACGGCGGGTACGACGCCGAGGCCGTCACCGTCGCCCGGATCGTCGCGGACCTGGGCCGGTACGGCCTGGAGCCGCGCCACCTGCGGGTGGTGAAGGCGTCCGCCGAGCGGGAGGCCGGGCTGGTCGAGCAGGTCGTCGCGCCCCTGCGGCGGCACCGCAACCCCCAGACCAGGGAGCACGCCGAGACGACGGCGAGGGAGCTGGCGACGCTGGCCGTGCGGCTGCACGCGGCCCTGGTGCAGTCGGCGCTGAAGGCCCGACCGCGTTGATACGCACTGATACGCGCCGATACCCGCCGGGTCCGGGGTGCCCGACTACCCAAAGGGGGCGCACAGGTCCTAGGGTTGCTGTGTGAACGAGCTCGACGTTGTGGGTGTCCGGGTCGAAATGCCCTCCAACCAGCCGATCGTTCTCCTGCGAGAGGTGGGAGGCGACCGGTACCTTCCCATCTGGATCGGTCCGGGCGAGGCGACCGCGATCGCCTTCGCCCAGCAGGGCATGACGCCCGCCCGCCCCCTGACCCATGACCTGTTCAAGGACGTCCTGGAGGCGGTCGGCCAAGAGCTCACCGCCGTGCGGATCACCGACCTCAGAGAGGGCGTCTTCTACGCCGAGCTGGTCTTCGCCAGCGGCGTGGAGGTGAGCGCCCGCCCGTCCGACGCCATAGCGCTGGCCCTGCGCACCGGGACGCCGATCTACGGCAGCGACGGGGTGCTGGACGACGCCGGGATCGCGATCCCGGACGAGCAGGAGGACGAGGTGGAGAAGTTCCGCGAGTTCCTCGACCAGATCTCCCCGGAGGACTTCGGCACCAGCAACCAGTGAGCGCATTCGGCGCCAGACCATTCGGGCACCTATTCCCGCGACGGGGGCACGCGAAACCACTCCTTGGGTGATTATCACTCGGCGTGCCGAGTGTGGCGATCGTTGACGCACCCCGGGTGACTGCCTACCGTCGATTGGGCAGGTCCCGGGCGTATCCGCGGGACGTGAAGGACGGAGGGTCGGCGTGAGAAGCACCGGCGACAGCAGGGCGGCGGGCGATCCGTATCCGTTGCGCGGATCCTCCATACGGCCTCCCGCCCAGTCCGCTTCCCCGGCGCGGGACGCCGCACCCGAGCACATCGGCTACCGCGGCCCGACGGCGTGCGCGGCGGCGGGCATCACCTACCGGCAACTGGACTACTGGGCCCGCACCGGCCTGGTCGAGCCCGGTGTCCGCCCGGCGTACGGATCCGGCACACAGCGGCTCTACAGCTTCCGCGACGTGGTCGTCCTGAAGATCGTCAAGCGGCTCCTGGACGCCGGGGTGTCCCTGCAGAACATCCGCACCGCCGTGAGGCACCTGCGCTCGCGCGGGCTGGAGGACCTGGAGCGGATGACGCTCATGAGCGACGGCGCGACGGTCTACGAGTGCTCCTCGCCCGACGAGGTCGTCGCCCTCCTCCAGGGCGGCCAGGGCGTCTTCGGGATCGCGGTCGGGGTGGTGTGGCGGGACGTCGAGGCGGCCCTCTCCCAGCTGCACGCCGAGCGGGTCGACACCGGGGAGACGATCGTCGGGAGCAACCCGGCCGACGAACTGGCACGGCGCCGCAACCGGGCGGGCTGAACCGGATGGGGTCCGGCCGCCACCGCCGCGGGGCGGGCCGACACGGCGGGCCCGAGGGGCACGGCCGTCGCCCCCTGTCAGTGGCGTAGGGCAGCATCGCAGGTGTGAGAGGGGCACCGACGGTCCTGCACCTGGACATGGACGCGTTCTACGCCGCCGTGGAGCAGGCGACCAAGCCGAGCCTGCGCGGGAAGCCCGTGATCGTCGGCGGCCTCGGCCCGCGCGGGGTGGTCGCCACCGCCTCCTACGAGGCACGGGCCTACGGGCCGCACTCGGCGATGCCGATGGCCCAGGCCCGCCGGCTGTGCCCGAACGCCGCCTACCTCACGCCGCGCTTCGGGCTCTACCGCCGGGTGAGCGAGGTGGTGATGGGCCTGCTGCGCGAGCTGTCGCCATTGGTGGAGCCGCTGAGCCTGGACGAGGCGTTCGTGGACCTCCAGGCCGGGGAGGCGAGCGGTGCGGCGGGGGAGTGGACGGCCGACACCGCCCGCGCCGTCGGGGAGCGGCTGCGGCGGGACATCCGCGCCGCCACCGGGCTCAGCGGCTCGGTCGGGCTGGCCGGGTCCAAGATGCTCGCCAAGATCGCGTCCGAGCAGGCCAAGCCCGACGGGCTGGTGGTGATCCCGCCCGGCACCGAGCGGGCGCTGCTGGCGCCGATGCCGGCGCGTACGCTGCCCGGTGTCGGGCCCGCCACCGCCCAGACGCTGCGCCGGGCGGGGATAGCCACCGTCGGCGAGATCGCCGAGGCGGGGGAGGCGGAGCTGGTGCGGCTGCTGGGCCGGGCGCACGGCGGGGCGCTGTACGTGATGGCGCAGGGGATCGACGAGCGGCCGGTGGTCGCCGAGCGGGACGCCAAGTCGGTCTCGGTCGAGGACACCTTCGACACCGACCTCACCGACCGCGCGCGGATCCACGCGGAGGTCGCGCGGCTGGCCGACCGCTGCGTCGAGCGGCTGCGCGCGGCGGGACGCTCCGGGCGCACGGTGGTGGTCAAGGTCCGCAGCTACGACTTCTCCACGCTCACCCGTTCCGAGACGCTGCGCGGCCCGACCGACGATCCGGCGGTCGTGAGGGAGGCCGCCGCCCGGCTCGTCGAGAGCGTGGACACCACCGCCGGAGTGCGGCTGCTGGGGGTGGGGGTGAGCGGGCTGGCCGCCTTCACCCAGGAGGACCTGTTCGCACAGGCCGGCGCCCGGGCCGCCGAGCCCCCTGGCGTCCGGCCGCCGGAGCCCGCTCCGCCCGTGGCGGCGGGCCCGGCGGCCGGGGAGGACCACGGGGCCGTACGGCGCTGGCTGCCCGGTCTGGACGTACGGCACGCGCGGTACGGGCCGGGCTGGGTGCAGGGCAGTGGTCTGGGACGGGTCACGGTGCGGTTCGAGTCGCCCGGCTCACCGCCGGGCCGGGTGCGCACCTTCGCGGTGGACGATCCGGAGCTGGAGCCGTCCGAGCCGCTCCCGCCGTGGGGCGGTCAGCCCTCGGAGCCCGCGATCCGCCCGAACGTCATGTCCTCGTCGGAGGCGGGCGAGCCGACGCCGGGCACGTCCAGCCCGTAGTGGTGGTAGAGCTGCAGTTCCTGCTCGGGGGAGAGGTGGCGGCCCACGCCGAAGTCCGGAGCCTCCTTGACCAGGGAGCGCTCGAAGGGCACCCGCAGCACTCCGTCCACCACCTCGCTGGCCTCCAGCGGGACGAAGGCGTCGCGGCTGAAGAGCCCGGTGCGCACCGCCGCCCATTCGGGGACTCCGGTGGCGTCGTCGAGGTACACCTCGTCCACGGTGCCTATCTTCTGTCCGGTGAGGTCGAGCGCCTTGAGGCCTATCAGATTCCGCGGATTGATGTCGATCTGCACGGCGGTCCCTCCAACTCCTCGCACGAAGAAGCGCCTGCTCGCAAACAGTCGCCACAAACAACCAAAGGGCACATTCGGCGCGTCGGCCACTCGGGCGGGGAGGCGGGGCCGCCACCGGACTGACGGCACCGGGCGCTGGTAGGCTCTGAAGTGGCTGTTGACCCCGAGCGGGAGAGTCCTCCGGTGACAGTGCCGGGGGCGCCGAAGGAGCAAATCCTCCCCGGAATCTCTCAGGCTCACGTACCGCGCGGGTGAGGTCACTCTGGAAAGCAGGGCGGGCCACGACGCACGACGCCGCAGCCCCTCCTCACCGACGGTGAAAGCCGGGCCGCGGACACGGGCCGGTGAAGCTCTCAGGTCGTGATGACAGAGGGGGAGGCCGTTCGGGCACCCGTGCCGCGGTGCCCCCCGCAGGTCGCGAGACCAGGAGGCCTCCAGATGACAGCAGACCGCACTCCTCCCACCTCCTTCGCCGAGCTGGAGCGGGGCAGGCCCTTCGAGGAGCGCCACATCGGGCCGGACGCCGGCGAGCGGGCCAAGATGCTCGCCCAGGTCGGCTACGGATCGCTGGACGAGCTGACCGCCGCCGCCGTACCCGAGGTGATCAAGAGCACCGAGGAGCTGGACCTGCCCGCGGCCCGCAGCGAGGCGGAGGTCCTGGCCGAGCTGCGCTCCCTCGCGAAGCGCAACCAGGTGCTGGACTCCATGATCGGCCTGGGCTACTACGGCACCTTCACCCCGCCGGTCATCCTGCGCAACGTCATGGAGAACCCCGCCTGGTACACGGCCTACACCCCGTACCAGCCGGAGATCTCCCAGGGGCGCCTGGAGGCGCTGCTGAACTTCCAGACCGTGGTCGCCGACCTGACCGGCCTGCCCACCGCCGGCGCCTCGCTGCTGGACGAGGGCACCGCCGCGGCCGAGGCCATGGCGCTGTCGCGGCGCGTCGGCAAGGTCAGGGACGGCGTCTTCCTGGTCGACGCCGACTGCCTGCCGCAGACCATCGCCGTGATCGAGACCCGCGCCGAGCCCACCGGGGTCGAGGTCGTCGTCGCCGACCTGTCGGACGGCATCCCCGCCGACGTCGCCGAGCGCGGCGTCTTCGGCGTCCTGCTGCAGTACCCGGGCGCCTCGGGCGCGGTGCGCGACCTGCGCCCGGTGATCGAGCGGGCGCACGAGCTGGGCGCGGTCGTCACCGTCTCCGCGGACCTGCTCGCCCTCACCCTGCTGACCTCGCCCGGGGAGCTGGGCGCCGACATCGCGGTCGGCTCCAGCCAGCGCTTCGGCGTGCCGATGGGCTTCGGCGGGCCGCACGCCGGGTTCATGGCGGTGCGGGAGAAGTTCGCGCGCAGCCTGCCCGGCCGCCTGGTCGGGGTCTCGGTGGACGCCGACGGCACCAGGGCGTACCGCCTGGCCCTGCAGACGCGCGAGCAGCACATCCGCCGCGAGAAGGCCACCAGCAACATCTGCACCGCCCAGGTGCTGCTCGCCGTGATGGCCGGGATGTACGCCGTCTACCACGGCCCCGACGGGCTGGCCGCCATCGCCCGCCGCACCCACCGCCACGCCGCCGTCCTCGCCGAGGGGCTGCGCCGGGGCGGGGTCGAGGTCGTCCACGACGCGTTCTTCGACACCGTCACCGCGCGGGTGCCCGGCCGGGCCGCCGAGGTCGTCGCCGCCGCCCGCGAGGCCGGGGTCAACCTGCGGCCGACCGACGCCGACCACGTCGGCATCGCCTGCGACGAGACCACCGGGCGCGCGCAGCTCGCCGCCGTGTGGGGCGCCTTCGGCGTGGAGGCCGGGGCCGGGGACGTCGAGGCGCTGGACGAGGCCGCCGGCGAGGTGCTGCCCGGCGAACTGCTGCGCGGCGACGACTACCTGACCCACCCGGTCTTCCACCAGCACCGCTCCGAGACCGCGATGCTGCGCTACCTGCGCCGCCTCGCCGACCGGGACTACGCGCTGGACCGCGGCATGATCCCGCTGGGCTCGTGCACCATGAAGCTCAACGCCACCACCGAGATGGAGCCGGTCACCTGGCCGGAGTTCGGCGGACTGCACCCCTTCGCGCCCGCCGAGCAGGCCGAGGGCTACCTGACGCTGATCCGCGAGCTGGAGGAGCGGCTGGCGGAGGTCACCGGCTACGACAGGGTCTCCCTCCAGCCCAACGCCGGCTCCCAGGGCGAGCTCGCGGGCCTGCTGGCGGTACGGGCGTACCACCGCGCGAACGGCGACACGGACCGCACCGTCTGCCTGATCCCCTCCTCCGCGCACGGCACCAACGCCGCCAGCGCCGTGATGGCCGGGATGAGGGTCGTCGTGGTGAAGACCGGCGAGAACGGCGACGTGGACGTCGAGGACCTGCGGGCCAAGATCGACAAGCACCGCGGGGAACTCGCGGTGCTGATGGTCACCTACCCCTCCACCCACGGCGTGTTCGAGGAGCACATCACCGACATCTGCGCGGCCGTGCACGAGGCGGGCGGCCAGGTCTACGTGGACGGGGCCAACCTCAACGCGCTGGTCGGCCTGGCCAAGCCGGGCAAGTTCGGCGCGGACGTCTCCCACCTGAACCTGCACAAGACCTTCTGCATCCCGCACGGCGGCGGCGGCCCGGGCGTCGGACCGGTCGCGGTCCGCTCCCACCTCGCGCCGTACCTGCCCAACCACCCGCTCCAGCCCGAGGCCGGCCCGGCCACGGGCGTGGGGCCGATCTCGGCGGCGCCGTGGGGTTCGGCGGGCATCCTGCCGATCTCGTGGGCGTACGTGCGGCTGATGGGCGCCGAGGGGCTGCGCCGCGCCACCCAGGTGGCGGTGCTCGGCGCCAACTACGTCGCCAAGCGGCTGGAACCGCACTACCCGGTGCTCTACACCGGTCCGGGCGGCCTGGTGGCGCACGAGTGCATCATCGACGTCCGCCCGCTGACCAAGGCCACCGGCGTCAGCATCGACGACGTGGCCAAGCGGCTGATCGACTACGGCTTCCACGCCCCGACGATGTCCTTCCCCGTGGCCGGGACGCTGATGATCGAGCCCACCGAGAGCGAGGACCTGGCGGAGCTGGACCGCTTCTGCGACGCGATGATCGCGATCCGGGCGGAGATCGAGAAGGTCGCCTCGGGGGAGTGGAACGCGGAGGACAACCCGCTGCGCAACGCCCCGCACACCGCCGCGCAGCTCGCCGGTGAGTGGAAGCACCCGTACGAGCGCGGGGAGGCGGTGTTCCCGGCCGGCGTCGTGGCCGCCGACAAGTACTGGCCGCCGGTGCGGCGCATCGACGGCGCCTACGGCGACCGCAACCTGGTCTGCTCGTGCCCGCCGATGGACGAGTACGACGGCTGAGCGCGGCCGGAGGGTCCCGCCGTGCGGGCGGGACCCGGCGCGTTCGCCGGTGGCGTGCCGCCCGGGTGCCGTTCCCGGACGGCGCGCCGCGGCGTCCGCCGTCAGGCGGCGGCCGTGACGTGCCCGGCGTCCAGTGGCCGGTGCGGTGCGATGACCTGCCCGTCGGGCAACAGCTCACCGGTGTCCTCGAAGAGCAGGACGCCGTTGCACAGCAGGCTCCAGCCCTGCTCCGGGTGGTGCGCCACGAGATGGGCGGCCTCCCGGTCGGCGGAGTCGGCTGACGGGCAGGGCGGTTGGTGCTGACACATGGTGGAGTTCTTTCGCTGCGATGTCGTGGTACTGCGGTTCGATGCGTGATCCATGACCGCCCCCGTGTCTCTCGGTCGATTCCCCCCAGTGTTGTCCCGCGGCCGGAATTCCGCAGGGATTTCGCCGCGGCTCCCCTCACGTTTTGATGACGCTTGCTTCCCGGACGCGGTTGCGCGGCCCGGAACCATCCGTTCGGGTGATATCGGCGCCGTGAATGACTAGTTATCCGGGAGGGCGGAACAGCGCGGCGATCCCGGGCGGGGCCGGAGCCAGCGGCACCAGCAGGTCGTCCGGGGCGGGCGAGCCGTCGGTGGCGTCGGCCTCCGTGTCGCCGTGCAGCCACAGCGTCAGCATGTACAGCTCCGGCACCGACAGCAGCCGCGGCTGGTACGTCACCGGCAGCGTCTCGGCACGGCGCAGCGCGGTCTCGGTCGAGGCGACGAAGGGCCCCTCGCAGAAGTGGGAGAACGTCCAGCCGTCCGCCGTGAGCATCGCCTCGGCGGCGCCCACCACGCCGTGCGCGTCCCGCAGCAGGAAGCGCCAGCCGGCCAGCCTGGTGCGGGGCGGCCCGGCCGAGGCGGTGATGCCGTCCAGCACGTGGAGGGGGAGGGAGAGGTCCGGGTGCACCGAGCCCGTCCGGGCCCGGGGGCCGGGGGGAGTGAGGTCACCGCGGAGGCCGGTGGGAGAACCGAGGGCCGCGTGCACGCTGCGCAGAGCGGGTGCCGGGGCCGGTTGGACACGCAGGGGCATGGTGGGTCGCCTCTCGCTCGGAGACACGGTGGTGCTCGGCTGGCGCAGACGGCGCTGTCGGCGTACGGAGGGCCGGAAAGACCGTGAGGAAGGCCGGGAAGGAGGGTGGCGGCGGATGCGCGCCCGTCGAGGGTCGCGTCTCAGCCGCTTTTGTGGAGTTTATACGACGGTTGTTCAGCCGGTGTTTCGGCTACCTGTCTCGCATGTTACCGGCAAGAGGGCATCCGGACATTTCTCGGCGGTGTTTCATCTGCGAGTCCTCGAGCGGTCCGCCGCTGACCTGGCAGGTGACTGGTCATGCGGTCGTCCGTATCTTTTCGGTATTCCTCGCGAGTGAGGACCGCTAAGCCGACGGTAACGACGTATGCCTTGGGAATGTGCCCGGTGAAAGCCTGCGTCCAGCATACCGAAACCTCACTGTCGCATGGGGCGTTATCTCTCGCATCCGCGGGGCATCATCCGGTCACGGTTCACTCGAGGAGGGACGCATCGATGGGCGAGAAGGTCGAGGCCAGCGGGTTCGCCCTGTCCGACCGCCAGCGATACCGGGACAAGCTCCAGCGGTGTCTCCAGGGGCTGCGGCGGCTGCTGGACGAGCAGCGCTTCGACCGCCCCCGCGACCTCATGGGGCTGGAGATCGAGCTGAACCTCGCGGACGCCGAGGGGATGCCCCGAATGATGAACACGGAGGTGCTGGAACGCATTGCGAGCCGGGATTTCCAGACGGAGCTGGGGCAGTTCAATCTCGAAGTGAATATCCTTCCGCACCGGCTGTCGGGCCGGGTGCTGGACCAGCTCGCCGAGGAGTTGCGCACCGGGCTGGCCTATGCCGACCGCAAAGCCGCGGAGGTCGACGCGCGCATCGTGATGATCGGCATTCTGCCGACGCTCACCGGGGACGACCTGGTCTCCGCGAACCTCACCGCCGCCGACCGCTACACCCTGCTGAACGACCAGATCATGACCGCCCGCGGTGAGGAGGTGGTCCTGGACATCGAGGGCGTGGAGCATCTGAGGTACGCCTCGTCCTCCATAGCCCCGGAGGCGGCCTGCACCTCCGTGCAGCTCCATCTGCAGGTGACGCCGGGCCGCTTCGCCGACGTGTGGAACGCCGCCCAGGCCGTCTCGGCCGTCCAGGTCGCCGTGGGCGCCAACTCGCCCTTCCTGTTCGGGCGCGAGCTGTGGCGCGAGTCCCGTCCCCCGCTCTTCCTCCAGGCCACCGACACCAGGCAGCCCGAGCTGGTCGCCCAGGGGGTGCGGCCGCGCACCTGGTTCGGCGAGCGGTGGATCTCCTCGGCGTACGAGCTGTTCGAGGAGAACAGCCGCTACTTCCCGCCGCTGCTGCCCGTCGTCGACGACGAGGACCCGCTGGAGGTCCTGGACGCCGGCGGTGTCCCCTCGCTGGCCGAGATGACCCTGCTCAACGGCACGATCTACCGCTGGAACCGGCCCGTGTACGGCGTCGCCGACGGGGTGCCGCACCTGCGCGTGGAGAACCGGGTGCTGCCCGCCGGCCCCACCGTCACCGACGTCCTGGCCAACACCGCCCTGTACTACGGCCTGGTGCGCGCGCTGGCGGACGACCCGCGCCCGGTGTGGAGCAGGATGCCGTTCCCCGCCGCCGCCGAGAACTTCGACGCCGCCTGCCGCCACGGCATGGACGCCCGGCTGTGGTGGCCCCGCCCCGGCCGCGGCGGCGAGCTGACGGCCGTGCCCGTGGACCGGCTGGTGCTGGAGGAACTGCTGCCGCTGGCCGCCCGGGGCCTGGACACCTGGGGCATCGAGCCCGGCGACCGGGAC
Source organism: Streptomyces sp. DH37 (assembly GCF_029813835.1). Taxonomy (GTDB): domain Bacteria; phylum Actinomycetota; class Actinomycetes; order Streptomycetales; family Streptomycetaceae; genus Streptomyces. Next base: position 16,843 of record NZ_JARVKV010000059.1, read on the forward strand.
CGCTGCCTGTCGGTCATCGAGGAGCGCTGCCGCCGCCGGGTCAACGGCGCCTCCTGGCAGGCCGACACCTACCACCGGGCCCTGGAGGGCGGGCTGGACCGGGAGAAGGCGCTGGCGGCGACGGTGCGGCGCTACTGCGAGCTGGTGCGCACCGGGGAGCCGGTGCACGGCTGGCCGATCGGCCCGTAGCGCCCGCGGCCCCGCTCCGGCCCCGCCGCGCCCGTACGGGGGCCCGCCGCGGGAGGGCGGGAGCGGTGGGGCAAGCTGGGTCGTTCCACGCCCGTGGACGGTCCGAGGCCGTCCGGAGGACCGGGCGGGACGGACGGCCGAGCGGGAGGCGGAGTGCGAGCAGGCGTGCGTGACGAGGAACGCGAACCCGGGCGCGGGCGGGCGGGTGCCCCGGGGGCGGGAGGCGCGGGGGCGGAAGACGCGGCGACGCGGCGGCTCCTGGGCCGCGAGACCCTGCTCGTCCTGGCGCTGTCGCTGGGCGCCAGCGGCCTGTCGGCGCTCATCAGCTTCGTCGGATCGCTGACCAGACCCGGCGGGCTCAAGGACCAGGCGGCCCGGCTCAACGGCTCGTACGCCCCGGACCGCCCCTGGCTGGACCTGGCCTGGCAGGTGTTCGGGATCGCCACCGCCCTGGTGCCGGTCCTGCTCGTCGCCCACCTCCTGACGCGCGAGGGTCCCGGCCCGGGGCGCGGACCGGGCCTGGGCGGGATCGGCTTCGACCTGCGCCGCCCCTGGTCCGACCTGGGCCGGGGCACGGTGGTCGCGGCGGGCATCGGGGGCAGCGGGCTGCTGCTCTACCTGGGCGCGCGGGCGAGCGGGTTCAACCTCACGGTGGTGCCCGAGTCGCTGCCCGACGTGTGGTGGAAGATCCCGGTGCTCATCGCCTCGGCGGTCCAGAACTCCGTGCTGGAGGAGGTCATCGTCGTCGGCTACCTGCTGCGCCGGCTGGACCGGCTCGGCTGGAGCCCGGGGGCGTCGATGGCCGCCAGTTCGCTGCTGCGCGGGTCGTACCACCTCTACCAGGGGATCGGCGGATTCGTCGGCAACGTGGTGATGGGCGTGATCTTCGTGTGGCTGTACCGGCGGTGGGGGCGGGTCGGGCCGCTGGTCGCCGCGCACGCCCTGATCGACATCGTGGCGTTCGTCGGGTACGCGCTGCTGGCGGGCCGGGTGGGCTGGCTGCCCACGGGCTGACGGCCCGCCCCCGCCGGGCGGTGCGGTGGTGCGGGAGCGGGCTCACGGCCCGGTGAGCAGCTCCCCGTCGATGACGGTGACGGCGTTGCCGGTCAGCAGCGTGCGGCCGCCGCGCAGGGTGGTGCGCACCAGGCCGGAGCGGGCCGACGCCTGGAGGCCGGTGAGGGCGTCCCGGCCCAGGCGCCCCGACCACAGGGGCGCGAGCGCGGTGTGGGCGCTGCCGGTGACCGGGTCCTCGTCGATGCCGACGGCCGGGCCGAAGAAGCGCGACACGTAGTCGTAGGCCCCTCCCTCGTCCGCGGCCCGCGCGGTGACGATGACGCCCCGGTGGTCCAGCCGCGCCACGGCGGCCAGGTCGGGGGTCAGGGTGCGCACGGTCTTCTCGTCGGCCAGCTCGACCAGCAGGTCGCCGATGTTCGGGCCGGTGTCGTGGGCGGAGAGCACGTCGGCGCCCAGGGCCGCCCGGACGTCGTCGGTCCGGGGGACCTCGGTGAGCGGGGCGGTGGGGAAGTCCAGGGTGATCGAGCCGTCGGCGGCCGTCTCGGCGGTGAGGATGCCGCTGCGGGTGGCGAACCGGATGGTGCCGGTGGCCGCGCCGGTGGAGTGCAGGACGTGGGCGGTGGCGAGCGTGGCGTGGCCGCAGAGGTTGACCTCGGTGGCGGGCGTGAACCAGCGCAGCGCCCAGTCGGCCTCGGAGTCCTCGGGCAGCGGGCGGGCGTAGGCGGTCTCGGAGAGGTTGACCTCGGCGGCGAGTCTCTGGAGGCGGTCGTCACCGGGGAACGGTCCGGAGTCCAGGAGCACGACGGCGGCGGGGTTGCCCGCGAAGGGCCGGTCGGTGAAGGCGTCGACGATTCGAATCCTCATGATCGACAGCGTAGAAGGCCCGGACGGCACCGGCCACGGCCAATGGCGGTCGGGTGGCCCGGAAAGAACCTTGCCGACGACATGTTTCCGATATATCGTCGAAGCATCACGATGAATCGAAGAAGGGTCGACGTACGAGGACCCTCCACCGAACCCGGGAGAGAGGACGCCGACGATGCGTTCACACGGACACGGACACGAGTACGACCGCTCGGGCGGCCGGGGGCCGGGGCGCCGCGGCCCCGGTGAGGGAGTGCGCGCCGCCTTCGGTCCCTTCGGACCCCCCTTCGGCGCGGACGGCCCGTTCTTCGGCGGACGGGGACGGGGGCGCGGCGGGCCGCACGGCCGGGCCCGGCGCGGCGACGTGCGCGCCTCGATCCTCGCCCTGCTCACCGACCGGCCCATGCACGGCTACGAGATGATCCAGGAGATCGCCGAACGCAGCGGCGGGGCCTGGAAGCCCAGCCCCGGCTCCGTCTACCCGACCCTCCAGCTGCTGGAGGACGAGGGGCGGATCATCAGCGCCAGCGAGGGCGGCAAGAAGCTCTTCTCCCTCACCGAGGCCGGTCGCGCCGAGGCCGCCGAGGGGCCGCGGGCCCCCTGGGAGCAGTCCGGGCGTGGCATCGACTGGGAGGCGATGAACGAGGTGCGCAAGGCGGGCGCCGGGCTGATCGAGGCGTTCCGCCAGGTGTGGGCCACCGGCACGCCCGAGCAGCGCGAGAAGGCGCTCTCGGTCGTCAACGACGCGCGCAAGCGGCTCTACCTCATCCTCGCCGACGAGGACTGACGGCGGGGCCGGCCGCGAGCAGCGGTCGTGGGGAACGGCCGGACACGGCGTGCGGCGGGACGCGGCGCGCGGCGGTGCGGCGCCGCCGGCGCCGGGCCGCGCGCGCCTATCCTGGCCGACGCCCCGCGGCACGCCGGATCCGCCGTCACCGTACGGCGCGGCGGCGGACGGCCGGGGCCGTGCCCGTACCGCGTCCCCCAGGAGGCCACCGGATGGACCGAGACACCGCGGCGGTGAAGACGGCCAAGACGGCGACGGCGGCGGCGCCTCCGGTGGAGGAGGCCGCGGAGGCCGCGGGGGCCGGGCAGACCCCCGGGGCCGACGCGCGGCGCCGGCTCGCCCGTACGGACGTGGTGCTCGCCGACCCCCGGCTGGCCGGGGCCGCGCGGCGCCTGGGCCGAGCCCTGGTGAAGTCCGTGGTCGCCCGGACCCAGGAGCGCGCCCGGGCCGGCGAGATCCCGCCGGAGTCCGTCGCCGACGCGGCGGCCGAGGCGCTGCCGGAGACGGCCGGAGGGCTGCGGCCGGTGGTCAACGCCACCGGCGTACTGCTCCACACCAACCTCGGCCGGGCCCCGCTGTCGGCGGCGGCCGGGGAGGCGATGGCCGCCGCCTGCGGCCCCACCGACGTGGAACTCGACCTGGCCACCGGCGCCCGGTCCCGGCGCGGCGCCTCCGCCGTGGCCGCCCTGTGCGAGGCGGTGCCGCCCGCCGGAGCCGCCCACGTGGTCAACAACGGCGCCGCCGCCCTCGTCCTGGCCGCGACCGCGCTCGCCGCGGGGAAGGAGATCGTCGTCAGCCGGGGCGAGATGGTGGAGATCGGCGACGGCTTCCGCCTGCCCGACCTGCTGGTGTCCACCGGCGCCCGGCTGCGCGAGGTCGGCACCACCAACCGCACCCGCGCCGAGGACTACGCGGCGGCGATCGGCCCCGACACCGGCTTCGTGCTGAAGGTGCACCCGTCCAACTTCCGCATCACCGGCTTCACCCGCTCCGCCTCCGTCGCCGAACTGGCCCGGGTCTGCGGCCCCGGCGTCCCCGTCGTCGCCGACATCGGTTCCGGGCTGCTGCGCCCCGAGCCGGCACTGCCGGACGAACCGGACGCCGCCGGCTGGCTGCGCGCGGGCGCCTCCCTGGTCACGGCCAGCGGCGACAAACTCCTCGGCGGCCCGCAGTGCGGCCTGCTCCTGGGGCGGGCCGATCTCGTGCGGCGGCTCGCCCGCCATCCCCTGGCCCGCGCCCTGCGCGTGGACAAGCTGACGCTGGCCGCGCTGGAGGCCACGGTGCGCGGCCCCGCCACCCCCGTCCACGCCATGCTCCACGCCGATCCGGGGAGCCTGCGCACCCGCGCCCAGCGCCTCGCCGCCGAACTGCGCGGCGCGGACGTCGACGCCCGTGCCGTGGACAGCGAGGCGGCCGTCGGCGGGGGAGGGGCGCCCGGCGTCACCCTGCCCAGCGCGGCCGTGGCGCTGCCGGAGGAGTACGCCGCGCCCCTGCGGCTCGGCACGCCCGCCGTCCTGGGACGGGTGGAGGGCGGGCGGTGCCTGCTCGACCTGCGCACCGTCCCGCCGGAGCGGGACGAGGCCGTGGCCGAGGCCGTACGGCGGGCGGGCAGGGCCGCTGCGGACGGCAGGGACGACCGGGACGGCCGGGGTGGCAGGGACGACCGGGGAGAGGGGTGAGGGGGACGTGCACGTCATCGCCACCGCCGGCCACGTCGACCACGGCAAGTCCACCCTCGTCCGCGCCCTCACCGGCATGGAGCCCGACCGGTGGGAGGAGGAGCGCCGCCGCGGCCTCACCCTCGACCTGGGCTTCGCGTGGACGTCCCTGCCCGGCGCCGGGCGGGTCGCCTTCGTCGACGTCCCCGGCCACGAGAGGCTGGTCGGCAACATGCTGGCCGGAGTCGGCCCCGTGCCCGCCGTCCTGTTCGCCGTCGCCGCCGACCAGGGCTGGCAGCCGCAGTCCGAGGAGCACCTGGCCGTCCTGGACGCCCTGCGCGTGAGGCACGGCGTGCTCGCCGTCACCCGCGCCGACCTCGCCGACCCTGGCCCGGTGGGCGAGGACGCCCTCGCCAGGATCGCCGGGACCTCGCTGGGGAAGGTCGAGGCCGTGCCCGTCAGCGCCGTCGGCGGGGACGGGCTGGACGCGCTGCGCGCCGCCCTGGCCCGGCTGACCGACGCGCTGCCCGAGCCCGACCGGGACGCCGACGTACGGCTGTGGGTGGACCGCTCCTTCACCGTGCGCGGCCGCGGCACCGTGGTGACCGGCACGCTCGCGGCGGGCACGCTCCGCACCGGTGACCGGCTGGTGGCGGCCTCCGGCGGCCGGGCGGTCCGCGTACGCGGACTGCAGTCCCTCAAGGAGGACCGCGAGGAGGTGGGCGCGGTCGCCCGCGTCGCGGTCAACGTGCACGGCGCCGCGGCCGCCGGCCTGCGGCGCGGCGACGCCCTGCTCGCGCCGGACCGCTGGCTCACCACCGGTCTGCTGGACGTACGGCTGCACGGCGACGCGGCGGCGGACCTGCCCCGGCACCTGGTGCTGCACGCCGGCTCCGCCGCCGTCCCCGCCGCCGTACGGCCGCTGGGCGCGGACACCGCCCGCCTGACCCTGGAGCGCCCGCTGCCGCTGCGGGTGGGTGACGTGGCGCTGCTGCGCGACCCCGGGCGGCACCGGATCCCCGCCGGGATCACGGTGCTCGACGTCCGACCGCCCCGGCTGGAGCGGCGCGGTGCGGGGCGGGCCAGGGCCCGCGAGCTGGAGGAGGCGACCGGCACCGCGGACGGCGCGGCGGAGGTGCGCCGCCGCGGACTGGTGCGGCGCGCCGAGCTGCTGGCCATGGGCGTGCGGCCCCCGGCCGAGCCCGTCGCCGGGGACTGGCTCGCCGATCCCGGCCACTGGGCCGGGCTGCGGAGCGGGCTCGTCCGGGCCGTGGAGGAGCACGCGGCCCGGCACCCGATGGACCCCGGACTGCCCGCCGAGGCCGCCCGCCGCGCCCTCGGCCTGCCCGAGCTCGCCCTCGTCCGGGCCCTGGTGGACGCCGCCCCCCGGCCGCCCCTGGAACACCGCGACGGCCGGATCTACGGCAGCAGCACCCGCCCCGAACTGCCGCCCCGGGTGCGGAAGGCCGTCGAGGCGGTACGCGCCGAGCTGGGCACCGCGCCCTTCCGCGCCCCGGAGGCCCACCGGCTGGCCGAGCTCGGTCTCACCCCGAACGTGGTCGCCGCCGCCGTCGCCGCGGGCGCGCTGCTCAGGGTCGGCGACGGGATCGTGCTGCTGCCCGGCGCGGACACCAGGGCCGCCGGGCTGCTGGCCCGGCTGGAGCAGCCGTTCACCACCAGTGAGGCCCGCCGCGCCCTGGACACCACCCGCCGGGTCGTCATCCCCCTGCTCGAGCACCTGGACGCGCGCGGTCTGACGGTCCGTCTGGACAGCACCCGGCGGCGCTGCGAGCGCCCGGCCGGCTGACGGTGCGGCGGAACGGCGGCGGAACGCGCCGTACCGTCCCGCCGCACGCCCCGGACCACTACGCTCGCTGCGCGAGGAGTCAGTGCGGAGGAGCGCGGAGGAGCGCGGGGGAGTGCGGAGGAGGGGCCTTGCCGATGTCCGACCACCGGTCCGGCGACGGGACCAGCAGGAGGACGGGCCTGCGGGCACGGGGACTCATCAACGACGCGGACCCGCGCATCGAGGCGGTCGAGCGGCAACTGGGCCCGGAGCTGGTCGAGCCGGTCCCGCCGGAGCGGCTGCGCTACCTCGCGGCCCTGGCCGTTGCCGTGTGCGACGAGCACGGCGAGGGTGCCCGGCCCGGACGGCCCGGGCGGCCCGGACGGCCCGGGCGGCCGGGAGAGCGCGCGGAGCCCGCCCCCCGCCCGGAGAGGAGCCGCGCGTACCGCGCGGTCGTCGGCGCCCTCGCGGGGGTGGTCCTGGTGCTCCTGCTCCTCCTGTTCGCCTCGGTGGTCGCCGCGGTGGCCGCCGGGGCGCTCGCACTGTGGCGCGCCGTGCTCTGAGACCGGGGCCGTGCCGCGGTTGCCCCGAACGGATCAGGGAAGTGGCGGACCCGCCGGGCAGTGGCGAGGCTGGGGAGGGCCACCGCACCCCGGAGAGGTGATCCCCATGCCCCTGGCCCCGATCGACCGCCGCGACCTGGGACTGCTCGTCCTCAGGGCGGGCGCGGGCGGCGTCCTGTTCGCGCACGGCGCCCAGAAGCTCTTCGGCTGGTTCGGCGGGCACGGTCTGGAGGGCACCCGGGAGGCGATGGAGTACATGGGCTTCACGCCCGGCAGGGCGAGCGCGCTGGCCTCGGGGCTCGCCGAGGCGGGCGGCGGAGCGCTGCTGGCCCTGGGCCTGGCCACGCCGGCCGCGGGAGCCGCGGTCGCGGGCACCATGACCGGCGCGGTGTCGGTCCACGCCCCGGCCGGCTTCTTCGTCACCGAGGGCGGTTACGAGTACCCGGCCTTCCTCGGGTTCGTCGCCACCTGCATCAGCGTCGCCGGCCCGGGGCGCTACTCCCTGGACCACGCGCTGGGCCACCGCCTCAACCGCCCCTGGGCGATGGCCGCCGCCTTCGCGGCGAGCACCGCGGCCGCCGCCGTCGTCCTGCGCCGCCGGGCGGGCGCGCTCGGCAGCGGACCGGAACAGGCGACGCCCCCCGGCGCGGGCCCCGTTCCCGACTGACGGCGCCGGCCCCGCCGTACGGATCGTTCCCGGCGCGGCGGCGTACCGGCGCCCTTCCCGGGGGCCGGCCGACCGCTCGGTGGCGGGCGCCCGGTGACCAGCTCGCACGGGTCGTCGGACCCGGCCGGCGATGTCGCCGGCGGCGGGGAGGACGGTGCCGTCCATGCGGGTGTGCCGCGCCGGGGACGGGCGCCGGCCGGCGTGGCGGTGGCACCGCTCCGGCCGGGGTACGTCGCCGGGGCCGGTGCGCCCGCCGTGCGCCCGGAGTCCTTCCGGGGCGCGCCTCTCGTGGGCCGGACGGCGGGACGGACGGCGGGTCGAGTGGCGGAGGCGGATGGGAATCGAACCCACCTGCCCGAGATCCTCGGGCACCTCGGTTTTGAAGACCGGGAGGGCCACCAGGCACCCTTACGCCTCCACGCCGCCGGGACGCGTGCGTCCGGACGTGGATCATCCAAACCCGGCGGCTCGCCGGGAGTCAATCTCCTGCCCCGGTGTTTCGGCCGGTGATCATGGGGCAGCCGGTGCCGCGACGCCCGGCGCGGGCCGGTGAGAGGGGAACGCGATGCACACCCGGAGCGAGACGGGCGGCCGGCAGGGCGCCCCGGGCGCGGCGCCCGTACGGCTGACCCGGTACGCGCACGGTGGCGGCTGTGCCTGCAAGATCCCGCCCGGCGAGCTGGAGGAGGCCGTGGCCGGGCTGACGGGGGCCGTGCCCACGGCCGAGCCCGCGGGCGAGCTGCTGGTCGGGCTGGACACCGGCGACGACGCCGCCGCCGTGCGCCTGCCCGGACCGGGCGGCGGTCCCGCCGTGATCGCCACCGCCGACTTCTTCACGCCCGTGGTGGACGATCCCTACCACTGGGGGCGCATCGCCGCCGCCAACGCGCTGTCGGACGTGTACGCCATGGGCGGCCGGCCCCTGGTGGCCGTGAACCTGCTGGGCTGGCCGCGCGGGAAGCTGCCGTTCGAGCTGGCCCGGGAGGTGCTGCGCGGCGGGCTGGAGGTCGCCGGGCAGGCGGGCTGCCACGTCGGCGGCGGTCACAGCGTCGACGACGTGGAGCCCAAGTACGGCATGGCCGTCACCGGGGTCGCCGACCCGGACAGGCTGCTGCGCAACGACGCCGGACGGCCGGGGGTGCCGCTGTCGCTCACCAAGCCGCTGGGCCTGGGCGTGCTCAACAACCGGCACAAGGCCACGGGCGAGTTCTTCGAGCAGGCGGTGGAGACCATGGCGGCCCTCAACCGGGACGCCTCCGAGGCGGCCCTGGCGGCGGGCGCGCGCTGTGCCACGGACGTCACCGGCTTCGGGCTGCTGGGCCACCTGTACAAGATGGCGCGTGCGTCGGGGGTGACCGCCGTGGTGGACTCGGCCGCCGTGCCCTACCTGGAGGGCGCCCGGGAGGCGGTCCGCGACGGCTATGTCAGCGGCGGCACCCGCCGCAACCTCGACTGGGTCGCCCCGCACACCGACTTCGGGAGCGCGGACGAGCACACCCGGCTGCTGCTGGCCGACGCCCAGACCTCCGGCGGCCTGCTGGTGGCCGGGGAGGTCCCCGGCGCGCCCGTGGTCGGCGAACTGGTCGAGGCGGGGGAGCACGCCCTGGTGGTCCGCTGACGGACGCCGCGGCCCATCCGGCCGGCGCCGCGGCCGGGGCGGGGGCGCCGTCGCGCCCGCCGTCGCGCCCGCCGCCCCGAAGCCGCCGCGGGCGGCGATGAGCAGCCGGACGCCGGGAGGGGATCCCGGCGGCCCGCCCGGGAGGGCCGGAGGCGTCCGCCGGACCGGGGAGTGACGGCCCGTCACCCCGGTACGGGCGGGTCCGGGCGCGGGCGGCCCGGACGGCGCGGACGAGGCAGGCCGCCCGCGCCCCGTCACATCCCCGTGCCCGTGTCCCCGGTGATCCCCGCCCGCACCCGGTACTCGCGCACCAGCGCCAGGAGCTCCGGTCCGCGCGGCCGGCGTCCCGGCCGGATGTCGCACGCCAGGGCCTTGGTCTCCTGGATGTGCACGTTGGGGTCCAGGGAGAGGTGGAGCAGTTCGTTCGCGGAGTCCCCGCGCGAGTAGCCGTTGGAGCCCCAGTGGTAGGGGAGCCCGATCTGGTGCAGGCTCCGGCCCTGCACCGTGATCGGCGACATCCGGTCGGTCACCATCACCCGGGCCTCGATCGCGGCACGGGCGCTGACCACCGTGGCCCAGCCCATGTGCTCCAGCCCCCGCTCCGCGGCCAGCTCCGGCGACACCTCGCAGAAGAACTCCGGCTGGAGCTCGGACAGGTACGGCTGCCACCGGGACATGCCGCCCGCGGTGTGGTGCTCGGTGAGCCGGTAGGTGGTCGCCACGTACGGGAAGACCTCCGACCCCGGCTCCGCGCCGCTGGGCTGGTACCGGTTGGCCGGATGCGGCCTCCCCAGGAACCGGACGGGGTTGCGCTGCCGGCGGTAGAGCGGGTTGGTGAACGGCGACTCCTGGGGCTCGTAGTGCGTCGGCAGCGGCCCGTCGAGCAGCCCGGTGGGCACGTACAGCCACGCCTTGCCGTCGGCCTGCATGACGAAGGCGTCGGTGCCCGACAGCGCCTCGGAGCCCGTGGCGCCCTCGTCCGGCACGTGGTCCGGGCGCCGCTCCTCGGGGAAGTCCGGGACGTCGTGGCCGGTCCACCGCCCCTGCTCCTCGTCCCACCACACCAGGGCCTTGCGCTCGCTCCACGGCCTGCCCCCGGGGTCCGCCGAGGCCCGGTTGTACAGGATCCGGCGGTTGGCGGGCCAGGCCCAGCCCCACTCGGGGGCGACCCAGTTCTGCTGCCTCCCCGGTTTGCGGCGCGCCGCCTGGTTGACGCCGTCGGCGTAGACGCCGCAGTAGATCCAGCAGCCGCACGCCGTCGAGCCGTCGTCCCTGAGCTGGGTGTAGGCGGACAGCGGCCGGCCCTCGGCGTCGAAGCCGTTGATCTCGGCGAGGACGGCCTCGGCCTCCGGCTCGGCGGTCTCGCCGTGGACCGGGTAGTCCCACGTCAGGTCGAGGACCGGGCGGTCCCGCTCGTCGGTGGAGCCGGCCAGCTTCTCCCGGACGATCCGCCCGAGGTGGTACATGAACCACAGGTCGCTGCGCGCGTCCCCGGGCGGCTCCACCGCCTTGTGGCGCCACTGGAGCATGCGCTGGGTGTTGGTGAAGCTGCCGTCCTTCTCGGTGTGCGAGGCCGCCGGCAGGAAGAACACCTCGGTGCCGATCTCCTCGGTGCGCAGCTCGCCCGTCTCGATCTCCGGGCCGTCCTTCCACCAGGTGGCGCTCTCGATCAGCGACAGGTCGCGGACCACCAGCCAGTCGAGGTTGGCCATGCCCAGACGCTGCATCCGGCCGTTGGCCGAGCCGACCGAGGGGTTCTCGCCCATCAGGAAGTAGCCCTTGCAGACGCCCTCCATCTGCTCCCGCACGGTCTCGTAGGTGCTGTGCGTGCCGGTCAGGCGCGGCAGGTAGTCGAAGCAGAAGTCGTTGTCCTCCGTCGCGGCCGGTCCCCAGTACGCCTTGAGCAGGCTCACCAGGTAGGCGCGCATGTGGCCCCAGTAGCCCCTCTTGCCGGACTCGGCGTCGACGAAGGTGTCGAGGTCCGAGCCGGTGTGGGCGTGCGGCATGGGGATGTAGCCGGGCAGCAGGTTGAACAGCGTCGGGATGTCGGTCGAGCCCTGGATCGAGGCGTGCCCGCGCAGGGCGAGGATGCCGCCGCCCGGGCGTCCCATGTTGCCCAGCAGGGTCTGCAGGATCGCCGCGGTCCGGATGTACTGCACGCCGACCGTGTGCTGGGTCCAGCCGACGGCGTAGGCGATCGCCGTGGTGCGGTCCCGGCCCGAGTTGTCGGTGATCAGCTCGCAGACCCGCTCGAACAGGTCGCGCGGCACCCCGCAGACCTCCTCCACCAGTTCGGGCGTGTACCGGGCGAAGTGCCGCTTGAGCACCTGGAAGACGCACCGCGGGTCGCCGAGCGTGTCGTCCCGCCGCGGACTGCCCTCGCCGATGCCGGCGCCGCCGGATCCGTGGGACTCGCCGCGGGCCTCCCGGAAGATCTCGCCGGACTCCTCCTCCGACCCCCCGCCGCGCGGCCCCTCCCCGCCCCGGGGGTAGCTCTGCTCCCGGTGCCCCGAGGCCGCCTGGGCCTGCGTCCCCTCGTACTGCCAGCTGCTCGCGTCGTACGTGCGCCGCTCCTCGTCCAGTCCGGAGAAGACGCCGTCGAGGTCCTCGGTGTCGCGGAAGTCCTCACGCAGGATCACCGGCGCGTTGGTGTACGCCACCAGGTAGTCGCGGAAGTACTTCTCCTCGCTCAGGACGTGGTTGACGATCGCGCCGAGGAACGCGATGTCACTGCCCGCGCGCAGCGGCACGTGGACGTCGGCCAGTGCGCTGGTGCGGGTGAACCGCGGGTCGACGTGGATCACCTTCGCGCCCCGCGCCTTGGCCTCCATCACCCACTGGAACCCGACCGGATGGCACTCGGCCATGTTCGATCCCTGGATGACGATGCAGTCCGAGTTCTGCAGGTCCTGCTGGAAGGTGGTCGCGCCGCCGCGGCCGAAGGAGGTCCCCAGACTGGGGACCGTGGAGGAGTGTCAAATACGGGCCTGGTTCTCGATCTGCACGGCGCCCAGCGCCGTGAACAGCTTCTTGATCAGGTAGTTCTCCTCGTTGTCGAGCGTGGCGCCGCCCAGGCTCGCGAAGCCCATGGTGCGCCGCACCCGCCTCCCGCCGTACTCCTCCTGCCATCCGGACCGGCGCGCCGCGATCACCCGGTCGGCGATCATGTCCATCGCCGTGTCCAGGTCCAGCCGCTCCCAGTCGGTGGCGTACGGCCGCCGGTGGAGCACGTGGCGGGCGCGGGCCGAGCCGGTGGTCAGCTGGAGGCTGGCCGCCCCCTTGGGGCACAGCCGCCCGCGGGAGACCGGGGAGTCGGGGTCGCCCTCGATCTGGGTGACCCTCCCGTCCTCGACGTAGACGTTCTGGCCGCAGCCGACCGCGCAGTACGGGCAGACCGACCTCACCACCTTCTCGGCGGTGCGCACCCGCGGCGTCAGCCGCGCGGTGTGCCCGCTCTCGGCGGCGGCGCCGCGGCCCAACGGGTCGTCACCGGTGAGCTGCCGGTAGACCGGCCAGGATTCGATCCAGGTTCGGATGCCCACGTTCGCCGTCCCTCGCTGTTCCTCGGCTCGTCCTGCGCTGTCCCGCACGGGCCCGCGCAGTCCCGCGCCGTCCCGTCCCGTTCTTTCCTACGCCTCGTCCCGCGCCGCCGCGCCGCGCCGGGCGGCCCGGCGCATCTGCTCGTCCGACAGGGCCCGCCGCCGCAGCCAGCGGTGGACCGACTCCCGGGCGCCGGGATCGGCGGACCCGGCGTGCGCCAGCTCCTGCACACCGCCGCTCCGCGGCACTCCGGGGCGACGCGTCTGCTCCGCGGTCACCGGGTCGCCGCCGTCGGCGGGCAGACCGGTCGCGATCATGTAGGCCTGCCCCGGGGAGACGCCCAGCCGCTCGCCCGCGGCGCCGTAGTCCAGGCCGGACTCCAGCAGCCGCAGCACCTGCTCGCGCGTGGGCACCGCACCGACCTCCCTCCTCACCGGTCCCGTCATCGGTCCCGTCATCGGTCCCGTCATCGGTCCCGTCATCGGTCCCGTCACCGGCTCCCCGGGGTACCCCGGTCCTCCCCGGCCAAACGACCGGCCTCCCCGTGTCCCCCGTGCGGCGGCTCCTGACCGCGCCGTGCCCGGGCCCTCGCCCGCAACCGGTCGCGCTGCGGCACGACCGTGTACTTCGGGTCCTCCGCGGAGGCCACGCCCGCCCGGAAGACGCCGAACCGCAGGGCCGCCGAACCGGCCAGCAGGGCCGCCCCCGACAGCGCCGCGGCCGTCCGGCTGCGGTGCGCGGCCAGCAGGCCCGCGGCGGCGCCGGCCGTGGTGAGGACCTTGGAGGCGCGCATCAGGGCACCGGCCCCGCCCCGCTCCAGCGGCTCGGCGGCCAGACCCATGCGGCGGGTCATCACCGCGGTGGCGCCCAGTTCGAGCGCGGCCCCGAGGACGGCGGCGCGCCGCGCCGGACCGGCCTGCTCCACGGGAGTGGCGAGCATGCCCAGCCCGGCGGCCGCGGCGGTCCCCGAACCGGTGAAGACGAACGGCAGTTCGCGGTAGCCCTCGTGCCAGGACGGCACGGCCGTGTCGGCGATCAGCACGGCCGTGTAGGAGGCGACGGCCGGACCGAGCAGCGCCGCGCCGGCCGTGGCCGCCGCGCCGGTGCGCCGGAACCACCCGGTCACCTCGGTCGCGGCGGCCACGCCGGCCAGCGGGCCGTAGCCGGCCAGGATCCAGGAGCCCACGCTCATGGGCGAGGTGGGCTTGGCGACCCGCAGCATGTTGTAGAAGCGCTCCGGACGGCCCAGGTCGTGGATGAGCGCCACCGTGGACGCGGAGATGGCCCCCAGCGCCCCGATCTTCGCCGATCGCGCCAGGGAGCGGCGCCCGGTGGCGTGCGCCCCGGCGGCCAGCAGCGAGGAGCCGCCGGCCAGACCGCCCAGGAAGAGGTAGCCCGCGATGTCGAGGGCCTTCCAGGTGGGCCGGTTGAGGATCGGCATGCCGTAGTACGAGGTGAACTCGGCCTCGGGCACCACCGGTCGCTCCCCGCGCCGGCGCCTGCGGCGGTGCCGGCCGCCGCCCTGGCCGGTCGCGGCCGTCCTGCCGGGGCGCCCGCCGTCGGGCCCCGCGCCGCCGGACCCGTCCGGCCCGGCCGGCCCGTCCGGTCCCGGCCCGGTCGGCTCGTCGGCGCTCACCGGCGCCTCCCGGCGAAGCAGGCGGCCACGCCGGCGGCCATCGCCGCCGCCGCCACCGCCGCGTGCCGCCACATCGACGGCAGGTCACGGGTGGTCACCACCGGGTCGGGCGGCAGGCCGTAGGTCTCCGGCTCGTCGAGCAGCAGGAAGAAGGCGCCGTCGCCGCCGACGCCGTCGGCGGGGTCCTCGCCGTACAGCCGGGCGTCGGGCACGCCGGCGGCGTGCAGTTGGGCCACCCGGGCGGCGGCCCGCTCCCGCAGTTCGTCCAGCGGCCCGAACTGGATGGAGTCGGTGGGGCACGCCTTGGCGCAGGCCGGTTCCATGCCCTCGCCCAGCCGGTCGTAGCACAGGGTGCACTTCCAGGCGCGGCCGTCCTCCTTGCGCTGGTCGATCACGCCGTAGGGGCAGGCGGGCACGCAGTAGCCGCAGCCGTTGCAGACGTCCTCCTGGACGACGACGGTGCCGAACTCGGTGCGGAACAGCGAGCCGGTGGGGCACACGTCCAGGCAGGCCGCGTGGGTGCAGTGCTTGCACACGTCCGAGGCCATCAGCCAGCGCAGTTCGGTGCGTCCGTCCGGGGCGAGGGGGGAGATCTCCCCGGCGGGGGCGCCCGTTCCGGCCCCTCCCGGGGCGTCCGGCGCGGGGGCGGTGGCGCCCAGCCGCCCGGCGGCGGCGAAGGCGTCGAAGGCTCCCATGTCGCCCGCGTCGCCGGTGTCGCCCGCGGAGCCGTGGGCCACGCCCGGCTCCTGGCTCCCCAGGGGCTTGCGCTGCTCGATGAAGGCGACGTGCCGCCAGGTGGAGGCGCTCAGCCCCTGGGAGTTGTCGTAGGACATGCCCGTCAGCTCCAGGCCGTCCTCCGGCACGGCGTTCCACTCCTTGCACGCCACCTCGCACGCCTTGCAGCCGATGCAGACCGAGGTGTCGGTGAAGAAGCCCATGCGGGGCGGGTGGTCGCGGTGCCCGGCGGCGCCGGCCACGTCGGGCTGCACGCCGTGGAGCAGGCCTCCCGCGGTGGACGGCCCGGTGTCCCCGCTCTGTGCGGCGGTGTCGGTCATGGAGCCCGTTCTCCCTTCCGGTGCACCCGTCGGCGGATGTGCTGTCCACGGGTCCCCGGTACGCCGCCGGGCGAAACGGGGCCGTTCGTTCCTCCGCCTGAGGAAGGAGGCGACGCGCCGCGCCCCCCGACCTCGGGGGGATGCGCGAATGGGCCCCGGCGCGGATGCCCGGGAACCGGCGGGGTGATGGGGTGGGGAACGTGCGCAACCGTACGTCTTGCCCCGAACGGACCGGCCGGCGACCGGAGGTCTGCGACGCGTTCGGCCCGGAGCTGGCCGCGGCGCTGTCGAGCGCGCGCCGCCGCGCCGGGCGGGACGGCGACCGGCACGTCGACACCGCCCACCTGCTGCACGGCCTGGTCGAGTCCGATCCGGCCGTGCGCGCCGCCCTCGGCGGCACGGCACGCCTGACGCGGATCCTCGGCTACCTCGCGCAGCGCAGCATCGGATACGGGCTGCGCTGGCAGCGGGCCGTGGAGGGCGCCGCCGGAGAGGCGGCGGCCCCGGCCGCCGTCCGAGGCGGTACGTCCGGCTGGTCCCCGGCCGCGGTGGCGGCCCTGGAGGGCGCGCTGCGGCGGGCGCGGGCACGGGGCGGCGCACGGGCGGAGGGCACGGACCTGCTGGACGCGCTGCTCGCCGACCCGCGCTGCCGGGCCGTGGAGGTGCTGCGCCGCGCGGGAGCGATCCCCCGGGAGCCGGCCGCCCGGGCCGCCGAGGACGCCTCCCGGCGGGCCTGTCAGGGACGCAGCCGCTGACACTCCTGTCGGGTGCTGCCATGATGGGCCGGTGCATGCCCCGACATCTCCGTCCGCCCCTTCCGCCCCCTCGGGTTCCGCTTCCTCGAGGACGAGCGCCGGACTCACCCTCGCCCTCGTCTCCGCCGTCGCCTTCGGCGGCTCCGGGCCCGCGGCGAAGCCACTGATCAACGCCGGGCTCGACCCGCTGCACGTCACCTGGCTCAGGGTCGCGGGCGCCGCCGTCGTCCTGCTGCCGCTGGCCTGGCGCCACCGCGGTCTGCTGCGCCGGCACCCGGCGCTGCTGGCCGGGTTCGGGCTGCTGGCCGTCGCGGGTGTCCAGGCGTGCTACTTCGCGGCGATCTCCCGCATTCCGGTCGGGGTCGCGCTGCTGGTGGAGTACCTCGCGCCCGCGCTGGTGCTGGGCTGGGTGCGCTTCGTCCAGCGGCGGCCGGTGAGCCGGGCGGCGGGCGTGGGGGTGGTGCTGGCCGTCGGCGGACTGGCGTGCGTGGTGGAGATCTGGGCCGGGCTCGGCTTCGACGCCTGGGGGCTGCTGCTGGCGCTGGGCGCCGCCTGCTGCCAGGTCGGCTACTTCGTCCTCTCCGACCACGGGACCGGCGACGCCGAGGGGGCGCGGGCGCCCGATCCGCTGGGCGTCATCGCCTACGGACTGCTGATCGGCGCGCTGGTGCTCACCGCCGTCGCCCGCCCGTGGGAGATGGAGTGGTCGGTGCTGGGCGGGCGGGCCGAGCTGGCCGGTGCCGGCGGCGCCCAGGTGCCCGCGGCCGTACTGCTGGGCTGGATCGTGCTGGTGGCGACCGTGGCCGCCTATCTGACCGGGGTGATAGCGGTGCGCAGGCTCTCGCCGCAGGTGGCGGGGGTGGTGGCCTGTCTGGAGGCGGTGGTGGCCACCGTGCTGGCCTGGGTGCTGCTGGACGAGCGGCTGTCGGCGGTCCAGGTGTTCGGCGGCGCCGTGGTGCTGGCGGGCGCGTTCATCGCGCAGCGCGCCGCTCCCGCGGCCCCGCCCGCCGGGCCGGTGGCCGGCGGCGGCACGGGCGGGACCGTGCGTGCCGCCGGCGAGACCGCGGACGGAGAGGGACGCGGAGGGGGGCGGTTGTCCGCGGACGCGCCCGCCTCGTAGGGTACGAGCATGCATTCGACCGTGCTGCCCCCGCCCGCCGCGTAGGGCGGGCCGCCGAGGAGGACCGCGCCGGGGCGTCATCGCCGCCGCGCAGGCCAACGCTGCCCGCGTACGGGACCACACGACCACTTCCCGACGTACGCGGAGAACTCACACGTGTCGAAATCCACTTCCACCCTGTCCACCGCCGCGACCACTGGCGGAATCGATGATTCCGCGGGTGGCGCCGCACCCGCCGACGGACTGTCCGTCGGACGCGGGCTGCTCTATCTGATCGTCGCCGGGGTCGCCTGGGGCACCGCCGGAGCCGCGGCCGCCCTGCTGTACCGCGCCAGCGACCTGGGGCCGATCGCCCTGTCCTTCTGGCGCTACGTCGGCGGGATCGCCCTGCTGCTGGCGTTCCTCCCGCTGCGCCGTACCGCCGGTGCGGGCCGTGCCGCCGCCTCCGCCGCGCCCGAGCCGAGGCGCCGCCGGGTGGGGCGGATCGTCGCCACCGGGCTGGGCCTGACGCTCTTCCAGACCGCCTACTTCGCGGCGGTCCAGGCCACCGGGCTCGCCGTCGGCACGGTCGTCACCCTCGGCGCCGGACCCGTGCTGATCGCGCTCGGGGCCCGGCTGACGATGGGCGAGCGGCTGGGCCGCGGCGGCCTGGCGGCCGTGATCGGCGCGCTGGCCGGCCTGACGGTGCTGTGCCTGGGCGGCGACGGGACGACGGTGCGGCCGCTGGGCGTCGGCCTGGCGCTGCTGTCCGCCTCCGGCTACGCCGCCATCACCCTGCTGACCCGGTGGATGGGCCGCGACGGCGGAGGCGGCGACCCGTACTCCACCACCACCTGGGCGTTCGGCATCGGCGCGGTGTGCCTGCTGCCGCTGGGGCTCGCCGAGGGGCTGCTGCCGCACACCACCGAGGACCCGCTGAGGGTGCTGGTCCTGCTGGCGTACACGGCCGCGGTGCCGACGGCGCTGGCGTACGCGCTGTACTTCGCGGGGGCGGCGGTCGTGCGGTCGGCCACCGCCTCGGTGATCATGCTCATCGAGCCGGTGAGCGCGGCCGTGATCGCCGTCGTCCTGCTGGGCGAGCGGCTCACCGCGGCGACCGTCGTGGGCACCGCGCACTCGGCGCGTGCCGCCCGTCAGAGCGCGGCGAGCGCGGTGAGGTAGCCGGGCACGGCGGCGCCCGGAGCCAGGTCCTCGGCCGGCACGGGAGCGCCGTAGACCCGCCGCACCGGCACCACGCCGCTCCAGTGGGGCAGGGAGAGGTCCTCCGGCTCGTCGTTCGGGCCGCCGGTGCGGACCTTCGCCGAGACCTCCTCCAGGTCCAGGGCGACGACGGCGGTGGCGGCCAGCTCCCGTTCGTCGGCCGGACGCGAGTCGGCCGAGCGCCCGGGGACCGCCTGGTCGACGATGGCGTCGAGCGCGGCGGCCCGCTCGGCCGGGTCGGTCACCCGGTGCGCGGTGCCGTGCACCACCACCGAGCGGTAGTTGACCGAGTGGTGGAAGGCGGAGCGGGCCAGCACCAGGCCGTCCAGGTGCGTCACCGTCAGGCAGACGGGCAGCCCCGGGTCGGAGGCGCCCGCCGCCCGGAGCGGCCGGGAGCCGGTGGAGCCGTGGACGTACAGCCGCTCGCCGACCCGGGCGTAGAGCGTCGGCAGGACGACCGGCGCGCCGTCGCGGACGAAGCCGAGGTGGCACAGGTACCCGTCGTCGAGGATCGCGTGCACCAGTTCGCGGTCGTACGCCGCGCGCTTGCGGCCCCGGGTCGGAACGGTGCGCTCGGTGGGGGTGTACGCGCTCCCGGGGGCGGTGGCGGACATGGCGGTCAACTCCCTCTCGTCTGCGGCGGGACGGCTCCGCCGACTTGCTCCCTGTATTGCACTAGTTCATAATGCTTTTTGTGCTAGGAGAGTATCGGATCGAGGGGCGGCGCGCAGCCGAGATCGCCGCCAGCGTGGAACGAGGGGTCGGCTCGGGGGAGTTGGAGCCGGGCCGGCTCCTGCCGCCCCTGCGGGAGCTGGCGGCCGAACTGGGGGTGAACCCCAACACGGTCGCCGCCGCCTACCGCACCCTGCGCGAGCGCGGCGTGATCGAGACGGCCGGACGGCGCGGCAGCCGGGTGCGCCCGCGCCCGGCGACCACCGCCCGCGAGGCGATCCGCGTGGAGGCGCCCGAGGGCGTGCGCGACATCTCCGAGGGCAACCCGGACCCGGCGCTGCTGCCCTCGCTGAGCGCCGCGCTCACCGCCGCCGCGCGGCGGCACGAGCGGCGCCCGACGCTCTACGGCGCCCCCGAACTCACCGGCGACCTGGTCCGGCTGGCGCGGGCGGCGTTCGACGCCGACGGCGTGCCGCCCGGCCCCGTCGCCGCCGCCTCCGGCTCGCTGGACGCCATCGAACGGGTGCTGGCGGCCCACCTCAGGCCCGGCGACGCGGTCGCCGTGGAGGACCCGGGCTGGGGAAGCCTGCTGGACCTCGTCCCGGCGCTGGGCCTGAGGACGCTGCCGTTCGCCCTCGACGACGAGGGCCCGCTGCCGGAGGCGGTCGAACGGGCGCTGGGGCAGGGCGCGCGGGCCCTGGTCGTCACCGACCGGGCGCAGAACCCGACCGGCGCCGCCGTCTCCGCGCCGCGCGCCCGCGAACTGCGCCGCGTGCTGGCCGGGCACCCGCACGTCCTGCTGCTCGAGGACGACCACGGGCACGGCATCGTCGACCTGCCCCTGCACCCGCTGGTGGCCGAGGGCGGCCCCACGGAGCACTGGGCGCTGGTGCGCTCCACCGCCAAGGCGTACGGCCCCGACCTGCGGCTGGCCGTGCTGACCGGCGACCCCGTCACCGTCGACCGGGTGCGCGGGCGGCAGCGGCTCGGGCCCGGCTGGGTGAGCCACCTGCTCCAGCACACCGTCACCGCCCTGTGGGAGAGCCGGGCGGTCGATCCCGCCGAGGTGGCCGGCTCCTACGACCGGCGCCGCACCGCGCTGCTCGAGGCGCTCGCCGTGCGCGGGGTGGAGGCGCACGGGCGCAGCGGGCTGAACGTCTGGGTGCCGGTGCCCGACGAGACCGGTGCGATCGCCCGGCTGCTGCGGGCCGGCTGGGCCGCCGCCCCCGGCGCCCGCTTCCGGATCGCCTCGCCGCCCGGCGTCCGCCTGACCGTCTCCGCCCTGTCCGAGGACGACGCCGGGCCGGTCGCCGACGCGGTGGCGGCGGCGATCCGGCCCGGCGAGGCGCGGCGGTACGGCTGAACCGTACCGCCTGTCACGTCCGCGCGCGCCGCGGCCCGCTCCGGGTGAGCGCGGCGCCGGCGAGCACGATCAGCGCGCCGACGGGGGTGTTCCAGGTCAGGTGCTCGTCCAGCAGCGCCACCCCGGCCGCGGTGGCGATCACGGGGATGAAGTACGTGACGAGGGTGGCCGTGGTCGGTCCCACCTCGGCCACCAGTCCGTACTGCAGCAGGAAGGCGACCCCGGTGCCCAGCGCGCCCAGCGCCGCGACCGCCAGCAGCGGCCCGACGGGGAAGGAGGCCGGGAAGGAGGTGAACAGCGGGGTGACCAGGGCCAGATGGAGGGTGCCGAGCAGGAGCTGGGAGCCGGCCATCGCCACGTTCGAGCCGCCGGCGCCCGACAGCGTGCGGCGCACGTACACCCAGCCGACCGCGTAGCTGAGCGAGGCGACCAGCGCCATGGCCGTGCCCGTGGGGTCCTGGCCGCTGAAGCCCTGCCAGGCGCCGAGCACGATCAGGACCCCGGCGAAGCCGATGCCGAGCCCGGCGACCCGGCGCCTGGTCGGCCGGTCGTCGGAGAGGGCGACCAGGGAGAGCAGCATGCCCCACAGCGGGGTGGTGGCGTTGCAGATGCCCGCCAGGGTGGAGGAGATGGTCAGCTCGGCGTAGGAGAAGAGCGTGAAGGGCAGCGCGTTCAGCAGGAACGCCGCGACCGCCAGGTGCCCCCAGGTGCGCGGCCCCCGCGGCAGCCGCTCGCGCCGCACCAGCAGCACCGCGCCCAGGACGGCCGTGCCGAACACCAGGCGGCCGAGGGTGACCTGGAGCGGGGCGAAGCCGTGGGTGCCGACCTTGATCAGCAGGAAGCTGAAGCCCCAGATCAGGCAGAGGACGGCGAAGCGGACGCGCCAGTCGACGGCGGGCAGGCGGCGGGCGGCCGCGGGTGCCGGGGCGCCGGGGGCGACCGGGCCGGCGGGGCCGTCGGAGCGGGCGGGGACCGGCGCGGTGCCGGCGGGAGCGGAAGCGGAAGCGGACATGCGTCAACGATCGCGCTGAGGATGATTAAGGACAAGCGAGAATTGATGGAGTGGATCACGTAGCATCGCTTACATGTTGAATCTGGACCGGCTCCGCATCCTCCACGCCGTCGCCCGCCACGGCTCGGTGAGCGGCGCGGCCGAGGGGCTGCACGTCACCACCTCGGCCGTCTCCCAGCAGATGGCCAAGCTGGAGCGCGAGACCGGCCAGCAGCTGCTCGCCAAGAACGGCCGCGGCGTCCGGCTCACCGACGCCGGGCGCCTGCTCGCCGGGCACGCCCAGCGCATCCTCTCCCAGCTCGAACTCGCCGAGGCCGACCTGGAGGCCCACCGCGGCCAGGCCGTCGGCGAACTGCTGCTGAGCGCCTTCCCCACCGCCGCCCGCGGGCTGTTCCCCGCCGTCCTGGCCGCGCTGCGCGCCGACCACCCCCAACTGCGCGTCCGGATGCGGGAGCTGGAGCCCGAGGACTCGGTGCGGATGCTGGTGCGCGGGGACATCGACCTCGCGGTCGTCCTGGACTGGCACAACCGTCCCCTCTCCCTGCCCGGCGGGCTGGCCAAGGAGTCCCTCCTGGACGACCCGGCCGACGTGGCGATGCCCGCCGCCCACCCCCGCGCCGGGGCGGAGTGGGTGGAGCTGGCGGACTTCGCGGACGACGAGTGGATCTCCTGGCCCGGGGGCGAGTTCTGCCACGACTGGCTGCTGTTCACCCTGCGCGGCCAGGGCATCGAGCCCAAGCTGTGCCACACCGCCGGGGAGCACCACACCCAGCTCGCCCTGGTCGGCGCCGGGCTCGGGGTCGCCGTCGCGCCCCGCCTCGGCCGCGGGCCGCTGCCGGAGGGGGTGGTGGTCGCTCCCGTGCGGCACACGATGAAGCGGCACATCTACGCGGTGTGGCGCGAGGACGCCGACCGCAGGCCGTCCATCCGGGCGGCGGTGGAGGCGCTGCGCGCGGCCGCGGACGGCGTGGGCGGCTGACGGCCGCCGCCCGCCGGGGGAGCGGGCGGGCGGCGAGGGGCGAGGGGAGCGGAGGCGGCGGGCGTCCGGGGCGGCGGGATCAGGCCGGCCGTACGGAACCGCCCTCGACCGTGATGTCCGTCGGGGCCGGCGGCCGGGTGGCGGGGCCGCCCTTCACCGAGCCGTCCGCCATGTCGAACCGGCCGTCGTGGCAGCCGCAGACGACGGCGCCGTCGGCCACCGAGGTCACCGGGCGCCCCCGGTGCGTGCAGACCGCCGGGAACGCCTCGTACCGGCCCGCGCCCGGCTGGGTGACCACCACCTTCCGGCCCGTGAACACCACCCCGCCGCCCTCGGGGATCCGGGGGGCCGGGGCCGGCTCCGGCCGTCCGCGCCGCCTCCGGTCCCGGCGGGCCCCTCCGGCGCGGGCTGCCCGGACGCCGGCAGGCCGGGCCGCCGGAGCCGCCGCCGGAGTCCCCGCAGGCGGCGAGTGGGACGGCGAGCGGGACGGCCCCCGCCGCCGCGAGGACGGAGCGCCGGGGGCGGGGGAGCGGGTGCGTCGGTCATGGGGCACCGCCCGTCGTCTCGGGGGCGGTTCCACCGGGCCGTACGCGGCCGGGGGCCGCCGCGCTCAACGCCGCGCCCGATTCCCGCCCGGGCCCCGCGCCGCCCTCCGCCCCGGCCCCGTCACGCGATCCCGAGCGCGTCGCGCAGGAAGCGGAGTTCGAAGCCGAGCAGCCGCTCGGCGGTCGTCCCGTCGCCTCCCGTGTGCCCCGCGCCGGACAGCGGCAGCACCGCGTGCTCGCGCCCGGCGGCCAGCAGCGCCGCCGACAGCCGCAGCGTGTGGGCGAAGGCCACGTTGTCGTCGGCGGTGCCGTGGACCAGCAGCAGCGGACGGCACAGCCGGTGGGCGTCGCGCAGCAGCGAGGAGCGCTCGTAGTTCTCCGGCTCCTCCTCCGGGTGGCCCAGGTAGCGCTCCTTCCAGTGCGTGTCGTACAGCCGCTGGTCGGTGGGGGCCGCTCCGGCGACGGCGGCGTGGAAGACCTCCGGGTGGCGCAGCACGGCCGCGGCGGCGAGGGTGCCGCCGAAGGACCAGCCGCGGATCGCCACCCTCTCCGGGTCCAGGTACGGCCGCTCCGACACCGTCGCGCGCAGGGCGTCGATCTGGTCCTCCAGCACGGGCGTGAGCTGGTCGCCGCGGATCTCCTTCTCCCACTCCGGCCCCCGTCCCGGGGTGCCGCGTCCGTCGGTGACCAGCACGGCGAAGCCCTGCTCGGCGAACCACTGGGCCACGCACGCCCACCACGTCCTGGCCCGCACCACCAGCCGCGTCCCCGGCCCGGAGTAGGGGCTGAGCAGAACGGGCAGGGGGCGGGCGCCCGGCGCGCGGTGGTCGTACCCCGAGGGCAGGAACAGCGCGCTGCGCAGCCGCCGCCTCCCCTGTGCGAGGAAGACGGGCCGGGGCGTGACGACGGGCTCCTCGGCGAGGGAGGCGATCCGCCCCGCCACCGCCCCACCGCGCCGGACGGTGACCTCGTGGCCGTCCGGGGTCAGGCCGTCGAGGACCACGGTGCCGCCGGCCGCGGCGGCCGAGTGCACCCCGGGTCCCCCGCTGACGCGGCGGCAGCCCGACCCCGGCCCCATGGTCCACACGTGCTCCTCGAGCGGGTCCTCGCACCCGGTGAACAGGACCTCCTCGCCGTCCGTGCCCAGCACCCCGGTGACCTGGAGGCCCGCCGGGGTGAGGGCGTCGCCGACGCGCAGCCGCCGGGTGCCGGCCGACTCCTCCGCCCGCACCAGCAGCCCCGAGGCGGTGCGGCACGGTGCGCCCGGCAGCAGCTCCACCCAGTGCGGGTCGCGCTGCTCGTGCAGGACGCGGGTGGCGCCCGTGGCGGGGTCGGCCGCCATGACCCGCAGGACGCGCTGGTCGCGGCTCTGCACGGTGACCAGCGGGCCGTGGGCGTCCCAGTCGGCCGCCACGACGTACTCGAAGGCGGCGCGGTCCCAGACCACCTCGGTGCGCCCGCCGTCCAGGGAGAGCAGGTGCAGGGTGACCTCGGCGTTGGGCGTGCCGGCCGCCGGATAGGCCATGGAGCGCGGCGGGCGCTCGGGGTGCGCCGGGTCGGAGATCCACCGGCGCCGCACCGCCGAGGTGTCCACCCGGGCCGCCAGCAGGGCCCGCCCGTCCGGGGCCCACCAGTGGCCGCGCAGCCGCCCCATCGACTCGGCCGACACGTGGTCGGTCAGCCCGTACGCCACCCGCGGCCCCTCGGGGGCGGCCAGGCACCGGTCGCCGCGGCCGTCGAAGCCGACGACGTGCAGCGCGCCGCCGGTGACGTACGCGATCAGCGCCCCGTCCGGCGACGGCCGCGGATCCACCACGGGACCGGCCGCCGACACCGGGAACGGCGTGCCGCCGCCGGTCTCCACCGCCCACAGCGCGCCGCCGAGCGCGTACACCGCCCGCCGCAGCTCCCGGTCGGCCGCGTACGCCACCACGCCCGTGGACCGTTCGCGCGCCCGCTCGCGCCGCGCCCGCTCCTCGGGCGGTACCGGGCGCGCGCCGTCCTCGGCGCCGTGCGGCGCGGCCAGCAGCCGCTCCCTCCCGTCCTCCCACAGCCACAGCCGCCCGACGGGATCGGCGCCGCCGCCGGTGCGGACGAACAGCACGCGCGCGCCGTCCGGCGACACCGCCGGGTGGCGGGGGACACCGAGCGAGAAGCGGCGGGTACGGGCGAACTGCCGCGGGAAGAGGGACGGTCCGGCGGGCGGTCCGGGCGGGGGCGTGCCGCCGGGGGACGTCTGGGTGGAAGCCATGGGGGTAGGCATAGCAGACCCTTCGCCGCCCCGGTCCGGCCGGAGCCCGAAACCGTTCGCGGCCCCCCGCGCGCGCCGTCTAACCTGGCGGGATGCTCCCCGAAGTCACCGCCACGCGCTATGTGACGCCCCTGCGCGAGGGCGGATCGCTGCCCGGCATCGTCGAGGCCGACGACCTGGGCACCTACGTCGTGAAGTTCACCGGAGCCGGGCAGGGGCGCAAGACCCTGGTGGCCGAGGTGCTGTGCGGACGGCTCGCCCAGCGGCTCGGTCTGCGCGTGCCCGACCTGGTCCGCGTCCGGCTCGACCCGGTGATCGGCCTGGGCGAGCCCGACCAGGAGGTGCAGGAGCTGCTCAAGGCCAGCGGCGGGCTGAACCTGGGGATGGACTTCCTGCCCGGCTCGATAGGCTTCGACCCGCTCGCCTACCGGGTGGGCGAGAAGGAGGCCGGGCGCGTGGTGTGGTTCGACGCCCTGGTGGGCAACGTCGACCGCTCCTGGCGCAACCCCAACATGCTCGTCTGGCACGGCGACCTGTGGCTCATCGACCACGGCGCCACCCTGATCTGGCACCACAACTGGCCCACCGCGGCCAGGGCGGCCGACAAGCCGTACGACGCCTCCGACCACGCCCTGGCCCCCGTGGGCCCCGACATCGCCTCGGCCGCCGCCGAACTGGCGCCGCGCGTGACGGAGGACCTGCTGGCCCGGTGCGCCGCCGAGATCCCCGACGAGTGGCTGGAGGGCGAGCCGGGCTTCGACACACCGGACGCGCTGCGCCGCGCCTACGTCGAGGTGCTGGCCGCCCGGGCCGGTACGGTCCACGAGCGGATCACCGTCGGGGCGCCGAGCCGGGAGGGGCCGTCCAGGGCGCCGGGCTGGCTGAAGGACTGGGCGGACGCCGTCAGCGGACTGAGGAAGGGCGAAGGAGCGCGGTGAGCGGGCAGTACAGCGGGCGCGACGTCTTCGAGTACGCCGTGCTGCGCGTGGTCCCCCGGGTGGAGCGCGGCGAGCTGATCAACGCCGGGGTCGTCGTCTACTGCCGCGCCCGGTCCTTCGTCGCGGCCCGGACGCACCTGGACACCGGGCGGCTGCGGGCGCTCGACCCGGACGCCGACGTCGAGGGGGTGCGGGCCGCCCTGCACGCCGTGGAGTGCGTGTGCCGCGGGGGAGCGGAGGCCGGGCAGGCCGCCGCCGACGACGCGGGACGGCGCTTCCGCTGGCTGGTCGCGCCCCGCTCCACCGTCGTCCAGCCGGGGCCGGTGCACACCGGGCTGACCGCCGACCCCGAGGCGGAGACCGAGCGGCTGCTGGAGCTGCTGGTGCGCTGAGGGGCGCACCGGACCGCACGCGGGGAGGGCGGGCGGCCGCGGGGCCCGGACGTGGGCTGGGCCTCACCCGCGCCGCCGCCCGTTGACACAGCGTGTCCGTGCTTCTAGCGTCACGTCTGCCGAAGGTACTAAGCGGTTGCTCACCCATTCGAGTGCGAGGAGACCAGCATGTCCACCACCGAGCAGCGTGTCGCGATCGTCACGGGCGGAGCCCGGGGGATCGGCGCCGCCACCGCCGTCCGGCTGGCCGCCGAGGGCCGGGCCGTCGCCGTGCTCGACCTGGACGAGTCGGCCTGCGCGGACGTCGTGGAGAAGATCACCGCGGCGGGCGGCAAGGCGCTGGCGGTCGGCTGCGACGTGTCGGACACCGAGCAGGTGGAGGCCGCCGTCGCGCGGGTCGCCGAGGAGCTGGGCGCGCCGACCGTGCTGGTCAACAACGCCGGTGTGCTCCGCGACAACCTGCTGTTCAAGATGAGCGACTCCGACTGGGACACCGTGATGAACGTGCACCTGCGCGGTGCCTTCCTGATGTCCCGGGCCTGCCAGAAGCACATGGTCGACGCCGGCTTCGGCCGGATCGTCAACCTCTCCTCCAGCTCGGCCCTCGGCAACCGCGGCCAGGCCAACTACGCCGCCGCCAAGGCCGGCCTGCAGGGCTTCACCAAGACCCTCGCCAAGGAGCTGGGCAAGTTCGGCATCACCGCCAACGCGGTGGCCCCCGGCTTCATCGTCACCGACATGACCGCCGCCACCGCCGCCCGCGTCGGCATGGGCTTCGAGGACTTCCAGAAGGCCGCCGCCTCCCAGATCCCCGTCCAGCGCGTGGGCAGGCCGGAGGACATCGCCAACGCCATCGCGTTCTTCACCGGCGAGGAGGCCGGCTTCGTCTCCGGCCAGGTGCTGTACGTGGCCGGCGGACCGCTCAACTGACGGCCCCGACGGCCGCGCCAGACACGACGGAACGGAAAAGCTCATGGCAGTGCAGGACAGCGGCAGGGTCGCCCTGATCACCGGGGCGAGCCGCGGCATCGGCTACGGCATCGCCGAGGCGCTCGTCGCCCGCGGCGACCGGGTGTGCATCACCGGCCGCAACGCGGACGCCCTCGAGGAGGCCGTCGCGCGGCTCGGTGCGGACCGGGCCATCGGCGTCGCGGGGAAGGCCCACGACGAGGCCCACCAGGCGGAGGCCGTCGAACGCACCGTGGAGGCGTTCGGCCGCGTCGACCACCTGGTCAACAACGCCGGCACCAACCCGGTCTTCGGCCCCATCGCGGAGCTGGACCTGAACGTCGCCCGCAAGGTCTTCGAGACCAACGTCCTCTCGGCGCTCGGCTTCGCCCAGCGCACCTGGGCGGCCTGGCAGAAGGAGCACGGCGGCACCATCGTCAACATCGCCTCCCTCGCGGGGCTGTCCGCCTCGCCCTTCATCGGCGCCTACGGCATCAGCAAGGCCGCGATGGTCAACCTCACCCTCCAGCTCGCCCACGAGATGTCGCCGGGCGTGCGGGTCAACGCCATCGCCCCGGCCGTGGTGAAGACCAAGTTCGCCGCCGCGCTCTACGAGGGGCGCGAGGAGGAGGTGGTCAGGCGCTACCCGATGGGGCGGCTCGGCACGCCCGAGGACATCGGGGGAGCGGCGGCCTTCCTCACCTCCGACGACTCCGGCTGGATCACCGGCCAGACCCTCGTGGTCGACGGCGGGATCTTCCTCAACGCCGGGGTGGAGTGACCCCGCGGTCCGCCGTGA
>NZ_JARVKV010000005.1 GCF_029813835.1 Streptomyces sp. DH37
GAAGACGCTTCGCGTCTTCCCCGCCGCCGGACGTTCAGGCCCCGGTCCCGGCCATCCGCCGCCGCAGGCTCAGGGGCCGCATGTCCGTCCACACGCGGTCGATGTGGTCCAGGCACTCCTGCCTGGACCCGCTGGTGCCCTCGGCGAACCAGCCGGCGGGCAGCTCGCGGTCCGCCCGCCAGATGGAGTACTGCTCCTCGTGGTTGCGGACGACCAGGTAGCCGGCCTCGTGGCTGTCGCTCATCGCGTCACGTCCTCTCGCACTCGCTCGGTCCACGGGGCCAGCGTGCCCCGGGGCCGCCGGCCGGCCACAGGGACAAACGCGCGGCGGTGTCCGCGCTCGTCGCCGCCTGTTCTTCTCTGGTGGCCCCGCCGCGCGCCCCGGCAGTGTGCTCCACGGCCGGACAGGGCCGAACCCTCCCGAGCCCGCCGAACCCCCTGGAAGGAGTTCCGCCATGTCGGACGTCCCGGAGAACGTGCATCTCCCCGCCGGGGGATGGCGGCTGTGGGAGCACTTCGCGCTGCGCGGCCCCGGCTTCCCCGCCGAGGGGGTGCTGAGGCTGGCCCCGCCCGGACTCGCCCTGGCGGCCGACAAGTTCGGCCCCCGGGAGGAGCTCGCCGGCCCGGAGTGGGAGGCCTTCGCCGAGGCGTTCTCCACGGCCGCCGTGCGCACCGCCGAACTGCTCCAGGAGATCGCCGCCACGCCCCGCTTCCGGGCGGCGGTGGCCTGGCAGAACCCGGCCGTGCTGCGCACCGGCATCGCGCCGTTCCTGAACTGGACGCCCACCGCGGCCGGGCGCACCAGCATGCCCCGCCAGCGCGAGGAGCTGGTGGCGCACTACTGGCAGCGCTTCTGCGTCAAGAACGACACCATCGGCTTCTTCGGCCCCGTCGGCTGGGGCCGCTGGGACCTGTCGGAGCGGGGCGTCGCCGTCGATCCCGGCGAGGGGTTCCTGGCCGACTCGCGGGTGTACTTCGCGAGCTGGGCCGTCGACGCGCTGGCCAGGTCGCTCGGCGAGGACCCCGCCCTGATGGCCTGGATACCGCCCTACCGGGTGTCGTTCGTGCGCGTCGCGGACGGAGCCGTACGGCTGCCGGGCCGGCCGCCGCAGCCGGTCACCGAGGTGGCGGGCACCGTACTGGGGCTGTGCGACGGCAGGCGGACGGTGGCCGCGATCGCCGAGGCGGCCGGCATCGGGGTGGAGGAGGCCGCCGAGACCGTGCGCCTGCTCGCCGGGAAGCGGTGGGTGCACTGGCGGCTGGACGTGCCGTCCGGCACCCACCCGGAGCGCGCGCTGCGGGACGTGCTCGAACGCGTCGGCGACCGGGAGGCGCGCGAACGCGCCCTGGCGGGGCTGGCCGTGCTGGAGCGCGGACGCGACGCGGTCCGGGCGGCGGGGACGGACGCCGACGCGCTCACCGCCGCCATCGGCGCCCTGGAGGCGGACTTCGCCGCGCTGACCGCGACCGGCGCCCAGCGCGCCAAGGGCGCGCGGACCGCGCCGTGCCGCGGCCTGGTCTACTCCGACGCCCGGCGCGCGGCCACGGCCACCGCCGGAGCGGCGCTCCTGGCGGAGCTGGCGCCGCTGGAGCTGTGCCTGACCGCGGCCCGCTGGATGACCAACCGCTTCGCCGAGGCCGTCGGCGCCCGCATCCGCGCGGTGTACGACCGGCTCAGGGCGGCGGGGGAGGCCGAGGGGACCGGGGGAGCGGTGGACCTGGGCACGCTGTGGCTGGAGTGCCTGCCCTCCCCGCACCCGAAGGCGGCCGACGACATCGCCGCGATCCAGGCCGAGCTGCGCGCCAGGTGGGCCCGCGTCCTGGAGGTGCCGACGGGGACGCGCCGGGTGCGGCTGGCCGGCGCCGACATCGCCGCGCGGGTGCGCGAGGAGTTCGGCGAGCCGGGCGCGGGCTGGTCGCTGGCCCGCTACGTCAGCCCCGACGTGCTGATCCTGGCCGAGGACCGCGAGGCGGTCGAGCGCGGCGACTTCGAACTGGTCCTGGGCGAGATGCACTGCGCCCTCAACACGATGGGCGCCTCGCTCTTCGTGCACCAGCATCCCGATCCGGCCGAGCTGGTGGCCGAGACCACGCGCGACTTCCCCGGGCCGAGGCTGCTGCCGATGCTGGCCAAGGAGCTGCCGCTGAAGTGGTCCGCGCGCAGCAGGCCCTCCCTGGAGCGGCCCGAGGACTACTGCGTGGCCCTGGTCGACCAGACCGGCGATCCGCACCGGCCGCGCACGGTCCTCAGCGCCGACGTCGCGGTCGAGGAGCGCGGCGACCGGCTGGTCGCCGTACTGCCCGACGGCGCGGAGTTCCCCCTCCTGGACGTCTTCGCCAACACCCTCACCCAGCGCGTGATGGACCGCTTCACCCTGCGCCCCGAGGGGGAGCACACGCCGCGGATCACCGTCGACCGGATGGTCGTGGCCCGCGAGACCTGGACGTTCCCGGTGGCCGACCTCGCCTTCGCCGCGGAGAAGGCCGAGGCCGGGCGCTTCGTACGGGCCAGGCAGTGGCAGCGCGAGCACGACCTGCCCCGCTTCGTGTTCGTCGTCTCGCCGGCCGAACCCCGCCCGTTCTACGTCGACTTCGACAGCCCCGTCTACGTGACCATCCTGGCCAAGGCGCTGCGCCGGCTGGCCCGCAAGGACCCCGGGGCCCGGGTGAAGGTCAGCGAGATGCTGCCCACCCCCGAGCAGGCCTGGCTGACCGACGACGAGGGCAACGCCTACACCTCCGAGCTGCGCTTCGTCGCCGTCGACCGGACGGTCACCGACCCGGCGTCCACCGTCCCCGCCACGGCCTCCGCCACCGCCTCCGCCACCGGGGAGGCGTGATGCGCACCTTCGTCGACGACATCGCCGGGCACGCCGCCCGCGACCCGCGCCGGATCGCCCTCACCACCCCCGACGGCGACATGACCTACGGCGAACTCGCCCGCCGGATCGACGCGCTGGCGTCCGTCCTGCGGGAGCGGGGCGCCGGGGCGGAGACGGTCTGCGCGGTGGCCGTACCGCGCGGCGCGGACGCCGTGGTGGCCATGGCCGCCGTCGTACGCTGCGGGGCGGCCTTCCTCACCCTCGACACCGAGCAGCCGCCCGCGCGGCTGGCCGCGCTCGTCCGCAGCGGCGGGGCCGACCTGCTGCTGACCGCCTCGGACCCGGCCGGCCGCCCCGACCTGCCGGTCCCCGGCCGGCCGGTGCCGGTGGACAGTGCCGGACCCGGTCCGTACGCGCCCGTCCCGGACGTCCCGCCCGGCCCGCACACCCTCGCCTACGTCAGCCACACCTCCGGCACCACCGGCGAGCCCAGCGCCGTGCTGATCGAGCACGGCGGCCTGGACTCCTATCTGCGCTTCGTCGTCCGCGACTACGGCCTGGGGCCCGGCACCGTGGCGCTCCAGGTCGCACCGCTGGGCTACGACGCCTCCATCAGGGACACCTTCGCGCCGCTGCTGGCCGGGGGGCGGCTGGTCCTGCTGCCCCGCGCCGAGCTGCTGCGGCCCGAGTCGTTCGGCGCCGCCGTACGCGCCCACGGCGTGACCGCGCTGCTGAGCGTGACCCCCTCCTTCCTGACCTTCCTGGCCGGACGGCCCGACGCGCACCGGCTGCTCGACGGGGTCGGCCTGGTCGTCTCCAGCGGCGAGTCGCTGCGACCCTTCCTCACCGCGGGCGGGCGCTCCCTGGTCCGGGGCCGCCTGGTCAACCAGTACGGCCCGACCGAGTGCACCATGACCTCCACCCGCCACGCCGTCCCCGCCGAGCCCGACACCGCCGCCGACATCGTCGGCACCCCCGTGGACGGGGTGGTGGTCCGCCTGCTCGGCGCCGACCTGGAGCCGGTGCCCGAGGGGACCGCCGGCGAGGTCTACATCGGCGGCGCCGGCGTGGCCCGCGGCTACCGGAACCGGCCCGCCCGTACCGCCGAGTGCTTCGTCCCCGACCCCTACGGCCCGCCCGGCGCCCGGCTGTACCGCACCGGCGACCTGGCCGAGGCGGGACCCGGCGGGCTGCGCTACCTCGGCCGGAGCGACCGCCAGGTCAAGATCCGCGGCCACCGCGTCGACCCCGCCGAGGTCGAGGGAGCCCTGCTGGCCCACCCCCGGGTGGCGCAGGCGGTGGTCACCGCGGGCACCGACGACCGGGGGCGCGTCCACCTCACCGCCCACGTCGCGGGCGATCTGGCGGACGTCACCGACGCGGCGCTGCGCACGCACCTGGGACGCACCCTGCCGCCGCACCTGATGCCCCGCCGGTTCGTACGGCTCGCCGAGGTGCCCACCACCCGCGGCGGCAAGGCCGACCGCCGGGCCCTGGCGGGCACGGGGCCCGGCACGGGGGGTGCCCCGTGACCACCGCCGTCGGACTCGACCCCGTCGACGTGCACCTCGCCACCCGCCGCATCGGCGCGCACGTGCGGCGCACCCCGCTGCTGCGGATGCCGCCGGGAGCGCCGGACGTGCTGCTGAAGGCCGAACACCTCCAGCACGGCGGCTCGTTCAAGATGCGCGGGGCCGCCAACGCCGTCCTCGCGCTGAAGGCCCGCCGCATCGTGACCGGCTCCTCCGGCAACCACGGGATCGCGCTGGCCAGGCTCGCCGCCGCGCTCCGCGTCCGGCTGACCGTGGTGCTCGCGGCCGGCGCGAACCCGGCCAAGGCCGCCCTGATCCGCGCCCTGGGCGCGGACACGGTCGGCGTGGCGGGGGGCGTCGGCGAACGGGAGGAGACCGCCCGGGCCCTGGCCGAACGGACCGGCGCGGTGTTCGTGCCCTCCTCCGACCATCCGCTCGTCGTCGCGGGCCAGGGGACGGTCGGCGCCGAGATCCTCGCCGACGCGCCCGGCACCGGCACCGTCTACGTCCCCGCCGGCGGCGGCGGACTGCTGGCCGGGATCTGCCTGGCCGCCCGCCACCACCCGGTGCGGGTGGTGGGCGTCGAACCCGCCGCGATGCCCCGCTACGCCCGCTCCCTGGCGGCCGGCCGGCCCCTGGGCCTGCCGTCCCGCGACACCGTCGCCGACGGGCTGCGCTGCCAGCGCCCCGGCGCGGTGCCCTACCCGATCGTCCGCGACCGCGTCGACGACATGGTCGCGGTCTCCGACGCCGACATCCTGGCCGCCGCGGACCTGCTGGCCCGCCACGGGGTCAGGGCCGAGCCCAGCGGAGCCGTCGCACTGGCCGGCGCGCTGCGCGACGGCGGGCTCGGCGCCCGGCGGAGCCGCCGGTCCGGTACGCCCGTCGCCGTCGTCTCCGGCGGCAACACCACCGCGGCCCTGAGGGCCGCCACCGCCCGACACCACCTGGAGGAGACCCCATGACCGCCACCGACCGCACCGCCACCGCCACCGCCGACACCACCGACCTGCTGGTCGCCGTCTACCGCGAGACCCTCGGCACGGCCGACCTCGACCGCGACAGCGACTTCTACGAGGTCGGCGGCGACTCCCTGACCGCCTTCCAGATCACCGGCAGGCTCCAGGAGGTCCTGGGGGTGGAGGTGCCGGTCTCGCTCGTCTTCGCCTACCCCACGCCCGCCGACCTCGCGTCCGTCGTCGACTCCGACTTCGTCCAGGCGTGAGGGGCAGACCGTGACCGACACCTACCTGCCCGGCGGACGCTGGCGGCTGTGGGAGCAGTTCGCGCTGCGCGGCCCCGGCTTCCCGGCCGCCGGAGTGCTGAGACTGGCCCCGCCCGGAGTGGCCGCCGCCGCCGACAAGTTCGCCCCGGACGACCACCTCGGCGGCGAGCGCTGGGAGGAGTTCGCCGCGCTCTTCGCCGACGCCGCGGTGGAGACCGCGCACACCCTCCAGGACATCGCCCGCACCCCCGCCTTCCGCGAGGCCGTGGCCTGGCAGAACCGGCCGGTGCTCGACTCGGGCGTCAAACCCTTCCTGAACTGGACGCCCACCGCGGCCGGGCGCACCAGCATGCCCCGCCAGCGCGAGGAGCTGGTGGCGCACTACTGGCAGCGGTTCTGCGTCAAGAACGACACCATCGGGTTCTTCGGCCCCGTCGGCTGGGGCCGCTGGGACGCCCGCACCGACGGGGTCCGCGTGGACACCGGCCGCGGCCTGGTCGCCGGCACCGAGGTCTACTGGGCCGGCTGGGCCGTCGACGCGCTCGCCGCCGTGATCGGCGCCGACCCCGCGCTGCGGGAGTGGACGGCGCCCCGGCGGGTGCCGTTCGTCCGCCTGGACGGCACCCGGGTCACGGTGCCGGGCCGGCCGCCCCAGGCCGTCGACGACGCGACCGCCGCCGTCCTGGCGCTGTGCGACGGCACCAGACCCGCGCGGGAGATCGCCGCCGCCCTGCCCCGCACCGACGTGCCCGCCGTGCTGGAGGACCTGGTGGCACGGCGCTGGGCGGTGTGGCGCCTGGAGGTGCCCGCCGGCACCCACCCCGAACGCGCCCTGCGCGCCTGGCTGGAGAGGGTGGGGGACCCGGCGGCGCGCGGGCGGGGCCTGGCCGCGGTCGAGTCCCTGGAGCGGGGACGCGCCCGGGTACGGGCGGCGCGCGGCGCGGACGCGCTGGTCACCGCCCTGGCCGGGCTGGAGGAGGAGTTCACCGCGCTGACCGAGACCGCCGCCGTGCGGGAGAAGGCGGCCGGGACGGCACCGTGCCGCGCCCTGGTGTACTCCGACTGCCGGCGCGCGGCCACCGCTCGCCTCGGACCCGCCGTACGCGACGCCCTCGCCCCACTGGAACCGCTGCTGACCAGCGCCGGCTGGCTCACCGCGCACCTGGCCGAGGCGGTGATGGGCCGGGCGAAGGAGGTGTACCGCGACCTGGCCGCACGCGGCCCGGTCGACCTGGCCTCGTTCTGGTTCGCCTGCATGCCCGTCCTGCACGGCGACGCCCGCACGGCCGCGGCCGGACTCCAGCGCGCCTTCCGCGCCCACTGGGAGGCGATCCTGGCGCCCCCGCCGGGGGCCCGCCGGGTACGGCTGGCGCTGGAGGACGTCGCGGGCCCGGTGCGCGAGCGGTTCGGCGGGCCGGGCGGCGGCTGGACGGCGGCCCGCTACCTCAGCCCCGACGTCATGATCGCCGCGGACGGGGCGGAGGCCGTCGCGCGCGGCGACTTCGAACTCGTCCTGGGCGAACTGCACCTGGCGGCCAACACCCTGGGCGCCTCCCTCTTCGTCCACCAGCACCCCGACCCCGGCGAACTGACCGCCCTCACCGACCGCGACCACCCCGGCCCGCGCCTGATGCCGCTGCTGCCCAAGGAGCACCGCTCCCGCCTGTCGGCCCGCATCCGGCACGCCCTGGTCCGGCCGCGGGACTACCAGGTCGCCCTGCTCGACTCCACCGCCGACCCCGGCCGGCCGCGCACCGTGCCGAGCGCGGACGTGGCGGTGCGCGAGCGGGAGGACGGCGAGCTGGCCGTCGTCCTGCCCGACGGGGCGGAGTTCCCGGCGGTGGACGTGTTCGCGCACGTCCTGACCACCCTGGCGATGGACCTGTTCCAGGTCCTGCCCGAGGCCGACCACTCCCCGCGGGTCACCGTCGACCGGCTGGTGGTGGCCAGGGAGACCTGGCGGATCGGCGCGGGCACGGTGGACTTCGCCGCCGAGAAGGACGAGGCCCGCCGGTTCGTACGGGCCCGCCACTGGCGGGAGGAGACGGGCCTGCCCCGCTTCGTCTTCGTCGTCTCGCCCACCGAGTCGCGCCCGTTCTACGTGGACTTCGACAGCCCGGTCTACGTGACCATCCTGGCCAAGGCGCTGCGCCGGCTGGCCCGCAGGGACCCGGGGGGACGGGTCGTGATCACCGAGATGCTGCCCACCCCCGAGCAGACCTGGCTGACCGACGACGAGGGCAACGCCTACACCTCCGAGCTGCGCTTCGTCGCCGTCGACGACACGGGGGAGGGAGCGTAGCGGCCCGGCCCCGTATCCGACCCCGACCCCACCCCCGTCCCCTCCCGCCGCGCGGCGGCCCCGCCGGAGACCCCGGCCGGGCCGCCGCGCGCACGCGTCCGCGAGGGGGGACGGACGCGCAGACGGCACTGCGCACGCGGCTGCGTCTTCTTCCCTGTCGGGAGGCCTCCCGCCGACGGCAGTCTTCGGGAAAACACCGCATGGAGGCCACAGTGACAGCAGGAGCCGCCCCCCACGGGGCCAGGAACGGTGACGACACCCCCAAGGCATCCTTCGCCCAGCGGCGGCTGTGGTTCCTGGACCAGCTCGCCGAAGACTCCTCCGACTCCCTGCTCCCGCTGGCGCTGCGCATCCGCGGCCCGCTGGACGTACCGGCCCTGGAGAGGGCGCTGACGGGCATCGTGGACCGGCACGAGGTGCTGCGCACCCGGTTCGCCGCCGCCGACGGCGAGCCCGCCCTGCTGGTGGACGGGCCGGGCGGGGCCGTGCTGGAGCACACCGAGGCCGGCAGCGCCGAAGAGCTGTTCGCCCGCGAGCTGGCCCGCCCGCTCGACCTGGCGACGCGGTATCCGCTGCGCATGACCCTCGCCCGCCTGGCGCCCGACGAGCACCTGCTGCTCCTGGTGGTCCACCACATCGCCGTCGACGGCTGGTCGTGGGACGTGCTGCTGCGCGAGCTGGCCGCCGGCTACCGGGGGGAGACCGTGCCCCCGCCCGCCCTGCAGTACGCCGACTTCGCCCGCGCCCAGGCCGAGCGGCTGAGCGGCCCCCGCATGGAGCGCCTGCTCGGCTACTGGCGCGACCGCCTGCGCGGCACCGCCCCCCTCGACCTGCCGACCGACCGGCCGCGTCCCCGCTTCTGGGACGGCTCCGGCGACGTCGTCCGCTTCACCCTCCCCGCCGACCTGGTGGCCGGGGTCGACAGGGTCGCCCGCGAGCACCGCGCGACCCGCTACATGCTGCTGCTCGCCGTCTACCAGGCCCTGCTGGCCCGCCGCACCGGCCGCACCGACATCGCCGTGTGCACCACGCTGGCCGACCGCGGCCACGCCGGCACGGCGGACCTGATCGGCCCGTTCGTCAACACCGTCGTCCTGCGCACCGACCTGTCCGGCGAACCCTCCTTCGGCGGCCTCCTGGAGCGGGTCCGCGCGAACGTGCTGAAGGACCTCTCGCACGCCGACGCCCCCTTCGACCACGTGGTGCGCGCGGTGGGCGGGGAACGCGACCTGTCCCGCCACCCGCTGGCCCAGGCCTCCTTCACCCTGCTCAACACCGCCCACCGGCCCGTCCACCTGCCGGGGCTGGACGTGGAGCTGGTGGCGCCGCCGCTCAACGGCACCACGATGGACGTCTTCCTCGACCTCGGCCTGCGCCCGGACGGCGGCATCGCCGCCCGCCTGCAGTACGCCACCGCCCTGTTCGACGCGGAGACCATGCGGGGGTTCGCCTCCGCCTACACCGGGCTGCTGCGCGCGGTCCTGGACGAGCCGCGGACTCCGGTGGGGGAGCTCGCCCGGCGCCTGGACCCCCTGCCGGACACGGCGGAGGCCCGGCCCGAAGCGCGGTGGAGCCGGGCCCCCGACCGTCCGGCCGCCCCCGCGCCGGCCGTCGCCGCGGCGGGCGAGCCGGACGCGCCGGCGCTGGTGTGCGCCGACCGGACGGTGAGCTACGCGGAGCTCGACGGGCTGACCGGCGGGCTGGCGTCCGCCCTGGCCGGTGCCGGAGCGGGCCGCGGGAGCGCCGTGGGCGTCCTGCTGCGGCGCGGGATCGGTTCGGTGGCCGCGATGCTCGCCGTCTGGCGGGCGGGCGGCGCCTATGTGCCCCTCGACCCCGAACTCCCCGCCGAGCGGCTGCGGTTCATGGTCGACGAGGCGCGGGTGGGCTGCGTCGTCGCCGACGCGGCGACGGCGGAGCGGGCCGCCGCGCTGGGCACGGCCGTCGTACGCGCCGACACCGCCGCCCCCGACCCCGGCGGCCCCCGCCACGTCCCCGACCCGCACGACCTCGCCCATGTCATCTTCACCTCCGGCTCCACCGGCCGGCCCAAGGCCGTCGGCGTCGAGCACCGCGCCCTGGCCTCCCACGTCGCCGCCGCCCGGGGCCGCTACGGCATCACCGCCGACGACCGGGTCCTGGCCTTCTCCTCGTTCTCCTTCGACGCCTCCCTCGACCAGGTGCTGCCCGCGCTGAGCTGCGGCGCACGGGTGATCGTCCGCCCCGACGAGCCGTGGCTGCCCACCCAGGTGCCCGAGGTCGTCGAGCGGCACGGCGTGACCGTCGTCAACGTCCCGCCCACCTACTGGAACGAGCTGGCGTTCTCCCTGGACCGCCGCGCCGCCGCGAGGCTGGCCACGCTGCGGCTGCTGATCCTGGGCGGGGAGTCCGTGCCGGCCGGCGCGCTGGCCGCCTGGCGGGCCGCGGTGCCCCACGCGCGGGTGTGCAACGCCTACGGCCCGACCGAGACGACCGTCACCTCGACCACGTACGAGATCACCGGGCCGGTCGACGGCCGGGTGCCGATCGGCCGCCCGCTGGGCTCGCGCCGCGTGTACGTGGTGGACGCGCAGGGGGAGCCCGTCGGCGTCGGCGTCCCGGGCGAACTGCTCATCGGCGGGCCGGAGCTGGCGCGCGGCTACCTGGGGCGGCCGGGGCTGACCGCGGAGCGGTTCGTGCCCGACCCCTTCGGCTCCGGCGGCGGCCGGCTCTACCGCACCGGCGACGTCGTCCGCTGGCTGCCCTCGGGCGACCTGGAGTTCCTCGGCCGGAGCGACGACCAGGTCAAGATCCGCGGCTTCCGCGTCGAACTCGGCGAGGTCGAGGCGGTCCTGCGCGGGTCCCCCGGCGTGGCCGCCGCCGCCGTCCGGCCCGACACCGCCACCGGGCAGACCCTGGTCGGCTACGTCGTGACCGGCACCGCCGGCACCACCGATGCCGCTGCCACCGACGCCGCCGACGACGCCGCCGATGCCGGGGCCGGACCCGGAGCCGCCGATCCGGCCGCGCTGCGCGCCTGGTGCGCCGAGCGGCTGCCGCACTACGCGGTGCCCTCCGACATCGTGCTCCTCGACGCGCTCCCCGTGAACGCCTCGGGCAAACTCGACCGGGCCGCGCTGCCCGACGCCCGCCCCGACCGCGCCGCCGGAGGCGCCGCCTACACCGCGCCCCGCGACGAGAGCGAGCGAATCATCGCCGCCGTCTGGGCCGACGTCCTCGGCGTCGAACGGGTCGGCATCGACGACGGCTTCTTCGACCTGGGCGGGCACTCCCTGCTCGCCACGATGGCGGTCTCCCGCGTCGCCGAACGCCTGGGCCGCGACGTCGAACTGCGCACCCTGTTCGAGAACCCCCGCATCCGCGAGTTCGGCCCGGCGGTGGCCGCCGCGCGGCAGGCGGCCGGAGCCGCCGTGACCCCCGTCGACCGCTCGGGCCCGCTGCCGATGTCCTTCGCCCAGGAGCGGCTGTGGTTCCTGGACCGCGCCTCCGAGGCGGGCGACGAGTACGTCCTGTGGTTCTCCTGGCGGATCCGCGGCGGCCTGGACCGCGCCGCGTGGCAGGCCGCCCTGGACGACCTGACGGCCCGGCACGAGGTGCTGCGCACCGCGCTGGTCGAGGTGGACGGCCGCCCCGCGCAGCAGGTCTGCGACCCGGCGGCGGTGCCGCTGGAGTGGCGGCACGTCCCGGAGGGCGGGGACGGGGCGGCCCGGCTGGACGCGGTGCGGGAGCAGGCCCACGCGCTCGCCACCCGCCGCTTCGACCTGGACCGCCCGCCGATGCTGCGCGCCGGGGTCTGGGAGCTGGGGCCGCGCGACCACGTCGCCGTCCTCGCCTTCCACCACGTGGCCACCGACGGCTGGTCCAAGGACGTCTTCACCGAGGAGCTGGCGGCCTGCTACCGGGCGCGCCTGGCGGGCCGGGCGCCGGTGCTGCCCGAACTGCCGGTGCAGTACGGGGACTTCGCGGTGTGGCAGCGCGACCGGGCCGAGGACGGGGCGCTGGAGGAGGAGCTGGACTACTGGGAGGAGGAGCTGAGGGACCTCCCGGTGCTGCGGCTGCCCACCGACCGGCCCCGCCCCACGGCCTGGTCGGGCCGGGGCGGCGCGGTCGAGGTGGGGCTGCCGCCCGGACTGGCCGACCGGCTGGACGCCTTCGCCCGCGAACACGGGGCGACGCGGTTCATGGTGCTCCTGGCCGCGGTGCAGACCGTGCTGGCCCGCTGGTCCGGCCAGCACGACGTGCCGGTGGGCACCCCGGTGGCCGGCCGCGGCCGGACGGAGCTGGAGCGGCTGGTCGGGTTCTTCGTCAACACCGTGGTGCTGCGCGGCGACCTCTCCGGCGCGCCCACCTTCGCCGACCTGCTCGGGAGGGTCCGCGCGACGGTGCTGGGCGCCTTCGACCACCAGGACGTGCCCTTCGAGAAGCTGGTGGAGCGGCTGCGGCCCGAGCGCGACCTGTCCCGCAACCCCCTGTTCCAGGTGATGGTCGACGTCCAGGAGAGCGCCGCGGCGGGCCCGCGCGTCGAGGGGCTGGAGGTGACCGGCTTCGCCCTGCCGTGGGCGTCGGCCAAGTTCGACCTGACCACCACCTTCCTGCTCTACCCCGACCGGTTCGCCCTCAACGTCGAGTACGCGGCCGACCTCTTCGACGCCGCGACCGCCACCCGGCTGGCCGAGCACGTGGCACGGGTGCTGACCGCCGTCCTGGCCGACCCGGACATCCCCGTCGACCGGGTGGACCTGCTCTCGCCCGCCGAACGCGCGCACCTGGTCGCCGCCGCGGGCGCGGACCGGCCCGCCCCCGAGGCGCCGCCGTTCGCCGTCGCGGGCGAGCCGGACGCGCCGGCGCTGGTCTGCGAGGACCGGACGGTGAGCTACGCGGAGCTCGACGGGCTGACCGGCGGGCTGGCGTCCGCCCTGGCCGGTGCCGGAGCGGACCGCGGGAGCCCCGTGGGCGTCTGCCTGCGGCGCGGGACCGGTTCGGTGGCCGCGATGCTCGCCGTCTGGCGGGCCGGCGGGGTGTACGTGCCCCTCGACCCCCGGCTGCCCGCCGAGCGGCTGCGGTTCATGGCCGCGGAGGCGGGGGTGCGCTGCGCGATCGGCGACGCGTCCACCGCCGCGGGCCTCGCCGCGCTCGGCGTGCCGGTCGTACGGGCCGACGAGGTGCGGTCCGCGCCGGACGCGCCCCGCCGCACGCCCGGCCCCCACGACCTGGCCTACACGATCTTCACCTCCGGCTCCACCGGCCTCCCCAAGGCCGTCGGCGTCGAGCACCACGCCCTGGACGCGCACGTCGCCGCCGCCCGCGAGCTGTTCGCCGTCACCGCCCGGGACAGGGTGCTGACCTTCGCCTCCTTCTCCTTCGACGCCTCCCTGGAGCAGATCCTGCCCGCGCTCAGCGCGGGCGCGACCGTGGTGATCCGCCCCGACGAGGTGTGGTCGGTGGAGGAACTGGCCGCACGGGTGCGCGCCGAGCGCGTCACCGTCATGGAACTCACCCCCTCCTACTGGGAGGAGGTGGTCGCCCGGCTGGAGACGGTCGCCGGCGACCTCGCGAGCCTCCGCCTGCTGGTCACCGGGGGGGAGGAGCTGCCCTCGGGACCGCTGGAGCGCTGGTTCGCGCACCTGCCCCACGTCCCCGTCGTCAACACCTACGGACCCACCGAGTCGGTCGTCTCGGCCACGGCCCACCCGGTCACCGGGCCGGTCGACGGCCGGGTGCCGATCGGCCGCCCGCTGGGCTCGCGCCGGGCCTACGTGGTGGACCCGCACGGGAACCTCGCCCCGCTGGGCGTCCCGGGCGAACTGCTCATCGGCGGGCCGGAGCTGGCGCGCGGCTACCTGGGGCGGGCGGCGCGGACCGCGGAGCGGTTCGTGCCCGACCCCTTCGGCTCCGGCGGCCGGCTCTACCGCACCGGCGACGTCGTCCGCCGACTGCCCTCGGGCGACCTGGAGTTCACCGGCCGGAGCGACGACCAGGTCAAGATCCGCGGCTTCCGCGTCGAGCCGGGCGAGACCGAGGCCGCGCTGCGCCGCCACCCCGGCGTCCACGCCGCCGCCGTCGTGGTCCGCGAACTGCGCGGCGAGCGCGCCCTGGTGGGCTACGTCGCCGGCCGCGGCCTCGACCACGGGGACCTGGCCGCCCACTGCCGTGCCCGGCTCCCCGGCTACCAGGTCCCGGCCGCCTTCGTCCTGCTCGACGCGCTGCCGCTGACCGTGCAGGGCAAGCTCGACACCGCCGCCCTGCCCGACCCCGAACCCCCCGCCCCCGCCGAGCACACGCCGCCGCGCACGCCCACCGAGACGGTGACGGCGCAGATCTGGGCCGAGGTGCTGGGCGTGCCCCGGGTCGGCGTGCACGACGACTTCTTCGCCCTCGGCGGGCACTCGCTGCGCGCCGTGGCCGCCGCGTCCCGCCTGCGGGCCGCCTTCGACTGCCCCATCCAGGTGCGCGACCTGTTCGAGCACCCCACCGTCGAGCTGCTCGCCGCCGAGGTGGAGCGGCAGCTCGTCGAACTGATCTCCGCGATGAGCGACGACGAGATCGACCTGTCCCTGACGGTGGACCACCAAGACTGAGATTGGACGGAACGCGTCATGACCACTTCGGAGATCCAGCCCGAGATCCGTCCCGAGGCCCGGCCCCGGGCGGCGCGCGCCGCACTGTCCCCCGCCGCCCGGCGGCTGCTGGAGCAGCGGCTCCGCGGCCTGGTGGACACCGCACCGGCCGCCGTGCCCCGGCTCGATCCGCGCCCCGACCGCGCGCCCCTGTCGGCCGCCCAGCAGCGCCTGTACTTCCTCGACCAGCTCGACCCCGGCGCGGCCACCTACCTGATGCCCGCCGCCTGGCGGCTGACCGGCCCCCTGGACACCGCCGCGCTCGACACGGCCGTCCGCGACCTCGTCGCCCGCCACGAGCAGCTGCGGGTGACCTTCCCCGCCCACGACGGCGTCCCCCACCAGCGCGTCCACCCCGCCGGCGGAGCCCGCCTGGAGACGGCGGACCTGACCGGCCTCCCCGGCCGGACCCTGGCCGAGGCCGTACGGGAGGTGGCGCTGCGCCCCTTCGACCTCGCCACCGAGACGCCCTTCCGGGCCACCCTGCTGAAGGCCGCCGACGACGACCACGTCCTGGTCCTGGCCATGCACCACATCGTCTCCGACGGCTGGTCGCTGGAGATCCTCGTCCGCGACCTGCGCGAGCTGTACCGCGCCGGGACCGAGGGCGGACCGGCCCGGCTGCCCGCGCTGCCGATCGACTACACCGACTACGCGGTCTGGCAGCGCGGCGCCGACGAGTCCGCCGCCCTCGACTACTGGCGCACCCGGCTGGCCGGCCTGACACCGCTGGAACTGCCCACCGACCACCCCCGCTCCGACACCCCCGGCCACACCGGCGCCGTGCACACCGCCGTGCTGCCGCGGGAGCTGTCGGCGGCGCTGACCGAGCTGGGGCGGCGCACCGACACCACCTCGTACATGACGGTGATGGCGGCGTTCCAGGCGGCGCTGGCCTTCCACAGCGGCCAGGACGACATCGCGATCGGCACGGTCGTCGCCAACCGGGAGCGGCCCGAGACCGAGCAGCTGGCCGGGTTCTTCGTCAACACCCTCGTCATGCGCACCGACCTGTCCGACGACCCCACCCCGGCGCGGCTGCTCGCCCGGACCCGCGAGAGCGTCCTGGGCGCCCTGTCCCACCAGGACCTGCCCTTCGAGCGGGTCGTCGACGAGCTGAGCCCGGAACGGGACCTGACCCGCAACCCGCTGTTCCAGGTGCTGTTCACCCAGGCCCCGGCCGGACAGGGCGCCTTCGCCCTCGGCGGCGCCACGGGCACGCCCTTCCGCATCGAGCACACCACCGCCAAGTTCGACCTCGCGCTGGAGCTGCGCGAGGACGGCGACCGCCGGGAGCTGGTCTTCGTCTACCGGCCCGACCTGTT
This sequence comes from Streptomyces sp. DH37, assembly GCF_029813835.1. GTDB lineage: Bacteria > Actinomycetota > Actinomycetes > Streptomycetales > Streptomycetaceae > Streptomyces. The sequence continues at coordinate 15,821 of NZ_JARVKV010000005.1, forward strand.
CGCCGAGGAGTCCGTCGCCCGGCTGGCCGCGCACACCGTCGCCCTGCTGCGCGCCTTCGCCCAGGCTCCCGACGCCCCGCTGAGCACCGTCGACCCGCTCACGGACGCCGAGCGCGCCGCCCTGCTCGGCCCCGGCGGCCCGGCCGCTCCCGTACGGCCGGACGGACCGGCCCCGCGCACCGCCCCCGAGCGCCTGGCCGAGCACGTCGCCCGGACCCCCGGCGCCCCGGCCGTCAGCGGCGGCGGCCGGACGCTGACCTACGGGGAGCTGGACGCCGCGGCCTCCGCCCTGGCCCGCCGGCTGCGCGCGGCCGGCATCGGACGCGAGTCGCTGGTCGGCGTCTGCCTCGACCGCTCGGCCGACCTGGCCGTGGCGCTGCTCGGGGTGTGGCGGGCCGGCGCGGCCTACCTGCCGCTGGACCCCGCCCATCCGCGCGCCCGGCGCGAGTTCACCCTCACCGACGCCGGCGTCTCCTTCGTCGTCGCCGACGACACCGGCCGCGCGGCGGTCGAGGGGCTGCCGGTCGGCGTGATCCCGCTCGAAGCCGCCGACGAGCCCGGGCCCGCCGCCGAGGCCGGGCCCGACGCCGGCGACGTCGTTCCCGCGCCGGAGGACCTCGCCTACGTCATCTACACCTCCGGCTCCACCGGCCGCCCCAAGGGCGTGGAGATCACCCACGCCAACCTCGCCTGGCTGCTCGGCGCCGCCGACCGCCACTTCGGCTTCGGCCCGCGCGACGTGTGGACGCTGGTGCACTCGCCCGCCTTCGACTTCTCCGTGTGGGAGCTGTGGGGGCCGCTGACCAGCGGCGGCCGGGTGGTGGTGCTCACCGGCGAGCAGGTCCGCGACCCCGCCGCCGTCCACGCCGTCCTGCGCGAGGAGCGCGTCACCGTCCTCAACCAGACGCCCGCCGCCTTCAAGGGCCTGCGCGCCCATCTGGCCCAGGGCGGCCGGGACTTCTCCGACCTCGCCCTGCGCACGGTGATCTTCGGCGGGGACGCCCTCGACGTCCGCGACTACCGCGACTGGTTCGACACGCCCGCCGACCGCCGCCCCGAGCTGGTGAACATGTACGGCATCACCGAGACCACCGTGCACGTGACCCACCGGTCGCTGACCGCCGACGACGTCCACGCCCCGGCGCGCTCGCCGATCGGCCGACCGCTGACCGGCCAGCACGGCTACGTCCTGGACCGGTTCGGACGGCTGGTGCCGCAGGGCACGGTGGGCGAGCTCCACATCGCCGGCGGCGGCGTCGCCCGCGGCTACCGCAACCGTCCCGAGCTGACCGCCGAACGCTTCCCCACCGACTCCTTCGGCCCGCCCGGCGCCCGGATGTACCGCACCGGCGACCTGGTGCGCGTCCTGCCCGACGGCCAGCTCGCCTACGTCGGCCGCGCCGACCACCAGGTCAAGATCCGCGGCTACCGCATCGAGCCCGGCGAGATCGAGACCGCCCTGCGCGCCCAGCCCGGAGTGGCCGACGCCGCGGTGGTGGCCCGTCCCGGGCCGCACGGCGACGCCCGCCTGGTCGCCCATGTCGTCATGACCGAGGGCCGCCCGCTGGACGCGGCGGCGCTGCGCGACAGGCTGCGCCTGACCCTGCCCGACTACATGGTGCCGGCGCTGTTCGTACGCCATCCCCGGCTGCCGGTCACCGCCAACGGCAAGGTCGACCGCGCCGCGCTGACGGCGGCCGGGGGCGAGGACGCGCCGGCCCCGGCGGGGCACGTCCCGCCCTCCGGCGCGACCGAGGTGGCCCTGGCCCGCATCTGGGCGGAGGTCCTGGGCGCCGAACGCGTCAGCCGCACGGCCAACTTCTTCGACCTGGGCGGCGACTCCATCCTGGCCCTGCGGGTCATCGGCCTGGCCCGCTCGGCCGGCCTCGCCCTGAGCGTGGCCGACCTCTTCCGGGCCCGCACCCTGGCCGACCTGGCACGGTGCGCCACCGAGGCCGGGGAGGCCCCCGCCCCCGTCGAGCCGTTCTCCCAGCTCGACCCGGCCGACGCGGCCCGGCTGCCCGACGGGCTGGAGGACGCCTACCCGCTCACCATGCTCCAGGCCGGCATGCTCCACGAGATGCTCGCCGACCCGCGGCGCGGCGCGTACCACAACGTCACCGACCTGAAGATCACCGTCCCGGAGGGCTTCGACCTCGGCGCCTTCCAGGCCGCGGTGGACGCGGTGGTGCGCGGCCACGGCATCCTGCGCTCCTCCATCGACCTGACCTCCTACCGCGAGCCCCTCCAGCTGGTGCACCGCACCGCCGAGCTGCCGGTCGGCTACACCGACCTGCGCGCACTGTCCCCCGAGGAGCGGCGCGCCGCCGTACGGGCCTACGTGGAGGAGGAGTTCGAGCACCGCTTCGACCTGACCGCCGCGCCGCTGGTCCGCATCCACCTGCACCACACGGGCGACCACGAACTGCGGCTGGTCCTCACCGACTGCCACGTGGTCCTGGACGGCTGGAGCCTGACCTCGCTCGTGGCGGACCTGCTCGACCTGCACCGGCGCGCGGTGGCCGACGGCCGCCCGCCGGAACTTCCCCCCGCCCCCGCCTTCGCCGAGTACGTCGCCCTGGAGCGCGCCGCGCTGCGCGGCGAGGACGCGCTGGAGTACTGGCGCTCGGCCCTGGCGGAGCTGCGCCCCGTCCGCTTCGCCCGGCGCGGCGCCCCCGGCGGCCACGGTGAGCGGCCGGTCCACGAGGTGCGGCGCTCCTGGGCCGCGCTGGCCGAGAGGATCGGGCGGCTGGCCCAGGCGGCGGGGGTGCCCCGGCGCACCGTGCTGATCACCGCGTTCCACCACACCATGAGCCTGTTCGCCGAACGCGACGAGACGGCCGCCGGGCACTCCATCGGCCTGGTCACCAACGGCCGGCCCGAGGTGCCCGGCGCGGACCGGATGCGCGGGCTGTTCCTCAACACCGTGCCGTTCGGCGTCGAGCGGCCGAGGGGGAGCTGGCTGGAGTACCTGCGCGCGGTGTTCGCCGCCGAGCAGGAGATGCTGCCCCACCGCCGGATGCCGCTGGCCCGGATGGCGCAGCTGCGGCCCGGCGAACCGAACCCGGTCGAGGCCGTGTTCAACTACGTCAACTTCCACCGGCTCTCCCACGACACCTGGGACGAGTCCCTGGAGATCGCCAGGACCATGTTCCCGCTGCTGGTCAACGCGAGCGTGAACGGCTTCACCCTCGACGCCGACCCCGAGTACGTCGCCCCGGCCACCGCCGAACAGCTCGCCGACGTGCTGTGCGAGCGGATCGAGGCGATGGTCGCCGACCCGCACGCCCCGGTGACCCGCCCGGCGCTGACCGGAGCCGCCCGCACCACGGCCCTGCGGGAGTGGGGGAGCGGCCCGGCCCGGGACAACGGCCCCCTGCTCTTCCACGAAACGGTCGCCGGACACGCCGCGCGCACCCCGGACGCGGTCGCCGTCGTCCACGGCGAGCGGGAGATCGGCTACGCCGAACTGGACGAGGCGGCGATCCGGATCGCCCGGCGGCTGCGCGCGCTCGGCGTCGGCCCCGAGGCGGTCGTCGGCATCTGCGTCGACCGCGGCCCGGACATGGTGCGCGCCGCCCTCGGCGTGCTGCGGGCGGGCGGCGCCTTCCTCCCGCTGGACCCCCAGCACCCCACCGCGCGGCTGGAGTTCATGGCGTCCGACAGCGGCATGCGGGTGCTGGTCACCCAGACCGCGTTGGCCGGCGTGGTGCCCTTCGACGGCCCGGTCCTGGTCCTGGACGAGCCCGGCGCCCCCGACGGGCCCGCCGGCCGACCGGTGCCGCCGGACGCCGGGGTGAGCGCCGACAACCTGGCGTACATCATCTACACCTCCGGCTCCACCGGCACCCCCAAGGGCGTCGCGATCCCGCACGGCGGCCTGGTCAACATGGTGGAGGGGCAGCGCGACCTGGTCCGCCCGACCCCCGCCGACCGGGTGCTCCAGTTCGCGTCCTTCGGCTTCGACGCCTCCGTCCTGGAACTCACCTGGTCGCTGGCGAACGGCGGACGGCTGGTCACCGCGCCCAGGGAGGCCCTGCGCCCGGGCCCCGACCTGGCCCGCACCCTGCGCGCCCACCGCGTCACCGGGGCCATGCTGCCGCCGAGCGCCCTGGCGGTCCTGGGCGAGGACCGCTTCCCCGAGCTGAGGGTGCTCCAGGTCGCGGGCGAGGCCTGCCCCGCCGAACTGGCCGGGGCGTGGTCGCGCGGCCGCCGCTTCCACAACGTCTACGGACTGACCGAGACGTCGGTGTGGTCCGTCGCCGCCGAGCTGGAGCCCGGCGCGGGACGTCCGCCGATCGGCGTCCCGATGCGCAACACCAGCGCCCGGGTGCTCGACGAGGACATGCAGCCCGTGCCCACCGGGGTGCCCGGCGAGATCCACCTGGGCGGGCAGGCCGTCGGCCGCTGCTACCTGAACCGCCCCGCGCTGACCGCCGCGACCTTCGTGCCCGACCCGTACGGCCCGCCCGGCTCCCGGACCTGCCGCACCGGCGACCTGGGCACGCACCGTCCCGACGGCGCGCTGGAGTGGCTCGGCCGCCGCGACAACCAGGTCAAGCTGCGCGGTTTCCGGATCGAGCTGGGCGAGGTCGAGCACGCGCTGCGCGGACTGCCCGAGGTGCGGCAGGCGGTGGTGCTGCACCGCACCGACCTGCCGGGCGAACCGGCGCTGGTCGCCTACCTCGTCCTCCACGACGGAGCCGCCGCCTCCGTCGAGGACCTCGCCCGGGCGCTGCGCGCCGGCATGCCCGCCTACATGGTGCCCGCCCGGTTCGTCCTCCTCGACGAGATGCCGGTCAACCGCAGCGGAAAGATCGACAAGGGGGCGCTGCCGCTGCCCTCGGCCGAACGCGCCGAGAGCGGCACCGCCTACGCCGCGCCCGCCACCGACGCCGAGAAGGTGCTCGCCGAGGTGTGGCGCGAGGTCCTCGGCCTGTCCCTGATCGGCGTGCACGACGACTTCTTCCGCATCGGCGGCAGTTCGCTGTCCACCGTGCGGGTGGCCGCCCTGGCCGCCGAACGCGGCCTGCCGGTCTCGGTGCGCGACCTGATCGAGCGGCCCACCCTCGCGCAGCTCGCCGCCCACGCCGAGGAGTCGGCCGGACGGGCGGGCACGGCGGCCACCGCCGTCCGCTCCGAGGTCACGCTGCGGGAGGGCGAGGGCGCCCCGCTGTGGTGCGTGCACCCCACCGGCGGCAGCGCCGCGTGGTTCGTCCCCCTCGCCCGGCACCTGCCGCCGGGCCGCCCGGTGCGCGCCTTCCAGGCCCGCGGCCTGCTGGGCGGCGTGGACCCCGGCACGGTGGCCGGCATCGCGGCCAACTACGTCGCCGAGATCGCCGGGCACGGCGGGCACGGCCCCCACGACCTGCTGGGCTGGTCCATGGGCGCCAACATCGCCCTGGAGATGGCCACCCAGCTCCACGAGGCCGGCCACACCGTCGAGCCCCTGGTGCTGATCGAGCCCTACCTGCCCAACCCGGCGGCCCGCGCCAGGCTCACCGGAGTCGGCCGGGACATGCGCCGGGCGCTGCGGCTGCGCGACCGGCTGCGAGCCCTGCCGCCGTCACCCGAGCGCGAGAAGGCGGCGGCCGAACTCACCGCGCTGCTGCTGGGCGCGGGGATGAGCCCCGGCGAGGCCGCCCTGGTCGACAAGGCGCCGATCGAGGTGTGGCACTCGCTGCTCACCGCCCTGGCCGACTACCGGGTGCGGCCCTACCCCGGCCACGTCCACCTCGTGGTCGGCACCCAGGCCGCCGGGCTGCCCGACGGCGAGCCGATGCCCGGCCTCGACGTCGACTACCGCGCGTACGTGGCCCGCTGGCGCGAGACGGCCCTGGGCGGCCTGACCGTCCACGTCACCGAGGGCGACCACATGTCCATGCTCGCCGAGCCGCTGGTCGCGGACGTCGCGGCCCTGCTCGGCACGGTCGGAACGGAGGCCCGGCGATGACCCCGACCCCCACCGCAACCCCCACCGCAACCCCCACAGCCACTCCCACCGCAACCCCCACCGCCCCCGCCGCGGCCCGCTTCACCGAGCGGTACCTGCTCGACCCCGCCCTCAACGCCGACCCGTACGGCTACCTCAACACCCTGCGCGACCACGCCCCGGTCCACTGGAGCCCCATGCACCGGGCCTGGCTGGTCACCGGCTACGAGCAGGTCATGCGCTGCCTGCGGGACCCGGCGGTCTCCGCCGACCGGGTCCGCCCGCTGATGGACGCGGTCCCGCAGGGCGCCCGCGACGACGCCGAGCGCGCCTTCGGGATCCTCTCGCGCTGGATGGTCTTCAACGACCCGCCGCAGCACCGTCGGCTGCGCCAGGTCTTCCAGGAGCAGTTCGCCGCCCGCGCCGTCGCCCGCTACGGCGCCTTCACCGAGCGGGCGACCCGCGCGATGCTCGCCCGCCGCGCCGTCCCCGGCCGGAGCGGCGACATCGCCGCGGACATCGCCAGACCGCTGCCGGCCCTGGTCTTCGCCCGCTGGCTGGGCGTCCCCCAGGCGCACGCCCCCTCCTTCTGGTACTGGAACGCCCGCGTGGGCGACCTCGTCCTGGGCGCGGCCCAGGAGGAACGCGAGTACCGCACCTCGCTGCAGTCGCTGGTCAGCCTGGAGGACTACCTCGCCAGGCTGGTCGCCGAACGCCGCGCCGCACCGAAGGACGACCTGATCAGCTCCGTCCTGGCCGGCGGCCGGATCGGCGACTCCGTCAGCGAGGAGGAGTTCGTCGGGATGCTCACCCAGATGGCGTTCGCCGGCGGCGAGACCACGAGCAACCTCATCACCAACACCCTGCTCGCCCTGCTCGGCCGCCCGGACCAGCTCCGGGCGGTGCGCGCCGAGCCCGGACTGGTCGCCGCGGCCGTCGAGGAGACCCTGCGCCTGGACGGGCCCTCGAAGATGTCGATCCGCACCGCCGCCCGCGACACCGAGCTGGACGGCCGCACCATCCGCGCCGGGGACCGGATCTTCCTGGTCACCGCCGCCGCCAACCGCGACCCCGCCCGCTTCCCCGACCCGGACGCCTTCGACGTGCGGCGCGAGGGAGGCACCCACCTGGGCTTCGGCTTCGGCGCCCACTTCTGCATCGGCGCCGCACTGGCCCGGCTGGTGGCCTGCGCGGTCGTCGGCGTCCTCGTCCGCGACTACCCGGACCTGCGCCTGGACGGAACGCGGCACACCTGGCAGCTCTCGCTGCTCAACCGCAGCCTGACCGCCCTGCCCGTCCGCTACTGACACCGGCCGCCGCCGGGCCGCCCCTCCCGGGCGGCCCGGCGGCGGCCCGACGAAAGGTAAAGGTCCGACGATGGCGACCACCCTCACGGGCGCCGGCCCACGGTTGTGGGCCCCCGCCCGGCAGCGCCCCTTCCGCCTGCTGTGGCTGGGCCAGTCCCTGTCCCTGCTCGGCGACGGGTTCAGCTACATCGCGTTCTCCTGGATGACCCTCACCCTGACCGGCTCCACCCTGGCCCTCGGCTACGTGCTGACCTTCCAGGCGGTGCCCCGGGCCCTGCTGACCCTGGTCGGCGGATCGCTCGGCGACACCTGGTCGCCCCGCACCCTGATGGTCTGCTCCAGCTGGGCCAGGGCCGCCCTGATGGCGGCGGTCGGACTGGGCGGGCTGACCGGCACCCTCCAGCTGTGGATGCTGTGCGCGGCCGCCGCGGCCTTCGGCGCGGTCGACGCCTTCTTCCAGCCCGCCCGGGTCTCCGTCCTGCCCTCGGTGGTGGACAAGGAAATGCTCACCTCGGCCAACGCCCTGCTCGGCGTGGGCGCCCGGGTCTCCGCCGTCCTGGGCCCGGCCGTCGGCGGCCTCGTGGTCGCCCTCTCCGAGGCGCCCGTCGCCTTCCTCGTCGACGCGGTGTGCTTCGCGCTGTGCGGCCTGTGCGTCGCCCGGATCCGCACCGCCCCCCGCGAACCGGAGGCGGCCGACCCGGACTCCGGCGCGCCGGCGGCGGAGCGGGAGGCGGGGGACTCGCTGGTCGCCCGCATCCGGGCCGGGCTGCGCCACGCCTGGCGGGACCCGCGCATCCGCACCATGCTGGCCGTCGACACGGCGGTGAACTTCTGCTACGCCGGGCCGTTCACCGTCGGCTTCGCCACCCTGGCCCGGACCACCCTGGACGGCGGCTCGACGACGCTGGGCCTGCTCAACGGGGCGCTGGCGGGCGGGGCCATCCTGGGCACCCTCGCGGGCGGCGCCGTCGGCGGCCGGCCCCGGGTGGGACTGCTGATCGCGGGCCTGGCCGGATGGCTGGCCGCCGGAATGGCCCTGCTCGGCATCCTGGACCACCCCGTCGCGGCGGTCGCGACGGTGCTGGCGATGGGCTTCGCCATCGGCTTCCAGGGGGTCTTCGGGCTGAGCTGGATCCAGCGCAACATCCCGCAGTCGGTGCTCGGCCGGGTGATCTCGGTCGACATGGTCCTCGGCTACGCCGTCGCGCCGGTGTCGCTCATCGCCTGCGGCGCCCTGGCCCAGGTGGGCACCGGCGTAATGTTCGCCGGCGTCGCCCTGGTCCTGGCGGTCACCGCGCTGGGCGTGCTCGGCTCCGGCGCGGTGCGCGCGATGCGGTGACCCGGCGGCCGGGGCGCTTCCGGTGTCCGGCGGGGTCAGAACGAGGCCGAGAGGGCGCACAGGGCGGCCCGGTTGGGCCGGCCGGTCTTGGCGATGAGGCTGGCGATGTGCTTCTCGACGGTGCGCGGCGAGATGTAGAGGCGGTCGGCGATGTCCTTGTTGCCCAGCCGCTCGGCCAGCAGCACGAACACCTCGTACTCGCGGACCGTCACCCCCTGGGCGCGCAGCTCCTCGGGGATGCGGCTGGTCCCGGTGCGGTGCTGGTGCACGGAGGCGCCCAGCCGCCGCAGCGCGGCCCGGCAGGCGTTGGTGACGGCGGGCACGCCGTGCTGGTGGAAGTGGTGCTCGGCGCGGCGCAGCCAGGCCACCGGCTCGCCCCACCCGTCCTCGCGGGCCGCCTCGGCCACGAGCCGCAGCCCGAGGTGGAGGGCGGTGGGGTACGGCTCGGCGGCGCGCAGCGCCTCGTCGGCCGCGGCCGACGCCTCGTCCGTCCGGCCCTCCCGGCCCAGCAGCACGGCGTCGGCCAGGAGGACGAACTGCCGGTTCCACCGCAGCCGCCCGGGCGCCGTGGCGGCCGCCTCCTCCTGGCCCGCGCGGCCCACGTCCCCCGCCAGCACGTCCAGCAGCAGGCCGATCCCGCTGCGCCCGCTGAGGTAGTACGTGCTGGGGTTGTCGCGCTCCAGCTCGCAGACGGCCCGCAGCTCGCGCCGGGCCAGCTCCCGGTCCTCCTCCAGCAGCGCGCAGAACGTCCGGGCCAGGCCGACGGTGAGCGGCTCCTCCTGGGAGCCGGCGCCGTCCCACTCGGCGAACGCGGCCAGCGCCTCCTCCATCGCAGCCCTCTCGCCCCGGTGGGCGGCCAGGGTGGCCTCGGCCATCAGCACGTAGCGGACGGCCGGGGCCAGCCGCAGGCGCCGCACCACGGTCAGGCACTCCTCCGCGGCGGCCCGCGCGGCGGTGAACTCCCCGCGCAGCACGGAGTCCAGGATGAGGATGCCGTCGACGGTGTAGACGATGGTGGCCGATCCCAGCCGCAGCGCCTCGTCGCGGGCCGCCAGCAGGCCGGAGGTGTCCCCGTCGGCCAGCCAGGCGTTGCCGCCGATCCGGGTCAGGGCGTACATGCGCCGCAGCGGGAGCCGGTGCCGCTCCGCCGTGGCCAGGGCCCGCTCCAGCATCGCCTGGGACTCGCCGGGGTCGCGCTCGCGGGCCACGGTGGCCAGCAGCTCCCACGCTTGGCAGGCGACCGTGGGCAGGTCGTGCCGCTGCGCCGCCTCCGCCGCCGAGCGGGCCAGCTTCTCGGCCTGGTGGGTGCGGTCCGTGCCCGGCGTGTCCAGGGCGAGGTAGGCCGCCGCCACGTCGACGGACGCGGCGGCGGCCTCATCGGGAGCGGGGCCCAGCACGGCCCGGGCCCGCGCTATCTGCCGGTTGCCGTCGGCCCAGCGGCCCGCGGTGTGGGCCACCTTGGCCAGCCGGGTGTGCAGCGCGGCCAGCCGCGGCGCGCTCAGGCCGGCTCCGCCGAGGGCGTGCAGCTGGTCGGCGAGGTCGAAGGCGCGGGCGAAGTCGCCCGCCTCGGCGAGCGCGGGCAGCAGCGACTCCAGGACCTCGGCCCGGCGCAGGGCGTCCCGGGTGTCCGACAGCAGCCGCTCGGCCCGGTCGAGCAGGGTGACGGCGGAGCCGATCGCGCCGTCGGCCAGCGCCCGCCGTCCGGCCTCCGCGAACAGGCGTCCCGCCTCGGCCGGGTCGCCCGCCTGGCAGCGCAGCTCCGCGACCAGCGGGCACCACTGGCCCGCCAGCCCGGGATGGAGCTCCTGGACCGCGTCCGCGGCCCGCTCCGCCAGCTCCGCGCGGCTGGTGGGGGTGAGCTGGGTGAACAGCGCCTCGACGGTCAGGGGGTGGCGGAAGGCGTACCAGTCGGGGGAGGGCTCGTCGGGCACGACGAGCTGGGCCGCGACCCCGGCGTGCAGGTGGCTCAGCAGGCCGCGGTCGTCGATGCCGGTCATCCGCTGGAGCACCGTCAGCGGGAAGCGCCGCCCGATCACGGCGGCGGCGGACAGCAGGGTCAGCCCCTGGGGTCCGAGCCGGTCGATGCGGCGCAGGATGCCCCGGGCCAGGGCGGTGGGCACGTCGCCGCGCAGGTCGCCCACGGCCCGCCAGCCGTCGTCGGCCTGCACCAGCGCACCGCCGCCGATCATGGACTGCAGCAGTTCCTCGACGAGGAACGGGCTTCCGGCGCTGTCGTCCCACAGCCGCTCCAGCGCGGCCCGCGGCACCCGGTCGGGCTCGGCGCCCAGCTGGGCGGCGACCATGTCGCGCACCTGGGACCGGGTGAGCGGCGGCAGTTCGATCACGGTGCCCGTGCCGCGCCGGCGGGCCGAGGCGGCCAGGTCCAGCGCGTCGCAGAACTCGGTCCGAATGGTGGCCAGGAGGAGTACGGGCGTGTACTCCAGGTTGTCCACCAGGTACTCGACCACCGCGAGGGTCTCGGGGTCGGCGTCGTGCAGGTCCTCCAGCAGCAGGAGCTGGCCCCGGTCCTTCCCGGCGGCGATGAGCAGCCGCAGCACCGCCTCGCCGAGGATGACCATCGAACTGTTCTCGTGGTCGCCGGTGTTCCAGTCCGGTATGAGCCGCCCGAGCACCGGCCGGTAGGGGCCGAGGGCGGAGTCGTCCACCGGCTCGCCGCCGCGGAACAGGGACATCAGGGCCTCGGTCAGCGGCCGGAACGGCACCGTGGGGCCCGTGGTGCTGCTGCGGCCGCGCAGTACGCGCATCCCGGACTCGAAGGCCATGCCCACGGCCTCCGCGGCGAGCCGGGACTTGCCGATGCCCGCCTCCCCGGTCAGGAAGACCACCCCGCCGCGCCGGTCCCGCGCGTCGGACAACGCCCTGTCCAGATCGCGCAGTTGGGGATCGCGCCCGACGACGTACGGCGCATGCGAACGCATGAGCGCAGATGCTAGTTGATGTGTGCGGGCCGCGGCAGACCGTCAGGAGCACCTCCCGCCTCACACAGCGTGACGCGACGGTGCGGGCCCGCCGCCGGCGGCGGGCCCGCACCCGGGGACCGCACGCCTCAGCGCGGCGCCGAGACGGAGGTGTCCATCGAGCTGAGGGTGATCACGACGCCGCTGGTCAGCACCATGCCGGCCAGCGCCCGGGCGCGGGCGCACGCCCTGTTCCGGCCCGACAGGGTGATCCCGCCCGCCGCGTCGTCCCGCTCCTGCTCCCGGCCCTGGGCAGTGGTGGGGTCGGCGTCACGGTTCTCGGTGTCGGAGGGCGCGAACCGGGCGTCGGCGGAGGGCTTGTTCATGAAGGTGATCCCCTTCTGGTCGCTGTGCACGGGTGGGGGCGCTGGTGGGTCAGAGGACGGTGCCCGGTCCGCCGGGCGCCCCGGCGGGGTGGTCGAGCAGGAGGACGGACGGGACGGTCTCCGGGAAGCCCAGCCTGAGCAGGGCGTACCCGATGCCGGACAGGCCGGTGAGGAGTCCGGGGGACGGTACGTGGTCGGGGGTTCCGCAGCGGTGGCCCTGCTGCTCGATGAGGCCGAGGACCTCCCCGGAGCGGTGGCCCAGCGCGTCCTTGGCGCCGGCGTGGTGCCGCTCCGCGAGCACGGCCAGGGCCTCCAGACGGCCCAGGGCGCCGTGGCGCAGGCTCAGATCGCCCGAGCGGTCGGGCTCGGCCAGCGACCGCACGCAGCGGTCGAGCACGCCGTCCGGCGCGGCCCGGCCGGTGGTGCCCAGCGCGTCGGCCGCGGCCGACGCCACACCGGCCAGCCCGGCGTGCCAGGACAGGCCGCCGGCTCCCCGGGCCGAGGCGTCCAGCGCCGACCGCAGCAGCGCGGCCCCGGCTCCGGCGTACGGCGGCGCGCTCGCCCCGGCCTCCGGCAGCGCCGCGGCGTACCGCGCCAGCGCCCAGCCGATGCCGGCGTCGCCGTGGGCGAAACCCGGCATCCCGGTGCGGCCCTCACCGGCCGGGGCCAGCAGCCGGTCGGCGGCGCGCCGGGCCGTTTCGGCCGCCCCGGCCGCGCCGGTCACCCGGTGCGCCAGGACGGCGGCGGGCAGCGCTCCGGCGAGTCCGTCGGCGAGCGAGGCGTGGCCGGGGCCGTCGGGCTGGGCGTCCACGGCGTGCCCGAGGGCGGTCAGCGCGGCGGGCAGGCAGTCGCCGACGCCGTCGAGCAGGGTGGAGAGCCGCACCAGCGCGTAGACGATCCCGCCCAGGCCGTTCAGGGCGCCCGGCCCGACGGCGGCGCTCAGCTCCCGGTCCGCAGCCAGCGCCGACAGCAGCGGCGGCAGCGGCCGCACCGCCTCCCGGGCGAGCGCGGTGTAGCGCTCCGCTCCGGCGAGCGCGCCGATCTGGGCCAGGAACAGGGCGACCCCGCAGTAGCCCTGGGCGAGCCCGCCGCCCATCGGCAGCACCGCCCAGTGCGCGTCGGTCACCTGCTCGAGGCCCAGCCAGTTGGCCCGGCCGCCGCCGCGCACCGCGCGGGCCGCGATCTCGTCGGCGATCCCGCACGCCGCGGTCAGCAGCCGGGACGGCTCGGGCACCACGGCCGGGGCCGGACGCACGGCCAGCGCGGAACGCGGCCCGCGCACCGGTGAGTTGGCGCCGCCGACGGCGAGCGCCGCCGAGATGACCCACTCCTGGTCGTAGCGGTCCACCTCGCTCATCGCGGCGACCTTCTCCCGGACGGTCTCCAGGGCCGTGGCGGGCAGCACCCGGTCCAGACGGGCACCACGGGAGGTCCACACCGCCGTGCGGTCCGGCCGGTGGAGGAACAACGGCACGTCCCCGCGCCACAGGTCGTCGATCTCGTGCTCGATCAGCCGCTGCCGGGCCGGGTCGCCGACCGACTCCGTCCACAGCACGGCGAACACCGCCTCCCGCGCCAGCGCGTCGCGCAGCAGGTCGGGATGGGTGGACTCCTCCAGCAAGGTCGCGTAGAGCCGGGTGGAGCGCACGACCAGCCGGGCGGGGGAGTGGGCCCAGCGGGCCAGGAGGCCGTCCGTGCCCAGGAGTTCGCCCCGGTGCCCCGCGATCGCGTCGTACCCGGCCCGGAACCCCTCCAGCAGCGCGGCGCGGTGGTCGGCGCGGGCGCCGACCCGGCCGGGCGGCAGCGGCTGGTTCTGGCCCGCCGGGCTCTCCACCGGGCCGCGCACCACGCGCATCCCGTCCGTGCCGGCGTCCGCCCAGCGCACCCCGTCGCCCGGGTACGCGCCGTCCCCGTCCCGGCCGAGCGCGGAGATGTCCAGCGCGCCGTCCTCCCCGATCAGCAGGTGCGGCAGCAGGCAGGTCCGGTGCACCGAGGCGTGCAGGGCCCGCGCGGCCGGGTCGTGCCCGGCGGTCTCCGCCTGGGGCAGCCCGGAGTGGAAGAGGGTCTCGGCGTCCACCGGCACCGGCCGGTCGCCGCAGGCGATGACGTTCTCGTAGTGCATGTCCGCGCCGTCCACCGCGTACAGCAGGGCCAGCAGTGCGCCCTGGCGGCGGTAGAACCGGTCGGCCTCGGTGACCGAACCGCACCACCGGTGCTCGACGAACTCCAGCCAGCCGTACCCCTCGCCGCGCACCGAACGGGGGGTGCGCAGACCCAGCCCCGGCACCTTGCCGTTGAGCCAGCCGACCGCCTCGTCCAGCAGGGCGTGCTGGTCCAGCGGACGGGGCTTGTAGACGGCGGCGGCACCGGAGGCGAAGTGCAGCAGGGCCACGGACCGGCCGCCCTGGTGGGGGTCGCCCCGGCCGAGGTCCACCCGCACCAGGGGCCCGGGGTCGGCGCCCCCGAACAGCTCCGAGACGAGGGCGGCGCGGTCGGCGCCGAGCCGGCCGAGCAGCTCGGCCATGGCGTCGGCGGCGTCCGCGCAGCTCTGGCCGAGCATCCGGGCCAGAACGGGGTAGCGGGTGAACAGCCGGGCCAGCCCCTGCCGGGTGCCCAGGTCCGCGGTGAACGAGGCGAACCGCTCCCGCGGGGTCGCCCCGGACAGCCGTCCCGCGGCGCGGGCCCGGTGCAGCTCCCTGACCAGCGTCCGGCCGGCCTGGCGGGCGATCCGGTCCCCCAGCCGCTCCTCGAACGCCGCGCGCAGCGGCGCGTGTTCGGCGGCGGGCGGGGCGGTACGGGCGACGACCCGGGACCACGCGGGCGAGAGCAGGGGCCGCAGCGCGGGCAGGAACACCGCGGGGCCCTCCGCGCCGGAACCGGCGGACTCCGCGCGGTCGCCCGGCTCCGCGGGAGCCGCCGCCACCGCCCGCTCGACGTATCCGGCCCACTCCGGCTCGGCGGCACGCGCCCCCAGCCGCTCGGGGAGCTCGTCCCCCAGGGCGGAGGCGAGGCCGCCGTCCAGGCCCAGGCTCGTCAGCCGGGCGGCGAACCCCGCCTCGTCCCCGGCGCACCACGGCGCGGTGCGTCCGCGGCCGGCGGAGCCGCGGCCCGCCGGCACCCGCGGCGCGGCGACGCGCTCGCGCAGGGTCAGCCCCCGGGCCCACCACCAGCGCGGCAGGACCGTGGTCGGGGTTTCTCGGAGAGCGGCGGAATCAGTCACAGGACCAACCTCCCAGAGCCCCGGAACCCCCACATGGGGGCGGCGCCCCCATATTCTCCCCGGCGCCCCCCACCGCCCCCCGCCCTCCGGCGCGGCGGGGGACGGTGGGGGCCCGGCCCGGTGCGGGCGGCGGCCGGGCGCGCCCGGCCGCCGGGGGCCCGGCAGCACCGGTTCCGCACGGCGGGCGGGCGCCGGCGGCAAAGGTGGGGGACGGGCCCCGATGCCGCCCCCCGTCTTCCGGCGCAGCCTGTTGTGCACTGCCCCTGCTCGCCCACCCGCCGCCGAACCGGCCGGCGGATGACCTTCGGAGGACCCGGTGGGAGAACCCGTACCCGTCAGCGTCGTCGCGCTCGACCCGGTGCTGGAGGCCGGCACCGCGAGCACCCTGTCCGCCTGCCCGGAGGTCTCCGCGGCGGTGCCGGGCGAGGAGCCGCGGGTCGTGGTCATGACCGTCGACCGGTTCGCCCGCGCCGAGCTGGACGTGCTGCGCACCATCCGCGACACCCCCGCCCGGCCCGCCGTGGTCCTGGTGGCCGGCGAGCTGGACCACGGCGAGGCCCTGCACGCCCTCGCCTCCGGCGCCCGCTGCCTGCTGCGCCGCCGGGAGGCCGACGCCCCCCGGCTGGCGCGCGCCGTGCTCGCCGCCGCCCGGGGCGACTGCACCCTGCCGCCGGATCTGCTCGACAGCCTGCTGGACCGCTCCGCCGGCGGCGGACGGGCGTCCGGCGGGCCGTCGGCCCCCTGGGCCGCCGCGGGCCTGTCGGACCGGGAGCGCTCGGTGCTGCGCATGGTCGCCGACGGCCACGAGACCAGTGAGATCGCCCGGTGCCTGGCCTACTCGCAGCGCACGGTGACGACGATCGTGCACGACATCACGCAGAGGTTCCGGGTCCGCAACCGCGCCCACGCGGTGGCCTACGCGCTGCGGGCGGGTCTGCTGTGAGCGACGCACGCGCGGTCGCCGGGCCGTATGCCGTCATGGGTGTGAGCCGTCACCGCGCGGGCGGAGAAGCTCACGGGGAAGGTGCTGTGAGCGACGCACGCGCGGTCGCCGGGCCGTATGCCGTCATGAATCCGTGCCGTCACCGCGTGGGCGGAGAAGCTCACGGGGAAGGCGCCGCGAGCGACGCTCTCCGGCTCACGCCGCGGGCGGCCGGACTGCGGGTCCACGTCGTGGCCGCCTGCAGGGGCCCGGCCCCGGCCCGGCTCACCGCGATGCTGCGCCAGGCCGGAGTGGACCTCGCGCCGTCCGCCGCGGCGTCCGCCCGGGACACCGTGGTGGTGGCCGTCGCCGGCACCGTGGAGGAAGCCCTGGCCGCCGCTCCGCCGGCCGCCCACCGGCTGCTGGCCGTGTGCGACGCCGTCTCGCCCGCGGGGCTGCGCCGCGCCATCGGGGCGGGGACCCTGGCCGTCCTCCGCTCGGCCGGCCTCACCCCCGACCAGCTCCTCGCCGCCGTGCACGACGCCCACCACGGGGTCGGCCGCATCCCCTACACGGCCCTGGTCCAGTTGCTCGGCGGGGCCGACGGGCCCCGGCAGGCTGGGGCTCCGGCCCCTCCCGCGCTCACCGCGCGCCAGACGGCGGTGCTCGGCCTGATGGCCGAGGGACACGGCAACGCGGTCATCGCCCGCAGGCTGTCCTGTTCGGAACACACCGTCAAGAACGTCATCTACGAGCTGATGGCCCGTCTCCAGGTCCGCAACCGCGCCCACGCGGTCGCCCGGGCGGTGCGGTGCGGACTCGTCTGACCGGCGGCTCCCCGCCCGTCCGGGACGGTGTCCGCGGTGGTGGCCGCAGTGGTCCCCGAGGCGGTCAGCGGGGCGGGGAGGGCAGCCGGCGCGGCTCGATGCGCTCCTCGACGGCCGCGTCCCCCTCGCGGGTGACGACGTAGGCGCCCTTGCCGGGCGCCTCCGCGACGGCCTCGACCAGTTCGGTGCCGCGGTAGACCAGACCCACCCCGTCGTCGGTGCAGTGCGCGGTGGGCAGGGTGCCGTCCGCGACGAGGCGGTGCACCAGCGGGCGGCGGCCCGGGTCGGTGTCGTAGTGCACGCCGTTGCCGTAGGGGAGGAGGCCCAGCGCGTCGGTGACCGGCCGCAGTTCGGGTCCGAAGGAGTCCGTGGTGCCGCCCCGGAACCAGCAGATCGATCCCGCGCTGACCCCGCTGAGCACCACACCGGCCTCCCAGGCGCGGCGGAAGACGCCGTCGAGCCCGTGGACCCGCCACACCGCCAGCAGGTTCGCCACCGAGCCGCCGGTGACCCAGACGACGTCCTGCTCCAGGACGGAGCCCTCGACGTCGTCGAGGTTGGGCATGGGGAAGAGGTGGAGCGGCGTCAGGTCGAACCCCGCCACGCGGGCGGCCTCGGTCATGCGCGCGGTGAAGTGCTCGGCGTCCCCGATGGCCGTGCCGACGTACATGATCCGGGGCCTGCGGCCGTGGACCCCCGAGAGTTCCACGGCGTGGTGCACCAGGGAGTCGAACGCCACCACGGTCCGGCCCCCGGCGCGGTGCCCACCGGAGGTGGCGACGATGGTGGGCTCCGAGGCGGTCATGGCCCGCGATCCTACCAACCGGCCCCGACGGCGGCCCGCGGATCCGGAACCCCTCCCGACCCGCGGGCGTGAACTGCGTCTCACCAGGGCGGCTCTCGCTTGCCTATGCAACGAGTTGCATATCAGGATCGCGGCATGGCGCTCGAACACGCGATCCTCGTCTCCCTGCTGGAGAAGCCGGGCTCCGGCTATGAGCTGGCCCGGCGGTTCGAGCGGTCCATCGGGCACTTCTGGACCGCCACCCACCAGCAGATCTACCGCGTCCTCAAGCGCATGGAGGCCGACGGCTGGGTCGATGTGCGCGACGTGCCGCAGCAGGGCCGGCCGGACAAGAAGGAGTACGCGGTCTCGGCGTCCGGCCTGTCCGCCCTGGCCGAGTGGCTCCACGAGCCGGTCCAGCCGGAGAGCGTCCGGCACGACCTGGCCGTGAAGGTCCGCGGAGCGGCCTTCGACGACCCGGCCGCCCTGATCGGCGAGGTCGAGCGGCACCGGCGGATGCACCGGGACCGGCTCGCGCACTACCTGGAGGGTGAGCGGCGGGACTTCGGCGGGAGCGACGCCGCCGGAACCCCTGACTCCGGAGCGTCCGGCCCCGGAGGTTCCGATGCCGGGCGGGAACTTCAGCACGCGGTCCTCCGGGGCGGGATCGCCTACGAGCGGATGATGATCGCCTGGCTCGGCGACGTGCTCGACACCCTCCACCGCCTCGCGTCCCGCCGGTGACTCAGTGACTCAGCGACCCGGTGACCCGGCGACCCGGTGACCCGCTGCCGGCCGGAAGGCCGCCCGCCGCGGCCGGCCCCGCGCCCCTCCCTTCCGCCGCCCCTCCCCGCACCCCCGACCCCGAGCCCCGACGACCCCGCTCCCGACGATCCCGAGCCCGAAAGGCGAACACCCATGGCCGACCCGCTGCTGTTCAACCCCCGCACCTACGACCCGGCGCACTTCGACCCCGAGACCCGCAGGCTGCTGCGCGCCACCGTCGACTGGTTCGAGACCCGCGGCAAGCGCAGGCTGATCGAGGACTACCGCAACCGCGCCTGGCTGGCGGACTTCCTCGCGTTCGCCGCCGGGGAAGGGCTGTTCGCGACCTTCCTCACCCCCGCCTCCGAGAGCGGCGGCCGGCGGGACGTGCGCTGGGACACCGCGCGGATCGCCGCCCTCAACGAGATCCTCGGCTTCTACGGCCTCGACTACTGGTACGCCTGGCAGGTCACCATCCTCGGCCTCGGACCGGTCTGGCAGAGCGGCAACGCCGCGGCCCGCGCACGCGCCGCCGAACTGCTCTCCCGGGGCGAGGTGTTCGCGTTCGGACTGTCGGAGAAGACCCACGGCGCCGACATCTACTCCACCGACATGCTGCTGGAGCCCGACGGCGCCGGCGGCTTCCGGGCCCGCGGTTCCAAGTACTACATCGGCAACGGCAACGCCGCCGGGCTCGTCTCCGTCTTCGGCCGCCGCACCGACGTCGAGGGCCCCGACGGCTACGTCTTCTTCGCGGCCGACAGCCGCCACCCGGCGTACCACGTCGTGAAGAACGTCGTCGACTCCTCGAAGTACGTCAGCGAGTTCCGCCTCGAGGACTACCCGGTCGGCCCCGAGGACGTCCTGCACACCGGGCGCGCCGCCTTCGACGCCGCGCTCAACACCGTCAACGTCGGCAAGTTCAACCTCTGCACCGCCTCGATCGGCATCTGCGAGCACGCGATGTACGAGGCGGTCACCCACGCCCGCAACCGGATCCTCTACGGCCGCCCCGTCACCGCCTTCCCGCACGTGCGCCGGGGGCTGACCGACGCG
Source organism: Streptomyces sp. DH37 (assembly GCF_029813835.1). Taxonomy (GTDB): domain Bacteria; phylum Actinomycetota; class Actinomycetes; order Streptomycetales; family Streptomycetaceae; genus Streptomyces. Next base: position 35,277 of record NZ_JARVKV010000005.1, read on the forward strand.
TACGTCCGCCTGGTCGGGATGAAGCTGTTCAGCGACCGGGCCGTCGACTACTTCCGCTCCGCGGGCCCCGAGGACCGCCGCTACCTGCTCTTCAACCCGATGACGAAGATGAAGGTGACCACCGAGGGCGAGAAGGTCATCGACCTGATGTGGGACGTCATCGCGGCCAAGGGCTTCGAGAAGGACACCTACTTCGCCCAGGCCGCCGTCGAGATCCGCGGGCTGCCGAAGCTGGAGGGCACGGTCCACGTCAACCTCGCGCTGATCCTCAAGTTCATGCGCAACCACCTGCTGGAGCCGGCCGGGTACGCGCCCGTGCCCACCCGCCTCGACGCCGCCGACGACGCCTTCCTCTTCCGGCAGGGACCGGCCCGCGGCCTGGGCTCCGTCCGCTTCCACGACTGGCGTCCCGCCTTCGACGCCCACGCCCACCTCCCCAACGTCGGCCGCTTCCGCGAGCAGGCGGACGCCCTGTGCGAGTTCGTCGCCACCGCCGCCCCCGACGAGGAGCAGAGCCGCGACCTCGACCTGCTCCTCGCCGTCGGCCGGCTGTTCGCGCTGGTCGTGCACGGCCAGCTGATCCTGGAGCAGGCGGGTCTGACGGGTCTGGACGAGGACGTGCTCGACGAGCTGTTCGCCGTCCTCGTCCGCGACTTCTCCGCGCACGCGGTCGAGCTGTACGGCAAGGACTCCGCCACGGCGCGGCAGCAGGACTGGGCCCTGGGCGCGGTCCGGCGCCCCGTCGCCGACGACGCCCGGTCGGCGCGCGTGTGGGAACGTGTCGAGGCCCTCTCCGGGGCTTACGAGATGGCGCCGTGAGCGGCACCGCGCCATCGCCGGGGAGCGGCCGGGCGGCCGGGGCCCGCCGCCTCGACCGCCGCCTCGGCCGCCGGGGCGGACACCACCGGCCCGGACACGCCGACGCCGGGTATGTGGCCCGCCGCGGGAGGCGGAGGTGATCCTGATTCCGGCAGGCACCGCGGGGGACCGGTCGCCGACGGACCCGGCGGATGAGACAGAGGACGAGGTGTTGTGATGAGCGGACCGGTCAACACGGTCGACGCGCCCCCCGGCCGGGCCGACACCGGCCACCCCACCGCGCCGTGCGTGGAGGTGGGCGACAGCCGCGAGGCGACGGTGGGGCGGATCCGGGTGCGCCGCGCACTGCCGCGCCGGGGCCGGCGCACGGTCGGCGCCTGGTGCTTCGCCGACCACATGGGACCGGCCGACGTCACCGAGGACAGCGGCCTGGACATCGGGCCCCACCCGCACATCGGCCTGCAGACCGTCACCTGGGTCACCGACGGGCAGGTGCTGCACCGCGACAGCCTCGGCTCCGAGCAGGTCATCAAGCCCGGCCAGCTCAATCTGATGACCGCAGGCGGCGGCGTCTCCCACGCCGAGGAGGCCACCGGCCACTACCGCGGCACCCTGGAGGGCATCCAGCTGTGGGTCGCCCTCCCCGACGCCACCCGGCACGGGCCCGCCGCCTTCGAGCACCACGCCGAGCTGCCGCGGACCGGCCTGGACGGCGGCGCGGGAGCGGCGACCGTACTGGTCGGGGAGTTCGGCGGCCTCACCAGCCCGGCCCGTCACGACACACCGCTGACCGGGGCCGAACTCGACCTGCGCGCCTCCGCCACCGTGCCGCTGCGCACCGACTTCGAGTACGCCCTGATCGTCCTGGAGGGAGCCGTCGCCGTCCACGGCCGGCCGCTGCGCCCGGGCAGGCTCGGCTACCTCGGCGAGGGCCGCGACGAGCTCCGCCTCGACGTGCGGGAGCCGACCCGCGCGATCCTGCTCGGCGGCGAGCCGTTCCCCGAACCCATCGTCATGTGGTGGAACTTCGTCGGCCGCACCCGCGCCGAGATCGACGCCGCCCACGCCTCCTGGACCGCGCAGGACGACCGTTTCGGCCGCGTGCGCTCCTCCCTGCCGCTCATCCCCGCCGCGGCCCCGTACTGGCAGCGGGCCGGAGGCGACCGGTGACCGGGCCCCGCGCCCGGGTGCGCACCGCACCGGGCCGCCGGCGCCCGGAGACCGGCGTGGCGGGCTGAGGCGAGGGCCCGGTGACGAGGACGGAGAAGCGCGGAACCTCCCGGCCGCGGTCCGGGAGGCGCGCGCTCCTGGCCCAGCTGTCCGGCCCCGTGCGGCGCTTCCTGGCGACGGAGGTGGGCGGCGCGGGTCTGCTGCTGGGGGCCGTCGTGGTGGCGCTGCTGTGGGCCAACTCGCCGTGGTCCGGTTCGTACGAGTCCCTGTGGGCCACGGAGGCGTCGTTCTCACTCGGGGACGCCGACCTGTCGATGGACCTGGGGCACTGGGTGAGCGACGGCCTGATGGCCCTGTTCTTCTTCGTGATCGGCCTGGAGGTCCGGTACGAACTCTCCGTGGGGGAGCTGACCCACCGCCGCCGTGTCGCCGTCCCGGCCGTGGCCGCGCTCGGCGGGATGGCCGTTCCCGCACTCCTGTACCTGGCGGTCGCCTCCGACGGGGAGGCCGCGAAGGGGTGGGGCGTCGTCATCGGCACCGACACGGCGTTCATGCTGGGCGCGCTGGCCGTGGTGGGCCCCAGGTTCGCGACGCAGCTGCGGGTCTTCCTGCTGGCCCTCACCGTCATCGACGACATCGTCGCCGTGACCGTGATCGGCCTGGTCTACTCGGAGGCCGTCCGTCCGCCGGACCTCCTCGTCGTGCTCGCCCTCTGCGGGGTGCCGGTGCTGCTGAGCCGGCTGGGGACCTGGCGCGCCACCCCGTACGTCCTCGGCGTCCTGGCCCTGTGGCTCGCCACCGTCCAGGCGGGCCTGCACGCGTCCATCGCGGGCGTGCTCGGCGGTCTCCTCGTCCCCGCCCACGCGCCCGTGCGCGAGGACGTCGAGAGGGCGGCCCTGCGCTTCCGCGCCTTCCGGCAGTCCCCGCTGGCCGGTGTGGGCCTGTCGGCCCGTACGGGGCTGGCGCGGGCGGTGTCGGTCAACGAGCGGCTGCAGACGGTGCTGCACCCCTGGGCCAGCTATGTCGTCGTGCCGCTGTTCGCGCTGGCGAACGCCGGTGTCGACCTGCGTGGCGGTGTCCTCGCCGAGGCGCTCTCCTCCCCGGTCACCTGGGGAGTGGTCCTCGGCCTCGTCGTGGGCAAACCGCTGGGCGTGGGATTGAGCGCGGTCGCCGGCGCGCGGCTCGGTCTGGGGGAGCCGCCCAGGGGGGTCGGTCCGGGACAGGTGCTCGGCGGCGCCGCCCTGTCCGGGATCGGGTTCACGGTCTCCCTGCTGATCGCCGGCCTGGCCTTCGACGACCGGACCCTCCGCGACCAGGCGACCGTCGGCGTGCTGCTGGCGGCGGTGATCGCGACCGCCCTCGGATGGCTGCTGTTCCGCGCCGCCGCGGTCCTGCGCGGCGAGAGGGAGGCGGACCTGCCGCGTGTTCTCGACCGGCCGGTGGACACGGAGGCGGACCACATCAGAGGCCCCCGCGACGCGCCGCTGACCCTGGTGGAGTACGGCGACTTCGAGTGCCCGTTCTGCGCGCGCGCCACAGGGGTCGCGCGCGAGCTGCGGGAGCGCTTCGGCGACGACCTGCGGTACGTCTTCCGCCATCTGCCGCTCCCCGACGTGCACCCGCACGCCGAACTCGCGGCCCGGGCGGCGGTCGCCGCCGACGCGCAGGGCCGCTTCTGGGAGATGCACGACCTGCTGTTCACCCACCACGAGCACCTGGAGATCGAGGACATCGTCGGCTACGCCGCCGAACTCGGCCTGGACGTGGAGGCGTTCCTCCGGGACCTCGACGACGAGCGGACGGCCGCCAGGGTGCGGGCCGACGCCGCCAGCGCCGAGGCCAGCGGCGCGCGCGGCACCCCGACCTTCTTCGTCGGCGGCAGGCGGCACACCGGGCCGTACGACGCGGAGACACTCGCCCGCGAACTCCGGGAGTCCGCCGGCGGCTCGCCCGCGCCGTAGTCCGGCCGCCGCCACGGCGGGGATCAGCCGCCGGGCCGCTCCCGCGCGGGCAGCGACGACCATGGGTACCGGGCGGTCGTCGTGCCGGCGCCGTCCGCCGTCCGGGCGGAGGTGCCGGTGAACACGGCCCGCCCGCTCGCCCCGGAGAGCACGGACAGCGGGCGGCCCGGGGGCGGGTAGCCCCCGGGCCGGCCTCGCGCAGCGGCTCCAGGCGCCGCACGATGCCCGGGTCGTCGCCGGAGAAGCCGCGGGACTCCTCGACGGCCGTCTCCGGCATCCCGGCGGGACCAGGCCGCCGGGGGTGGGCGGGGTCCGGGTCCCGCGGCCGCGCGGTCGGGGCCTTCCCGCCGCCCGTGGAGGGGAGACGGAGGGGGCTTCGGCGGAGGGACCGGGGTTCCACTGCCGAAGCCCCGGAGCACTCACCGCGCCGCGCGTCGCAGCTCCGCCCGCAGCGCCTGCTCCAGCCAGAGGTAGTGCTCCGGGGGCGTGGGGCTCGGCCGATTGCCTCTGACGAGGGAGAGCAGCCGGTGGAAGCGCTGGGCGTCGGCGGCGAGCCCCGCCTGGAGAGCCGCGAGGACCTCCCCCCTGTCCGCGCCGTGGAACAGCCGGGCCAGCACGGCCGAGGCCTCCTCTCCCGCCGGGTCCACTCCCCGTGCGCGGGCCTCGCCGACGGCCACCACGACCTGCCTGGTGAACCAGATGGAGGAACCGGGCCGTCCGGGCGTGTTCAGTTCGAGCATCCGCCTCATGCGGGCGCGGAAGTCGGGGTCCCGGATGAGTTCGGCGAGTTCGAGCCAGGCGTCCACCTGCCCCGCGGAAGGGTTGTCGGGCAGCTCGATGGGCGAGCGGCGCAGGCGCTCGTCCATGTCCGGGGCGCCCTCCAGCCCGCCGGACACCTCCCTCATGAAGTCCTCGATGATCTCCCGGCGTTCGTCGGTCGACAGTCGTGCCAGTCTGTTCACAAGCGTCGTCTCCTCGGTGGTGGATCCGCGATGCGCGATCACGGACAGAACGGCCCGGTTCACCCTGAGCGCACGGATCTGCGCGTCCACGGCGGCGACGTGGCGGGCGGCCACCTCCGCGACCGTCAGCTCACTGCGCAGGACGCGGCGCACCTCCTCCAGCCCCAGTCCCAGTTGCCGGAGACTGCGGATGAGGTCGAGGCGCGCGACGGCGTCGGCTCCGTACAGGCGGTAGCCGCTCGCGGACCGCCGTTCCGGCGTGAGCACGCCGATGTCCGACCAGTAGCGGATGCTGCGGACGCTCGCGGCCGTCCGGTCGGCGAGCTGCCCGATGGTGAGCAGGGGTTCTTCGTCGTTCACCCCGGAAGTCTGGACCTTCCACCCACTGGAGACTCAAGGCCGCCTGCCGGACGGCCCGGCCGCGGCTCCGTCTACGCTCTCGTCCGACCCCCGGGAATCCGGGCCGACCGTTCCGCGACCGACCATCCGAGGTGCCGTCCGCATGGGTTCCCGCCGAGCCGATCGTTCCCGTTCCCGCTCCCGTGCCCGCCCCAGGGGCGGCACACCGGCGCGCGGCGTCGTCCTCGCCCTCAGCGTGGCCACCGTGGCGGCGGGGGCGGGCGTCACCATCGTCGCGGGCGAGGGCCGCAGCGGACCGGCGGACCGGGTGACGGCGAACGCCACCGACACCGCCGGCAACACCGCCACCGCCGGCGGTACCACGGGCGAGGTCGCCGGCGGCGCGTCCCTCCCCTCCCCGTCCGCCCCGAGGGCGAGCGGGTCCGCCCCGGCCGGTGCCGGCGGGTCCGCCGAGCCCGGACGCAGCGCCGCCCCTTCCGCATCCGCGTCCGCGTCCGCCTCCGCGTCCGCCTCCGCGTCCGCCTCCGCGTCCGCCCCCGCCGGGGAGACGGCGCGGGCCGGGACCACGGGGAGCATGGGGACCACGGGGAGCTCGGGGAGTACGGGGACCGGCTCCGAGGGGACCGCCGGACCGGGTGGCGAGGAGTCCGCCCCCCGCGACTCCGGGACCGGCGCCGCGCCGGACGACGGCGGACCGGACGACGGCGGGCCGGAGGCCCGGGTGCTCGCGCTCGTCAACGAGGAGCGGGACGCCGCCGGTTGTCGGCCGGTCACCGCCAATACCCGGCTGACGCGGGCCGCGGACGACTACAGCGACGTCATGGCCGCCTCCGGCGTGATGTCCCACACGGGCCCCGACGGCTCCACGATGGCCGACCGGGTCGAGGCGGCCGGATACACCTGGTCCAACCTGGGCGAGAACATAGCCCGGGGACAGCCGGACGCCGCCTCGGTCGTGGACGCCTGGATGAACAGCCCCGGCCACCGCGCCAACATACTCGACTGCTCCTTCGAGGAACTGGGCGTCGGAATCCACTTCGGTGACGGCGGCCCGTGGTGGACCCAGAACTTCGGCACGAGCCGCCAGGACCTGTCCGACAAGTGATCCCGTCGGGGTTCGCGGAGCCGGAGGACGAGTGCCGCGAGGTGGAGTCCGGCCCGGTGGCGGGCGGCGAGTTCGCCGAAGCGGGTCGCGACGGCGCGGAACTGCTGGAGCCGGTTGAAGCAGCGTTCGACGCGTTCGACGGAGTTGCGGGGTTGCGGGCCTTGTAGAGGTTCCGGTCGGACGCCGGCGGCCCGACACCGGCCCGGGGCGCTCTCACCGCGTTCAGGATCGCGTCGAAGGCGGTCGAGTCGTTGACGTTGCCCGGCGTGACCAGCGCGGCCAGGGGACAGGTCCCGGCCGTCGCAGGCGAGATGGACCTTGGTGGTCAGCCCGCCGCGGGACCGGCCGGGCGCCCGGCCGGCCTGCGCGCGTTCCGGATGTTCCAGTTCGTCCCCGGCGCCGCCCCTTCTTGCGGGCGCCGACGGCGTGCTGGTGAGCGCGGTCGATCGTGGAGCCGGCCGACACGGTCCACTCCACCGCTCCGACGGAGTCGCGGCGGACCCGAACCGCCTCGAGCAGGCGGGCCCGGGTCCCGTCCGCCCCCCAGCGGGCGAACCGCTCATGGACCGTCCGCCACGGCCCGAGGCGTTCCGGCAGGCCACACCACGGAGCACCCGTCCGCAACCGCCGCAACACCCCGTTGAGCACCTGCCGTTGATCCCGCCACGGACGACCCCGCCCGTCAGCACCCGGCGACAGCCGAGCAATCCGCTCCCACGCCGCATCATCAGCTCTCCACGGCCCACCACAAGATCGGTTACCTGACAGGCGCTGGTACCGGGCCGCCGCGGCGGCGGTACGTCCGCGGCGCGCCGCCGTCCGCGGTGCACCGGTCCCCGCCCGTAGGTCATCCGTCGGTCACGGGCGAGACGAGGACGGCCACTGTGGCGTCCGCGCCCCGGTAGACCCTGCTGCTCCACACGGTGAGCCGGCCGGACAGGCCGTACTTGCGGCCGAGGGCCCTGCGGACGCGGTCGGTGTCCGCGCGGTCCCCCAGCCGGGCCCGCGCCTCGACGGTCTCGCCGGTGACGTTGCCGCGGAAGTCGCAGGGCGCCACCGTGACCCGTCCGCTGCGGCGGATGCGCTTGACCTTGCCGCTGTCGGCCCTGGTCCACACGGCCAGCCCGTCCCCGTCGGGAACCACCCAGACCGGTGTGGACACCGCCCGGCCGTCCTTGCGGAACGTCGTCAGCGACACGTACTTCGCGGCGGCCGGCTCGGCGAGGGGGTTCATGATCGGGGTGTCCTTCCACGTGACCGGGCCCGTGCCGTGACGAGCCGCCATGGTGCGGACGACCGAAGCGGGTCCCGGTCGCCATCGTAGGTCGCGGCAGGGCGCGGCAAGCCGCAGCAAGCCGCCGTGGGCTGTCGGTGGCCGGTCATGGCGTGGAGGGCCCGGCGTTCGCGGGAGTCCTCGCGGAGGCCAGCTCGCGGACGATGCGGGCCAGGTCGGCGGGGGCGGCCGCGAGGCGGACCGGTTCGCCCGCGTCGTCGAGTTCGGCGATGTGCCAGCCCCTGGGGACGGTGTCGCCGTCGCCGCCCCGTGCGCGCCGCACGTTCCTGACGGTGAGCCGCTCCACCGGTATCCGCTTCGCCGCGAAACGGCCCGGACCGGAGTGGGGCGTCACCGCGGGCGCGCCGCCCCCGAGGACGATGTGGGTCCCGAAGCCGTGGGGGTTGTAGTCGGTGTGCTCCAGGAAGCGGGCCGCCAGGAACACCTCCCCCTCGACGGCGGGCTCTCCGGCCGCTCCGGATCCTCCGGCCTCTCCGGGCTCCCCGGGGGTACGAACGCGGGTGGCGCGCCAGGCCCAGGCGAGGAGGCCCAGAGTGGCCGACGAGCCCGCGGCCGCCCAGGCGACCGCCACGGGTGAGGAGAACAGCGACGTGGGGTGGAGGTAGCAGAGCGGCAGCAGCCACAGGCCGGTGCCGGCGAGCGCGCCCGCGAACGGCAGGGCCGACGGGAGGACCTCGTCGTCGGGCAGCCGCCGACCGCGCAGCCGCAGCAGCACCTGAGCGCCGGGGTAGCCCGCGGCGAGGGCGCACGCTGCCGCGATGACGGCGGGCTCCCCCGGTGCGGGGACGTGCGCGCGCCACACATGGCGCTCCCCGGCGACCTCCCGCACCCCGCCGCGCCAGACGGTCAGTTCGACGCTGTCGCCGGGCCGGAACTTCCGGGCGTCCTCGTACGAGATCTCGAGCCGCTCCAGCGGCCGTCCGTCGGCGAAGTACAGCCGGCCGCGCTGCCTGGGCCGGGCGGCCTCGGTCCGCTCGATCACGGCGGACAGGGTGGTCAGGCACTCGCCGCGCTCCGTGGCGGGCGTCCGCGCCGTGCACGGGACGGCCGACTTCCACGCCCGCTCACCCGACGCGACGCCCGGCACGAACCACGCGGCCAGGCCCGCGCCCGCGAGCAGCAGCCCGCACAGGACCGACGCCCCGACCAGGCCGCGCCCGGCGGTGCGGTACGAGACGACGGGAACGTGGCCCGACTCCGGGGCCCCGTGACGGCGGTGCAGTGCGCGGAGCGCGTCCAGTTCCGCGTCGAAGGCCGGATCGGCGCGGGACCAGCTCTGCGGCAGGGGCAGGAGCCGCCTGCGCCCGTCGCGCAGCACCAGGCCGACGCGACGGACCTCCTCGACCCGGTGGTTCCTCTCGTGCTTCAGGTGTACCTGCAGGTCGGCGACGTCGGCCCACGGCACGCTCCGGCGGCGCAGCAGGGTCCGGGAGTGCAGGCCGTACGCGTCGGCGCGCACCCGGGCGGTGACCTTGTGGAGCGACACGGCGCCCACCAGCGCGAGCAGCAGGCCGGCGCCCAGCCACCCGTCCAGGAGCCGGCCGTGGTGCGCCGCGCGCGCCGCGGCCAGGACCGCCCCGGCCGCCCCGAGGCCGACGAGGAACCACCAGGCGCGTGTGTGGAGGGGGCGGCAGGTCACTTCCCGTGCATCGGTCATGCCCGGCATCCTGCCGTCGTCCGGGCCGGGAGTTCTTGTGCACGATGCGGCAGCTTCCCGCCCGGCGACGCTGCCGACTGCGGGAGGCGAAGCCCGGTTCGGGGCCGCGCTCCGGCGGCGGCCACCCCCGGGCCGCGCCGGACGCGGCCCGGGGGCGCCGGAGGCGCGGGGCCCGGTACCGCAGGACGGTACCCGGGTCGGGCTGCCGGTACGTGACCCGGGCACCGGCGTTGACGGCGGTGCCGCTCGGCAGGGCGAGCGTCGTCGGACGGTCGTCCCCCGCCGCCCTGCCGTCGCGGTCGGTGGGGAGGACGCCGAGCCCGGTGACCCCGACCACGGCGCCGCCGTGGTCGGGGGTGCAGGTGGTGATGCCGGCACAGGCGGACCCGGCGGGCCGCACCGGGACCACCGTGTGCGGAACGCTGCCCTCCATGGGAGGGGCCGGAGCCTGGGCGTCGTCGAAGTGCGGGAGCGGGTAGCCGTAGACGTCACAGGCGGTGTCACCGGTGTCGGTGACCGCCAGGAGCATGTGGTCGGCGGGCCGGGGAACGGTCCGGAGGGTGAGCTCGACGTCGGACGCGTCGCACCCCCGGCGGCGGAGGGGCCGTCCTCGCCGCTCCCACCGGCCTCACCGCCTCCGCCCTCCGGGCGTCCCCGGCCCCGCGGCCGTCCCGGTCCTCCTGCCGCCTGTGGCCGGCCGGGTCCGTCAGGGTCCGTCCGGGCGCCGTCCGCACCGTCGGCCTCCTCCGGGGCCGCGTCCTCACGCGGGGCCTCACGCAGGGCCTCACGCGAGGCCTCCCGGGCGGGCGTGGCGGACTGTCCGGCGGGCGCCGCGCCCTCCTCCACCGCCCCGTGCCGGACCGGCACGCGGCCGTCGACAGGGAGGCGGCGGCGAGGGCGGCGACGGCGAACCGGGGCGTGCGTCGGGTGCGGAACATGAACGTGTCCTCTTCCGGAAGCGGAGGAAGGGTGCCGGAATCGGCTCCGCGGTGATCGCCGCGGCATGTCCGCCACCGCGGCCGTCCCACCCCGGCCGGGACGACGGCGGCCCGCCGACCCAGGACGCGGGGATGTCCCGCCCCCGTCCGACCTGCCCGAACGCCGCCCCCGCGTCCGCTCGGCGGGGCTTCTCCCACAAAGTGAGCGGGAGCGACCCCGAGGTGGTGTACGTCGCCGCCGGGCACCACGCCGCGCGTCCCGCCGATCCGGACGGCCACCGCGTCCCCGCCCCGCGCCGTCCCGCCCGCGCCGCCCCGCACCGTCCCCGCGCCGCCCCCGGCGCCGCGTCCGCGGGGAAACCGCCGCCCCGCGGGCGGTCTACCGTGAGGACATCGGATGACCAGCGGAGGAGGCGGTGTGCCAGTCACTGACGGAGCGATCGAGAAGATCAAGGCCATGATCGTGACGGGTGAGCTCGGCCCCGGCTCGAAGCTTCCCAGGGAGGCGGACCTCGCCGAGCGGCTCGGTCTGTCCCGCAACTCCCTGCGCGAGGCCGTCAAGGCGCTTTCGCTGATCAACGTGCTCGACGTGCGCCAGGGCGACGGGACGTACGTGACCAGCCTCGAACCGGGTCTGCTGCTGGAGGCGATGGGATTCGTCATCGATCTCCACCAGGACGACACCGTCCTGGAGTTCCTCGAGGTCCGCCGCATCCTGGAGCCCGCCGCCGCGGCCATGGCCGCGGCGGTGATGAGCGACGGGGACAGGGCCGCCCTGCGCGCGACCCTGGAGGAGCTGGAGGAGTCCCCGACGGTGGAGGCCCTGGTCGCCAACGACCTCAAGTTCCACCGTCTCATCGCCGCGGGCTCGGGCAACACCGTGCTGTGCTCCGTGCTCGAGGGCATTTCCGGTCCGACGGCGCGCGCCCGGATCTGGCGCGGGCTGACGCAGGAGGGGGCGGTGCGGCGGACCAGGGAGCAGCACGCGTCGATCTGCGAGGCGATCGAGGCGCGCCGGCCCGAGGTCGCACGGGCATGGGCGACCGTCCACGTCGCGGACGTCGAACAGTGGCTGCGGAGCGCGCTCGGCTCCGCGGCGCCGGCCCTCCCGCCGGGCTGACGCCCCCTCGCCCCGGCCGTCAGATCCCGTAGACGCGGGCCGCCGTCCCGCCGAAGACCGCTTCCCGCTCGGAGGCGGTGAGGAACGCGGTGAGCTCGCGGGCGGTGTCGACGACCCGGCCGTAGGAGGCCGCGAGCAGGCAGACCGGCCAGTCGGAGCCGAACATCGTCCGCCCGGGCCCGAACGCCTCGAGGGCCGTGTCGGCGAACGGGCGCAGGTCCTCCACCGTCCAGTCGTCCCAGCGGGCCTCGGTCACCAGGCCGGAGAGCTTGCACACGGTGTTCGGCAGCCCGGCCAGCCGCCGGATCCACCCGGCCCACGGCTCCGGCGAGCCGTCGGCCACCGGCGGTTTGCCCAGATGGTCCAGTACGAAGACCAGGTCGGGATGGGCCGCGGCGGCCTCCGCGGCCGCGGGCAGCTGGTGCGGCAGGACCACCAGGTCGTGGACGAGCCCGGCGTCGGCCAGCGCCCGCATGCCGCGGGCCACGTCCGGACGCAGCAGCCAGCGCGGGTCGGACTCGCCCTGCACCTGGTGGCGTATGCCCACCAGGTGCGCGCCGCCGGGCAGTTCACGGAGTCCGGCGAGGGCGTCGGCGACCCGCGGGGAGGTCAGGTCGGTCCAGCCGACCACGCCGGCGACCAGGTCGTCCGCCTCGGCCAGGGCGAGCAGCTCCGGAGTCTCCCCCTCGACGGCGACCGTCTGCACCACCACGGTGGCGTCCACCCCCGAGGCGGCGGCCTCGGGAGCCAGGTCGGCCATGGCGAAGTCCCTTCGCAGGGGGGCGAGGCCGGCTCCGTCCAGCCACCCCTGATCACGCACCCCCAGGTCCCACACGTGGTGGTGGGCGTCGATGGTCCGCATCCCGGTCACACCTCCCTCGTCGGCGGCACCGCAGCACCGCAGCCCCGCCGTCCGTCGTCCCGTCCGGCTCCACCCGGGCGGGCCGCGCGCCCCGGCCCGGTCGGGTGCGGCGCCGTCGGCGGCCCGGCCGTCACCGTGCCGCCGGGCGCGGGCGCAGGCCGGCCATGCCGCCGTCGACGGCCAGGGCGGTGCCGGTGACCGATGCCGAGGCGGGACCGGCCAGGTAGACGACGGCCGCCGCGACCTCCTCGGCGCTCACCAGGCGCCCCATGGGCTGGCGGGCCTCCAGCGCGGCCCGTTCGGCCGCCGGGTCGTCGGCGGCCTCCAGCAGCCGTGCCACCCAGGGGGTGTCGGCCGTGCCGGGGTTGACGCAGTTGACGCGGATGCCCTCGCGGACGTGGTCGGCCGCCATGGCGAGGGTGAGGGAGAGGACGGCGCCCTTGCTGGCGGAGTACAGGGCACGCTGCGGCAGCCCGGCCGTGGCGGCGATCGAGCAGGTGTTGACGACCGAGGCGTGTGCGGAGCGCCGCAGGTGGGGCAGGGCGGCGCGGGTGACGCGCACCATTCCCAGGACGTTGACGTCCAGGACGCGGTGCCACTGCTCGTCCGGGTTGTCCTCCACCGTGCCGGTCGCGCCGATCCCGGCGTTGTTGACCACGATGTCGAGGCCGCCGAAGCGTGCGGCCGCCTCCGCCACGGAGGCGCGGACCGAGGTGTCGTCGGTGACGTCCGCCGTCAGGCCGGTCCACGGCTCCCGCTCGCAGTCGGGGACGGGGTCGAGGACGGCCACGTGCGCGCCGCCGTCGGTGAGGGCGCGGGCGACGGCCCGCCCGATTCCGGAACCGCCGCCGGTGACGACGGCCCGCAGGCCGCGCAGCCCCGCCGCGCCGGTCATGCCCGCCGTGCCGGTCATCCCGGTGCCTCCTCGCCGGCCGCCCGGGCGGCCCAGTACGCGCCGTGGGGGAAGGTGTAGCGCGCGATGGACCCCGGCGCCATCGTCGCGGAGAAGCCCGGCGCGGTCGGGGCGGCGTAGTGGCCGCGGCGGACCACCACCGGGTCGAGGAAGTGCTCGTGCAGGTGGTCCACGTACTCGATGACCCGGTCCTCGGTGCTGCCGCTGAGCGCCACGTAGTCGAACATCGCCAGGTGCTGGACGAGTTCGCACAGGCCCACGCCGCCGGCGTGCGGGCAGACCGGCACCTCGAAGGCGGCCGCCAGCAGCAGGACGGCCAGGTTCTCGTTGACGCCGCCCACCCGGGCGGCGTCGAGCTGGAGGACGTCGATCGCACCGGCCTGGAGGAGCTGCTTGAAGACCACCCGGTTCTGCGCGTGCTCGCCGGTGGCGACCTTGACGGGGGCGACGGCCTCGCGCACGGCGGCGTGGCCGAGTACGTCGTCGGGGGAGGTGGGCTCCTCGATCCAGTACGGATCGAACCCGGCGAGCGCCCTGGTCCAGGCGATCGCCTCGTCGACGTTCCAGCGCTGGTTGGCGTCGATCGCCACGCGGACGCCGTCGCCGACCGCGGCGCGGGCGGCGCGGCACCGGCGGATGTCGTCGGCGAGGTCGGCGCCGACCTTGAGCTTGATCTGCGTGAAGCCGTCGGCGACCGCCCGCCTCGCCAGGCGGGTGAGCTTCTCGTCGGAGTAGCCCAGCCAGCCGGGCGAGGTGGTGTAGGCGGGGTAGCCGCGCTCCAGCAGGGCGGCCTCGCGCCCGCGCCGTCCCTCCCGGCCCCGGCGCAGGAGTTCCAGGGCCTTGTCCGGGGTGAGGACGTCGGCGATGTAGCGGAAGTCGACCTGGGAGACCAGCCACTCCGGGGAGGCGTCGGCCAGCAGCCTCCACAGCGGTTTGCGCGCGCGCTTGGCGGCGAGGTCCCACACGGCGTTGAGCACCGCGCCGACCGCCATGTGCATCACGCCCTTCTCCGGGCCCAGCCAGCGCAGTTGGCTGTCGCCGGCCAGGGCGCGGGCCAGCGTCCCGGGGTCGGCGCACAGGTCGTCGGCCGGCAGGCCGAGGACGTGGTGGCGCAGGGCCTCGATCGCGGCCACCTGGACGTCGTTGCCCCGGCCGATGGTGAAGGCGAACCCGTGGCCCTCCGCGCCGTCGTCGGCGTCGGTGCGCAGGACCAGATAGGCGGCCGAGTAGTCGGGATCGGGGTTCATGGCGTCGGAGCCGTCCAGCTCCCCGGAGGTGGGGAACCGGATGTCGTGGGTGTCGAACCCGGTGATGCGGGGAGAGGCGGCGGACAAGGAAGCCCCCCTCATGCCGGAACGAAGGTCTGGCGCTGGACGCCGAGGCCGTCGATCCCGAGCTCGACGGTGTCGCCGGCCCGCAGGTAGGGGGCGTCCGGCAGGCCGAGGGCCACACCGGCCGGGGTCCCGGTGTTCACCAGGTCCCCGGGTTCGAGCACCATGTACTGGCTCAGGTACCAGATCAGGTACGCCACGTCGAAGATCATGTCCGAGGTGCTGCCGTCCTGCCGTCTGCGGCCGTTGACCGACAGCCGCAGCCCCAGGGACCGGGGGTCGCCGACCTCGTCCGGGGTCACCAGCCACGGCCCGAGCGGGTTGAAGGTCTCGCACGACTTGCCCAGGTCCCACTGGGGGGACCGCTCCAGCTGGAACTCGCGCTCGGAGACGTCGTGGCTGACCGCGTAGCCGGCGATCAGCGCGTGCGCCTGGTCGGGCGAGTCGAGGTAGCGGGCCCGGGAGCCGATGACGACGCCGAGTTCGACCTCCCAGTCGGTGCGGGTGGAGCCGCGGGGGACGAGCACCTCGTCGTAGGGGCCGACGACGGTGCCCGGGTCCTTCAAGAAGACCACGGGGCGCTCCGGGACCGCCGCGCCGGTCTCGGCGGCGTGGTCGCGGTAGTTGAGCCCGATGCACACGATCTTCCCCGGCCGCGCGACCGGCGCCCCGGTGCGGGTGCCCGCGGGCGGCGTCAGGACGGGGAGGCGGTCCTCCCGCAGGGCGGCGCGCAGGCGTTCGACGCCGCCGGAGGCGAAGAACGCGCCGTCGAAGTCGGGCGTCACCCCGGAGGCGTCCAGCGGCCGGCCGTCGTCGGCCAGTACGGCCGGCCGCTCCGCGCCCCGGGGGCCGAGTCGGGTGAGTCTCACGTGCGGTGCCCTCCGGGGTGTCGGTGGTGGGTGCCGGTCGTCGGTGCGGCGGGGACCCTCGCGGCTCGGGCGGCCTCGGTGGTGCCGCGGCCCGTCGCCGCGGCGGGTGCGACGGCGCCGGTCGCCGCGAGGACCGCGCCCCTCGCCCCGGTGCGCGCTGCTCCGGTCGCCGTCCGCGGCTCCTCGCGAGTGCTGTGGTGCCGCGGGCCGGACGCACCCGGTGGTCTCATATTCATCGGATCTATCGAGAGACGACAAGGCTTCGTCAGCTCATGAAACGGTAACGAGGGAAGGATAGATCCGATCAATGGAGGTCATCCGCCGATGAACGGCGCCGAGACCGGAACAGGGGCCGGGGGAGCGGTTCCGGCGGCATCGGTCCCGTTCGGGCGAGGGGCCGGTGGCGGGGGGCGCCGGACTCGGGCAGCGCCGCCGAGCCGGCCGCGCGGCGACCGAAGCCGGACGGGAGGGCGATCCGGGCCGCGGGCCCGGCCGCCGCGGCGGGTGCTCGGAGAAGGTCCACGCCGGGAGGGGTGCGGCCGAGGGCCGCCGCCGGACGGCCTACCGCGGGAGGGGCGTGGGTGCCGTGACGAGGCCGGACCGCGGGCGCGGGCAGCGGCGATCGGCGCGCGGCGGCGGGCACGGGCAGGATCGTGACGTGACGTGACGTGACGTGACGTGACGTGACGTGGCGTGACGTCACGAGGCGGGGCGGGGCGGGACCGGGACGGGACGGCGGCCGGCGGTCCGACGCTCAGCGGGCGCCGGCCGGCCGCCGTCCCCCGGCCGCCCTTCTCCCGGGGCGGCGGGGCGGTCCTCCCCGGAGCTTCCGGGCGGTGTGCGTCACCTGCCGTCGGCGAAGGCGCGGAGGAAGTGGTCGGCGGCCTCCCGCTGGGCCCGTTCGGCCTTGTCCAGGACGGCCGAGGCGCCGAAGAACTCGTGCATGACCCCGTCGTAGCGGGTGAGGGTCGTGGGCACCCCGGCGTCCTGCAGGCGGCGTGCGTACTCCTCGCCCTGGCTGCGCAGGACGTCGCGCTCGGCGGTGATCACCAGGGTCGGGGGCATGGCCGCCAGCCGGTCGGCCGGCAGCCCGAGCAGGTCGACCCTGGGGTCCTTGGCGGCGTCGGGCCTGCCGTCGAAGGCGTGCGCCGCCATCCAGCTCAGCAGCGCGCGGTTGAGGGGCCGGCCGTCCGCGGCGTCCTCCATCGACTCCCCGTACTGATCGGCGGTCGTCAGGGGGTAGACGCAGACCTGCGCGCTGGGGGCCGGCTCCCCGGCGGCGAGTTGCAGGACCGTCGCGGACGCCATGTTCCCACCGACGGACTCCCCGCCGATGCCGATGCGGGCCGGGTCGCCGCCGATCCGCGAGGCGTTGGCCGCCGTCCAGCGGTAGGCGGCCAGGACGTCGTCGTGGGAGGCGGGGAAGACCGCCTCCGGGGCGCGCCGGTAGCCGGGCGACACCACGATCGCGCCGGTCTTGTTCGCCAGCCCGCGGCAGGACGCGTCGTAGGTGTCGATGTCGAACAGCACCCAGCCGCCGCCGTGGATCCACATGATCACGGGCAGCGGGCCGGAGGCCGGGGCGGCGGGGGTGTAGACCCGCAGGGTCTGCTCGCCGCCGGCCGCGTCGGGGATCGTCAGGTCCTCCACCGATCCCACCGGTTCGGGGCCGTCGATCCCCCTGTCCTCCATCACCTTCCTGACGGCGGCGTCGGGGCCCGGCTGCTTGCGGGCCTGGTCCGGGGCGAGGGTCTCGAAGGGGAGGGGCTCCAGGGCGGAGTGGGCGTCGACGACGGCCTGCGCCTGGGGGTCGAGCAGCCCGGACGCGTCGGTGGCCAGCCGCTTCTTCTTGCCCGTCGCGGAGGCCCTGCCCTCGTCGACGGGCTTGGCGAGCTTGCCGGCGGCCTTCTCGGCGGCGCCGCCGCCGTCGGGGGCGTGCGGGTGCGGGGCGGGCGGCGCCTGCCGCTTGGCTGCGATGAACTGCCGGCCCAGGTCGGCCATCCTCTCCGGGCCCACCTTGGCGCGGAAGGCCGGGAGTTCCTCCCCCTCCTCGTCGGCGACGTGGTGGCGTACCAGGGCGATGAGTTCGGTCAGCGCCCGCTCGAACTCGGCCTCGCCCGGTTCCGTGCCCTCGAGGGTGACCAGCAGTTCCTTCATGCCGTGGTGCTCGTCGCGGGCGTCGTGGTTGGCGTCCTCCATGCCCAGCTCGGGCCAGAGCGGGTAGAGCACGACCTCCTCGGCGAAGGCGTGCAGCGAGAGTTCGAAGCCGATCTGGTCGACGAGGGTCCGGCGGTCGCCCCGGCCGGCCTCCAGGTGCTGGAACTGCCTCTCCACGATCGCGTGGTCGTCGGCGATCAGGTGGTCGATGTCGCCGGGCTGGGTGGGGTAGGACAGGGCCACGTCGTCAACTCCTGAAGGGGGCGGGCGTCCGGTCGCCGGAGTGCGGCACCCAAGGGGTACCTCCTCGGTCGGGAAACATGCTCTTCACCCACCTTTGGGCCCATTCGCCGCGGAGGTGAGACCGGGGACCGGCTCGGCGGGGGCCCGGGGTCCCGCCCCTTCCCAGCGGGGTTTCCGGACCTCCGCCCCCTGCGCCGGGCGTGGGTTCCCTCCCACCCGCCGGGCGAGGCCACCCGGGTGAGGGCACCGGGGCGCCCGGCCGGCCCCGGCTCCGCCGCCGAGCCGGGGGCGTACCGTCCCTCCGGTTCCGCGGGGCGGTACGGGCCGGCGGTACGGGGCGGCAGGCGGCGGTGGAGGCGCGCTCGGCCCCCGAGGGCCGGGGCCGCGGGGCTCCTGTCAGGTCAGGGTGCTCTCCTCGACGTTCTCCATCCGCCCGTACAGCACCTGCTCGTTGACCTCCAGCTCATTGATCAGCTTCAGGCAGGCGGCGACACCGTTGCCGACCAGTTCCTCGGCGACCTCCCCGTACTCGACCTGGAAGACGGTGTTCGGAGCCCGTTCGTCGTGCGCGGCCCCCCGTGGGTCGCGCCACGTCCCCTGGGCCCCGATCTCCGTCGCGGCGCGCAGGACGGACGAGACGGCGTGCGCCTTGCCGCGCGGCACGGTCAGTGTCAGCAGTTCCCGCTCCACCCGGTCCAGCCTCACCCCGGCCTCCTCGTCGCCGAACAGCAGGGCGTGGAGCAGGTCCTTGGCTTCGCGCAGCAGCGCTTCACCGGCCGGGGTGCGGTGCTCCGCCCCGATCAGGCCGGACGACCCCTTCGGGGGCGGGTCCAGCAGTAAGCCGCCCTCGACCAGGGCCTGCCGGGTCAGCTCGCGGTAGCGGGCGACGTACCGGCGCAGGAGACCGACGTCGAGGGACAGGGCGCGGACGCGCTCCATCCGCGCCTCCCGCTCGTCCTCCGGCTCCGTCGCCCGGCCCGCCGGCGGCCGGTCGGCGCGCTGAGCGGGCAGTCCCGGTGCGACGGCGAGGTCCAGGAGCTGTTCCACCAGCCACTCCCGCGGCCTGTCGGCGATGGCCTCGCGGACTCGCCGCCGCAGTTCGCCCTCCATCTCCCGACGCACTTCCCACACGATCCCGGTGATCCCGGTGATACCAGCCATGTTCGTCATGGGGCCGGACGCTAGAGCCGGCCGTCGGCGGAGGGACGTGTTCCGCCGGTGATTCAGCCCCAGGGGTGACGCAGGAGCGCCGACCTGTGGCCGCCGGCCGCCTCGTGAGGCCCGCCTCCGGTCCCCGTCCGGGCGGGCGGCCCGGAGGCCGCCATGCGGAGGACGGCCGCGTCTGGGACCATGAGCGTCCTAGGGAAGGAACGGTTATGCAACAGGGCGAACACCCCGACTACGGTCCCGTGGTCTTCCGTGACAAGTCCGCCGGATACGCTTTCCTGACGCGATCGACCGCGCACAGCGACCAGACCATCGAGTGGGACGACGGCCGGACCTACCCGGTCGTCGACGTCGAGATCTCCTCGGAGAGCCACCCCTTCTACACCGGCAAGGCCCGCACCGTCGACGCGAAGGGCCGGATCGCCAGGTTCGAGCAGCGCTACGGCAAGCCGGGGCAGGGCCCGGACGCCTGACCGGTTCGCCGAACCGGCCGAGGAGCGGTCCCCGGCAGGTCGCCACGGCCCCACCCGCCGCCCCGCGCCGGCCTGTTCAGCCGAGCAGCACGTCCTGGACGAGGAAGAGGTTGAGGCCGGTGATCGCCAGGGCCGCGGTGGCGCCCAGCGCGGTCGTGACGGAGCGGTTCACCAGAGGACCCATGACGTCCCGCCGCGCGGTGAAGACGACCAGCGGGATCAGGGCGAAGGGGATGCCGAAGGACAGCACCACCTGACTGAGCACCAGCGCCTGGGTGGGATCGACGCCCAGGGCGAGCACGGTCAGGGGCGGGCCCATCGTGATCAGGCGCCGCAGCGTCAGCGGGATGCGGCGCCGCAGGAAGCCCCGCATGATGACCTGCCCCGCATAGGTGCCCACCCCCGACGAGGCCAGCCCGGACGCCAGCAGAGCCAGCGCGAACGCCAGCGCCGCGCCGGCACCGATCGCGGTGCCCAGGCCGTGGTGGAACTGCTCCAGGGTCTCGTAGCCGGCGGACCGCGGGGAGCGCTCCCCGTGGAAGGCCGCCGCGGCCACGGTGAGCATGGTCGCGTTGACCAGACCGGCGATCCCCAGGGCGATGAGGATCGCCGTGCGGTTGGCTCGCAGCACCAGCCGCTTGCGCGCCGCGGACGCGTGGCCGTACCGGCGGCTGAGGGACGAGTGCAGGTAGATCACGTGCGGCATCACCGTGGCCCCGACCATGCCGGTGGTCAGCAGGACGCTCTGGGTGTCGGCGAACCTCGGCCGCAGACCGGCCAGCGCCCCGCTCCAGGAATCGGTCCGCAGGCTCTGGTAGAGGAACCCGGCGAGGATGACCAGCAGGAAGCCGGCGATCACCATCTCGAAGCGCCGCCTGCCCTCGGGGGCGAGCGCCAGCAGCACCAGCGACACGGCCCCGACGATGAACGCGGCCGGCACCAGGGGGATGCCGAACAGCAGGTACAGGGCCACCGCGCCGCCGACGAACTCCGCCAGGTCCGTGGCCATGGCCACCAGCTCGGCCTGGACCCACAGCACCCGGCACACCGGCCGGGGGGTGTGCTCGCGGCACAGCTCCGGCAGGTCGCGGCCGGTGGCGACGCCGACCTTGCACGCCAGGTACTGGACGAAGATCGCCACGACGTTGGCCAGGGCGATCACCCAGAGCAGCAGGGTGCCGTACCGGGCGCCCGCGGTCATGTTGGTGGCGAAGTTCCCCGGATCGACGTACGCCACCGACACCACGAACGCCGGACCGAGCATCGCGACCACGGCCCACGGGCCGGAGTGCCGCCGCGCGGGCGTCCGCCGTTCCGCGCCGGTGTCCGGACCCGCCCCGGCGGGGGGCGACGCGGCGGGCGCCGGGTTGGAGGCCGGAGCGGTGACCGGCGGAGCGGCCGGGGGCGCCTTCTGGTGCTGGCGTGGGTCAAGCATCGGCCGCGTCCTCGCTCCCGGCGGCGCGGGACCGGCCGGCGGCCGCCCGGGTGCCGTCCCGCATCCGCCGCGCCGTGCGGTGGTACGGCACCAGCCTGAGAGCGACGGCGGCGAGCAGGGCCGACCCCAGCAGGCCCTCGGCCGTCCCCCCGGCGGTGAGGCCGACGGCCGCCGCCGCCGCGTACAGGGCCAGGAGCAGCACGGTGACGGGGCGCGGGTGCCGCCGGACGGCCGCAGCCCGGGCCGCTTCGCCCGCGGAGCCCGGTGTGCCCATGGTCCTCCCGCCTCCTCTCGTACGGACGGGCGGGCCCCTCCGTCCCGGGAAGGGCCCGCGGCGACCTCACTCGTCGGGCGTGAAGGTGTCCCTGAGCTTGCCCCTGAGACCCGTCTCGGTGCCCAGGGACGGTCCCTTGGGCTGCCCCAGGCTGCCGTCGTACGTGGCGAAGAGCCTGGGGTCGGGAGGCGGGGGCGACGCCTTGTCGCCCAGCGGCTGGGTGTCGGCCAGCACACTGAACTCGTGGTCGCCGTCCGGGGTCGGACCCGAGGCCCACAGGCCCGCGGCGGCGGCCTCGCCGTCGGACAGGTGCCACAGCGTCGCGGCGTGCTCGCGGTGCTCCTCGTCCGCGAGGCCGCCGGGGACGACGACGTCCTCCAGGTTGTCCTCGCGGAGCTGCTCGATGGCCGCGAGCCACAGGTTCTGGTGGTAGGTGTCCCGGGCGAGGTTGAACTTCAGCATGTCCCTCACGCCGGGGTCGTCGGTCATGTTGTACAGACGTGCGGTCTGGAGCCGGCTCTGGGCCTCGGCGGCGACGTTGGCGTAGAAGTCGGCCAGCAGGTTCCCGCTGGCCACCGCGTAACGGCCGTTCCAGGGGTAGCCGTTGCTGTCCGCCGGGAGCGCCGCGCCTCCGGCGATGATCGCCTGCTGCGGATCCATGCCGCCCATCACGGCGCCGACGGCGGGGTCGGAGGTGGCCACCTTGGTGGTCGCGGTGGCGGGGGCGCCCTCCATGAGCCGGGCGATCATGGTGGCGAGCATCTCCACGTGGCCGATCTCCTCCGTGGCGATGTCCATGATCAGGTCTTTGTACTTGCCCTTGATGCGGCAGTTCCAGCCCTGGAACATGTACTGCATCATCACGGTCATCTCACCGTACGCACCGCCGACGAGCTCCTGGAGCTTGTGGGCGTACACCGGGTCGGGCTTCTCGGGCTTCGCCTCGAACTGCAGCCGCTGGGTGTGTCGGAACATCGGGGGCTCTCCCTTTCCGGACGAGGACGGTTCACGGTCGTCGGCGGAGCGCGGACGTGCGCCACCCGCTCCACCGGGACCGGGGCCGCGCTCCACCCCTGGGACGCTAGGCAGCGCCCGTCACCACCGCGTCTCCGCACAGGGGGGCCACGGGAGGTCCGGAAGGGGGTGTGACGCACCCGGGGGCGGGAACCCCGTCCGTTCACGGACCCGGAAGCCGGTCGCACCGGTTCCTCACGGAGAGAGTCCCATGACGTCCTCCTACGTTCTCACCTCCCGACAGCCCGGCTCCGAGGCTCCGCACGGGGCTGCGGAGTGGGAGGCCCACCTCGCCCTGCTGGGCCGTTTCAGCATGGAGATCCGGTCCCGGAAGGTGGTCCTCAGCCCTTCCGTGCAGCGGCTGCTGGCCCTGCTGGCCCTGCACCCGGAAGGGGCCACCAGGGCCCTCGTGGCCTCGACGTTCTGGCCGGACCTGCCCGTCCGGCGCGCGGGCGCGAGCCTGCGCTCCACCCTGTGGCGGCTGACCCGCAGCAGCGGACGGAACAGGCTGGTCGACGCCGACGACGACTGCCTCGCGCTCGCCCCCACCGTCTGCGTCGACCTGCACCTGGCCGAGCGGCACGCCGCGGCCCTCGTCTCGTCCCACGCCTCCGGCCCGGCGCCGCTGCCGGCCCCGGCCGAGCTGAGCGAGGACCTGCTGCCCGACTGGACCGAGGACTGGCTGATGGTCGCCCGGGAGCACTTCCGCCAGACCCGGCTGCACGCGCTGGAGGCGGTGGCCCGGAGGCTGCGCGACGGCGGCGAGCTCGCCGCCGCCATGGAGTGCGCCATGACGGCGGTGGAGGCGGAGCCGCTGCGCGAGAGCGCGCACCGCCACGTGGTGGACGTTCACCTGGCGGAGGGCAACGTCGCCGAGGCCCTGCGGCACTACGAGTTCTTCCGGCGGATGATCCGCAGCCAGCTGGGTCTGGGGCCGTCCTCCGGCTTCCGCCGGCTCGTGGCGCCCTATCTGGGCCGCCCCCTGGATCCCTGACGGCAGGGCCCGGGGCCGCGGTGACACCTCCGTGACGCCGACGGCCGTTCCGGGGAGGCCGCTCGGCTCCGCGCGGAGCCGTTCCGGACGCCGTCGCGCACCCCGGACGCCCGGCGTGCGGAAGCCGCCGGAAGGGGTGGCCAACCAGGTGACCGGGCGGGGGCTTCGAAGGAGACCGGTGTGTCGGGCAGCGTCCCCGGGGAGGGGCCGGTCAGAGTCGAGACGGTTGTCCGCGGAGCGCGGGGAGGCCCCGTGGCCGCCGGCGCTCCACGGCGGGACGGGCCGCGGCGGAGGGCACGGCTCCCGCACGGACCGGTTCCGGCGGACGATCACCGCCCCTGTGACGTAGGCATGCGATCCGGGGCGAACGGCATGCCTGCCCGGAAGCCGGGTAGCGGAGCGTGTGGCTTTGGCCCTTGTTTCGTGGTGGAGGAAGACTTCGATGTTGATGGCTCACCCTGCGGTGCTGCGGGAACTCGTCCAGCGGTACGAAGCGCTGCGGTCGCAGGCCGTTCAGGGGACCGGCGGTGCGGAGGTGCGGCAGCGGATGGAGGACGCGGCCTACACGCTGTGCGTCTCCACCGGCACCCGGGAGGTGGGTGCGGCCCTGACCGAGGCCCGCCGCCGGATGTCCGGGGCCCGCGGGCGCGACGACCTGGCTCTGGTCAGCGGATGACCGCCTCCACGGAATCCACGAGTCCTACGCGCTCCATCGGCTCCACGGGTTCGCCGTGGTTCGAGCGCCGGGAGGCCGGGGCCGAGAGGCCCGCGGCCGGGCCGGGCGGCGACGACGTGCCGGTCTACGACCGTCTGGTGGCCGAGCGCGGCGACGTCCTCGCCGCCGCGCGGCGGGCGGTCGAGCAGGTGCGGCGGGAAGCCGCCGACGCCCTGGACTGGAGCGGGCTGGGCGAGCGGGCGTGAAGGGCGCCGACGGCGTCCGCGGACTCCGGGGCGGGGGAGGACCCGGGACGAGCGGTGGGCGCGTCGGCGCATCCGTGCGCCCCGTCGATCCGGAACCGCCTCCACCCCGCCGGCCACCGGGCCCCGCCCGTGCCGGCACCCGGCCCGTCCTCGCCGCCGGCCCGGGCGAAGCGGCCGTGGGCGGCGGCCCCGGTCGTCGCACAGCACCCTGACGGCGAGCCGCCGCGTCCCGGTCACAGCCCCGGGGAGCCGGTCCCCGTGGGACGCGGAGGACGGGTGACACCCCGCGTGCCACGCGGGGTCGGAGCGGGGCTCGCGGGCAGCCCGGCGCCCGGCCCACCCGGGGAGGCCCGGCTCGCCCGTGGTGAACCCGGACCCGGCTCCGAGCGGAGTGGCGCCTTCGACGGTGGCGAACCGGATGTGCCCTCGGTGCGGGCCGGTGACGACGGGATGCCGGCGCACGCCGCGTCCGCCCGTCCCGAGGACGGTCGTTCCGTGGCCGAGCGGTGGCCGAGTGCGCGCGGCGGCGCCGCCCGGCCCTCCCCGCCGCCGCGGGATCCGGTGATCCGGTGTCAGAGGTGGGAGAGGGTGAAGGAGACCAGGAATCCGGCGACGGTGATCAGGCCGATGGCCAGATGGGTGTCCTCGAAGGCTTCGGGGATCATCGTGTCGGCGATCATGGCGAGGATGGCGCCGGCGGCGACGGCGGTGACGGCCGCGACCACCGCCGGTGACAGCCCGCCGACGACGGCGTAGCCGAGCACGGCGGAGACCGTACTGGCGGCGGCGATCGCCCCCCACACGCCGAAGACGTAGCCCTTGCCGCGACCTGCCTGCTTCATGCCCGCCGAGCTGGACAGTCCCTCGGGGATGTTGCTGATGAACACCGCGGCGACGGTCACCGTGCTGACCGCGCCGCCGTGGGCCAGGCTGACGCCGATGACCGCCGACTCCGGAACGCCGTCCAGCAGCGCTCCGAGGGCGAGCGCGAGGCCGGAGCCCGGCTGCCGGTCCTCCGAGGGCTGCTGCTTGCGGTGGCCGGAGCGTTTGCGGTGCCGCGCGCCGCGGCGGGCCAGGGCGATGTTGCCGACGGTGTAGGCGGCCGCGCCGGCGACCGTGCCGGTCACGACCGGGGTCAGTCCCGCTTCCCGGTGGGCCTCGGCGATCAGTTCGAAGGAGACCGCCGACAGCAGCACCCCGGCGCCGAAGGCCATCACCGAGGCGATCACCATGCGCGGGATCCGCACCGCGTAGCCCAGCACCGCGCCCACCAGCAGCACGGAACCGGCCACCAGGCCCCACGCGCCCGCCTCCACCGTTTCGGTCATGCGCCTGCCGGTACCCGTACGGCAGTGCCTCAGGCGTCCCCTTCCGGGTGCGCCGCGAAGCCGTGGAGGGGGCGCGCCGGCCCGCGCGGGAGCCGCCGTGCGGCCGTTCCGGGCGCACCGGCCGACGGGTGAACGGCGAGGGTGTCGGCTTCCAGGGCGCGAGTGAGGGGCCGAGCATGGCCGCATGAACGTCGTCAGCCAGGTCTTCGCCCTGATCGCCGCGGCGGTCCACATCGCCGTCTGGCCGCTGGAGAGCTTCTTCTACGGGCGACCGCGGGTCCGGGCCTTCCTCACCGGCAGCACCGCCGACGCTCCCGAGGTCCGGCTGTGGCGGGTCAACGTCGGCTTCTACAACCTGTTCCTCGCGCTCGGCCTCGTCGCCGGGCTCGTGGCCCTGGCCCTGGGGCACGAGACCGTCGGCCGCTCGCTGATCATCTACCTCAGCGCCTTCATGATCGCGGGCGGGATCACGCTGTTCGTCTCCGACCCGAAGCTGTGGCGCGGTTCCCTCGGGCAGGCGCTTCCCCCCGCGGTCGTCCTGCTGGCCGACCTGTTCTGACGACCCGTTCTGACGACCCGTTCCCGAGCCCTCCGGGCGGCCGGGCCGGGACCTGCGCGACCCGGGGGCCCGCGGACTCCGGCCGCCGGGCTCGGGCCGTCCACTGCGCCGTCCACTCCGGCATCCACTGCGCCGTCCGCGACGGGACCGCTTCGGCGCGCCTCCGTCGAACGCCTCGTCGCCGAGGGGCGGCCCGCGCGGGCCGCGAGGAGCGATCCGGAACGGGCCGTGTTCCCCTCCGGCGTCATCCGACAGGGCGCCGACGAGATCCGCCCGGTCCACGTACGGCACGCACGGGCCGAGCGGCCGGTCCACGAGGACGACGACGCCGTGGCCGGGCGCGCCCTGCCCGGCGCCGTCGTGGCCGGCCCCGTCCACCGGCTCGCCGGGCCCGGGGTGACGGTGGACGCGAGGCAGATCGCAACCGCGGGACGGGCGCTCGGCCGAGAACCGGCCCATGCCGGGGCTCCCGTGCGGACGGCGGAGACGGACTCCTCCCCGGGCCTGCCGGACTCCTTCGCCGCATGGGCCGAGGACCACCGGGCGGACTCCACGGCCCGAGCCGGGCCGGCCGTGGCCGGTGGCGCCGGGGCCGGATCCGTCGGCCCCGGCGCCACCGCGACAGGGTGCGCCCACGTCTGACGACGAGCGGCGGGACGCACCTCTGTCCCCGCTTCTCCTGTCATCTCGGAAGGAGACCTCTCCAGATGACCACGCCTGTTCCGAAGGCCGCAACCGCAGTCGCACCCGCCCACCGCGCCGGGACCGCCCGACGGCCGCCCCCGCCCGGTCCCGGGCCCGGGCCGGAACCCGTCGCCACCGGTCCCCGCGCCGCTCCCGTCGGCACCCGGCGGCACCCGGCGGCCTCGTGGTGGAAGCAGCCGGTCCCCGGGACCGGCCGGGTGACCCCGGCCCGCGCCGGCGGCAACGGCCCGATCGCACCGGGTCCGCCGTGCGGCCGGGGAGGCGGTAGGCCCGGGACCGGCGGCGAGGGTTCCCCGCGCGGGCCACGCGGGCCGTGCGAGCCGTGCACCGAGCGGCGTACGCCGTGGGGCCGAGGGTGTCCGCCGACCGCGCCGCGCCTCCCGCTCCCGGCCCGGCGGGCGGTGCGTACGGGCGGGGAACGGACTCGTGTTCACCCGCGCACGGGGTCGGGGAAGGACCTGTCGCCGAAGAGGACCCGGCCGGCCGCCGCCCGGCCGAACGGTGTGCGCAGCAGCGTGAACGCCGCCGCTGCCGCAGCCGGTGTCCGCACGCGGGCCAGCCCTCTGCGCAGCGTGAGCCGGCCCCGGAAGCAGGAGCGCAGAGCGGCTCCGTCGTAGCCGGCCAGCACGTCCGGCCTCCCGGTCCGCAGCGCCTCGTCGAGGACCGCCGCCGCGAGCTCCGACAGGCGCAGGCACGGGTCCAGGCCGCCGGCGGTGAGCGGGGAGACCGCGCCCGCCGCGTCCCCCACGAGAAGCCCGTCGGCGCAGCTGATCCGGCGCAGCACGCCGCCGACGGGAATCGGGCCCCCGCGCCGCTCCACCGCCTCGGGACGGTCCACGCCGGCCAGACCGGGAGCCGAGGCGCCGAACCGCTCCAGGGCCCGGCGAAGCCCCTCCGGGAAGCGGTCGGCGTAGCCGGCGACGCCGACGTGGGCGTGCTGCCCGTCGTTGACCACCCAGGCCAGGTAGCCGGGGGCGAGAGAGGGATCGAGCACGCAGTGGAACGTCGGCGGCTCGTCGCTCCCGGGCACCTCGAAGACCTCCTCGGCGCCGATCAGCAGGTGGCGGTTGCGGTCGAGGGCGAGGTCCCGGGCGACGCGCGAGCGGGCCCCGTCGGCGCCGACGACGAAGCGTGCCCGGACCGCCGTCGGCCCGTCGCGACCGGCCAGGTGGAAGGTGCCGCCCTGCCGGCCGACGTAGCGCGTGCCCAGGGCCGTCCGTACGCCCGCGTCGGCCGCGACGGCGGCCGCCGCCTCGTAGAGCGGTGCCATGTCGCCCACCCGGTACTCGTCGCGGGCGCTGGTCAGGCTGACGGGGCGGCGCAGGCCAGGGGGGTAGAGCACCACCCGCCGGATCGGCGGGCCGAGGTGCTCGGGGGGCAGCGGAAAGTCGTCGAGCGTCTTCCGCACGAAGATCCCCGTGGTGCGGATCGCGCCGGCGAGACCGGTCCGCCGCTCGGCCAGGAGGACGTCGTGGCCCTGCCGGGCGAGGAGCGTGGCGGTGTGGAGGCCGGCCAGCCCGGCTCCCACCACCAGTACGTCGGTGTCGGCCGTGGGCCCGAGGCGGTGGGAGGCGTCGGCTGTCTTCATGGTCTGCTCCTGGTGGGTCCGTCATCGGTGCGCGCCGGTGTGCGGCAGGCGCCGGCCGCCGGTCGTCGGCCGGCAGCGCGGCGAGGCCCGGGGCGCGAGGGCGAGCCGTGCCGATGCGCTGCCGTCGTCATGTCGTCGCCCGGACCCTCACCGAAGACCGGGCGGAGGGCCTCCGGGCCGGGCGTGTGTGCAGGGGGAGCCGTGCCGGCGGCACGGCCGTACGAGTGCGGGCGCGACGGCGGTCACCGACTCGCGGGCAGCGCCGCGGGGGAGCAGCCCCTCAGGGTGGCCGTGCCGGAGGCGGACTGGTCCGAGCCCGCCACCGCCCACGTGGTCACGCGACTGCCGGCGCCGTCGGGTCCCCGGGGCCCGCGATCACCGGTGTCCTCCGTGCGCGGCCCCGCCCGCGGCGGTCTCGGCGTTCTCGGCGGTCTCGGTGTTTCCGGTGTTCTCGGGCTCCCAGCGCAGCAGGTCCCCCGGCTGGCACTGGAGCACCTCGCAGAGTGCGGCGAGTGTGGTGAAGCGCACCGCCTTGGCGCGGCCGTTCTTGAGCACGGCCAGGTTGGCGGGTGTGATCCCGACGCGGTCCGCGAGTTCGCCCACGGACATCTTCCGCTTGGCCAGCATCACGTCGATGTCGACGGCGATCGGCATCAGATCACCTCCTCCAGCTCGGCCTGCATCTGCGCCGCCTCGACGTCGCGCGCGACGGCCTGGGCGAGCAGCATCCGCAGCACGAGCACGATGAGAGCGACCCCGAAGACCGCCAGGGCGACCCCGCCCAGCAGGAGCACGATGCCCGGGGCCACCGCCTCGCCCGGCGCCAGGACCACCCCGAGCGCGCACACCAGGAGCGCGGCCGCCACGAAGGCGCCGATCACGACGTGCACGTATCGGAAGGCTGCGTGGGAGAACACGGTTCCGCGTCGCACCATCGTCACCAGTCGCCACACGCAGACCAGGACGACCTGGACCGTCACGACACCCAGGACCGTGATCACGAGGAACGGGGTGCGCAGGTGCGCGAGGTCCGTGTCGAGCTCCCTCAGGTCGATGGCCAGCAGCGGCACCATCACCGCCTGGACGAACACCGAACCGGCGAGCAGCGCCACGAGCACGGCGCGCAGCGCAAGCACCGTCAGCTTTCCCATCACATCTCCCTCGATCGACTAGCGATGGAAAGCTATCGAAATTCGATAGGTTCGGCAAGGAGCCGGGTCCTGCGGGCCACCGCCCTCGGCCGGGCAACGGACCGGGCCGACGTCCTGCGGCCGTTCACGCCCTCCTCCCGGCGCGGTATTGGCGGAGGATTCCGCGGGCAGCCGCCGGGACCGACCCGGTCCGGTCCCGCCCCGCTCGGTGGCGGCACGCACGATCGGTCCCGCGGCCTGCTACGGCACCCCGCCCACCGTCACCGACGCCCCGGTCGGATACGGGAAGTCGTCGGACGCCAGTCCCAGTGCCGCCGAGGGGACCACCCCGGGCTCGGCCATCCACCGCAGGCCGTCGACGTCCAGCGGCCCGAACGCCTTCCCGTGCTCCTTCCGGCCCGCGTCGGATACGCCGGGCGGGCGGACGAAGGAGGTGCCGGTGGCACCCGAAGGACCGCGTCGACGCGTATGCCGCGCGCCCCGTACACGCGCACCGCGCGCTTGCCGGCCGTGTACGCCGCGTCGTCGGGCCGCGTCGGCTCGGCGGCCGACGACGAGGTGCGGACGATCGCATCGCCCCGGCTCGCAGGGTGTGCGGACCTCACCCCGACGGCCAGGAGGACACCGCGTACGTCGGTGTCCCGGAGGTCGTCCCGCTCCTCGGCCGTCATCTCGTGGAGGGCCCCGCCGCCCGCCCGGCCCGCCGGACTGGGGCTTGGCCGCGGGCGGCGCCGTCCTGTGCCCGGCCTCGGCCGGTGGGAGCCGGGCGCCGTGTTCGCCCTGGCTGGCCTGCGCCGTCCGGTGGCGGGCCTGCGCGACCCGGGCGCCCCTTCCCCGGCACCGCGCCGACCGACCGGCCCGCCTGACCGGTCCGCCTGAGCGGGCGGTCACCCGGTCGAGGTCCGGGACAGCGCAGGTCGGGTGAACTCCCGCCCGGTACCGGGCGCTTCGCGGCGGCGGAAGCCGTGCGGCACACGGTGGTCTGGCCCGGGCCCGCCCGAGCCAGACCGGTCACCTCGCGGTGGAGCCTGCGGTGCGATCGGCACCACCGCGAAGCGGCGCCGGGGTGGGGAGGGGCTCAGAGAGCGAGGTCCTCCTCCGCCAGGGGGTCCTCGCCGACGGCCGTCTCCTCGTCGGTCATGCCGGGAGTCATGCCGGGACCGAGGATGCCGGGGAGCATCTCCTCGAGATCGAGTTCGCTCGCCCCGGCCGGGACGGTGACCTCGTTCGCCTCGCCGATGCGCAGCACCAGGGCCGGCTTGTCGGCCTTCGTCTCCCCGGCCGGTTCGGCCAGGTCCACGGAGACGGCCGTCAGATCCCCGTCCTCGAGGGTGAAGTCGGCTCCGACCTTCCCGTTCGGGGCGTCCTCGAGGTCCTCGTCGGCGGGAAGCTCGGTGAGGCCGGGCGGCAGGTCGCCGGCCAGTGGCCGGATCGCGTCCAGCAACTCCGTGAGCAGGGTGCGGAAGGGCGCGGTGGCGGTGATGCGCTCGGTGCCCTCCTCGCCGCCGCGGCCGGTGAAGGCGACCTCGCGGGCGATGACGCCGCGTACCGCCCCGACCGGCTTCTTCTGCGTCCCGGGGTCGGGGGTCGGCTCCGGTATCGGGGCGCCGCCCGCCTCCTCGGCCTCGGAGCGGAATTCCTCCGTCTTCCTCCGGTCGAGCTTGACCCACTCGCCCTCCAGGGCCTTCCTGAGAGGTTCCGCCTCCGGCGGCAGGCTGTCGACCGACGGCAGCGACGTCCCGGTCACCTTGCCGATCGCCTCGCGGTCGATGCGGTGGTACGCGTAGTCGCCGACCTGCCGGGTCCCGAAGAGGGCGCCGCCGGAGGTGGTGAGCTTCGCCTCCATGCCCGTGATGTCCTTCTCCTCGGACTTCTCCAGCGGCTCGGCGGAGTGCACGGCGATGCTGAGCCGCGCGTCACCGAGCGGTTCGGCGGCCTCGGCGGGCATCTCCTCGTCCGGGTCCGCTTTCTGAGCCGGGCTCCGCAGGGTGGCGGCGGTGGCGTCCACATCGAGTTCGAGGGCGAGCGAGTGCTGCCTGCCGAGCCGGTCGAAGGCCCGGTCGATCTTCTGAGCCGCGGTCAGGTTCCCACGGTGCCGCAGGCCGCGGCGGCGCCGACGAGGGTGGCGGTCACGGCCGCCGCGGTCAGGGCCCTGCCGATGGCGGTGACGACGGTCTCCTGTCGTATCGATCACCGGCCGATCGACCAGTGAGACGCATCGGAAGTCCGCGCGGTTGTACGGGACTTGCGGTGTGCGGCCGGTTCACGCCGCACCGGAGCGGGGCCGCGGGCGATCGCCGGCGACGCCGCCGAGCCGTGCGGGAGGGGGCCGTTCGAGGACGGGGGCCCGGCGCCGCGGCGAGGCGGAGGAGGCGACACGCCGGGGTGCCGGCCCACCGGTCCGCGGCCGACCGGCCACTCGCCGATGCCCGGCCCGGCGGCTCTGGGACCATATCGGCGCACCCCTACCCGATCCCCCTTCTTCCACCGACGGAGGCTCCACCCCATGACCTCGCCCACGCCCGACCCCGCCTCCGCGGTGCTGCTGGACGCCGTCGCCTCCCTGCGCTCCGGCGCACCCCTCGACGTCGAACTGCTGCGCGGCCCGCTCGCCGAACTGCTCCAGGACGCCGCGGCCGGGGACGGTGACGGCGTGGTCAACCCGTACGCCCGGGCGGTGGCCGCCGCCGTCCTCGGCCACCCCGCCTGACGCCGCCGCGCGGCCGCCCGGCGGAACACGTCCGCACCCGGCCGCTCCACCGGACGGAACGCCGGTGTGTCGCGCCTGACATCGCCTGTCCCGCGCGGTGGTGGGTAGTTCTCAGGAGACCGGCACCGAATCGAGCACCCCTGGGGATGGACCGATCTTGACCATCGAGTACAGCGAGCCCGCCGCCACGACCGAGCGGGTCCCGGGGCGGTCCTGGACCGTCCGCATCACCGGCCACGGCGACCGCACCGCCTCGGTCTCCTGCACCACGAGCGCGTGCCGGATGCCGCCGCGCTCGCGCGACCTGGCCGCGCTGCGCGCGTTCGCCGCCCGGCACGCCGCCGCCCACGCGAAGGCGGCCACCGTGCGGGCGAACGCCGCCTGCGCCTGCCGCGCCCAGGGCTGCGCCGCCCACGAGGACGCCCGCACCCTCTGCTCGGGCGGGGTGCTGATGGTGCTGCGCCACGATGCGACGGTGGGCCGGGTGTGGACCGTGGAGGAGGTGTGCGAGGCGTGTGCGCCGCTGCTGCCGCACGCCACCGTCCTCGCCCGCGCCACCCGGCCCCGCCCCGGCCGGGCCCCGGACCGGCGGCCCGCCCCGGCCGGCGGGCAGACGCAGCGCACCGCCTCCGTGCCCGCCCCGGCCCAGGGGCAGGCCCCCGCTCCGGCGGAGGTGCCCGGCGGGTTCTGTGCTCCGCCCGCCCCGGTGGCGGCGGGTTTCGCCGCCCCCACGACCCCGGGCCCCGGCGGCGACGGGCAGGCGCGGCCCGGACGTGACCGGGCCCGGAGCGGACGGCGTGGCCGGAGCGGACACCGCCACACCGGCCGACGCCGCTGACTCCGACCGTACCGCCGTCCGGCCAGGCTTCCGCCCCTTCCGAACCGGGCAGGCCCCGTGGCGGGCCGGCCTCACGGCGGGTCAGGTCCCCGGCGGGCGGGGCCGACGGAAGTCGACGGCCCTGGCGACGTCGGCCAGGACCGTCTCGGCGGTCTGGCGGACCTCGGTGGGAACATCGCCGCGCTCGCGTACGAGGCGGTCGTAGATCGGCGCTCCGGTGGACTGTGCGGTGCCGGACGGGTGCACTCCTGAGTTTCCTTCCCCCCTGCAACGTGCGAAGGGGACCGAGTGTAGGGCGGCGCGGGGCACGACAGGGCCGGAAATCGGAAAAGGACGGGGAGGCGGAGGTGCGGGCGCACCGCCGGGGTGTGGTGCCGTCGTTCGCGTTTCGCCATCGGACGGCGGCCGGGCGCGGGATCCGCGTCGGCGCGCACACGGCGCGAGCCGGTCCGCCCACGCCCGCCCCGCCGTCCCCGCGCCGCCGCCCGTCCAGCGGACACGGTCGGACCGCGCCTGCGCGGCGCCCCGTCCGGGCCGCGCCTGCGGCGCGGACGGGGAACGGCCCCTCGGGCGTCCGGATGCCGCCCGCACGGGCCGCGCGCGGGACGCGGGGTGAGGAGCGGCGCACGGCGGACGGCGCACCGGTTCTCCGTACGGGGGAGCGGGACTCACCGCCCGCGGGGCTGGGTGAAGCGCAGCATGTTCCCGGAGGGATCGCGGAAGGCGCAGTCGCGGACGCCGTAGGGCTGGTCGACCGGCTCCTGCAGCACCTCGCCGCCCGCGGCGCGGATGCGCTCGAAGATGGCGTCGCAGTCGTCGGTGGAGAAGATCACGCCGCGCAGCAGGCCCTTGGCCAGCAGCTCCGCCATGGCCTGCCTGTCGGCGGGCGAGGCGTTCGGGTCCGCGACGGGCGGTTCGAGGACGATGTCCACCCCGGGCTGCGACGGCGCGCCCACGGTCACCCAGCGCATCCCCTCGAACCCGACGTCGTCGCGCACCTCCAGGCCGAGAACGTCCCGGTAGAAGGCGAGCGCCTTGTCGTGGTCGTCGACGGCGATGAAGCACTGGGAGAGTTTGATGTCCATGCGCGTCACGCTACGGGCGGGGGACGGGTTTCGCTTCTCCGTTCCTGACCGGTCGTGTGTGGATCTTGGCGACACAGGCCGGGATGGCGGCGCCCTCCTCGTGACG
The DNA here is from genome assembly GCF_029813835.1 of Streptomyces sp. DH37. Lineage (GTDB taxonomy): Bacteria > Actinomycetota > Actinomycetes > Streptomycetales > Streptomycetaceae > Streptomyces. Next base: position 69,386 of record NZ_JARVKV010000005.1, read on the forward strand.
GCGGGCCCGGTACGAGCTCGGGCTCTCGCCGACCAGCTCGGTGAACCGCGAGCTGAACGACCCCAGTGAGGTGCAGCCGACCGCGAAGCAGACCTCCGTCACCGTCAGGTCGCCCCGCCGCAGCAGCGCCTTGGCCCGCTCGATCCGGCGCGTCATCAGGTAGCTGTACGGCGTCTCCCCGAAGGCGGCGCGGAAGCTGCGGGAGAAATGGCCCGGAGACATGAGGGCGACGCGCGCCAGCGCCGGTACGTCGAGGGGCTTCGCGTAGTCGCGGTCCATCAGGTCGCGGGCCCGGCGCAGCCGGACGAGATCCTCCAACGTCACACGACCACCATCCCACAGGGCCGGGCGCCGGCTCGTGCCGGACGGTGGGGTGGCGGTGGGCGAAGGGCCGGGGGAGGGGCGGACTCCCGGCGGGGCCCTCGCGGGTCGGCGGCCATGGGCGGGTCCCGCGGCGGTCGCGGTGGGTGCGGTGCGGGGCGGGTGCCCGCCCCCCGCTCCCACCTCGATCCATGGTTCTCTGAATTCAGGATCGCGTGTACCGTCTTGGGCATGCTGACCGTTGCCTCCGACGTCGAGGTGCTGGCCCGGTTCGGCCGTGCGCTCGCCGACCCGATCCGCTGCCGGCTCCTGCTCGCCCTGCGCCGGGCCCCGGCCTATCCGTCCGACCTCGCCGACGCGCTCGGGATCTCCCGCACCCGGCTGTCGAACCACCTGGCCTGCCTGCGTGACTGCGGCCTGGTCGTCACGGTCCCCGACGGACGCCGCATCCGCTACGAGCTGGCCGACGAGCGCCTCGGCCATGCGCTCGACGACCTGCGCACCGCCGTCGTGGCGGTGGAGTCCGACCGCACCTGCGCCGACGACGAGGAGAAGGGCTGCTGCCGACCGTGACCGCGCAGACACCCGTGTTCCTGGGATCCGGTCCCGCTCGCCGCGAGGCGCTCACCCGCCGGATACGGCTGCTGGTCGCCGCGACCATCACCTACAACGTCATCGAGGCGGTCGTCGCCATCACCGCCGGCACGATCGCGTCGTCGACGGCTCTGATCGGCTTCGGCCTGGACTCCGTGGTCGAGGTCTCCTCCGCCGCCGCGGTCGCCTGGCAGTTCTCCGCCCGCGACCCGTCGGTGCGGGAGGCCCGGGAGAAGGCGGCCCTGCGGATCGTCTCGGTCTCCTTCTTCGCGCTGGCCGCGTACGTCACCGTCGACGCCGTACGCGCCCTGACCGGCACCGGCGAGGCCGAGTCCTCCGTCCCCGGCATCGTGCTCGCCGCGCTGTCGCTGGCCGTGATGCCGTTCCTGTCCGCCGCCCAGCGCAGGGCCGGCCGGGAACTCGGCTCCGCCTCGGCGGTGGCGGACTCCAAGCAGACCCTGCTGTGCACGTATCTGTCCGCGGTGCTCCTGGCGGGCCTGATCCTCAACGCCGCGCTCGGCTGGTCCTGGGCCGATCCGGTCGCGGCCCTCGTCATCGCCGTGATCGCCGCGAAGGAGGGCCGCGACGCCTGGCAGGGCAAGGGGTGCTGCGCGGCGCCCGCCGCGGTGGTGCCGCCGGCCGGCGCCGGGGCGGACGCGTGCGGCTGCCGTCCCGGCTGCGACTGCTGCGGCTGACCGCGCGGCTCGAGGGGCCCCGGCGCCGGCCGGGGCCCCTCGCCCTGCTCCCCGGCCCTCCACGGGCCGGCGGCGCCGTACGCCCGGCTCCGCATCGGGGCGATCGGCGGGGTTCGGCGGGGTTCGGCGGGCACGGGCCCGCCGGACGGCCTGCCGCCGCCCGGCGGGCCCGTGGGACACCGGTCCCGGACGGGCGGCGGGCCCGCGCCGCTATCCGGCGTAGGTCTCGTACTCGGCGACCTTCGGCGTGCCGGACGAGCCGGTGATCTCGAAGGTGATCTTGCGCAGCGAGGCCGGGGGGAAGGTGATGACGCCCGCCCCGCTGCCGGAGGTCAGGACGGCGCCGGTGTCGTGGTTGACGACCCTCCAGGACCTGATGCTGCCTTCGGAACCCGACGCCTCCCTGATGTTGATCCTGGACACCGTGGTGGCGGAGTCCCACTTGATCGAGATGGAACCGGTCGAGCCGGCCGGCGACCAGTAGGTCCTCATGTCGCCGTCCCGCACGTTGCCGTAGCTCGTCCCGTCGGCCTTGCCGGAGCCGTCGGAGCCGGCTCCGACGCTGAGGTTGGTCCCGCTGGGCTGGGTCGGCGTCGGCGCGGGATCCGTCGGCGTCGGCCCGGGGTCGGTCGGCGTGGGCGCGGGGTCGGTCGGCGTCGGTGTCGGCGTCTGCGGCGAGCAGCTGCCGTCCGACACCTTCAGGCCCTTGCCGGCCCCCGCCGTCTGGCTCACGACGCCCGGCACGCAGTCGGCCCGGTCGAGGCTGTAGGAGTAGGGGATGCTGACGGTGGTGTTGGACTGCGGGTTGGGACCGGCGGGGTTGTTCTCGGCGCTGCGGCTGGACCAGGTCACGTTGTCGAAGACGTTGCCGCCGACCTGCCAGTAGCCGGCCGCGTCGGTGTAGAAGGTGCCCAGGACGTCCTTGGAGTCCTCGAAGTAGTTGTTGTCCACCTTGGCGCGGGCTCCGGCCCGGGAGTTGATGCCGGACTCGTTGATGCTCACGTAGTGGTTGTTGTAGATGTGGGCTATGCCGCCGCGCAGCAGGGGCGTGCGGGAGTCGATGTTCTCGTACAGGTTGTGGTGGTACGTGATGAAGCCGTTCGAGACGTCGCTCTCGCTGGACCCGACGAGGCCGCCGCGGCCGGAGTTGCGCAGGACGCTGTAGGACAGGGTCACGTACTTGGTGTCGTTCTTCATGTCGAAGAGGCCGTCGAAGCCCTCCGACTCCCCGCCCGACGCCTCCAGGGTGACGTGGTCGACCCAGACGTTGCGGACCTTGCTCTCCATGCCGATGGCATCGCCGCCGTTGGACGTGGGCGAGCCCGACTTCTTGACGTTCCGGACGGTCACGTTCTGGACGATGATGTTGCTGGCCTCGCGGATGTGGATGCCCACCTGGTCGAAGACGGCTCCGCGGCCGACCCCGACGATCGTGACGTTGCTGATCTGCTTGAGCTCGATCACGCCGTCGGCGGTGCTGCAGCTTCCGCCCGACACCTTGCTGGTGTTGCCGTGGTTGATGGTCCCCTCGACCTCGATGGTGATCGGGGTGCTGCTGCTGGCCCGGCCGCACAGGGCCTCGTGGATCGCGGTTCCCGTGGTGGCCCGCACCGTCTGCCCGCCCGCGCCGCCGGTGGTCCCGCCGTTCTGGGTCGCGTAGCCGGTGGCGCTGCCGGTCACCGCCGATGCCTCGGGCATCGACAGGACCACACCGGTCGCGGCGGCCACGGCCATCGTGGCCAGCCCCGCATGGAGTCGCAGTGCGACTGTCCTTCTCATCATCGCCTCCCGATTCGCCTTCGAACTGTGGGTTTCACTACTTAATGTCATGGGCATGTCATTAGGTCGCCGAGACCGCCGACTCGTCGCCGGACGGGCCGCCGGCCGGCCTGGAAGTGGGTGTTCCTCTCGCCGCGGGGCCGGGGCGCGGGTTCCGTCGTGGCCCGGCCCCCGAGGTCGTCGGCGCCGGCCGCGAGGTCACCGCGGCCGTGCTTCCGTTCGCTCCGCCGTCCGTGCCGCCGGGCCGCGCCGGGCGCCGCCGCCCGTGCGGCCGACCGCCGGAACCGGCGGCGTGGTCCGCCGCCCGTCACGGGCGGCCGTCGCCGTTGAACTCGCACCGGACCGCACGATGCGTCTTCGTCGTGGCGTACGCCCTTTCATCGGATGGCGCGTCGGCATCCGGGTGAAGCCTCCGCGCCGGGTCGGTAGCGGCTCATACGCGAGGTCGCGGCGGGTGCCGCGGTGTCCGCCTCCACCGGAATGATCACCGTGAGGCGAGAAAGCGCTTTCTGTTCGTGAGGATAGGGTGGCGCCTGTTGGGCTGGCAAGGGTCTGCACGGTTGCGGAATGCATCCTTCCAATTCATGCGGCGAGCGCCGTCCGTGGGCACTGCCGAAGCCGGAACCGGAGCCGGAACCGAAGCCGGAGTCGGCCCCCGGTCCCGCCGAGGTCGCCCGCCGCGCCCTCGGCGCCGCGCCGCACGCTGCCGTCCCGACCGGGCGAAGGCGCGCCCCCGCGCCCCTCCGACGCGCAGCGACGCCGGCGAAGCGAAGGCGACGGCCGCGGAAAGCGTGGCGGCAGGGTTGCACCGGGCAGGCATCTCCTCCGCGTCCGGCGTGCCTGGCGACCCCTCGGTGCCGCTGTGCGAGACGCTGGGCACCTCCCGTTCCGGCCGGGGCCCACCCGGCAACTCGACTGGAGGGAGTGGTCTGTGCCGGTCAGCCAGTACGAGCAGTACCTGCACCTTCCCGAACTTCTGAAGCTGCAGCACCCGCGCGCCCGGGAACTGGGGGAAGCGGTCCGCGCGTCCGAGTCGTTCTTCATCGTGGTGCACCAGTCGGCGGAGCTGCTGCTGCGGCAACTGCTGATCGATCTCGAAGCGGCCGTCCGCGACTGTGAGCGGGGTGCGGACGAATGGTCCGACACCGAGGCGGGACTGCGCCGCGCCGCCGCCGTGATGCGCATGCTGCGTGAGCACGTCGAGACGCTGGACCATCTGCCGCGTGCCCATTTCCTCGCCTTTCGCAAGCTGCTGGGCACTGCCAGCGCCGGTGAGTCGGCGCAGTTCGCGAGGGTGTTCGCTCTGCTCGGGGCGGATGGGCCACCCGGCGCGTCGGCACGGGGGCCGGAACCGGGGAAGGCGGAGGGGCGAGCGGTCCCCGGGAGCGTCACCGAGGGGTTCGAGGACGTGCGGAGGGAGTTGCGGCGCTGGCAGGAGGCCCACATCACCTTGGTGGAGCGCCTGATCGGTGAGGCGGAGGGCACGGGGGGAACGGCCGGTGTGAGCTGGCTGCGTTCGCGTCTGCTGCCGGTCGCCGAGGCGGGCGCCGAGGACGGTCCGTCCGCGCGTCGGGAGGAAGGCCCCGTGTGACCGCGCCGACGCGCTCGGCCGGGCCCCCGGGGTAGGCGGCGAGCCGCCCTCGCGGATCCCCCCCCGGCCACCGCCGGATCCGCCCTGGCGCCGGCCGCCGGACGGGGGAGCGGGAACCGGTGGGCGAGGAGTGCGCGACGCCGGTGCGCGGTGACGTGCCCGGCACGGTGACGACCGCCGCCTCCCGGTCAGCCCGGCGAGACGGCCGAGCCGCCGCGCGACCGCACCGCGCGTCCTCGCGGCGATCATGCCGGACCGCGACGGGGAGGACGCCGCCACGACGACGCGCCGACCGCGGGAGCGGCGTCCGCGGTCGCCGGCGCGCCCTCCCGACCGACCGCCCACGGAACGGGGGAGGGGAGGGGCGGACACGGGCACCGGCGACGGGGCCCCGGTACCGGCTGCCGGATCCCGGCGACGGCGGGGCCCGGGCCCGGTGTGCCCGGTCGGCGCGTCCTCGGCGGCGCCGCCCGGCAGCGCGCAGCGGGAGGGCCGTCGCCCCCGCCCGCCGGCCGCTCCCGCGCCCCGCCCGTCCCCCCGCCCGGAGGGGTCCCGGCTCCGGCGCCGTACGGGCCCCCGCCCCACGGCCCGTGCCGCGGGCGTCCGGAGCCGGCGCCGGACAGGGATTGGAATATCTGTCCAAGACCTGTACATTTTTTCCATGCCCCGGACCGGGGTCCCCAACGACCTCGGAGGGCGTATGGCTTCCCAGCACTCGACCGGGGATGCTCCGGACGAGCATCCCTACTCGGTGGGGTTCCGCAGCGGCGACCTGGTCGCGATAGCCGGACGCCTCGGCGTGAGCGCGCCCGGGACTCTGGTGCCGGGCGGTTTCGAGGCGGAGTGCGCGCAGGCCTTCGCCAACCTGGACGAGGCCCTGCGGTCGGTCGGCGCGGCCCGCGAGGACGTGGTCAAGGTGGTGGCCTACCTGACCGACATGGCCGACCGCTCCCGCCTCAACGCCGCGTACCGGGAGTTCTTCCCCGAGCCCCGCCCCGCGCGCAGCTGTGTCGGCGCGGCGTCGCTGCCGTACGGCGGCGCGGTCGAGATCGAGGCGCTGGCCCGCGTACGGGAGACCCCCTCGGGGAGCGTGGGATGACGGCCCGGGGACGGGGGCGGCAGGAGGAGCAGGACGCGATCATCGCGGCGCTGGCCCCGGTCGCCGACGGCATCGCCGCCACGCTGGGGTCGTTCTGCGAGGTGGTCGTCCACGACTTCCGCCGCCCGGAGCGGTCGGTGGTGGCCATAGCCGGTTCGGTCACCGGGCGCGGCGTCGGCGGGTCGATGAGCGAGATCGGCATGGGTCTCCTCGCCCGCGGCGACGAGGCGGACAACGAGCTGAACTACATCACCCGCACCCGGGACGGGAAGATGGTCAAGTCCTCCACGATGGTGCTGCGCGACTCCGCCGGAACGGTGTTCGGCGCCCTGTGCGTCAACCTCGACATCACCGCCGTCGCCCAGGCCCACGCCCTGACCGGCGAACTCGCCGGAGTCACGGATCCGGCCGCGGTGCCGACCACGACCTTCGGCAACGACATCGACTCGGTCGTGGATGCCATCGTCGACGCCCACCAACTGCGCCAGCACAAGCCCTGGGCCGAACTCGACCGCGACCAGCGCCTGGAGCTGTTCCGCGGCCTGGAGCGGCGCGGGGTCTTCGCCGTGCGCCGCGCGGTGGAGCAGGTCGCCGCACGGCTGGGGATCTCCCGGGCCTCCGCCTACAACTACCTCGCCCAGGTCAGAGCCGGCACGACCGCGTCCGGCGGCGAATCCGACACCACTACCGATGGAGCACCGACATGACGAGCACACCGCCGGTCACGCTGGAGGACGTCCGCGACGCCGCCGAACGGATCAAGGGCGTCGCCCACCGCACCCCCGTCCTGCGCTCCCGCACCCTGGACGCCCTCGCCGGCGCGGAGGTCTTCCTCAAGTGCGAGAACCTCCAGCGCGTGGGCGCCTTCAAGTTCCGCGGCGCCTACAACGCCGCCTCGCGCCTGTCACCGGAACAGCTGGCCAGGGGCATCGCCGCCTACTCCTCGGGCAACCACGCCCAGGCCGTCGCCCTGGCGGCGCGGGAACTGGGCACCACCGCGGTGATCCTGATGCCCGAGGACACCCCCCGCTCCAAACTGGAGGCCACCGCCGGATACGGCGCGGAGGTCGTCACCTACGACCGCTACACCGGCGACCGGGTCGCCCTCGGCGAGGCCCTGGCCGCCGAACGCGGCCTGTCGCTGATCCCGCCCTACGAGCACCCGCACGTCATCGCCGGCCAGGGCACCGCCGCGCTGGAGCTGATCGAGGAGACCGGCGGCCTCGACGCCCTGGTGGCCCCGGTCGGCGGCGGCGGGCTGATCGCCGGCAGCGCCACGGCCGCCAAGGGCCTGCTGCCCGGGATCCGCGTGATCGGTGTCGAGCCGGAGGCCGGGGACGACACCAGGCGCTCCCTGCGGGCGGGCGAACGCGTCTCGATCCCCGTGCCGCGCACCATCGCCGACGGGCTGGCGGCGGAGACTCCCGGAGCGCTGACCTTCTCCGTCAACCGGCGGCTGGTCGACGAGATCGTCACGGTCACCGACGACCAGATCCGCGACGCGATGCGGCTGGCCTTCGAGCGGCTGAAGACCGTCATCGAGCCCAGCGGCGCCGTCGCCCTGGCGGCCGTACTCGCCGGACGCATCGACTCCCTCCCGTCCCGCGTCGGCCTGATCCTCTCCGGCGGCAACGTCAACGCGCACCGCTTCGCCGAACTCCTCGGGAACTGACCGTCCGGGAGGCCCCCTCGCGGCAGGGGTCCGGGAAGCGGGGCGGGTGCGGACCGGCGCGGTGTGCGGCCGGGCAACCACCGCCCCGTCAAGAAGGCGTCGAGCCCCCGCGCGTACCGTGAACGCGGTGGCGGCCTTCGCGCCCCGCCGACCCGGTGCGCCGACCGGTCCGGTGATCGGCTTCGTCCGCGGCCCGGTCGTCGGGGCGCGGGCGATGCCGACGACGGGCGCGGTCCACCTCCTGGTGCGTGCCGGACACGACGGCTTCGCCCTGCCCGCCCCCGGCGTCATGGGCACCGGCTACGGCAGGGGTGACCCCGCCGGGATCCTGATCGCCCGTCCGGTCTGCGGCCCGGCCCTGGTACCGGTCCGCAACGCCCTGGTGCAGCCCCGCTCGTCCGCCCCCGGGACCGGGCGAGCCCTCCCGCTTCGCCGGCGCACGCCCGCCGGAACGGCACGCGAGCGGGGGCGTGCGGACGTTCGCCGGACACCGGTGCCTCCAGGGGGCTGCGTCCGGAGGAGTGACCGGTCAGGGAAGCGGACGCGGTCGGGATGAGAGGTGTGGATCGGGTTAGTCATGGTGTACGGGGACCGAGTTGTCCGGTACGGGCGTGTAAGGAGTTCTCATGGCATCTGATGGCTTTCCCCGCGGACGGGCGGTCGTCCGTCCGCGGACGACGGGCTCCCGTACCCTGCGGCGTCTGCTCGCCCCGCTGCTGGCGGCCGCCCTCGCGCTCGCGGCCGCGGGGTGCGGTGACACCGATGACAGGGGTGAGATCGCGGGCGGGGGCGAGGTGGACTCGCCCGGCGCGAACGCGGGGATCGGATCGGTCCTGGTGCGCTACGCCCATCTCGCCGAGCCGACGGACGGGCCGTGGGAGACCGGCAGCGACGTTCCCCTGTACGCGCAGCTGTACGACCAGGAGCCGCCCGCCGACCGGCTGGTCTCGGCCGAGTCGCCGGCGGCGGAGTCCGTCGGGATCGTGGGGCAGGGCGGCGAGGCGGTCGAGGGCGGGGTGAAGCTGACCCCGGACACCTCGGTCGGTCTGGAGGAGGGGGGCACCTATCTGGTGCTGCGTGATGTGCGGCAGGAGATCAGGGGCGGCGACTTCGTCTGGGTGACCTTCCACTTCGAGGACGCCGGCGCGCTGTCCATGCAGGTCCCCGCCCAGCCCCCCACCGTCGACGAGGAGTCTTCGCCCCCTCCGCTGCCCACGATGACCAGGTGACCGCTGCCGGTGCCCGTCCCCGGCGCGGAGCCCGGAGCCCGGAGACGAGGACCGCGGGCTGTAGCGGCCGAGGCGGTGGCGCGGCCCGTCCCCGGGACGGCCGAACACCGCCTCGGGCTGTTCCCGGCGCGGGTGGGAGGAGACCCGGTACCCGGTCCCCGGAGAACGACATCCCGGTACCGCCCGGGGGGACGAGACTGGTCCGGAGCACGGCGGAAACCCGGCTCACCATGGCCGACACCACCACGCTCCTCGAGCGCGCCTGCCGTACCGCCGCCGACCTGATCAGAACCGGAGCCCTCGTCTCCGCGACGGCCGCCGTCTTCTTCTCCCTGGAAGGGGTCTTCCGCTTCGGGCTGCTGCTCCTGGCCCTGCTGGTGCCCCGGCTCGCCGGGCTGCGAAGCCCCGTCGACCTGCTGGTGTGCGTGGTCCTGTCGGTGGCGGCCTGGTCCTCGCCGGCGAACTGGTACGAGCTCGCCCCCTGGTACGACACGGCCCTGCACCTGGTCACGCCCGGCACGGTCGCGGTGACCCTGCACCTGCTGCTGATCCGTGCGCGTCTGCTGCCCTCCCCGAGGGCGCGCGGGCTGCGGATCGCCTCGGCGCCCCTGCTCACCGTCTGCCTGGGCTGCACCGTGGCGCTGCTGTGGGAGCTGTACGAGTGGTTCGCCGAGAAGGTGCTCGGCGCGGCGATCGTCGTGGGCTACGACGACACCGTCCTCGACATGGCCGCCGGCCTCACCGGTTCCCTGGTCGCCGGAGGGCTCCTGGTCTCCTGGGCCCACAGCGGGCCCCGCGCGCACCGCGACCGGGACACCGGCCCCCTGCCGGGATGACGCGCGGCCCGCGGCCGTCGGCGTGACCGGGCCGGCGGCCCGCAGGCCCGGGATCGGTCGGCGTGTGGCCGAGAGGCGCCTCGGGGACATCCGGGAGGGGGCGGGGCAGTGCTCACAGGATCGGCGGACGGACGCGCTTCGCCGTCGCGGGCGCGGTGTGGGCGGGAGCCGGCGGGGTACACAGCGGCGGGATCATGCCAGGAGGTGGGCGGGGCCAAGGCGTGGAGGTGCCGTGGTGGAGCAGTTGCCGCCGGGTGGTGGGCGGGCCGTGCCGGAGCCGTCCATGTGGTCGGGCGCGGCCTACGGCGGTGAGACGGAATCGATCGCGGCCGCCCGGGGCCTCGTGGCCGATTTCCTGGACCGCGTCCGGCGGGTGCGGGGCGTGGAGGTGTCCGTCCCGGTGGCCGGTGCGGCCGAGCTGGTGGTCAGCGAACTGGTGACCAACGCGTGCAAGTACGCGCCGGGGCCGTGCACCGTGGAGGTGGAGCTGACCGGAGCCGTCCTGCAGATCGTGGTGCGGGACACCGAGCCGGTGCTGCCGATCGCCCGGGCGGCCGAGCCGGGCCGGGTCGGCCAGCACGGCCTGGAACTCGTCCTGGCGCTGTGCGAGGGCGTGGAGATGCAGCGGGAGCCGGTGGGCAAGCGGATCACCGCCCGGATCGCCCTCGAACCCGCCGACGACCGTCCCGCGGCGGGCGGGTGAGGCAGAAAGGGAGCGCCCCGCCCGCAGGGTGGCAGGGGGTGCGGGCCGTGCCGCCGCCGGGGGAGCACGGCCCGGCCCGACGGCGTTGCGCCCGGCCGGGAGCTGCTTGACGGTTCGGCGGCTGGCCGCGTCGCGGCGGCTGCGCCTGCGCCGCGTTCGGGTGCGCACCGACGCCTCGCTCCCGGGCCCGGTTCCGGCACCGGGGCCGGGTGACGGCGGAGCCGGTCTTCGGTGCCCGAATATCGGCCCGGCACCGCGATCCCGCCGTGGCCGTGGCCGTGACCGTGGTCGACGGATCCGATCCGGCGGCCGCAGTCACCCGCCCCGTCGCGCCGGAGGCTCTCCCGCCCCGCTCCACTGCTGCCCGGCTCCGCCCTTCAGGGCGCCCCGCGGGGTGTGACCGTCTGCCGGTTCCGACGGTGTGGCAGGGGTGGCCGGGGATCACGTGTATGCGGCGGACGGACGGCCGCCGGCCGCAGCCACGTCGCCCGCCCGCCGACGGCGGATCCGCCGGCGAGCCGTGTGACGGGAGGCGCCGCCACATCCCGCGGACCGGCCGTGCAGCCCCGTGACCGGCCGACCGGCCAAGTGGCTTGCGGTAACGGACGTATTCGTTCTGCCGACGGAACCCCACACTCTCGTAGAGGTCGTAGGACCGGTGCGGATTCGCCGTGCCCGTGGACAGCCGGGCGGTCGTCGCGCCCTGCTCGCGAAGGCTCCGCAGCCCGTCCAGCAACAGGGCCCGGCCGATTCCCAGGCGTCGCCGGTCCGCCCGGACACTCAGCTCCTCGACCTCGCCCACGGCGCGGTCGTGACGGCGGACGGAGCAGAGGGCCACGCCGACCATGTCCCGCCCGTCCCACGCGGCCCTCCAGCATGCCGGGTCGGCGGCGCCGAGGAAGTCGCGGAAAGGCCATTCCCGAGTGAAGCCGTTGTCCGCGTACGAATCGACGACCGTCCTCCAGGCCGCGCGGTGGTGGCCCGCCCCGATCGGCCCCGTCCGTATCCCGGCCGGCGGTTCACCGCCCCGCTCGGGCAACCGCCGCAGATCGCGCAGCTCCAGCTCGACCAGGCTGAAGACACGTCGGTAGCCGGTTGCGAGCAGAAGTGCCGTGGCGTCCTCCTCGGAGGCCGCGGCGTTCGCGCCGATCATCGCCGTCCGTGCCGTTCCGTGCCGTGCGACGAGCCGGCCGATCCGCTTCTCGGCCCAGCTCAGCATGGCCGAACCGACGCCCTGGCGACGGTGCTCGGGCAGGAGGTGGCCGCGGTGCAGGTAGAGCCAGGTGCCGTCCCGCTCCCGCCACCACCGGATCGTCGCGTAGCCGACGACGCTCCCGCCGCGCACCACCAGGATCCGGTTCTCGGAAGGCTCCTCCAACCGGGCGGAGGCTTCGGCGATCTCGGCCGCCGTCGGGAGCCCCTCCACGACCGAATGGGCGTCGACCCCGTCCCGTTCGGCGCACCCCAGCCGCACCGCGGCCATGGCGTCGTGGTCGTCGTCGCCGCGATACGGCCGGAACCCGAAGCCGGCCGGAAGGTCCTGTCCTGGCGTGCCGTCCGACATGAGGGGATGATCCCGGACTCCGGGGCGGCCCGCCACCTCGTTCACGCCGCGGCCGGGCGCGCCGCGCGTGCGGTGCGTTCCGCCGACGGGCCCGGCTGTCCTGTTCCCGGGTCCTCAACCCGCGCGCGCACGCCGTAGGGTGACGGTCGACCAGAAGGTCGCGGCGCCGTGCCGTGTTCGCTGCGGCGGAGCCGGGGCCGTGCCGGACGGAGGGCGAGGAGCACCGATGGCGACGAAGGACCCCTGGATTCGGGAACTGCGCAGGACCGAACGGCCCGCGGCGCACGTGGTCTTCTTTCCGCAGGCCGGCGGCGCCGCCACCTTCTACATACCCTTCGCGCGGCACCTCCCCGAGAGGTTCGACGTCTCGGCCGTCCAGTACCCCGGACGGCAGGAGCGTCTCGGGGAGCCCTTCGTCACCACCGTCGAGGGCATGGCGGACCGGGCGGCGTCGTCCCTCCGGCGCTATGCAGACCGGACGACGCCGCTGGTGCTCTTCGGCCACAGCATGGGAGCGAGCGTGGCCTTCGAGACGGCGGTCCGGCTGGCCGCCGAGGGGGCGCCGGCGCTGCGCCACCTGGTCGTCTCCGGCAGGTCCGCCCCGTCGGTGCCGCTGGACGACCAGGTGTACCGCGGCACGGACCAGGAGATCCTCGACCATCTCGTCGAGCTGGGCGGAACCGACGCCGAGATCATCCGCGACCCGGACCTCGTGGCCCTGTTCATGCCCGCCGTCCGCAACGACTACCGGGCGGTCGGACTGTACCGGCCGCTCGCGCACGCCACGGTGGACGTGCCCGTCCTGTGCCTGACGGGCGATCAGGACCCGCGGGTCACGCCCGAGGGGGCCGCCGCGTGGAAGGAGCACACGTCGGCGGACTTCCTGCTGAGGACCTTCCCCGGCGGCCACTTCTTCCTGACGGAGCACCGGGAGGCCGTGGCGCGTCTCGTGTCGGACTGCGCCGGATTCCCGAACGGGAACCCCGGTCCGGACCTCGGCGGGTGATCCGCGGCGGGACGGGCGGGCGCGGGGAGCGCCGGCCCGTACGTCCGTCATCCGGGCTGCGGCGCCCGCCGCATCCGGTGCCGCCTCGAAGGGGTCCGCGCCGCCGGCGAACGCGGCCGTGAGCCGGCGCCGTCCCGTACCGCCGGTGCTCTGTCGCACATGGAGTGTTTCCAAAAGAATCATGCGCCCGCGCACGCCCTGTGACCGTGCGCCCCTCCATGCGCTGCGGGGGGCCTGGCGTCAATCGGCCACCCGCGCCGGTGTCCTCCGCGTCCGGTCGTACGCGGCCCACTCGTCCCCTCCGGTGGGTCCGCCGGTGCGGAGCGGAGGCCCGGTGATCGGCCGCGGAGGCTCGCGGAGACTCGCAGAGATCCGCGTTCGCGGCCCTGGCGCGGCTTCCTCTCCTGGTGAGCGCGGTGTCGGCCGGACGCCCGCGCAGGGAACGTGAATTTTTCGCCGCTCGTGTGTTTGAGGATTGTCGCGGCGGGCACCCGATGAGCCGGTGTTCCGGGCCAGTCGGCGGTGCGGGGATCGCGTCGCACTGAAGCTACTCGTCGGTCACGGAAAGCCGACCGTAAATCGACTCTCCGTTACCCTCGGGGGGTTGCTATCGAGTGACCCACAGTGAAGACTGTGGGCGAATTCGACGGGGGGCGACGATGCCTGGGGCTCGTACTGTGCCGACGCTCGGGCAGGCCTTGCCAGGCGCACGTGATCCCTCGCCGTGTTCACTGAGTTCACGGAGTTCATGGGGTTCACGAACTTCGCGGGCGTCACGGGCCTCCGTCCCGTGCGGGTCCGCCGCCCGTTCGTGTGCCGGGGGAAGTCCACGCAGTGGTTGCGCGGAAGGTTTCACTGGGGGGTTTGCGATGCCGGCTTTGCCCGCGAGACAGGCGTCACCGTCCGTCCACGGACAGGTGAAGGGCCGGGGTGCGATTCGGCGAACGTGTTGATCCGGCCCTGAGCGGCCCCGGTGACGGGTGATCGGCATCCGTACGGCCCGACGGGGACGCCGTCGGCGGAGCCGTGTGTCGCGCCGTCCGCGACGGGCGGGCGAACCGGCCGGCGGCGCGGCCGACGAGCGGAACGCACGCCGCAGCGCCGCCGCTCCCCGCCACGGCGGGATCCGGGCCCGCCCGGGATGCCGTGTGCGCCACCACCCCCGGCCCCACCCCCGGCCCACCGCAGCCGTCACTCCGCTGTGCCTGCGCGCCCCACCCAAGGGAGAAAAGGTGACCAGCAACCAACTGATACAGGCCCCCTCGGTCTTCGACACGCTGACCGACCAGTGGCGGACCTTACGCGCGGCCGAACCCGTGCTGTACGACGAGAGACAGGCGACCTGGCGGGTCGTGGACCACCAGGGCGTCGCCGCCGTACTCGCCGACCCGGCGACGTACTCCTCGGACCTCTCCCCGATCACCCCCACCCAGGAGGACTTCGAGGCGTTCCGCCAGGGCAACTTCGTCGGCATGGACCCGCCGGAGCACCGCAAGCTCCGCACCCTGGTGAGCCAGGCGTTCACCCCGCGAACGGTGCACGGACTGGAACCGCGCATCGAGGAGGTGTGCGCACGACTGCTGGACGCCGTCGCGGACCGCGACCGGTTCGACCTGGTCGACGCGCTGGCCTACCCCCTCCCCATCATCGTGATCGCCGAACTGCTCGGCATTCCGGCCGACGACCACAAGCTGTTCCAGGAGTGGGCGAGCACCCTGTTCGGCGGCGACCAGCTCGGCGAGACGCTCGACATGGCCGACCTGGAGCGGGCGCTGGAGGCCATCGCCCCGACCGTGCGCGAGATGAACGGCTACGTCCTGGACCACATCCGCCACCGCCGCGCGCACCCCGGGGACGACCTCACCAGCAGGCTCCTCGCCGCCGAGGTGGACGGCGTCCGCCTGCGGGACCAGGAGATCGTCGGCTTCGTGGCCCTGCTGCTGGTCGCCGGGCACATCACCACCACGGCCCTGCTGGGGAACGCCGTCGTGACCTTCGCCCAGCACCCCGGAACGCTCTCCGCGCTGCGCACCGACCCCGGCCGTGTGCCGGACGCCGTCGAGGAGGTGCTGCGCTGGCTGCCCCCCTTCCCCGAACTGGGCCGCCGCACCACCCGGCCGGTGGTCCTCGGCGGTCACGAGATCCCGGCCGACGCCCTCGTGATGGCCCATCTGGGCGCCGCCAACCGCGATCCGGCCCGCTTCACCGCGCCGGACACCTTCGACGTGACCCGCAGTCCCAATCCCCACCTGACCTTCGGGCACGGCATCCACTTCTGCTTCGGCGCGCCACTGGCCCGGCTGGAAGCGCGGATCGCGCTGCGCATGATGCTTGAGCGTTTCCGCCACCTCGCGATCCCCTCGCCCGGCGAGATCGCGTACCAGAACCCGGCCGTCATCGTCGGCGTGCGCCATCTGCCGGTCGAGGTCCGCAGGCCGTAGCACCGGCGCCGAAGCGCCCAGCCCGCACCGCTCACCCCGCGGGCCGCTCCGCCGCTTTCCCCAGCGTTTCACCTGTGTCACACCTATCGGGAGTCCTCTTCTCATGCCGTACTCCACCGGCGCCGCGGTCACCGACCGGCGGCCGACCCTCTCGCACCAGGCGTTACAGGACCGCATGGACGTCCTCGCCCGCGTCCACCGGGTGCCCGGCGCCCAACTGGTCGTGGACACCGGGGCGCAGGTCCTGAGCGTGCACACCGGGACGGCCGACGCCGTCGCGGGCACCCCGTTCACCGCGGACACGGCCGTGCCGCTGGGATCCGTCACCAAGGTCTACACGGCGGCCGCGGTGATGCTCCTGGCCGAGGACGGCGACCTGGACCCGGACGACCCCGCCGTCGAGTTCCTTCCCGAGCTGCGGGAAGTACCCGAGGTGACGGTGCGGCACCTGCTCAGCCACACCGGCGGCCTGCCGACCGGACCCGACTCCGACACCGCCGCGGGCACCACCGCCTCCCGCTACCTGTCGACGGTCTGCACCGCACGGGACGCGCTGTTCGCGCCCGGGACCGGCTTCTCCTACTCCAACGCCGGCTACGTGGCCGCCGGGCGGCTGGTGGAGGCGGTGACGGGCATGCCCTGGCAGGAAGCCGTCCGGGTGCTGCTGCTGGAGCCGCTGGGCACCGTGCCCGCCTTCCTCGGTGACACCCGCTCCGCCCGCCCGGTCGCCGCCGGCCACGCCCTCAACACGGCGTCGGGCCGAGTGCGTCCCGCGCACCAGAACCTGGCCCCGGTGGAGGCGCCGGCCGGCGCCCTGCTGGCGAGCGCCCTGGACCTGGTGGAACTGGGGAGGGCGCTGAGCGGCCGGTCCGCCGTGCCGGCACCCGCCACCGCCGCACGGATGCGCCGCCCGGAACCGGGGGCCGGCCCGAGCGTCCTGGCGGACGCCTGGGGGCTGGGCCTGGCGCTGTTCCGGCAGGACGGACGGTGGTGGTACGGCCACGACGGGAACGCGCAGGGCACCTCCTGCCACCTGAGGGTGGAGCCGGACAGCGGCACGGCGGTCGCCTTCACCGGCAACTCCGGCGGCGCCACCGCCCTGTGGCGCGACCTGGCCGAGGACATCACCCGGATCACGGGTGTGCGGGTGCCGATCGCTCCGGCTCCCGCGGACCGGGGCGCCCCCGTCTCCCTTCCCGGGTGCGCCGGGACCTACCGCAACGGCCCGCTCGAGTACCGGATCGAGGCGGGCGCGGACGGCTCGCCGACGCTGTCCGTGGACGGCGACTCCCCGGTGCCGCTGGTCTGCTACCCGGACCTCTCCTGCGACCTGGTCGACCCGGCCACCGGCCGCAGGGAGCCCGGCGGGCGCTTCCACCGCGACCCCGCCACCGGGGTCATCGACCGCGTGCAGATATCCGGCCGTACGGCCCGCCGCACCGGCACCGCCTGACCCGCGAAGCGCCGTCGCCCATACCGCTCCGTCCCCGTGGAGGCGGACGCCCACCGCACCGCTCCGGTGGGCCCGCACGCCGCCTCCCCGGGCCGGCCCATGCCCGTACGCACCGCACCCTCCCCGCTCCGAAGGACTTCACCCATGACGGACCTGCACGACAAGCCCGTACAGGCGTCCCCCCTGCCGCGGGCCGACAACGCCGCCGCGGCTCCGGAAGGAGACGCGGCCCGTCCGGGGCCGCACCGGCCGCTCGGTGAGCTGTTCGCCGCGTGGGCGGCCCGTACGCCGCAGGCGCCCGCGGTGACCGACGGCCGCAGGACCTGGTCCTACCGGGAGCTGGCGGCGCGCGCCGGGCGCCTGGCCGACGACCTGGTGCGGCGAGGGGCCGGACCGGACCGGACGGTGGCGCTGGTCCTGCCGCGCTCGATGGAGCTGATCGCGGCGGAGCTGGCCGTGGCCTGGGCGGGTGCCGCCTTCCTGCCGGTGGACCCCGACTACCCCGCCGAGCGCCGCGCCCTGATGCTCGCCGACGCCGCGCCCGCCGTGGTCCTCGACGACCTGGACCGCGTCCGCGACGTCCTGGGGGAGGGCGCCGACCCCGGAGCCGCGAGCCGGCCCGCGGCGGTGGACGCGGACCACGCGGCGTACGTGATCTACACCTCCGGCTCCTCCGGAACGCCCAAGGGGGTGACGGTCACCCACCGGGGCATCGGCGGCTTCGCCGGAGCCGCGGCCGAACGGTACGCCGTGGGCCCGGGCGACCGGGTGCTGCAGTTCTCCTCGCCCAGCTTCGACGCCTCGGTCCTGGAGCTGTGCATATCCGTCCTGTCCGGCGCGACCCTCGTCGTGCCGCCGGACGGACCGTGGCTGGGCGACGAACTCGCCTCCGTCCTGGACGAGCACCGCATCACCCACGCCCTCATCCCGCCGGCCGCCCTCGCCACCCTGCCCGATCCCGCCGAGGGCAGCGGCGCGCCCCACCTGCGCACGCTGATCGTGGGGGCCGAGGCCTGCCCGGCGGGGCTCGTCGACCGCTGGGCGCCCGGGCGCCGCATGATCAACTCCTACGGGCCCACCGAGGCCACCATCGTCGCCTCCTGGACCGGGCCGCTGTCCGCCGGGGGCGGCACCCCGACGATCGGCACCCCGCTGCCCGGCACGCGGGCGCACGTGCTGGACGCGGCGATGCGGCCGGTGCCGCCCGGCGCCGACGGCGAACTGTACGTGGGCGGGGACGGACTGGCCCGCGGCTACCTCGGCCGACCGGGCCTGACCGCCGCGCGCTTCGTCGCCGACCCCTTCGGGCCGCCCGGCGCCCGGCTCTACCGCACCGGCGACCGGGTGCGCCGGAGCGCCGGCGGCGAACTCGAGTTCCTCGGCCGCCTCGACCGGCAGGTGAAGGTCCGCGGCTTCCGCATCGAGCCCGGGGAGATCGAGGCGGCCCTGCTCCGCCACACCGGCGTCCGCGAGGCCGTGGTCGTGGTGCGCGAGGACGAGCCGGGACGGCAGCGGCTCGTCGGCTACGTCACGCCCGGCGAGCCGGGGCGGGCTCCGGAGCCCGGGGAGCTGCGCGCGGCGCTCGCCGCCGCCCTGCCCGCGCACATGGTCCCGTCCGCCGTCGTCGTCCTGGACGAACTGCCGCTCACCCCGCAGAACAAGATCGACCGGCGGGCCCTGCCCGCACCCGGCGGCGCGCCCGCCGCGGGCCACGTCCCGCCGCGCACCCCCGGTGAGCGGGCGCTGGCCGCCATCTGGGCGGACGTCCTGGCGGTCGACGCCGTCGGCGTGGAGGACGACTTCTTCGACCTGGGCGGCGACTCGATCCTCGCCGCCCGGACGCTGTCCCGGATCCGGGACGAACTGGGCGCCCGGCTGTCGGTACGGGACGTGTTCACCGAGCGGACGATCGCCGCCCTGGCCCCGCTGCTCGAGGACCCGTCCGCCGCCGCGGCGCCGGACCCGATCACGCCCGCCCCGCGCGACCGGCCGCTTCCGCTGTCCAGCGCGCAGCGGCGGCTGTGGTTCCTCGACGACCTCACCGAGGGCGGCACCGAGTACAACACCGGCGTGGCGGTGCGCCTGAGGGGACCGCTGGACACCGGTGCGCTGCGCCGCGCCCTGGAGCGGCTCGCCGCCCGCCACGACTCCCTGCGCACCGTCTTCGCCACGGTGGACGGGCAGGGCGTGCAGCGGGTGGGCCGCGACGCCTTGCTGCCGCTGCGCACGGCCGACCTCGGCACGCTGCCCGACGACCGGCGCGCCGAGGCCGCCGAACGCCTGCTGACCGAGGAGCTGAGCCGCCCCTACGACCTGGCGAAGGGACCGCTGACCCGGGCCCTGCTGGTCCGTTGCGCCGAGGACGACCACCTGCTGCTGCTGGCCCAGCACCACATCGTCACCGACGGCTGGTCGGTGGGGATCCTGGTCCGCGACCTGGCCGCGCTCTACCGCGCGGAGGTCTCCGGGGACCCGGACGGCCTGCCCGCGCCGGCCGTGCAGTACCCGGACTTCGCCGTGTGGGAGCAGCGGCGGCGTTCCGCGGACGCCGACGAATCCGGGGACGCCAGGGGTGCCGGGGACGCCGGGGACGCCGGGGACCTCGCCTACTGGAAGCGGCACCTGTCCGGGATGCAGCAACTGGAACTGCCCACGGACCGGCCCCGGCCGGCGGTGCGCACCACCAGCGGTGCGGCGCACCGCCACCGCCTCCCGGCGGACCTGGTCGAGGGGCTGCGGCGCCTGGCGGGAGGGCGCGGCACGACCGTCTTCACCCTGTTCGCCGGGGCGGCGGCCGTGCTGTTCTCCCGGTACTCCGGGCAGCGTGACGTGGCGTTCGGCACCGTCACCAACGGACGGGGCCGCCGGGACCTGGAGGAGGTGGCCGGCTTCTTCGCCAACACCGTGGTGCTGCGCGGTGAGGTGGACGACGCCGCCACGGTCGACCGGTTCGTGGAGACCATGCGCGCCACCGTGCTGGACGCCTTCGCCCACGACGGCGTGCCGTTCGACCGCGTGGTCGAGGAGCTGGCCCCGCCCCGGGACCCCAGCCGCACGCCGCTGGTGCAGGTGCTCGTGGTCCAGCAGACCGCTCCGGCGTATCCGCCGAGCGCCGCCGGGCTGCGGATCGAGGAGCACCCGCTGCCCCGTCCGGCCGCCCGCTTCGACCTGGTGCTGGAGTTCGCGCCGCGCCCGGACGGCGGGTACGAGCTGACGGTCGAGTACAACACGGACCTGTTCGAGGCGCGGACCGTGGCCCGGATGAGCCGTCACCTGCACCGCCTGCTGGCGGGCATGGCGGACGGCCCGCACCGGACGCTGGCCGAGCTGCCGCTGATGTCGGACGACGAGCGGCGCACGCTGCTGGACGCCTGGAACCCGCCCGCGGACACCGGCCGGGACGCCGGGGAGGCCGCGCCGCGGACGACGCTGCCGGCGCTGTTCGAGGCCCAGGCGGCCCGGACCCCCGACCGGACCGCCGTGGTCTGCGGCCCGGAACGGCTGGACTACGCGGAGGTGAACCGGCGCGCCAACCGGCTCGCCCGGCTGCTGATGGCCCACGGCGCGGGCCCGGAGACGCTGGTCGCGCTGTGCCTGCCGCGCTCCGCCGACCTCCTGCCGGTGCTGTGGGCGGTGCTCAAGTCGGGTGCGGGATACCTCCCGGTGGACCCGGGCTACCCGGCCGAGCGCGTCCGCCTCATGCTCGGCGACGCCGCCCCCGCCCTCGTCGTGGCGAGCCGGGAGACCGCGGACGCGCTCCCCGAGGGCTCCGACCCGCTGATCCTGGAGGACCGCGCGGCCGAACTCGCCGGGACACCCGACACGGACCCGACCGACGCGGACCGGGTCCGGCCGCTGGACCCCGACCATCCGGCGTACGTCATCTACACCTCGGGCTCGACCGGCCGCCCCAAGGGAGTGGTGGTCACCCACCGCAGCGTGGCGGCGCTGGCGGCCTGGGCGGGGGAGCGGTTCGGCCCCGGCCGGCTGGCGCACGTGGTGGCCTCCACCTCGCTCAACTTCGACGTCTCGGTCTTCGAGATGCTGTGCCCCCTGCTGGCCGGCGGCTGCGTCGAACTGGTCGCCGACCTGCCGGCCCTCGCCGACGCGCCGGGCCCGCGGCGGGTCGGTCTGGTCAGCGGCGTGCCGTCGGTGGTCTCCCGGATGATCGCCGGGGGCACCGCCGCCGTCGAGGCGGAGACGGTCGTGCTGGCCGGCGAGGCGCTGCCGGCGCAGACCCTGCGCGACCTGCGGCGGGCCATGCCCTCCTGCGAGGTGGCCAACATCTACGGCCCGACCGAGGCCACCGTCTACGCCACCGCCTGGTTCGCCGGCGACACCGTGCCCGACCAGTCCCCGCCGATCGGCAGACCCGTGGCCCGCACCCGGGCCTACGTCCTGGACGGCCTGCTGCGCCCGCAGCCCCCGGGGGTGACGGGAGAGCTCTACCTCGGCGGTGGCGGGCTGGCCCGCGGCTACCTGAACCGGCCGGGCCTGACCGCGAGCCGGTTCGTCGCCGATCCCTTCGGCGCGCCGGGAGACCGCATGTACCGCACCGGGGACCTGGTGCGGTGGACCGACGACGGCGAACTGGAGTACCTCGGCCGGATCGACCAGCAGGTCAAGGTGCGCGGCTTCCGCATCGAGCTGGGCGAGGTGGAGGAGGCGCTGCGGCGCTGCGAGGGCGTCGCCGAGGCGGCGGCCGCCGTCCGCGAGAGCGACGGCCACCGGCGCCTGGCCGGCTACGTCGTCCCGGCTCCGGGAGCGCGGGTGGAGCCGGACGCGGTGCGCCGGGCACTGGGCCGCACGCTGCCCGACTACATGGTGCCCCAGGCCGTCGCGGTGCTGGACGCCCTGCCGCTCAACCCCAACGGCAAGCTGGACCGCGGCCGGCTCCCCGACCCGGGACCCGCCGGGCACGCCGTGCGCCACGTCCCGCCGCGCACCCCCACCGAACGGACGCTGGCCGCCATCTGGGCGGACGTCCTGGGCGTCGAGCGGATCGGGGCGGACGACAACTTCTTCGCGCTGGGCGGCGACTCGATCCTCAGCATCCAGGTGGTGGCCCAGGCCCGGCAGGCGGGCCTGGCGGTGACGTCCCGCGACGTCTACCGGCACCAGACGGTCGCCGCCCTCGCCCGGTGCGCGGACGCCGCGCGGGGCGGGCGGCCCGCCTCCCCGGCCCTCGTGCCGGCCACCGGCCCGGCACCGCTGACGCCCATCCAGCACTGGCTGTTCGACAGCGCCGCCGAACGGGCCGGCCGCTACGCCCAGACGCTGTCGGTGGAACTGACCGACGCGGTGGACGCGGCGGCGCTGGAGGACGCCCTCAACGACGTGGCCGCCCACCACGACGCGCTGCGCTCCCGCTTCACCGTCGGCGACGCCGGCGGCACCGGAGCCGCGGGCGTCCGGTGGCACATCGACGACCGGGCGCCCCGGCTCGGCCTGGCGCGCCACACCGGCCCCGACACCGACGCGCCCCACCTGGGCCCCTTCGACCTGGACCGCGGACCGCTGCTGCGCGCCGTGCTCCACGACCGGGGGGACGGCCGGCCCCGCGTCCTGCACCTGTCCGTCCACCACCTGGTGGTCGACGGGGTCTCCTGGCGGGTCCTGCTGGAGGACCTCGACCGGGCCTACCGCGCCCGCCGCGACGGCCGCGACGGGGCGGCGGCGCTGCCGCCGAAGTCCTCGCCGCTGCGGCACTGGGCCCGGCGCCTGGCCGCGCACGCCGCCGAGGGCGGCTTCGAGGACGAGGCGGCGTACTGGTCGCGGGCGACCGCGGGCGCCGGGACGGCGCTGCCGACGGACCTGGCGGGCGCCAACACCTACGCCTCGGCCCGCTCCGTGACCGCGCGCCTCACCCCCGAGGACACCTCGGCCCTGCTCCGCACCCTGCCGGACACCTACCGCACCCGGGCCAACGACGCGCTGCTCAGCGCCCTGGGCCGGGTGCTGTGCGAGTGGACCGGGCACGGCCGGGTGGTGGTGGACGTGGAGGGGCACGGCCGCGAGGAGCTGTTCGCCGACGTCGACACCAGCCGTACGGTCGGCTGGTTCACCACCCGCCACCCCGTCGCCCTGGCCGTTCCGCCGGGAGCGGACTGGGACACCGCGCTCAAGGAGGTCAAGGAGCAGCTCCGGGCGGTGCCCCGGAACGGCCTGGGCCACGAGGCCCTGCGCTACCTGGGCCGGGACGGGGCGGCGCCCCGGACGCCGGCCGCGCAGATCAGCTTCAACTACCTGGGCCGGTTCGCGCTGCCGGACGGGCCGGACGGCCTGTACCGCGGCCCGTTCCGCCCCCTGGAGCTGGACGCCGACCCGGAGGCGCTGCGCCCGCACGCCCTGGAGGTCGTGGGGCGCCTGGACGGCGACGCGCTGGAGTTCACCTGGTTCTACTCGGACCGGCTGCACCGGGAGGCGACCGTCGCCGAGCTGGCCGGACGGTTCACCGACGCGCTGGCGGGCATCGCCCGGCACGCCGCCCGGCCGGGCGCCGCGGGGCGCACCCCGTCGGACTTCCCGCTGGCCCGGCTCGACCAGGCGGCCGTCGACCGGCTGATGGGCGACGACCCCGGCGCGGTGGAGGACGTCCACCCGCTCACGCCCACCCAGGCCGGCATGCTCTTCCACGGGCTCGCCCAGGACGACCGCGGCGTCTACTTCCAGCAGCTGACCTTCCTCCTGGACGGCGTGCCCGACCCCGCCGTGCTGGCGGCGGCCTGGCAGCGGGTCTCGGACCGCACCCCCGTGCTGCGCGGCAGCGTCGTGTGGCAGGACGTGGCCGAACCGCTGCTGGTGGTGCGGCGCCACGCCCCCGTGCCGGTCACCCACCTGGACTGGCGCGGCCTGTCCGAGGACGAGCGGGACAGCCGCCTGCGCGAACTCCTGGACCGGGACCGCGAGCGCGGCGTCGACCTGACGCGGGCCCCGCTCCAGCGCCTGGTGCTCGCCCGCGTCTCCGACGGCGGCGTGCGGGTGGTGTGGTCCTTCCACCACCTGGTCCTGGACGGCTGGAGCCTGTTCCAGGTGCTGTCCGACGTCTTCGCCTGCCACGCGCTGCTGCGCGGCCCCGCCGGGGCGGACGGCGCCGCGGTGGACGAGGCCCTGCCCGTCCGGCACCCGTTCCGGGACTACGTGGCCTGGCTGCGCGACCGCGACTGGACGGAGGCCGAGCGGCACTGGCGGGACCGCCTCGCTGGCCTGACCGAGGCCACCGCGCTGCCCTACGACCGCGAGCCGCGCGAGACCCACCGCGCGGAGTCCACGCGGGCGGTCCGCGTCACGGTGCCCGAGGCCGCCACCCGGGCGCTGGAGGGCCTGGCCAGGTCGGCCGGCCTGACCGTCAACACCCTCGTGCAGGGCGCGTGGACGCTGCTGCTGAGCCGTCAGGCGGGCAGGGACGAGGTGGTCTTCGGCACCACCGTGTCCGGACGGCCCCCCGAGCTGCCGGGCGCCGAGGCCATGACCGGCCTGTTCATCGCGACCCTGCCCACCCGCGTCGCGGTGCCGCGCGACGGGACCCTGCTCGACTGGCTGCGCCGGCTGCAGCAGGAGCAGAGCGAGGACCGGCGCTTCGACTACGTGCCGCTGACCCGGATGAAGGCGTTCACCGGCCTTCCCGAGCGCACCGCCCTGTTCGACAGCATCGTCGTCTTCGAGAACTACCCCGTCGACGACGGCCTCGCCGCCGCGCACGGGCTGCGGCTGAGCGGCCTGGACGGCATCGAGACCACCAACTACCCGCTCAGCCTGGTGGCCTACCCGGGCGCGGAGCTGACCCTGCGGCTGGGCTACGACCCGGAGCTGTTCGACGCCGCCACCGCCGAGCGGATGGCCGAGTACCTCACCGTCCTGCTGGAGGGCATGGCCGCCGGACCGCAGCGCCCGCCCGCGCGGCTGCCGCTGCTGACGGCCGCCCGCCGCGACCAGGTGCTCCACGCGTGGAACGACACGGCCGCCGACACGCCCGAGGCCACGGTGGCGGACCTCTTCGCCGAGCAGGTGCGGCGCACGCCCGGAGCCGTCGCCCTGGAGGCGGACGGCGAGCGCCTCACCTACCGGGAGCTGGACGGCCGGGCGGCGGCACTGGCCGCCCGGCTGGCCGCGCTCGGAGTGGCGGCGGAACGCCCGGTGGGCGTGCTGATGGACCGCTCGGTCGCCCTCGTCGTCGCCCAGATCGCCCTCGCCCGCACCGGCGGCGTCTACGTCCCCCTGGACGGCAGGGCGCCGCGCGAGCGGCTGCGGCGGATGCTGGCCGAGGCCGGCGCGGACCTGCTGCTCACCGACGCCGTCTGGGAGGAGACGGCCCGTGCCGTGCTGCCCGGCGGGGACGTCCTGCGCCCGGACGCCGGCGACCGCGCCGGCGACCGCGACGGTGACGCCCCGCCGCCCGGCCCGGAGCGCGCGGCCGTCCCCGGGGTGCACCCGGACAACGTCCAGTACCTGATGTTCACCTCCGGCTCCACCGGCGTCCCCAAGGGCGTCGCGGTGCGCCACCGGGACGTGGCCGCCCTCGCCCTCGACCGCGCCTTCGCCGGGCACGACCGGGTCCTGGTGCACTCCCCGCACGCCTTCGACGCCTCCACCTACGAGCTGTGGGTGCCGCTGCTGCGCGGCGGGACGGCCGTGCTCGCGCCGCCGTCGGAGCTGGACGCCGCCGCCGTGCGCCGCGCGATCACCGAACAGGGCGTGCGCAGCCTCTGGCTGACCGCGGGCCTGTTCCGCCTCCTCGCCCAGGAGGACCCCGCCTGCCTGCGCGGCGCGACGGAGGTGTGGACCGGGGGCGAGGCCGTCCCCGGCGCGGTGGTGCGCCGTGTCCTGGACGCCTGCCCCGGCCTCACCGTCGTCGACGGCTACGGCCCGACCGAGACCACCACCTTCGCCACCCGGCGGGCCTTCCGCTCCGGCGATCCGCTGCCCGCGGTGCTGCCCATCGGACGGCCGCTGGACAACACGCGCGTGTACGTGCTGGACGGCGCGCTCCAGCCCCAGCCGCCGGGCGTCCCCGGTGAGCTGTACATCGCCGGAGCCGGACTGGCCCGCGGCTACACCGGGCGGCCCGGCGCGACCGCGGCACGCTACCTGGCCGACCCGTTCGGCCCGCCCGGCGGGCGGATGTACCGCACCGGCGACATCGTGCGGTGGAGCGCCGACGGCGAACTGCACTTCGTGGGACGCGCGGACGACCAGATCAAGATCCGCGGATTCCGCATCGAGCCCGCCGAGATCGAGGCCCGGCTCACCGCCCATCCGGCCGTCGCCGAAGCGGTGGTGTCGGTGTACGAGCACGCCGGCCGCAAGCGCCTGGCCGCCCACCTCGTGCCGGCCCCGGCCGCGACCCTGCCGCCCGCGGCCGAGCTGCGCGCCCACCTGTCGGCCGAACTGCCCGACTACATGCTGCCCGCCGCGTTCGTCACGGTGCCGGAACTGCCCCTGACGGCCAACGGCAAGGTGGACCGGCGCCGGCTGCCCGCCCCCGACTGGTCGTCGGCCGGCGACGCCGCGTACCGCGCGCCGCGCACCGAGGCCGAGCGGATCCTCAGCGGGATCTGGGCGGACCTGCTCGGTGTGGAGCGGGTCGGGGCGGACGACAACTTCTTCATGCTGGGCGGCGACTCCATCCTCAGCATCCAGGTCGTCTCCCGGGCCCGGGCCGCCGGCCTCGCGCTGACCCCCCGGGACCTGTTCCGACACCCCACCGTCGCCGCACTGGC
Source organism: Streptomyces sp. DH37 (assembly GCF_029813835.1). GTDB lineage: Bacteria > Actinomycetota > Actinomycetes > Streptomycetales > Streptomycetaceae > Streptomyces. The sequence continues at coordinate 96,088 of NZ_JARVKV010000005.1, forward strand.
CGCCGCCACCGGCACCGCCGCGCCCGTCGCCGGGACCGGGCCGGTGGCCGGGGAGGTCCCGCTCACCCCCATCCAGCACTGGTTCCTCGACCCCGGGCCGCGGCGCCCGGAGTTCCTCAACCAGTCCGTTGTCGTGGAGACGCCCGGCGGCCCCGGCTCCGGCCCCAACCCCGACCTCGACGCCCTGCGCCGTGCCCTGGCCGCCCTGTGGGCGCACCACGACGCCCTGCGGTCCCGCTTCGTGCGGCAGGACGACGGGACGTGGCGCCAGGACTGCGCGGACCCGGACGCGGAGGCGCCCGAGCTGCTGGAGGTCTGCGACCTCACCGGGCTGGACGCGGCGGCGGCCGAGGAGACCGAGGCCCGCGTCTCGGCCGCGGCGCACACCGCCTTCCGGCTGGAGAGCGGCCCGCTGCTCACCGCCCGGCTGTTCACCGCCACCGGCGCCCGGCCCGCCCGGCTGCTGCTGGCCGTGCACCACCTGGTGGTCGACGGCGTCTCCTGGCGCGTCCTGCTGGAGGACCTGGAGACCGCCTACCGGCAGGCACGGGCCGGGGAACCGGTGCGCCTGCCGGCCCGCACCACCTCCGTCCGGGAGTGGGCGCGGCGGCTGCGCGCCCACGCCGCGGCCGGCGGCTTCGCCGCACAGCGCGACCACTGGGAGACGGTGGCCCGGCACTGCGCCGAGCCGCTGCCGGTGGACTCCGGCGGCGGCAACACCGCGGCCGACCTGAACGAGGTGACCGTCCGCCTGGACCGGCGGCGCACCGACGAGCTGCTGCGGAAGGTGCCCGGCGTCTACCGCACGCGCATCGACGACGTGCTGCTGACCGCCCTCGGACGGGTGCTGGCCGAGTGGACCGGGCGGCGCACCGTCGCCGTCGGCCTGGAGGGCCACGGCCGCGAGGACCAGCTCTTCGACGACATCGACCTGTCCCGCACGGTCGGCTGGTTCACCAGCCTGTTCCCGGTCGCCCTCCAGGTGCCGGAGGGGGACTGGGGCACCGCGCTGAAGGCCGTCAAGGAGCAGCTGCGGTCCGTACCGGACCGCGGCCTGGGCTACGGCGCCCTGCGGTACCTGGCCCGGGACGGCCGGCTCGAGGGCGCGCCGTCGCCCGACATCAGCTTCAACTACCTGGGACGTTTCGACTGGTCCGCCGACGGCGGCGAGCTGGTGCACTCGGTGCCCGGCGGCCTGGGCGGCGCGGAGGCGCCCGAAGCGGAGCGCCCGCACCTGCTGGACGTGGTGGCCCGCGTCGAGGACGACCGCCTGGAGATCACCTGGCACTACAGCGACGGACTGCACCGGGAGGAGACGGTCGCCCGCCTCGCGGCCGGCATGCTGCGGGCGCTGGAGGACATCGTCGCCCACTGCGCCCGCCCGGACGCCGGCGGCCGCACGCCGTCGGACTTCCCGCTGGCCCGCGTGGACCAGGCGACCGTGGACCGGGTCGTCGGCGACGGCCGTGAGGTCGCGGACCTCTACCCGCTGACCTCGATGCAGGCGGGCATGCTCTTCCACAGCCTCATGGACCCCGACTCCCGCACCTACGTCAACCAGGCGCAGCTGGTGCTGTCCGGCGTCACCGACCCGCACGCCCTCGCCGAGGCGTGGCAGCGGACGGCGGACGCCAACCCGATGCTGCGCACCCGGCTGGTGTGGCAGGAGACCGCCGAGCCGCTCCAGGTCGTCCAGCGCCGGGCCACCGTGCCGGTCGTCCACCACGACTGGTCCGGGTGGCCGGCCGAGCGGTGCGAACGGGAACTCGACGCGCTGCTCGCCGAGGACCGGGACGCCGGCATCGACCTGACCGCGGCGCCGCTGATGCGGCTGACGCTGATCCGGCTGTCCCCGGACCGGGTGCGGATGGTGTGGACCTTCCACCACGTCCTGCTCGACGGGTGGAGCGCGGCCCAGGTGTTCGACGAGGCGTGCGAGCGGTACGCGGCGCTGACCGCCGGGCGCCGCCCGCGGCTTCCCGACCGCGCCCCCTTCGGCGACTACCTGCGCTGGCTGGAGGGGCGCGACACCGCGCGGGCGGAGCGGTACTGGCGCGAGGTGCTGGCCGGCTTCGCCGTCCCCACCGAACTGCCCCGGGACCGCCGCCCCGCCGAGGCGCACCGCACCTCCTCGTCGGGATCGGTCGTGGTGAGGCTCGACGCCGGGCTGTCGGCGCGGCTGCGGGAGACGGCGCAGCGGGCGGGGCTGACCGTCAACACCGTGATGCAGGGCGCCTGGGCGCTGCTGCTGTCCCGCTACGGAGGCGGCGACGACGTGGTGTTCGGCACCACCGTCTCCGGCCGCCCGGCCGAGCTGCCGGGCGTGGAGTCGATGGTCGGGCTGTTCATCAACACCCTGCCCACGCGGGCCCGGATCGACGGGCGGCGCGGTCTGCTGGAGTGGCTGCGCGAGCTCCAGGCCGCGCAGTCGGAGTCCCGGCGCCACGAGTTCGTCTCCCTCGCCCAGCTCCAGACCTGGAGCGAGGTGCCGGGCGGGACGAACCTGTTCGACAGCATCGTGGTCTTCGAGAACTACCCCTTCGACGGCGGCGCCCTGGCCCGGCTCGGGCTGGCCATCGAGCAGGAACGCGACCTGGAGCCGACCAACTACCCGCTCAGCGTGGTGGTCGCCCCCGGCGAGACCCTGTCGGTCAACCTGGACTACGACCCCGCGGCCTTCGACGCAGCCACGGTCGAGGGGCTCGGCGCGAGCCTGCGGACGCTGCTGACGGAGATGGCCACCGACCCGGACCGGTGCCTGGCCGACCTGCCGCTGGTGGATCCGGCACAGGGACGCGACCTCCTCGAACGGTTCGGCGGACCGGTGGCGCGGACGCCGCGCCGCACCCTGCCCGAGGCCTTCCGGGAGCAGGCCGCCCGCACCCCGGACGCCCCGGCCGTGCTGGCCGGCGCGGAGCGGCTCACCTACCGGCAGCTCGACGAGCGCGCCAACCGGCTGGCCCGGCTGCTCATCGGCGCCGGCGCCGGCCCCGAGCGGTTCGTCGCACTGGCGCTGCCGCGCACGGCCGACCTGGTCGTGGCGATGCTGGCGGTCCTCAAGAGCGGCGCCGCCTACCTCCCGGTGGACCCCGGGTACCCGGCCGAGCGCATCGCGTTCCTCTTCGAGGACGTGCGGCCCGACGCCGTGGTGACGAGCACGGAGACGGACGGCCGGCTGCCGGAGGGGCCGTTCACGCGCATCGTCCTGGACGATCCCGCGTGCGCCGAGCGCCTGGCCGCCGCGTCCGCCGCCGACGTCGGGGACGGCGAACGGCGCGGTCCCCTGCTGCCCGACCACCCCGCCTACGTCATCCACACCTCCGGCTCCACCGGCCGTCCCAAGGGCGTCGTGGTCGCCCACGGGTCGGTGGTGGCGCTGACCGGCTGGGCCGCGGAGGAGTTCGGCGACCGGGGGCTCGCCCACGTGGTGGCCTCCACCTCGCTCAACTTCGACGTGTCGGTGTTCGAGATCCTCTCGCCGCTGCTCGCGGGCGGATGCGTCGAGGTCGTCCGCGACCTGCTCGCCCTCGCCGAGCGCCCCGGCCCGTGGCGTGCGGGACTGCTCAGCGCGGTCCCCTCCGCCCTCGGCAGGCTGCTGGCGGAGGACACCGTCCACGTCACGGCGGACACCGTCGTCCTGGCCGGCGAGGGGCTGCCCGCCCGCACCGTCCGCCAGGTGCGCGCGGCGGTGCCCGGCTGCCGGGTGATGAACATCTACGGCCCCACCGAGGCCACCGTCTACGCCACCGCCTGGCCCTGCGATCCCGCGGACCCCGACCGCGTCCCCCCGATCGGCAGGCCCGTCGGCGGCGCCCGCGCCTACGTCCTGGACTCCCGGCTGCGCCCGGTGCCCGCCGGGGCGCCCGGCGAGCTGTACCTCGCCGGGACGGGCGTGGCCCGCGGCTACCTGGGCCGGCCCGGCCTGACCGCGTCTCGCTTCCTCCCCGACCCGTTCGGGCCGCCCGGCAGCCGCATGTACCGCACCGGCGACCTGGCGCGCTGGACGGCGCGGGGCGAGCTGATCTACCTCGGCCGCTCCGACGACCAGGTCAAGGTGCGCGGCTTCCGCATCGAGCTCGGCGAGGTCGAGGCCGCGCTGGCCCGGCACCCGCGGGTGTCGGCGGCCGCCGCCCGGGTGGTGGAGCACGACGGCCACCGGAGGCTGGTGGGCTACGCCGTGCCCGGCGGCGCGGACGCCCCGGACCCCGCCGAGCTGCGCGCCTTCCTCGCGCGCACGCTCCCCGACCACCTGGTCCCGGCGGTCGTGGTGCCGCTGGAGCGGCTGCCGCTCGGGGCCACCGGCAAACTGGACCGGCGCGCGCTGCCCGAACCCGTGTGGACCGCCCCGGCCACCGGCGGCGACCGTCCGCCGCGCACCGCCACCGAGAGGACGCTCGCCGCGATCTGGTCCGAGGTGCTGGGCGTGCCCGAAGTGGGCGCGGAGGACAACTACTTCACGCTCGGCGGCGACTCGATCCTCGGCATCCAGATCGTCTCCGCCGCCCGCCGGGCCGGCTTCGCGCTGACGCCCCGGCACCTCTTCCTCCACCAGACCGTCGCCGAACTGGCCGTGGCGGCCGAGGACCTGCCGGCCCCGGTGAGCACCGCCGAACAGGGCCCGGTGGTGGGCGAGGCGCCCCTCACCCCCGTCCAGCACTGGCTGTTCGACACCCTCACCGGCGACCCGGCGCGCTTCACCCAGGCGCTCTCCTTCCACCTGGCCGCCGACACCGACGAGGCGCTGCTGCGCACCGCCCTGGCCGCGGTGCTGGAGCACCACGACGCGCTGCGCCTGCGGTTCGAGCCCGCCGGCGGCGGGCGGTGGCGCCAGTGGGGCACCGCGCCCGGCGCCGAGCCGCACCTGGAGACGCACGAGTTGCCCGAGCCGCCCGGGGACGCCCCGGACGGCACCGACGCGGCCCTGCGCGAACTGGCCGACGGCCTGTGCGCCGGGTTCGACCTGCGCGCCGGGCCGCTGCTGAAGGCCGCGCTGTGCCGCACGGGTGACGCCCGGCGGCCGGTCCTGCTGCTGGCCGCCCACCATCTGGTGGTGGACGCGGTGTCCTGGCGCGTGATCCTGGAGGACCTGGACGCCGCCTACCGGGCGCTGCGGGCCGGGGAACGCGTGGACCTCGGGCCGAAGACCACCTCCTTCCGCTCGTGGGCGCAGCGGCTCGCCGCGCACACCGCGGCCGGCGGCTTCGACGACGAACTCGCCCACTGGCGGTCCCTGGAGGGCGACGGCGGCCTGCCGACCGACCTCTCCGGGGACAACACCGCGGCCTGCGAGGAGACGCTGACGGTCGGCCTGGACAGCGAGGAGACGCGCCGGCTGCTCCAGGACGTGCCGGACGCCTACCGCACCCGCGTCAACGACGTCCTGCTGTGCGCCCTGGGCCGGGTCCTGGCGCGCTGGACGGGCCGGGACCGGGTGCTGGTGGCGCTGGAGGGCCACGGCCGGGAGGAGCTGTTCGACGACGTCGACCTCGCGCGGACGGTCGGCTGGTTCACCACGATGTTCCCCGTCGCGCTGGAGGTCCCCCGGGGCGCGGACACCGGGGCCGCGCTGAAGTCCGTCAAGGAGGGCCTGCGGGCCGTACCGCGGAACGGCCTGGGCTACGGCGCCCTGCGCCACCTGCGTCCCGAGACCGGGCCGCGGCTGCCGGACCTCCCGCAGATCGGCTTCAACTACCTCGGGCAGCAGGACTGGAACGTGGCCGCGGACGGCCTGCTGCACGCGCCGTGCGGTCCGCTGGCGGGCGGCATGGACCGCGCGGCGGACCGGCCGCACCTCATCGACGTCGTCGGCCAGGTCTCCGACAAGCGGCTGGAGTTCACCTGGTCGTACTCGCGGGAGGTGCACCGGCGCGACACCGTCGCCCGGCTGGCGGCCGAGATGGCCGACGAGCTGCGGGAGATCGTGCGGCACTGCTCCCGGCCCGGCGCCGGGGGCCGCACCCCGTCGGACTTTCCGCTGGCCCCGCTGGACCAGGCGGCCGTCGACCGGCTGGTGGGCACCGGCCGCGAGGTGGTCGACGTCTATCCGCTCACCCCCACCCAGACCGGCATGGTCGTCCACGGCATGGACGAGCCCGGCCAGGGGCTGTACGTCGAGCAGATCACGTTCGTGGTGGACGGGGTGCGCGACACCCGCCTGCTGGCCGCGGCCTGGCAGCAGGTGGTCGACCGCACCCCCGTGCTGCGCACCGCCGTGGTGCTGCGCGGGGTGCCCGTCCCGCTCCAGACCGTGCGCCGCGGCGTCACGCTGCCCGTCACCGAGCACGACTGGAGCGCCCTGACGCAGGGGGAGCGCGACGCGGAGCTGGAGCGGCTGCTCGCCGGTGACCGGGCCCGCGGCATCGCCCTGGACAGCGCGCCGCTGCTGCGCGTCGCGCTGATCCGGCTCGGCCCGGACGAGGTGCGGGTGGTGTGGACCTTCCACCACGTGCTGCTGGACGGGTGGAGCGTCTTCCACGTGCTGTCGGACGTCATGGCGTGCCACGCCGCGCTCGCCGGGGGGACCGAGCCGCGGCTGCCGGACCGCCGGCCGTTCGCGGACTACGCCGCCTGGCTGGCCGCCCGCGACACCGCACGGGCCGAGGAGCACTGGAGGAAGGCCCTCGCGGACCTGACCGCTCCCACGGCGCTGCCCTACGACCGCCGGCCCGCCCAGGGCGCCGCGGTCCGCTCCGGGACCTGGCTGTCGCAGTGGCTGGAGGAGTCCGAGACCGAACGGCTCCAGGACTTCGCCCGCCGCCACCGCCTCACCCTCAACACCGTGGTGCAGGGGGCCTGGGCCCTGCTGCTGTCGCGCTGGAGCGGCGAGCGGGAGGTGTGCTTCGGCACGACCGTCTCCGGACGGCCCGCGGACCTGCCCGGCGCCGACACCATCACCGGCCTGTTCATCACCACCCTGCCCGCGCGGGTCACCGTGGACGGCGGCGCGCGCTGCGACGCGTGGCTGCGCGAGGTGCAGTCCGCGCGGGCCGAGGACCGCCGGTTCGACCACGTGCCGCTGACGGACCTGCACGAGTGGAGCGGGCTGCCCGCCGGGACGGCGATGTTCGACAGCCTGCTGGTCTTCGAGAACTACCCGGTCGGCGACGCGACGGCCGGCGCGCACGGCGTGCGGGTGCGGGAGCTGGACGCCCGGGAGGCCACCAACTACCCGCTCACCGTGGTGGTCTCGCCCGGCGACCGGCTGGGCGTCGAACTCGGCTACGACCCGCGGTACTTCGAGGAGGCCACCGCCCGCTCGCTGGCCGACCAGACGCTGCACACCCTGCGGGCCCTGGCCGCCTCGGAGGACGCCGCCCGCCTGGACGCGGTCGACGTGCTGCCGCCGCGGGAGCGGGAGCGGCTGCTGCGGGGGCCCGCGCGCCCGCAGTCGCGGCCGGTGCCCCCGGCGACCCTGCCCGCGCTGGTCGAGGCCGCGGTGGACCGCCATCCGTCGGCACCGGCGCTGAGCGCACCCGGCCTGCTGCTGTCCTTCGCGGAGGTGGAGGCGCGGGCGAACCGCCTGGCGCACCGGCTCATCGCCCGGGGCGCGGGCCCCGGCGACATCGTCGCGCTGGTCCTGCCGCGCTCGGCGGACATGGTCCTCGCCCAACTCGCGGTGGCCAAGGCGGGCGCCGCGTACCTGCCGGTGGACCCCGGCTACCCCGACGAGCGGATCGCGCTGATGCTGCGCGACGCGGCACCCGCCGTGACCCTCGACGCCGGGGAGGTCGCCGGCCTGCTCGCGGCCGAGCCGGACGGCGCGCCGGAGCACCGGCCCACCGACGCCGACCGCGTCCGCCCGCTGGACCTGGACGACCCGGCCTACGTCATCTACACCTCGGGCTCCACCGGCACCCCCAAGGGCGTGGTCGTCACCCACCGGGGCCTGGCGGACTTCGCCGCGGCCGAGGCCGAGCACTACCGGGTGGGCCCCGGCGACCGGGTCCTGGCCTTCGCCACGCCGAGCTTCGACGCCTCGGTGCTGGAGCTGTGCATGTCCCTGCCGAACGGGGCCCGCCTGGTCGTGCCGCCGCCCGGCCCGCTGCTCGGCGCGGAGCTGGCGGACGTCCTGCGGGACGAGCGCGTCACCCACACCCTGCTGCCGCCGGCCGCGCTCGCCACCCTGCCGCCGGACACCCCCGGCACCCTGCCGGACCTCACGACCCTGGTGGTCGGAGCCGACGCGTGCGGCGCCGACCTGGTCGCCCGCTGGGCACCGCACCACCGGATGGTCAACTCCTACGGGCCCACCGAGGCCACGGTCGTCGCCACCTGGTCGGCCCCCCTGGAACCGGAGGGCACGGCGCCGCCCATCGGGCGCCCGCTGCCCGCCACCGGCGCCTACGTCCTGGACGCGCGGCTGCGGCCGGTCGCCGACGGCGTGGCGGGCGAGCTGTGGCTGAGCGGCCCCGCGCTGGCCCGCGGCTACCTGAACCGGCCGGGCCTGACCGCGTCCCGCTTCACGGCGAACCCGTTCGGGCCGCCCGGCAGCCGCATGTACCGCACCGGCGACCTGGTGCGGCGCGACCACCGCGGCGAGCTGCACTACCTGGGCCGCACCGACCACCAGCTCAAGCTGCGCGGCCACCGGATCGAGGCGGGCGAGGTCGAGGCGGTCCTGGAGCGCCACCCGGCCGTCCTCGACGCCGTGGTGACCGTACGGGAGGACGAGCCGGGGCTGCCGCGCCTGGTGGCCCACCTGCTCGCCGCGCCGGACGCGCAGGCGCCGTCCGCCGCGGAGCTGCGGGCGCTCGCCGCCCGCGCCCTGCCCGGGCACATGGTCCCCTCGGCGTTCGTCGTGCTGGAGCGCTTCCCGCTCACCGAGAACGGCAAGACCGACCGGGCCGCCCTGCCCGCACCCGCACCGGACGAGGGGGAGGCGGCGGACCACGTGGCCCCCCGCACCCCCACCGAGGAGGCCATGGCCGCCATCTGGGAGGAGTCCCTGAGCACGCCCGTGGGCGCGGAGGACGACTTCTTCTCCCTCGGCGGCGACTCCCTGCGCGCCCTGCGCATCGCCTCACGCGCCAACGACGCCTTCGGCGTGAGCCTCACGCCCCGCGACGTCCTGGTCTCCCGCACCGTCGCCGCCCTGGCGGAGCTGGTGGAGGAGCAGGTGCTGAGCGAACTCGAACTCGAAGACGCCGCACGCGGCGACAGCGACCACGACGAACGGTGAGGACCGGACGACCATGACGTCTTCGAAGCAGAACCGCGCCCAGGCCCTGCCCCGGGACCTCCAGGAGGCGCTGCGCCGCCGTCTGGCCGGACGGGCCGGAGCGCCGGGCGCCGCCGCCCGGCAGGCCATCCCGCACGCGGACCGGACGCGGCCCCTGCCGCTGTCCTTCGCCCAGCAGCGGCTGTGGTTCCTGGACCGGCTGCGGCCCGGCGACGCCCGCTACAACAGCGCGGTCGCGCTGCGGCTGACCGGACCGCTGGACCACGGCGCCCTCTCCCGCGCCCTCGACACCGTGGTGGAGCGCCACGAGGCGCTGCGCACCACGTTCGAGGAGGCCGACGGGAAGCCGGCGCAGACCGTGCGTCCGGCCGGGCCGGTACCGCTGCCGGTCCGGGACCTGGCCGCGCCGGACGCGCCGCACCCCGCGGCCGGGCGGGCGCCCGCCCTGGAGGCGGCCCTGCTGGCGGAGTACTCCCGCCCGTTCGACCTGCGCACCGGGCCGCTGCTGCGCGCCCTGCTGCTGCGCGAGTCGGACGCCTCGCACGTGCTGCTGCTGACGGCGCACCACATCGTCACCGACGGCTGGTCGATGGGCGTGCTGCTGGAGGAGCTGTGCACCGCCTACGACGCCCTGGCCCGCGGCGCGGCACCGGACCTGCCGCCGGTGGCGACGCAGTACCCGGACTTCGCGGTGTGGCAGCGCGAACAGCTCTCCGGCCCCCGCCTGGAGCGGCACCTCGCCCACTGGTCCGAGAAGCTGTCCGGCGCCGTGCCGCCCGAACTCCCGCTGGACCGCCCGCGCCGCGGCGAGGAGTCGGGGGAGGGCGCGGTCCACACCTTCACCGTCCCCGCCGACACCACCGCCCGGCTGCGGAAGCTCGCGACCGAGCGGAACACCACGCTGTTCACCTCCCTGGTCGCGGCCTGCCAGGCGCTGCTGGCCCGCTGGTCCGGGCAGGACGACGTCACCGTCGGGTCCCTGACCCCCGGACGGCCCCGCACCGACCTGGAACGGGCCGTCGGCTTCTTCGCCAACACCGTCGTGCTGCGCACCGCCGTCGAGACCGGCGGATCCTTCCGCGACCTGCTGACGGCCGCCGCCGACACCGTCAACGACGCCTTCGCCCACGGCGACACGCCGTTCGAGCGGCTGGTGGAGGCCGTGGGCGCGACCCGGGAGGCGGGCCGCAACCCCCTGTTCGACGTGATGGTCCTGCTCCACCCGGACCCGCCCGCCGCGCCCGCCCCCCACGGTCTGGCCACCTCCCCGGTCGCCGTGCCGCGGCAGGCGGCCACCTTCGACCTGAGCGTGGAGTTCGTGCCCGAGGGGGAGGGGCTGACCGGTCTCCTGGAGTACCGCACGGACCTGTTCGACGCGGCCACCGCCGAGCGGATGGCCGACCAGCTGCTGCGGATGCTGGAGGGCGCCGCCGCCGAACCGGACCGGCCGCTGGGCACGCTCCCCCTGCTCTCCCCGCGGGAGGTGCGGCGGATGACGTCCGAGTGGAACGCCACCGGACGGCCCGCCCCGGCCACCACCTACCCCGAGGTCTTCCAGCGGCAGGCGGCCCGCACCCCGCACGCCACCGCCCTGGTCGCCGGGGACGTCCGGCTGGACTACGCCACGCTCAACGCCCGCGCCAACCGGCTGGCCCACCACCTCATCGCCCTCGGCGCCGGCCCCGAGCGGCTGGTCGCGCTGCGGCTGCCGCGCACCGCCGACATGATCACGGCGATGCTCGCCGTGTGGAAGTCCGGCGCCGGCTACCTCCCCGTCGACACCGCGCTGCCCGAGGAGCGCGTACGGTTCCTGCTCCAGGACGCGAGACCGGCCCTGGTGCTGGACGAGGCCGCGCTGCGGTCGGCGCCCGGCACCGCCCCGGAGACCGACCCCACCGACGCCGACCGCCTCGCCCCGCTGCACCCGGACAACACCGCGTACGTCATCTACACCTCCGGTTCCACCGGCCGCCCCAAGGGCGTGGCCGTGGCGCACCGCTCCCTGACCAACCTGCTGGCCGGCCACCGCGAGGGGTTCGTCGCCGAGGCGGGCGGCGGCCCGCTGCGGGTCGCGCTGACCGCGTCGTTCTCCTTCGACACCTCGCTGGAGGGCCTGGTGCTGATGGCCGACGGCCACCGGCTGCACCTGGTCGACGAGGCGACCCGGCTGGACCCGGCCGCCCTGGTCGAGTACGTGGTCGAGCACCGCGTCGACTTCCTGGACCTGACTCCCTCCTACCTGCGGCAGTTGCTGCCCGCCGGACTGCTCACCGACCCGCGCCACCACCCGCGGGTGCTGATGCTCGGCGGCGAGGCGATCGGCCCCGGCCTGTGGCGCGAGCTGGCCGCCCACCGGGACGTCGCCGCCTACAACTTCTACGGCCCCACCGAGTGCACCGTCGACGCCCTGGCCTGCCGCGTCGGGGAGGAGGACCGCCCGCTGGTGGGCCGGCCGCTGCCCGGCGTACGGGCCTACGTCCTCGACGACCGGCTCCAGCCCGTGCCGCCCGGCGTCGGCGGCGAGCTGTACCTGGCCGGGGCGCAGGTGGCCCGCGGCTACGCGGGCCGCCCGGGCCTGACCGCGAGCCGGTTCACCGCCGACCCGTTCGGCGCGCCGGGGGAGCGGATGTACCGCACCGGCGACCTGGCCCGCTGGACCGCCGACGGACGGCTGGACTACCTCGGGCGCGCCGACGACCAGGTCAAGATCCGCGGCCACCGCATCGAGCCGGGCGAGATCGAGGCGGCGTTGCTGGATCTGCCGGAGGTCGCCGCCGCCGCGGTCGTGGCGGTGGCCGACGGCCGCGGCCACACCCGGCTGGCCGCCTACACCGTGCCCGCCGACGCCGCCGCCCCGCCCGCCGCCTCCGGGCTGCGGGCGGCCTGCCGGCGCGTCCTGCCCGACCACATGGTGCCCTCCTCCTTCACCGTCCTCGACGCCCTGCCGCTGACCACCAGCGGCAAGCTGGACCGCCGGGCCCTGCCCGCCCCCGACCTCGACGCCGCCCCGCGCGAGCGGGAGTACACCGCCCCGCGCACCCCCGACGAGGAGACGCTGGCCGGCATCTGGTCCGAGGTGCTGGGCGTGGCCCGGGTGGGCGTCACCGACAACTTCTTCGAGCTGGGCGGCGACTCCATCCTCTCCATCCAGGCCGTCTCCCGGGCCCGCGCCGCCGGCCTGCACCTGAACTCGCAGGACGTCTTCCGCCACCAGACCGTCGCCGACCTGGCCGCCGCCGCGTCCCGCCGGGCCACCGCGGCGCCCGCCGCCCGGCTGCCCCGCACCCAGGGGCCCGCCCCGCTGACACCCGTCCAGGAGTGGTTCTTCGCCGCGCACGGCCCGCTGCGGCGCTTCGGCATGTCGATGCTGCTCGACCTGCCGCACGACCTGGACGAGCAGGCCCTGCGGCGGGCCCTGGAGGCGGTGGCCGCCCACCACCCGGCGCTGCGCACCCGGTTCGCGCGCACCGGGGACACCTGGGAGCAGCACCCCGGCGCGGGCCCGGCCACCGGACTGCTCGCCCGCCACGACCTGTCCGCCGTCGCCGACCCCGCGGCCGCACGGGAGGAGGCCGCCGACGCCGCCCGCGCGGAGCTGGACCCGTCCACCGGCGCCCTGCTGCGCGCGGCCCTGCTGCTGCACCCCGGCGGCGGACGGCCGCAGCTGTTCCTGACGGCCCACCACCTGGCCGTGGACAGCGTCTCCTGGCGGATCCTCCTGGCCGACCTGGAGCAGGCCTACCGGCAGGCGGCCGCGGGCGAGCCGGTCCGCCTGGAACCCGCCACCACGCCGTTCGCCGACTGGGCCGCGCACCTGTCCCGGCGGGTGCGCGCCGGCGACCTGGACGGCGACCTGCCGTACTGGACGGCCGAGGCCGCCGTGCCGCGCGCCCCGCTGCCCGTGGACCGCCCCGGGACCCCGCTCGCCGGGTCGGTGCGCACCGTCCGCACCCGGGTGGACCGCGCCACCACCGAGGCGCTGCTGCGCAAGGTGCCCGGGGTCTACCGCACCCAGGTCAACGACGTGCTGCTCAGCGCCCTGGGCCGGGTGCTCGCCGACTGGACGGGCGCCGAGCGGGTCACCGTCGCCCTGGAGGGCCACGGCCGGGAGGACCTCGGCGGCCGGACCGGCCCGGACGGACCGGGACCGGACGACACGGTCGACGTGTCGCGGACGGTGGGCTGGTTCACCACCCAGTACCCCGTCACCCTCGCCCCGGCCGGACCGGCGGACGCGCCGGACTGGGGCGCCACGCTCAAGGCGGTCAAGGAACGGCTGAGAGCGGTGCCCCGGCGGGGCCTGAGCTACGAGGCACTGGCCCGTCTGGGCTCACCCGACCCGTCCGCCCGCTCCCTGCGCGACCTGCCGCTGCCCCAGGTGTCCTTCAACTACCACGGGCAGTGGACCGCGCCGGCCGGGCGGGACTTCGCCCCGGCCGACGAGGTGCCGGGACGGGACATCGCGGCCGACGAGCCGCTGGACCACCTGCTGGACGTCTCGGCCGCGGTGGCCGACGGCGAGCTGGAGATCACCTGGCACCACAGCGATCAGGTGCACGACGCGGACACCGTCCGGGCCCTGGCGGACGGCATGGTCCGGGCGCTGACCGAGATCGCCGAGCACTGCGCCCGGCCGGACGCCGGCGGCCGCACCCCCTCCGACTTCCCCCTCGCCCGCCTGGACCAGGCCGGCGTGGACCGGCTGGCCGGTGACGGCCGCGGTGTGGAGGACATCCTTCCGCTGACCCCGCTGCAGGAGGGCATGCTCTTCCACCGCCTGGTCGGCGGCCCGGACGACGTGTACGTGGACCAGGCCGCGCTGCTGCTGGAGGGGGTGGCGGACCCGCACGCCCTCGCCGTCGCCTGGCAGCGGGTGGCCGACCGCACCCCCGCGCTGCGGACCTCGGTGGTGTGGGAGGGCGTGCCCGTCCCGCTCCAGGTCGTGCACCGGGACGTCCGGGTGCCGGTGACCCACCTGGACTGGCGCGACGTGGACGAGGGCGAGCGCGCCGACCGCTTCGCCCGGCTGCGCTCCGACGACCTGGCGCGCGGCGTCGACCTCGGCGCGGCGCCGCTGATGCGGCTCACCCTGGTGCGGCTGCCCGACGCCCGGCTGCACCTGCTGTGGACCTCCCACCACCTGATCCTGGACGGCTGGAGCCTGGCCCAGGTGCTCACCGAGGTGTTCGAGGAGTACGCGGCGCTCATCGCCGGGAGCGGGACACGGCCCCCCGCGCGCCGGCCCTTCGGCGACTACGTGCGGTGGCTGGCCGACCAGGACGCCGACGCCGCCCGCGAGCACTGGCGGGGCGTCCTCGAAGGCTTCGCCGAGCCGACCCCGCTGCCCGTCGACCGCCCCCTGCGCGAGGCGCACGAGACCCGGTCCGCGGGCGTCCACACGGCCGGTCTGTCCGACGCGGTGTCGCAGCGGCTGGCCCGCACCGCCCGCGACGCCGGGCTCACCCTGGGCACGGTGGTGCAGGGCGCCTGGGCGCTGCTGCTGTCCCGCTACAGCGCGGAGCGGGACGTGGTGTTCGGCACCACCGTCTCCGGCCGCCCCGACGACCTGCCCGGCGTGGAGTCGATGGTGGGCATGTTCATCAACACCCTGCCCACCCGGGTCCGCGTGGACGGCCGGCGGACGGCCACCGCGTGGCTGCGGGAGCTGCAGGAGGCGCAGGCCGAGTCGCGGCGCTTCGCGGCGGTCTCCCTGGCCGAGCTGACGGGATTGAGCGACGTGCCGTCCGGCACGGCGCTGTTCCACAGCATGGTCGCCTTCGAGAACTACCCCTTCGACGAGGCCCGTACGGCCGGCTCGGGCGTGCGCCTGGTGGACGTCGCCTCCCGGGACGCCACCAACTACCCGCTCGTGCTGCGCGCCTACCAGGGCGAGCGGATCGGCTTCGACCTGGCCTACGACCCGGAGCTGTTCGACGTCGGGACCGTCCGGGCGCTCGCCGACCGGCTGTGCCTGCTGCTCGCGGAGATCGCCGCCGACCCCGGCCGACCGCTGCGCTCCCTGGCGTGGACGACCGTCGAGGAGCGGCGGCGGATGCTGGTGGACTGGAACGGCGCCGAGCAGGGCCGCCCGGCACCCACCCTGGTGGACCTGTTCGAGGCCCAGGCCGCCCGCGTTCCCGCCGCGACCGCCGTCACCTGCGCGGGCGAGAGCCTCGACTACGCCGGGCTCGACGCGCGGGCCGGACGGCTCGCCCACCGGCTGGCCGAGTACGGCGCCGGGCCCGAGCGCTTCGTGGCGCTCGCCCTGCCCCGCTCCACGGACCTGGTCGTGGCGGTCCTGGCCGTGCTGAAGACGGGCGCGGCCTATCTGCCGATCGACCCCAGGCTGCCCGCCGAGCGCGTCGCCGACCTGCTGCGGGACGCCGCGCCGGTGGCGCTGGTGACCACCACCGGGGACGCCGGGCGGGCCGAGGGCACCGGTGTGCCCGCACTCCCGCTGGACGACCCCGCGGTACGGGCCGACCTCGCGCGGCGCCCGGCCGCCGGCCCGGCCCCGGCCCGCCGTCCGCTGCCGGAGACCCCCGCCTACGCCATCTACACCTCCGGCTCCACCGGCCGCCCCAAGGGCGTGGTGATCCCGCACGCCAACGTGGTGCGGCTGTTCACCCGCACCCGCCACTGGTTCGGCTTCGACGAGACGGACGTGTGGACGCTGTTCCACTCCTACGCCTTCGACTTCTCCGTGTGGGAGCTGTGGGGCGCGCTGCTGCACGGCGGCCGGCTCGTCGTCGTCCCCGACGACACCGCCCGCTCCCCGGAGGACTTCCTGCGCCTGCTGGCGGACGAGCGGGTCACGGTCCTCAACCAGACCCCGTCCGCCTTCTACCCCCTGGCGCGCGCGGACGCCGAGCACCCCGGGCCGAGCGGGCGCCTGGCCCTGCGCACGGTGGTCTTCGGAGGCGAGGCGCTGGACGTCGAGCGGCTGGCCGACTGGTACGCGCGCCACCCGGACACCGCCCCGCGCCTGGTCAACATGTACGGCATCACCGAGACCACCGTGCACGTCACCTACGAGCCCCTGGACCGCACCACGGCCCGCAGGGGCGCCGCCAGCCCCATCGGCGCGGGCATACCCGACCTGCGGGTGTACGTGCTCGACGGCGACCTGGCCCCCGTGCCGCCCGGCGCCGTGGGCGAGATGTACGTGGCGGGGGAGGGCCTGGCCCGCGGCTACCTGAACCGGCCGGGCCTGACCGCGTCCCGCTTCACGGCGAACCCGTTCGGGCCGCCCGGCTCCCGCATGTACCGCACCGGCGACCGTGCCCGGTGGCGGGCCGACGGAACGCTGGAGTACCTGGGCCGCGCCGACCAGCAGGTGAAGATCCGCGGCTACCGCATCGAGCCCGGCGAGATCGAGGCCGCGCTCCTGGCCCACCCGGACGTCGCCGAGGCCGCGGTGGGCGTGTACGAGGACGCCTCCGGGACGCGGCGGCTGGTCGCGCACGTCGTCGGCTCCGGCGGGGAGCACGCCGCGCCGCCCGCCGCCGAACTCCGCACCCACCTGGAGCACCTGCTGCCCGCGCACATGGTGCCCGCCGCCTACGTGCCGATGGAGGCGCTGCCGCTCACCGTCAACGGCAAGCTCGACCGGCGCGCCCTGCCCGCGCCCGGCCCGGACGGCTTCGCCGCCGGAGGCGACCGCACCCCGCCGCGCACCCCGGCCGAACGCGCCGTCGCCGCCGCCTGGGCGGACGTGCTGGACACCGCGGAGGTGGGCGCCGGGGACGACTTCTTCGCCCTCGGGGGCGACTCCATCCTCGCCGTCCGCGTCACCTCCCGGCTGCGCGCGGCCTTCGGCGCGGACGTCTCGCCCCGGCTGCTGTTCACCCACCCGACGGTCGCCGCCCTGGCCGCCGCCCTCGGCGATCCGGCCGGCGACCGCACCGGCGACCGGGCGGCGGCCGACGCCATACCGGCCGCGGACCCGGACACCCCGCCGCCGCTGTCGTACGCGCAGCAGCGCCTGTGGTTCCTCGACCGCTTCGAACAGGGCAGCACCGAGTACACGACGCTGTCCGTGCTGCGCCTGCGCGGCCGGCTCGACGAGGCCGCCCTGCGCACCGCGCTGGACGGCCTGGTGGCCCGGCACGAGGCGCTGCGCACCACCTTCGCCGAGCAGGACGGCCGCGCCCGGCAGGTCGTGCACCCGCCGCACCCGGTGGACCTGCCGCTGGACGACCTCGCCGGCGACCGCGCCGGCGACCCGTCGGCGGCCCTGGACGCGCTCCTGGAGCGCGAGGCCGCCACCCCCTTCGACCTGGGCGCCGGGCCCCTGCTGCGCGCCCGGCTGGCGCGCCTGGCCGACGACGAGCACGTGCTGGTCCTGGCCGTCCACCACATCGTCACCGACGGCTGGTCCGTCGCCGTCCTCGGCCGGGACCTGGGCGAGCTGTACGCGGCGGCGCTGGAGGGCCGCCGCCCCCGACTGCCCGAACTGCCCGTGCGGTACGCCGACTACGCGGCCTGGCAGCGCGCCCGCACCGAGCAGGCCGAGGAACAGCTCTCCTACTGGCGCGGCGCGCTGGAGGGCCTGGCCCCGCTGGAGCTGCCG
This sequence comes from Streptomyces sp. DH37, assembly GCF_029813835.1. GTDB lineage: Bacteria > Actinomycetota > Actinomycetes > Streptomycetales > Streptomycetaceae > Streptomyces. Next base: position 113,838 of record NZ_JARVKV010000005.1, read on the forward strand.
ACCGACCGGCCGCGCCCGGCGACGCGCACCCGCGACGGGGCGCTGGTGACCTTCGCCCTTCCCGCCGCGCTGACCGGGCGGCTGCGCGAGACGGGCCGTGACGCCGACGCCACCCTCTACATGACGCTGCTGGCGGCCTGCACGGTCCTGCTCTCGCGCTGGGCGGACCAGGAGGACGTCGCCGTCGGCACCGTGGCCGCGGGCCGGGAACGCCCCGAACTCCACGACGTGGTCGGCATGTTCGTCAACACGCTGGTACTGCGCAACCGGGTGCGCCCCGACATGACGTTCCGCGCGCTGCTGGAGCAGGTGCGCACCACCGTCCTGGAGGCGTTCGCCCACCAGGAGGTGCCCTTCGAGAGGCTGGTGGACGCGCTCCAGCCCGAGCGCGACACCAGCCGCACCCCCCTGTTCCAGGTGATGGTGGCGCTGCACAACCTGGGCGCCGAGGTGCCCCGTCTGCCGGGCCTGGAGGCCGAGCCGGTGACGCCGCCGGTCCGGCACGCCACCTTCGACCTCGCCTTCGACTTCGTGGAGGGCGACGGCGGCGTCACCGGCTACCTGGAGTACGACACCGCCCTGTTCGACGCGGACACCGCCGAGCGCCTGGCCGCCCGGCTGCGGCTGCTGCTGGAGGCCGTCGCCGAGGACCCGGACCGGGCCACCGGCGCACTGCCGCTGATGACCCCCGCCGAGCGGCGCCGGGTCCTCCAGGAGTGGCAGGGCGCCCGGCTGCCGGCCGTCGGCACCCCCGATACCGCCGACACCCCCGGCACTCCCGATACCGCAGCCGCCACCTTCCCGGCCCTGTTCGAGGCACAGGCCGCCCGCACCCCCGGCGCCACCGCCCTGGTGGCCCGGGACGCCACGCTCGACTTCGCCGCCCTCAACGACCGCGCCAACCGGCTGGCCCACCACCTCGTCGCCCGGGGCACCGGTCCGGAGCGCGTGGTCGCCGCCCGCCTGCCGCGCACCTCGGACATGTACGTGGCGCTGCTCGCCGTCCTCAAGGCGGGCGGCACCCTGCTCTGCGTCGACCCCGACCTGCCCGAGGAGCGCGTCGCGTTCCTCCTGGAGGACGCCGCGCCGCACACGGTCCTGACCGCCGACGCCCTGCGCGAGGTGCCCTGGGACCGGCTGCCCGCGCACGACCCCGCCGACGCCGACCGGCTCGCCCCGCTGCGCCCGGAGAACACCGCGTACATCGTCTACACCTCCGGTTCCACCGGCCGCCCCAAGGGCGTCGCGGTGGAGCACCGCCACCTGGTCAACCTCTGCCGCGCCCACCGGGAAGGTCTGGTGGCACCGCACACCGCGGACGGGCGGCGGCTGCGCGCCGCGCTCAGCGCCTCGTTCTCCTTCGACACCTCGTGGGAGGGGCCGCTGCTGCTCGCCCTGGGCCAGGAGGTGCACCTGGTCGACGAGGACGTGCGCCTGGACCCGGAGGCGTTCTGCGCCCTGGTCGCCGAGCGGCGCCTGGACCTGGTGAACGTCACCCCGTCCTTCCTGCGCGAACTCACCTCCGCCGGGCTCCTGGCGCCCGGCCGCCACCACCCCCGCCTGCTGCTGGTGGGCGGCGAGGCGGTCGGCACGGCCGCGTGGCGGGAGCTGCGCGCGGCCGAGAGGGACCTCGGCATCGCCGTCTACAACATGTACGGGCCCACCGAGTGCACCGTCGACGCCGTCTACGGCCGCTGCGCCGAGGGGCCCGAGCGCCCCGTCATCGGCCGTCCCGGCCGCAACCTGCGCGCCTACGTGCTCGACGGCGCACTGCGCCCGGTGCCGCCCGGCGTGCCGGGCGAGCTGTACCTGGCCGGGGCGCAGGTGGCCCGCGGCTACCTGAACCGGCCGGGCCTGACCGCGAGCCGGTTCACCGCCGACCCGTTCGGGCCGCCCGGCTCCCGCATGTACCGCACCGGCGACCGCGCCCGCTGGGACGCCCAGGGGCGCCTGGAGTTCCTCGGCCGGACCGACGAGCAGGTCAAGATCCGCGGATTCCGCATCGAGCCCGGTGAGGTGGAGGCCGCCCTCCTGGCCCACCCGGACGTCGCCGAGACCGTGGTGACCGCCCGCGAGCACGCCGGCCGCCTCATGCTCGTGGCCTACCTGGTGCCCGCCGGGGACCGCACCCCGCCGGCCGACGAGCTGCGGGTGGCGCTGCGCCGGACCCTGCCGGACCACATGGTGCCCACCGCGTTCGTCCCGCTGGCGCGCATACCGCGCACCAGCAGCGGCAAGACCGACCGGCGCGCGCTGCCCGCCCCGCCCGCGCAGCCCGACAGCGCCACGCCGTACGTGGCGCCGCGCCCCGGCACCGAGGAGACCCTGGCCGCCATCTGGGCCCAGGTGCTGGGCGTGGACCGGGTGGGCGCGCGGGACAACTTCTTCGCGCTCGGCGGCGACTCGATCCTCTCCATCCAGATCGTCTCCCGCGCCCGCCAGGCCGGGCTCGCCCTCACCACCAAGGACGTCTTCCGCCACCAGACCGTCGCCGAACTCGCCCTGTGCACCACCGAGGCGGACCCGCGACCGGCCGCCGGGGACGGCGCCGCCCCGCCCGCCGAGGCCCCGCTCACCCCCATCCAGCGCTGGTACCTCGACGGCCGCCGGCCCGGCGACGCACTGCGCTTCACCATGACCCAGCGCCTGGAACTGTCCCCGGGCACCTCCCCGGAGGCACTGGGCCGGGCGGTCGACGCCCTGGTGGTCCACCACGCGGCCCTGCGCACCCGGTTCCGCCGCACCGACGGCGGCTGGCGCCAGGAGGTCCTGCCGCAGGCGCCGGACGGCGTTCTCACCCGCCACGACGCGGCGGACCTGGACGACCGGGCGCTGGAGGCCGAGGTGCAGCGCGCGGCGGACGCGGCCCAGGCCTCGCTCGACCCCGCCGAGGGCCGGGTCGTGCGGGCGCTGCTCTTCGACCGCGGCCCGGACCTGCCGGCGCAGCTCGTGGTCACCGTCCACCACCTGGTGGTGGACGGCGTCTCCTGGCGCATCCTGCTGGCGGACCTGGAGACCGCCTGCCTCGCCGCCGCGGCCGGACGGCCCGTCGAACTGCCCCCGGTGGGCACCGCGTACGGCCACTGGGCCGCCCGGCTGGAGCGCCACACCCTCTCCGGCGCCCTGGACGCCGACCTGCCCCACTGGGAGCGCACCTGCGCCGCCCCGGCCGGCCTGCCCGCCGGGCGGCCCGGCCCCAACACCCACGGCACCGCCGCCACCGTCACCGCGACCCTGGGACCGGAGGAGACCGACGCCCTGCTGCGCCGGGTCCCCGACGTCTACCGCACCCAGGTCAACGACGTGCTGCTCAGCGCCCTGGGCCGCACCCTGGCCCGCTGGTGCGGACGCGACACCGTCCTGATCGGGGTGGAGGGGCACGGCCGCGAGGACCTGTTCGACGACGTGGACCTGTCGCGGACGGTGGGCTGGTTCACCGCCGAGTTCCCCCTCGCCCTGACCGCCGCCCCCGACGCCGGCTGGCGCGACACCCTCCGGTCCGTCAAGGAGCAACTGCGCGCGGTGCCGCTGCGCGGCCTGAGCCACGGAGCGCTGCGCCACCTGCTGCCCGACAGCCCCCTGGCCGGAGCCCCGGCCCCGGCGGTCGGCTTCAACTACCACGGGCAGTGGGACGCCGGGACCGCCGGCGGCCCGCAGTCCGGCGGGCTGTACCGCGCCGCGCTGCCGCCGGCCGGCCGTGACACCGACCCGGACGAGCCCCGCCCCTACCTGCTGGACGTCACCGGCGTGGTCCAGGGCGGCCGCCTCGAACTGGGCTGGACCTACCCGACGGCCGTCTACGACGAGGCCACCGTGCGGCGCCTGGCCGAGGAGATGTGCGACGCGCTCCGCGAGATCACGGCGCACTGCGCCCGCCCGGACGCCGGCGGCCGCACCCCGTCCGACTTCCCGCTCGCCGCGCTCACCCAGGAGCAACTGGACGGGCTGGTGGGCGACGGGCGGCACGTGGCCGACGTCCTGCCGCTGACACCCCTGCAGTCCGGCATGCTCTTCCACGGACTGGTCGACACGGCCGACGCCTACCTCAACCGCACGGCGGTGCGGCTGTCGGGCGTGGCGGACCCGCGGGCGTTCGCCGCGGCCTGGCAGCAGGTCGCCGACCGCACGCCGGCGCTGCGCACATCCGTCCACTGGCAGGGCCTGCCGCACCCGGTGCAGGTGGTGCACCACCACGCGGACCTGCCCGTCACCCACCTGGACTGGCGCGACCTGACGCCCGAACGGCGGGCGGCGGCGACCGAGGACCTCCTCGCCGAGGACCGCGCCGCGGGCATGGACCTGACCAGCGCGCCGCTCACCCGCATCACCCTGGCCGCCCTGCCCGGCGACGAGGTCCTGCTGCTGTGGTCCTCCCACCACCTGGTCCTGGACGGCTGGAGCACCGGGCAGCTGCTCACCGAGGTGTGCGAGCGCTACGCCGCGCTCACCGGCGGCTCCGAGACCGCCGGGCCGGTGAGGCGGCCGTTCGCGGACTTCCTGCGGTGGCTGCGCGACCAGGACGAGGACGAGGCCGGGCGGTACTGGGCCGACGCCCTCGCCGGCTTCACCGAGCGCACCCCGCTGCCGTACGACCGCACCCCCGCCGAAGCGCACCGCGCCCGCTCCGGCGAGGCCGTCCGCCACGAACTGGACGAGCGGGTCTCACGGCGGCTGCGGGAGACGGCCGCCCGCCACGGCCTGACCGTCAACACCGTGGTGCAGGGCGCCTGGGCGCTGCTGCTGTCCCGCTACAGCGGGCGCCGCGACGTGGTGTTCGGCACCACCGTCTCCGGCCGCCCGGCCGAACTGCCGGGCGTGGAGTCGATGGTCGGCATGTTCATCAACACCGTGCCGACCAGGGTCCGCGTGCCCGCGGGGGGCGTCCTGCCCTGGCTGCGCGGGCTACAGGAGCGGCAGAGCGACGCCCGGCGCTTCGACTTCCTCGCGCTGCCCCGCATCCAGGCCCTCGGTGACGTCCCGTCGGGCGAGGCGCTGTTCGACAGCATGGTGGTGTTCGAGAACTACCCCGTCGACGAGTCGGCCACGGCCAGGACGGGCGTGCGCGTCGAGGAGGTGCACGCCGAGGACGCCACGACCTTCCCGCTGTGCCTGCGCGCCCACCTGGCCGACCGGCTCGGCTTCGACCTGGCCTACGACGCCGCCCTGTTCGACCGCGCCACGGTGGAGAGCGCCGCGGCCCGCCTGACGGGACTGCTCACCGCGCTCGCCGACGGTTTCGCGGGCGACGTGGACGACCTGGAGCTGCTCACCGACGCCGACCGGGAACTGCTGGAGCGGTGGAACGCCACCGCCCGGCGGGTTCCGGCCCGCACCCCGGTGGACCTGTTCGCCGAGCAGGCCCGCCGCACCCCCGACGCGGTCGCGCTGGACGACGGCGACCGCGAGGTGACCTACCGGGAGCTCGCCGACTGGTCGGACCGCGTGGCGTCCGCGCTGCTCGCCGGCGGCCTGGCCGCCGAGGACCGGGTGGCGCTCCTCATGGACCGCTCCGCCGAACTCGTCGTCGCGCAGCTCGCCGTCCTCAAGGCGGGCGGCGCCTACGTGCCGGTGGACGCCCGCGCGCCCGAGGAGCGGCGCCGCGCCCTGCTCGACCGGGCGGGCGTCACGGTCCGGCTCACCGCCGGAGAGGTGGCCGCCGCGCGGACCGCCGCGCCGCGGGGGCCCGCGCTCCCGCCCGCGGACCCCGACCGGCTGGCCTACGTGATGTTCACCTCCGGATCCACCGGCCTGCCCAAGGCGGTGGCGGTGCGCCACCGCGACGTGGCGTCGCTGGCCACCGACGGCCGCTTCGCCGGCGGGGTGTGCGCACGCGTGCTGCTGCACTCGCCGGTGGCGTTCGACGCCGCCACCTTCGAGGTGTGGGCGCCCCTGCTGAACGGCGGCCGCGTGGTGGTGGCCCCGGGGCAGCCGCTGGACGCGGCGCTGCTGCGGCGGCTGGCCGACGACGGCGGACTGACGGCGCTGTGGGTGACGGCCGGCCTGTTCCGGCTGCTGTCCCAGGACGCGCCGGACTGCTTCGCGGGGCTGCGCCAGGTGTGGACCGGCGGCGACGTGGTCCCCGCCGCGGCCGTACGCCGCGTGCTGGCCGCCTGCCCCGGCCTGACCGTGGTGGACGGCTACGGGCCGACCGAGACCACGACCTTCGCCACCTCCCTCGCCCTCACGGACGCGGCGGCGGTGCCCGACACCGTGCCCATCGGACACCCGCTGGACGACATGCGGGTGCACGTCCTCGACGCCCGCCTGCGGCCCGTCCCGCCGGGCTGCGCCGGCGAGCTGTTCGTCGCCGGCGAGGGCGTGGCGCGCGGCTACCTGGGCCGTCCCGGCGAGACCGCCGCCCGGTTCCTCGCGGACCCGTCCGGGCCGCCCGGCGCCCGGATGTACCGCACCGGCGACCTGGCCCGGCGCCGCCCGGACGGCACGGTCGAGTTCCTGGGCCGCGCCGACGACCAGGTGAAGATCCGCGGGTTCCGGGTCGAGCCCGGCGAGGTGGAGGCGGCGCTGGCGGCCCGCCCCGGCGTCGCGGACGTGGCGGTGGTGGCCCGCGAGGACCGGCCGGGCGCCAAGCGGCTGGTGGCCTACGTGGTCGGACCGGCCGGCGACGACGTCGAGGGCCTGCGGGCCTTCGCCCGCCGCACGCTGCCCGACTACCTCGTCCCCTCGGCGTTCGTCCCGCTGGAGGCCCTCCCGCTGAGCGGCAACGGCAAGGTGGACCGGGCGGCGCTGCCCGCGCCGGAGCCGGAGGCGGGGGCGGAGCGCGGCACGCGGACCGAACCCCGCACCGAGGCCGAACGCCGCACGGCGGAGGTCTTCGCCGAGGTGCTCGGAGGGGACCGGCCCGGGGTGGAGGACGACTTCTTCTCCCTGGGCGGCGACTCGATCCTGAGCATCCGCCTCGCCTCGCGCCTGGCGGAGGAGTTCGGGACGGAGCTGTCGCCGCGGGCCGTGTTCACCCACCCCACGCCCGCGGCGCTCGCCGGGCTGCTCGCGGAAGGGCGGACCGGCGGCGCGGAGCGCGCCGCCGTCGTCCCGGTCGCCCGCGACGCGGCGGTCCCGATGTCCTACGCGCAGCAGCGCCTGTGGTTCCTGGAGGAGTTCGCGCCCGGCGGGGCCGAGTACACCACCGCGCTGGCGCTGCGCCTGCGCGGCCGACTCGACGAGGCCGCCCTGCGCACCGCGCTGGACGGCCTGGTGGCCCGGCACGAGTCGCTGCGCACCACCTTCGACACGGTGGACGGCCGGGGCGTGCAGATCGTCCACCCGCCGCGGGAGGTCTCCCTGCCGCTGCACGACCTGTCCGGGCTGCCCGGGGCCGACCGCACGGCGGAGCTGGACAGGCTGCTGGAGGCCGAGCGCACCCGCCCGTTCGACCTGCGCCGCGGCCCGCTGCTGCGGGCCGGGCTGGTGCGGCTGGCCGGCGACGACCACGTGCTGACCCTGGCCCTGCACCACATCGTCACCGACGGCTGGTCGACCGCCGTGCTCACCGGCGACCTGGCCCACCTCTACCGGGCCGCGCTGGGCGCCACCGCCGACCGGCTGCCGCCGCTGCCGGTGCAGTACGCCGACTACGCCCACTGGCAGCGCACCGAGGGCGACGCCGGCACCGACGAGCACCTCGCGTACTGGAGGGAGCGCCTGGCCGGGACCGAGCCGCTGGACCTGCCCACCGACCGGCCGCGCCCGGCGGTGCGCACCCGCGACGGCGCGACCGCCCGCCTGGTCCTGCCGCCGGAGACGGCCCGCCGCCTCGCCCGGGTCGGCCGGGACCGGGGGGCCACCCTGTTCACCACGCTCGTCGCCGCCGCGCAGACGTTCCTCGCGCGGCTGTCCGGCGGGAGTGACATCGCCGTCGGCACCGTCACCTCCGGCCGCGACCGGCCCGAGATCCAGAACCTGATCGGGTTCTTCGTCAACACCCTGGTGCTGCGCTCGCGGGTGGAGGCGGACCGCCCCTTCCCCGAGTTCCTCGCCGAGGTGCGCGACACGGTGCGGGACGCCTTCGCCCACCAGGAGGTGCCGTTCGAGCGGGTGGTGGACGAGGTGCAGCCGGTGCGGGACACCAGCCGCACCCCGCTCTTCCAGGTCATGGTGGTCCTGCAGAACGCGCCGACGGCCGATCTGGACCTCCCCGGCCTGGAGGTCTCCGACGTCGAGACGGACGTCCGGCACGCGGCGTTCGACCTCACCCTGGAGTTCGCCGAGACCGGCTCCGGAGCGCTGCACGGCCTGCTCACCTACAACACCGACCTGTTCGACGCGGCCACCGCCGAGCGGATGGCCGACCAGCTCGGCACGCTGCTGACCGCCGTCGCCGAGGACCCGCACCGCCCCCTGGGCGCCCTGCCGCTGGCTTCCGAGGAGGCGCTGAAGACCCTGCTGGACCAGGGGCGGGGCGCGGCCCGGCCGGTGCCGGCGGCGACGCTGCCGGAGCTGTTCGAGCGCCAGGCGGCCCGTACGCCGGACGCGGTGGCGCTGGCGGACGGCGCCCGGCGGCTGACGTACGCGGAGGTGGACCGCGCGGCCAACCGGCTGGCCCACCGGCTGATCGGCCGCGGCGTCGGCCCCGAGAGCGTCGTGGCCCTGGCCCTGCCCCGCGCCGCGGAGACGGTGGTGGCACAGCTCGCCGTCGCCAAGGCGGGCGGGGCCTTCCTCCCGGTGGACCCGGCCTACCCCGAGCAGCGGCGGGAGTTCATGACGCGCGACGCGGGCGCCCGGCTGACCCTGGACGACCCCGCGGAGGTCCTGGGCGCGGAGGGACCGGACACGGCTCCCACGGACGCCGACCGCACCACCGCGCTCACCCCCGACCACCCGGCCTACGTCATCTACACCTCCGGGTCCACCGGGACGCCCAAGGGCGTGGTCGTCACCCACCGGGGCCTGGCGGGCTTCGCCTCGGCCGCCGCCGGCCACTACGCCGCGGGCCCTGGCGACCGGGTGCTCCAGTTCGCCTCGCCCAGCTTCGACGCCTCCGTGCTGGAGCTGTGCGTCTCCCTGCTCTCCGGCGCCACGCTGGTGGCGGGGGAGGAGGGGCCGCTGGTCGGCGAGCGGCTGGCCCAGGTGCTCGCCGAACGCCGCGTCAGCCACGCGCTGATCCCCCCGGCGGCCCTGGCCACCGTGCCGCCCGAGGCGTCCGGCACCCTGCCGCGTCTGCGCACCCTGATCGTCGGCGCCGAGGCGTGCCCGGCCGACCTGGTGGAACGGTGGGCCCCCGGCCGCCGGATGATCAACTCCTACGGGCCCACCGAGGCCACGGTCGTCGCCACCTGGACCGGGCCGCTGTCCCCGGAGGCGGGAGCCCCGCCGATCGGCCGCCCGGCCGGCGCCACCCGCGTCTACGTCCTCGACTCCGCCCTGCGGCCCGTCCCGCCCGGCGTGACCGGGGAGCTGTACGTGGCGGGCCCCGGACTCGCCCGCGGCTACCTGAACCGGCCGGGGCTGACCGCGAGCCGGTTCACCGCCGACCCGTTCGGCGCGCCGGGGGAGCGGATGTACCGCACCGGCGACCTGGTGCGCTGGGGCGCCGACGGCGAACTGCGCTTCGCCGGACGCGCCGACGACCAGCTCAAGCTGCGCGGCTTCCGGATCGAGCCGGGCGAGATCGAGAGCGCGCTGCGGCGCAGCCCCCGGGTGCGCGACGCGGTGGTCGCCGTGCGCTCCGGACGGCTGGTGGCGTACGCCGTCCCCGCCGAGGGCGCCCCCGAGGGGCTCCCCCCGGCGGAGCTGCGCGAGCACCTCGCCGGACTGCTGCCGCCGCACATGGTCCCGTCGGCGTTCGTGCCCCTGGACCGGCTGCCGCTCACCCCCAACGGCAAGACCGACCGGCGCGCCCTGCCCGAACCCGGGCCCGCGCACACCGCCACCGGTCCGCGCACCGCGCCGCGTACCGACACCGAACGCCGCATCGCCCGCATCTGGGCCGACGTCCTCGGGGTGGACGAGGTCGGCGCGGACGACAACTTCTTCCACCTCGGCGGCGACTCGATCCTGAGCATGCAGGTGGTGTCGCGGCTGCGGCGGGACGGCCTGCACCTGGCCACCCGCGACCTGTTCACCCACCAGACGGTGGCCGAGCTGGCCACCGTCGTCGGCACGGCCCCGCAGCGCTCCGGCAGCGGCCCGGTCACCGGTGAGGTGCCGCTCACCCCCATCCAGGAGTGGTTCCTGACCACCCCGCGCGCCAGCCACCACCACTTCAACCAGTCGGCGCTGCTGGAACTGGACGGCTCACCCGATCCGGAGGCCCTGCGCGTCGCGCTGGACGCCCTGCTGGAGCACCACGACACCCTGCGCATGCGCTTCACCCGGGACGACGACGGCTGGCACCAGTTCAACCCGCCGCCGGCCGGCTGCGACGACCTCCTCGTCCGCTACGACCTGGCGGGGATGTCGCCCGCGGAGGCCGACGCGGCCATGGAGAAGGCCGCCGACGACCTGCACACCGGCTTCGACATCGGCCGCGGTCCGCTGCTGCGGGCGGCGCTGTTCACCGGTGACGCCGGCCGGCCGGCCTTCCTCCTCCTGGTCGCCCACCACCTGGTCGTGGACGCCGTGTCCTGGCGGATCCTGCGGGACGACCTGGAGGCCGCCTACCAGCAGGCCGCGCGGGGCGAGCCCGTCGCGCTGGGGGAGCGCACCACCTCCTTCCGCGACTGGGCCCGCGCACTGGCCGCGCACGTGGCCGGCGGCGCCCTGGACCACGAACTGCCCTACTGGGAGCAGGCCGTGGCCGCCGAGCCGCTGCCGGCCGGCCAGGGGTCCGGACCGGACGCCGGAGAGGCCCGCACGCTCACCGTGGAACTGGACGAGGAGGACACGGCGGCGCTGCTGCGCGCCGCGCCGGCCGCCTACCGCACCCGCGTCAACGACGTCCTGCTGGCCGCGCTGGCCCTGGCCCTGGCCCGCTGGACCGGACGCGAGAAGGTCCGCCTGGACCTGGAGGGGCACGGCCGCGAGGACCTGCTGGACGGGGTCGACCTCTCCCGCACGGTCGGCTGGTTCACCACCGTCCACCCGGTCGCCCTCCAGGTGCCCGAGCCGGACGACCTCGGGCCCTCCCGCGACTGGCGGTCCCTGGTGAAGTCGGTGCGCCGCCAGCTGCGCGCCGTGCCCGGCAACGGCATCGGCTTCGGCGCCCTGCGCACCTACGGCCCGCCCGAGGTGCGCGAGCGGCTGGGCTCGGCGGCGCACGGGCAGGTGGTGTTCAACTACCTCGGTCAGTGGGACGCCCGCCCGGAGGCCTCCGCCGGCGGCCTGGTGCGCGCCGAGCACGGTTCCCTCGGCCAGGACCACGATCCCCGCGACAGCGGATCGCACCCGCTGGAGGTGGTGGGCGCGGTGCAGAACGGGCGCCTCGCCTTCACCTGGCACCACCGCCCCGCGCTCCACGCCACGGAGGCCGTGCGGAAAGCCGCCGGGGAGTTCGCCGAGGCCCTGCGCCACATCGCCCGGCACGCCCGGGGCGGCCTGTGAGAACCCCGCGTCCCGGTGGCGTGCCACCGGGACGCGCCCGGCGCACCCCGCGGTCGCCCCGGGCGCCGTGCGCCGGCCGGGCCCGTTCCCCGGGGACCGCCCCGCGGACCCCCGCGGACCGCACGTACGAGCAGACCGAACAGGACAGGCCGGCCCGTTCCGGCCGGAGAACCCGACCCACGACGGGAGAGCGCGACATGGACGAGAACACCCGCTACCAGGTGCTGCGCAACGACGAGGAGCAGTACTCGCTGTGGCCGGTCGACGTGGAGGTGCCCGCCGGCTGGCACCCCGTCGGCAAGGAGGGCACGGAGGCCGAGTGCTCCGCCTACGTCGACGAGGTCTGGACCGACATGCGCCCGCGCAGCCTGCGCGAGCGGATGGAGAACACCGGAGCCTGAGCCCGCGCCTCCGGCGCCGGGGGCGGCGACCGCCGCCCCCGGCACCACCCCCGCCACACACCCCCGCCACACACCCCCGCCACACTCCACCGCCTTGGTCCGGCCCCCCACACGCACCGCCGCGCCGCGCCCCACCGCGAAGCGGCCGTCCCAACCGCACCGCATCACCACGAGGAGCCGCCATGACGCCCGTTCTGCGCACCGACCGGCTGGAGTTCACGCCCTACCGCCCCGAGGACGAGGACGCCTTCGTCGCCCTCCTGCGCGACGAGGAGGTCTGCCGCTGGATGGGCCAGGAGCAGGTCCCCGAGGCGGACCTCCGCGTGCTGTTCCGCGCCATCCTCACCGACGTCTACCCCAAGCGCCTGTTCGACGTGTGGGGCGTGTGGTGCGACGGGGTGTACGTCGGCCACGCGGAGGTGAAGAAGACCGGCAACGTCGACGGGCACGAACTCGTCACCGCGCTCGCCCCCCGGTACTGGGGCAAGGGGCTGGGCACCGAGGTGGTCCGCGGCCTGCTGCGCCACGCCGCTGACAACCTGGGGCTGAAGGAGGCCTACGGCATGGTCGGCGACGGGAACGCCGCCAGCCTGGCGATGTGCCGCCGCCTGGGCTTCCGGCACGTGCGCGACGTGGTCGGCGACGACGGCACGGTGACGAAGATGCTGGTGATCTCCACCACCGAGGTGTCCTGAGCCGCGGCGGTGCCGGTCCCGCGCCCTGCCGGCGCGCGGCGGGACCTCGCCCGCCCCGCGCCCGGCACGGGCCGGGTCCGCCGCCGGGCAGACCAACGCACTCCGGGTCACGCCCGTGGGCACCGGCACGGACGTGCGCTCGATCGCCTTCAGCGACGGGGTGCCCGTCCAGGCCGGGGAGCACTGCGCGCACCCCGGCCCCGGCGACGCGACCCGCGCCGTGCGAACTGCCGGTGGCCGCCTCCTCCGCCGGTGACATCCGCGTCCTGCCCGGCGACGGCATGGACCACCTGATGGGCGGGGCGGGGACCAGATCCTCGCGGGAGGCCGGGGGCGACCACATCGAGGCCCACGGAGGCGCGGACACCGTCCACGGCGAGGAGGGCCGTGACACCGTCACCGGCGGCCCCGGCGAGGACGTCCTGCCGGGCGGCCCGGACGCCGACGGGGTCGTCCGGTGGGCCGGGTCCGGAGGAGGACGGGGACGGGAACGGTGCGGTCGTGCGCGCCGCGGGCGGGCGCGCGGGCACCGCTCCCGTCCCCGTCCCGAACGCCAACGCGCCGTGACGGCCGGTGCGCGGGGGCGCCGGTCAGTGCCGCTCCCGCTCCTCGCCGGGGTCCGCGACTCCGGCCCCGGAAGCGGCCGGAGCGGTGCCGGAGGTCCCGGCGGGCCGTGCGGGGCGCAGGCGGTACGCGACGGCCGCGAGGGCGATCACCAGCACGGCCAGTCCCGCCCACACCTGCGTCTGGGTGGTGTTGAGCCCGGCGCCGGTGACGCCGGGGGTGCGGCCGCCGTCGCGGCCGGTGGCGGTGACGGCCAGCAGGCCGACGACGGTGGCGGCGGCGGCGATCCGCCCCGCCGACCGGGCCACCAGGGGCAGCGCGCCCGGCCGCGTGGCCGCGTCGCGCAGGTGCAGGCGCTCACCGCGCCGTGCGGGGACGAGCAGCCGGACCAGGAGCAGGACGGCGACGGGCAGTTGCAGCAGCCACACCGTGGTGCGGAAGACGCCGTCGTACCAGACGTTGGTCCCGTACAGCAGGGTGTGCCACACGCTGAGGACGTAGACGACGATGACGAAGCGGTGCAGGGCCCGCCACATCCGGGAGCCGGTGGCCTGCCGCAGGTAGAAGGCCAGGCCGAGCGGGATGGCGAGGTAGAGGGCGAGCAGGCCGATCAGGATGGCGATCCGGCCGGTTCCCGAGGAGTAGACGCCGGGGACGAAGACCTCGGCGAAGGAGGTGGCCAGCCTCCCCGGCCAGCCCGCCCCGTCCTTGTTGGTGCGCACCAGCTCGGCGAAGAACATGGCGGCGTGCGCGAACATCAGGCCGATGGTGGTCAGACTGGTGGTGCGGTGCCAGCGCTCGATCCGTACCGCCGGCACCCGCAGCCATCCGGGGCGGGCGCTGGAGCGGACCAGGCCGAGCACGACGGTGATCCACGCCCACAGCAGCCCCGTCCAGCCGAACGCCTGGCATAACCAGTACATCCAGTACCGGTCGGCGTCCGCCAGCGGCGGCATCACCTGGATCGTCATGGAGGTGCCCGCCTCCACCCGCGCGTACAGCCACGCGAAGACGCCCGCGGTGATCACCAGCGCGGCGGTGGCGTCGGGCAGCGCCGCCCGCAGGTCCGCCCGCAGCGCGGACCGGTCGAACCGTTGACGTCGCTTCGCCTGGGCCGAGGTCTTCACCATCGCAGGGACACCGCTTTCTCGTGGGGGGTGAACGGCTTGCCCGGTCGGGCGTCCGCACGTGAGGGCACGGCCTCCGTCCGCGGGCGCCCCGAGAGTAGCCAGAAGTCGCGGTCCCGGAAAGGTCCGCGCGCCGCGGCGCGCCGCCCGCTCCGGTACGGCCGGTCCTTCACATATCCTTCACCGGTCCGGCGGGAACCGGGACGGGGAGGCGTCCGACGTCTGGGTTGTGGGCGCCCGTGCCCACCGGGCCGGGTGCTGCTCCCCCCGGCTCTGGTCGGCCCCGGAATCGAGGTGGCAGCGGCATGCACTGGTACGAGGACGACACGCTCTGGTCGGAGTTCTCCGAGACGATGTTCTCCGAACGCAGACGCGCGGAGGTGGCCTCCACCGTCGCGAAGTCCCCGCTGCTGGACTTCCCCGCCGGGACCCGCGTACTGGACCTGTGCTGCGGCCCCGGCCTGTACCTCGTGCCGCTCGCGAGCGCCGGATGCCGGGTGACCGGCGTCGATCTCAGCCCCGTCATGCTGGACAGGGCCCGTGCCGCCTGCGCGGCGGCCGGGGCCGAGGTCCGGCTGGTGCGGGCGGACATGCTGGAGCACGTCGAGCCGGAGTCCTACGACGTGGTGCTGAACGTCTACACCTCCTTCGGCTACTTCGACGACCCGCGGGACAACCTCCGCGTGCTGCGCAACGCCCGTCAGTCGCTGGTCCCGGGCGGCCGGCTGCTGGTGGACGTGATGGGCAAGGAGGTCCTCGCCGGCTGGATCGGCCGCCCCCAGCTCGTGGAGCTCGAGGACGGCGCCTACGTGGTGCAGCGCGACACCATCCTGGACGACTGGACGCGGCTGCGCACCGACTGGACGCTGGTGCGCGGCCGGACGGCGCGGCAGGCGTCGATCACCTCCTTCGTCTACAGCGCGGCCGAGCTGCGGGGGATGTTCGAGGAGGCCGGCTTCACCCGTGTGGAGTGCTACGGCGACTTCGACGGCGCCCCGTACGACCACCACGCGCGGCGGCTCATCGTGCGCGGCGTCCGGCCGGGCGGCCCCGCGCCGGCGGAAGGGCGGTGACCGGCGTGCGCACCGCACCGGTTCCCCCGGTCCACGAGCACATCACCGACGCCCTGAAGGCCCCCGACCTGATCCGGCTGGGCGACGCCGTCGTGCTCGCCCGGTTCGAGACGCTGAAGGTCTACGCCGCGCTCGGGGCCGTCCGCGCGCTGCTGGAGCGCGGCACCGTGGTCCCGGGCCAGACCCTCGTCGACAGCTCCAGCGGCATCTACGCCCTGGCGCTGGCCATGGCCTGCCACCGCCACGGCCTGCGCTGCCACATCGTCGCCTCCACCACCGTCGACACGGCCATGCGCGCCCAGCTCGAGGTCCTCGGCGCCACCGTGGACCAGATGCCGCCCTCCCAGGACCTGCGCCTGGACCAGGAGCGGCGGGTGCGGCGGGTGCGGCAGCTGATCGCGGACCGGCCCGACATGTACTGGATGCGCCAGTACCACGACCCCGTCCACTACGCCGGGTACCGGGAGTTCGCCGACCTGGTCGACGCCGCGCTGCCCGGCGGCCCGCTGACCGTGGTCGGCGCCGTGGGGACCGGGTCCTCCACCGGCGGACTCGTCCAGCCGCTGCGCGAACGCGGCCGGCGGGTGCGGCTGGTGGGGGTGCAGCCCTTCGGCAGCGTCACCTTCGGCAGCGAGGGCTTCAGCGACCCCGAGGCGATCATCGCCGGCATCGGCAGCTCCATCCCCTTCGGAAACGTCCGCCACGGCCTGTACGACACCCTGCACTGGGTCGACTTCCGGCACGCCATGGCCGGCGCCGTCGGGCTGCTGCGCGACCACGCGGTGTTCGCGGGGCTGTCCAGCGGCGCGGCCCACCTGGTCGCGGGCTGGGAGGCCGCCCGGCAGCCCGAGCGCGTCCACCTGGTCATCGGCGCGGACACCGGCCACCGCTACACCGAACGCGTCTTCGCCCGGCACCGCGAGGCCCTCGATCCCCGCGGCCTCAAACCCCATCAGATCACCTCCCTCGCCGACCTCTCCCTGCCCTGGTCGGTCATGGAGTGGGGGCGGCGGAGCCACGACGTGTCCTCCCCGTCCGCACGGCGGACCGTACCGGCCTCGACCGCGAAGGAGCCGACCGCGTGACCATCGCCGCCCTGGAGGAGCTCACCTTCGGCCTGGGACGCCTGGTGGAGGCGGCCGGGAAGGCAGGGCACCGGCTGTGCCTGCTCACCGGGAACCGGGACGTCTACCGCCACGAACTGGAACGGCTGGCCCCCGGCGCGCTCGACGTCGTCGACGTCGACACCCGCGACGAGGCCGCCACCGCCGCGGTGCTGGCGGGGCTGCCCGGCCTGTGCGGCCTGGTCAACTCCACCGACACCTGGAGCGTCCCCGGAGCCGACCTCGCCGCCGGGCTCGGCCTCCCGGGGCCCGGGCCGGCCGCGGTACGCCTGCTGCGGGACAAGCACCGGGTACGCAACCTCCTGCACGACCGGGGGCTGAGCCGCGGCCGTGCCCTCCTGGTGCGTCCCGGCCCCTCGGCCGCCGCCGAGGTGCTCGCCGGCGTCGGCCTGCCGGCCGTCCTCAAGGACTCCGCGGGAACCTCCTCCCGCAACGTCTGGGTGGTGCGCGACGAGCGGCGGCTGCGTGAGGTCCTCGCCGAGGCCGCGCGGCGGCCCCTCACCGGGAGGCTGTTCGCCGAACCCTTCTTCGCCGGGCCCGTCTACAGCGCGGAGACCCTGAGCTGGAAGGGCGAGACGCGGCTGCTGGGCGTACTCAGCCGCCAGATGTCCCCGCAGCCCTCCGTCCGCGAGGAGGCGGCCGCCTTCCCCGTGGCCCTCCCCGACACCGAGTCCGCCGCGCTCGGCGCGTGGGTGGGGCGGGTGCTGGAGGCCGCCGGCCACGACTGCGGCTTCGCGCACGTGGAGTTCGTCCTCACCTCCCGGGGCCCGGAGCTGGTGGAGATCAACCGGCGCATCGGCGGCGCCCTCGTCGGCGAGGCCCTGTGCCGCGCCCTGGGGACCAACGTCTACGAGGCCGTGGTCGACACGGCGCTCGGCCGGCGCCCCGCCCTGCTGGACGCGCCCGCCCCCTCGGGGCCCGCCACCGGCTTCGTCCTCCTCTACCCCGACCGGCCCGGCACCCTCACCGGCTGGTCGGGGCTGGAGCACCTGTCCGCCTTTCCCGGCTCGCCCCAGTGGTACCCCACCGCGGCCCCCGGGGACCGCGTGGAGCACCTGGAGGACCAGCGCGGCTGCACCGGGATCGTCCTGGCCGAGGCGGCGACCGCCGAGCTGGCCCTGCACCGCGCCCTGAGCGCCGCGGGCAGCGTGCGGCCGGTCGTGGTACCCGACCCGCCCGCCGACCACCGGGGATGACGGGGGAACCGGCCGGCCCCGGCACCGTCTCAGGTGGGGGAGCCGGTCAGGCTCGGTGCCCCCCGCTCCGGGTCCCGCTCGCGGCGCGGCTCCCGCTGCCCGTCGGCCTCCGCCGCGCCCAGCAGACCGATCAGGGTCTCGCGCGCCCGGGCGACCCGCGAACGCACCGTACCGACCGGGCAGCCCGCCACCGCGGCCGCCTCCGCGTACGGCAGGCCGAGGAGCTGCGTGAGCACGAACGCCTCCCGTCTGTCCGCGGGGAGGGCCGCGAGGAGCTCCGACAGCACCACGCCCTCCTCGAACCCCGGTAACCCCCGGGGCTGTTCCCCCTCCACCGCCGACTGCCAGTCCTCCACATCCGCCACCCGAGGGCGGGCGGAGGCCGTCCGGAACCGGTCGGCCACCACCCGCCGGGCGATCGCCAGCAGCCAGATGCGGGCGGGCGAGCGCCCCTCGAAGCCGGGAAGGCCGCGCAGGGCCCGCAGGTAGGTGTCCTGCACGAGGTCGTCCGCCGCCCGCGCGTCACCGCTGAGGTGGGTGACGTACCGCCGGACGTCACGCAGGGTGCCCCGGACGAAGGACTCGGTCGCCTCCGGGTCGCCGAACCGGGCCGCCAGGGCCCACATCGTCACCTGCTCGTCGTCACGCACGGCTCTCCTCCCCGACACGCCGCTGCGCTCCCGGGCCTTCGGGGAGGATGGGCCCATGCCGTGTTCCCGCATCCGCACCGCCCTCTCCGCCCGCGTCGACGGCGAGGCGCTGCCGCCGGACGTCGCCGTTCCGGCCCTCGAGGCGCACCTGGCGTCCTGCGCGCGGTGCCGCCGGTGGGAGGAGAGCGCCCGGCGGCTGCGGCAGGCCACGCTCCCGGCGGACGGCGGCGAGACCTCCGGTGCGGACCGGCTCCTCGCCCACCTGCGGGCGGGGTCCGGGGCGCGTGCCGAAGACGGACGGGAGTGGGGCGGTACGCAGGCCGGCTGAGGGCCGGGAGGGCTCCCGTCGCCGTGGGGCCCCGCCCGGGGCGGAACCGGCCGGCGCGGGCGTGTGGTCATGGACAGGGTTCATCGTCTGAGGTCCTTCGGGTGTCCGGCCGTCGGCGGCCGGTGGACGGGCGGCCGGAGGGGGCGGCACCGCGTCCCGTTCCCCGGCCGATGGCTCCGTGCGGTCACACGACAGAGCCCTGGCGGGGCGGACCTCGCGACGAGACGACGTGGACCAGTACGAAGCGCCGGAGCGGACGCCATAAGCTCCGGACCGGCCCGCACTGCGGACACGGCACGGGTGTGCGACGACCCGTGAGGAGGACGAGCGGCGCGTACAGCCACGCCGACAGCGCCCGGACGAGCCGGTACACGGCCCGTTCGCCGCCCGACAGCCACACGGCGCCCGCCAGGGCGACCAGCAGGTGGACGGCCACCATGCCGGCGACCCCGCCCGGCACGGCCACGCCTCCCACGGCCTCCGCCGCGACACGGACCGGGTGTCCAGGGCACCGGTCCGTGACCGGCGGACCGCACGGCAGGTGGCCCGTGTGGTCCCCGGCGAACGAGGGCGTCCCGGAGGGGAACGGCCACCGGCCCGCCGGGGAGAGCGAGAACCCGATGTGGAGAAGGGCCTGCGAGGCGAGGGCGGCCGCGCTCACCGGAAGCGGCCGTCGCTCACGCCCCGTCAGCCTCCAGGCGCCTCCCGCCGTGACGCAGACGGCGCCCGCCACCACCCACGGGGAGACGGGAACGCCGGAAACCGCCGTGTGCCCCAGCACCGTGAACAGCACGCACACCGACGCGAACACCACGGTACGCACCGCTCGCAGGACGACTCCCGTACCCATGGCCCGCCCATGGTCGCACTTCCGGTACGCATCCGGAATCGAGCGGCCGGGATTTCCCGGCACCACCTCGCCGCACGGCGCCGCCCCGGCTCCTCCGGGTCAAGGGCCCGGGGCCGTCCCGGCCCCGGGCCCGTCAACTGCCGACCGGCCGACCGGCCGCCGGACGAAGGACCGGGGGAAAGGCCGCACGGCCCCGGCCCGTGCCGTCGCCCGCCGGTCCCGCCCCCGGCCGGCGACCGTCCTCCGGGCCGGCGACCGTACGCCGCGCCGCCCGGGCAGGCGTCACCCGGCCGTGTGCGCGAGGACGGCGGCGGCCAGCTCCTCGTGCACCTCCGGCGGCAGCGTGTGCCCCATGCCCGCCACGGTCATCAGCCGCGCCCCCGGGATCCGCTCGGCGATGATCGCGCCGTGGCCCGGCTTGGCCGGCTCGTGGCTGCCCTCGACGACCAGCGTGGGCGCCTTCACCCGGTGCAGCACGCCCACCGGCTCGAAGTCCGGCTTGGCCGCCGCGGCCAGCCGGTGGTTGGCCACCGCCGACAGGTCGCGGGCCCGGTCGTGGATCCGTTCCTGCAGCCGGCGCGCCGCGTCCTCGTCGAACGGCAGCCCGGTGCCGTGCAGCACGCGCTGCTCGGCGATCATGCCGTCGATCCGGGCGCGCCGGTCCTCCGGCGGCGGGGCGGCCATCAGCGCACGGTAGAAGGCCACGAACTCCGGCGTCGGCTCGGGCAGGCTCCCCTCGGGCTGCGGCTGCCCCGTCAGGGCCCGCATGAGCACCCGGCCTTCGCCGCCGCCGAGCGGTGAGGAGCCGATGACGGTCAGCGAGCGCACCCGCTCCGGCCGCTCCACCGCGACGAACTGGCCGAGCAGCCCGCCCGCCGAGTGGCCGACCAGGTGCGCGCTCTCCAGGCCGTGGGCGTCCAGCACGCGGTACACGTCGTCCTTGATGTCCTCCCAGGTGTACGGCTCCGCCGCGAAGTCGACCGTGCCCGACATGCCGGTGTCGCGGTGGTCGTACCGGATCACCCGGCGGCCTCCTGCGACGAGGCGGCCGACGAACTCGTCCGGCCACAGGACGCCCTGCGACATCGACCCCATGATCAACAGGATCGGCGCGTCCTTCACGGCGCCGAACTCCTCACTCCAGATGCTCACGTCATGCATGTCTCAGAGCATGTCCGCTTCCGCCGCGGGCGCCTTCTGTAGAACTACCAGTCGCGCCAGCTCCGCGCGGGAGCCGATGCCCAGCTTCGGATAGATCTTGTACAGGTGGTACTCGACCGTGCGCGGGCTCAGGAAGAGCCGGGCGGCGATCCGCTTGCTCGACAACCCGTCGGCGACCAGGCCCGCGATGCGCAGTTCCTGCGGGGTCAGCGCGTCGAGCACGGCCGGGGGCGGGGTCTGCCCGCTCTCGCCCGCCGCCCGCAGCTCACCCCGCGCGCGCCTCGCCCACGGCCGCGCGCCCGCCCGCTCGAACGTCTCCCACGCCGTCCGCAGATGCGCCCGCGCCTCGCCCGGCCGCTTCGCGCGGCGCAGGCGCTCACCCAGCAGCAGGGCCGTCCTGGCCGCCTCGAACGGGTTGGTGTGCAGCCGCAGCGCCTCGCCGAAGGCGTCCTCGGACGACTCGGCCAGGCCCCGGCAACGGGCCAGCAGGGCGCGCGACTCGGGCGTCGCGGCGTGCGCCGACCACCGCTCGTACGCCTCCAGCGCCGCCCGCGCACCCACCTCGTCACCCGCGCCCACGGCGGCCTCGACGCGGTCCGGCGCCGTCCGCCACACCACGGTGGGGTGCCCGAGGCCCGGTCCCGCCGCGGCGATGGCCGTGAAACGGTCGTGCGCCGCCGCGTAGCGCCCCAGGCACAGGTCGAGCAGCGCCAGCGCGTACGCGGCGACCCCCGCCCGCAGACCCACCCGATGCGGTACGGCGATGGCCAGCGCCTCGCGGGCCTGCCGTTCGCAGGCCTCCTCCTCGCCCCGCAGCGCCGCCAGCACCGCCAGGTTGGCCAGGTGCGCGGCCACGGTGTTCGCGTAACCGGCCTCGCGGGCCAGTTCCAGGCCCTCCTCGGAGACGGCCCGGCTGCTCGCCAGCCGCCCGGCGATGCGCTCGGCCGTCGCCGCGAACTCCAGCACGACCGGAAGCTGCCCGGTCATCCCCGACACCCTGGCCACCCGTCCGGCCCGGTCGGCCATCTCGGCCGCCAGGTCCGACTCGCCCAGGTGACTGGCGGCGGCCGCCGCCCACAGGTACTCCGCCGCCTCCTCCAGCTCGCCGACCCTCGACAGCGCCCGCCGCAGCAGGCCCGGCCCGGCGGCGTCGCCGTCCAGCGCCAGGCCGATCCCGGCCACCGTGTCCCGCAGGAACCCCTCGGGGTGGGCCGCCGCCCGCCGCCCGAGCTCGACGACGGCCGCCGTGTCGCCGACGTACGAGGCGGCCTCCGCGGCATCGGCCAGCATGTCCAGGCTGTCGCCCGCCGCCAGGATCCGCACGGCTTCGGCGGCGTTGCCGGAGTTCAGCTCGAACCGGCCCCGGAGCCGGGCGATCTCCATGGCGAGGCCGGCGTCCGCGCCGGCGTGGTCGCGGGCCTCGGCCAGCAGCGACTCCGCCTGCCCCGGGCGGCCACCGAGCCAGGCCGCGACGGCGGCGTCCTTCAGACGGGCGGCCCGGGCGTGCGGCCCGGGGGTCAGCTCGGCGGCCCGGGCCAGGGCGGTGGCGGCGGTGCCGTACCCGCCGCGGCGGCGCGCCCGCTCCGCGGCGGCCACCAGCTCGGCGGCGACCCGCTCGTCCTGGCCCATGGCGGCTCCGGCCAGGTGCCAGGCGCGACGGTCGCCCTCGGTCAGCTCCGCCAGTACGGCACGCACCCGGCGGATCCCGGCGGGGGCGGCCGCCTCGTACACCGCCGACCGGATGAGCGGATGGCGGAAGCGCACGCGCGGGCCCGCGAGTTCGGCCAGCCCGGACTCCTCCAGCTCGGCCAGCGCGATCCGCCCGGTCCCGGCCCCCGCGCCCTCCCCGGGCCGTACCGCCCGCTCGGCGGACAACCGGTCGGTGGCGCGCAGGACCAGGTCGAGGTCGGCCTCCACGGCGGCGACCAGAGCGAGCAGCCGGGCGGAGGCGGACAACGCGGCCACCCGGTCGCCGAACAGCCGGGCGCCACCGGGCAGCGGGTCGGGCAGCGGTTCGCGCCCGGTGAGCTGCGCGGGCGTCAGGCGGGCGGCGATCTCGCCCAGGGCGAGCGGATTCGCGCGGGTCAGCGTGACGAGTTCCCGCGCCACAGCGGGCCGCACACCGCAGCGGGACTCCAGCATCTCGGCCGCCGCGGCTTCGGGCAGGCCGCGCACCTCCACCGTCAGGGGCACACCCTTGACCGGAGCGTCCCCGCGCACGGCGAACAGCATCGCGATCCTCTCCGTCTCCAGCCGTCTGGCGGCGAACAGCAGTGCGTCCGCCGAGGCCCGGTCGACCCACTGGAAGTCGTCGACCACGCAGACCAGCCCGTCCGGCGCGGCGGCCTCGGCCAGCAGTGAGAGCACACCGGCGCCCAGCAGGTACCGATCGCCGGCAGCGCCCGCGGCGAGTCCCAGCGCCGCGCGCACGGCGTCGCTCTGCGGTTCGGGCAGCGCGTCGAGCGACCCGGTCACCGGCCACAGCACCTGGTGCAGCGCCGCGAACGCGAGGTCGGACTCGGCCTCGGCGCCGGTGGTCCGCAGCACGCGCATCGCACCGCCCCGCACGGCCGCCGCGTCGAGCAGGGCCGTCTTGCCCACGCCCGCCTCGCCCCGCAACACCACCGCACCGCCGAAGCCGTCGCGAGCCCGCGCGATCACCTCGTCGAGTGCGCTGATTTCCGCGGATCTGCCGTAGAGCACGAGCACCCACTGTAGGAGACCCCCACGCCGCCCGTCCTCACGGAGGTCACTCCTCACGGACGACCCTTCGCCGGAGCAGGACCGAGGGGGATCCCCGGACGCCTGTTGATCCGCGGTCGGCCCCCGGAACCCGTTCCCGCCCGGCAACGCACCGACGACCTGGTACGGTGCGCGGGTCGCGCCGCCCGGAGGGCCGTGGCGGCGCTCGGGGGAGAGGGGCCGGGTGACGATGCGGGCGCCAGAGGTCTCGCGTGCGGTGGCCGCGGCCGTGTCGACCGCCTCGTCCCTCGGCCTGGCGGTCGACGACGCGATCGTCCTTCACGACTCGAACAGGCTCACTCTGCGTCTGCTGCCCTGCGACGTCCTGGCCCGGGTGGCACCTGTGGCGAACCAGGTCGCACGGTTCGAAGTCGAGCTCGCTCAGCGCCTCGCCGGATCCGGTTGCCCTGTGGCTCCTCTCGAGCCCCGGGTGGAGCCACGCGTCCATGAGCGCGACGGTTTCGTGGTCACGCTGTGGACCTACTTCGAACCCGTGACACCTCGGGAGGTCCCACCGGCCGATTACGCCCGTGCGCTCGAACGGCTGCACGCCGGCATGCGCGGAGTGGACGTCCCGACACCGCACTTCACGGATCGAGTCGAGCAGGCTCAGCGGCTCGTGGCCGACCGCGACCGCACTCCGGCGCTCGCCGACGCGGACCGGGAGCTGCTCGGCGACACGCTGCGAAGCCTGAGGCGAGTGGTCGGCGAGCGCGGCGGCGCCGAGCAGCTGCTGCACGGCGAGCCGCACCCGGGCAACGTGCTCGCCACGGAGAACGGGCTGCTGTTCACAGACCTCGAGACGTGTTGCCGCGGGCCCGTCGAATTCGACCTCGCCCATGCGCCCGAAGAGGTCGGCGAGCACTACCCGGATGTCGATCAGGGCATGCTGCGCGAGTGCCGGATCCTCGTGCTGGCGATGATCACGACGTGGCGCTGGGACCGGCACGACCGACTCCCCAACGGGCGCCGGCTGGGCACGGAGTGGCTCGGCCGGATCCGAGCGGCACTCGATCGCGACGGCCCGGACGCCCGCGGCTGATCGCCGGCCTTCGAGGCCCTGGTCGGCCGGCTGCTGACGCCGGGACCCCGCGATCCCGGTCTCGGCCGGTTGTGGGCGGGATCCGGCCGCACATGCCGACGGCTCGATCACCGGTTCGGACTCCTCCGGGACAAGGCGGACGTCACCGGTCACGGCACGTGCCGCTGCGGTCGGCGACGCGCCGACCGGGCCGAGGCCGGGGACGTGGCGCCCGCCCGCGCCCCGGCCGACAGCTCGTGGCTGAACCGCGTCGAGGACCGGTCCACCGCCCTGCGCCGCTCCGCACGCGACGGCACCGGCGGCGCCGGCCACCGGGAGCGGGGCGGCACGATCCGCTGCCACCCCGTCCGGCGGAGCCGGCGCACGGCCGATGTTCGCTTGCGCGCCCCCGCCGTTCGGGCCAACGTCGCCTGACACCCGACGAAGGCGGAGAGGACGACCACGCAGACCCACCCCGTCGACCACGAACTCATCCGGGCCGCGGCGCACGTGGCCCGCACGCGCTGCCGGGGCGACAACCACACCATGGCGGCCGCGGCCCGCGCCCGGGACGGCCGGATCGTCACCGCGGTGAACGCCTACCACTTCACGGGAGGACCGTGCGCCGAGCTGGTGCTCGTCGGCGCGGCAGCCGCCCGGGGCGCCTACGACCTGGACACGATCGTCGCCGTGGGCGACCGCGACCGGGGGGTCGTCCCCCCGTGCGGCCGGTGCCGTCAGGTCCTTCCCGACTACTTCCCCGCCCTCAAGGTCGTCGTCGGCGCGGACGACCGCATACGAACCGTCCTGATCACCGACCTGCTTCCCGAGAGCTATGTCCGGGCCGACCACCAGCTCGGCACCGGGTGAACCGCCGCCCGGCCGGTCACCGAAGCCGGCGGCGCCCGGATCCGACACGCCCGGTGACCACGGCCGGCCGCCCCGCGGGCGACCCCGCCGTCGGACGTGCGTTCCAGCTCCCGTTCTCCGGTGACGACGTGCCTCGCCATCCGCCGACCGTGCGTAAAGGGCGCCTCGGCAGGTGACCGGCAGCGTTCAGGGGCTTGCGGGCCGGCCGGTCGGCGTGTGCGGGCCGGCGGTCCCTCCCCGCGCCCCGGTGCGCCGGTGGTCTGGCCTTGGCATGTGCCACGGGCGAGAGGAGATTTGATCCGACAAACCGACCGGGCTGTCACTTCCTCTCTGACCAGGAGGTCTTCATGCTGCTCACGCGTGCCTGCACCACCGTGGCCGTGGCCGCCGCCCTGTTCGCCGCCGCCGGGACCGCGACGGCCGCCCCCACCGTCAGCCGGTTCGACGACGGCAGCTTCGAGTACCCCGCGGTCGCGGCGAACAGCTTCCAGAGCTTCGCCACCGGTGCCTCCATGGGGCCGTGGAGGGTCACCTCCGGAGCGGTGGACCTGATCGGCGCCGGATTCTGGCAGGCCGCCGAGGGCGACCAGTCCCTCGACCTCAACGCCACCGTCCCGGCGACCGTGGCGCAGACCTTCACCACCACCCCGGGCAAGACCTACACCGTCACCTACTCCCTCGCCGCCAACCCGGGCGGCGGACCGCAGGTGAAAACCGGCAGGGCCCTCGTCGACGGCCAGAACTTCCAGGACTTCTCCTTCGACATCACCGGCAAGACCTTCGCCGACATGGGTTACGTGACCCGGCAGTTCACCTTCGTCGCCAACAACCCCACCACCACCCTCGCCTTCGCCAGCACCACCCCCAACAGCGCCCACGGCCCCGTCATCGATGACGTGCGGGTCCACACCTGCTGCTCCGACTCCTGCTGCCGCTGACCTCCGGCAACCGGGCGCCGTGACGCCGCCGGGGCGGGGCCGGCGGGCCCGGTCGAGGTGCCGCTGGACGCGAGCGGGCGGCCGGTGCGGTTTCCGCCACCGGCCGCCCACCGGTACGTCACCGACCGGGCGGGGGTACGGCCGGCACGGGCCGTCCTCGTCGCCACGCACCCCCGGGACGTCGTCGGCCCACCGGCCGCCGACCGCCGAGGGACCCGAGCCGCCCGGTCCGGCCCCTCGCGCCGGGCCGGGTCGTGCCCGCAGGGCTTCCAGGCCGGCGCCCGCCGCCGTGCCGGCGGGCGTACAGGGGGAGCGGCCCGGAGCGCGTCGTCCTCTCGCCGATCACGGTGAAGTGGTCCGCACAGCAGGTGGCGCCGAGCGCGCGGGCGGTGCCGCCGCACACCGGCACCGGCCTGCCGGTGGGGAAGCGGTGGTGGCCGCCGGCCTTCCGTGACCCCCGGTGCGGGCCGGCGCGGCGCGACGGCCTTCGGGGAGCCGCTCAGCCCGTCGGCCGAGGCGGTCCGGGCTCCTCGCTCGGTCGGCGACCGCATGAGTGCTTAGCCGTTTGCCTAATGCTTATAGGCATGTGCATAATCTCTTCAGGTGAGTGAGGAGAAGGCTATGGCACGGGCGGGGCTGACGACGGAACGCCTGATCCGGGCGGGAGCGGAATTGGCCGACGAGGTGGGATTCGAGCAGGTGACCCTCTCGGCGCTCGCCAGGCGGTTCGACGTCAAGGTCGCGAGCCTGTACTCGCACCTGAGGAACTCCCAGGAGCTCAAGACCGGGATCGCCCTGCTCGCCCTGGGGGAACTCGCCGACCGGGCCGCCGACGCCCTGGCCGGGCGGGCCGGCAAGGACGCCCTGGCCGCCTTCGCGAACGTCTACCGCGACTACGCCCGGGAGCACCCCGGCCGCTACGCCGCGGCGCGGCTCCGGCTCGACCCGGACACGGCGGCCGCGAGCGCCGGGGGCAGGCACGCGCAGATGATGCGGGCGATCCTGCGCGGCTACGACCTGGCGGAACCGGACCAGACGCACGCCGTCCGGCTGCTGGGCAGCGTCTTCCACGGCTACGTCAGCCTGGAGACGGCCGGCGGCTTCAGCCACAGCGCTCCCGGCGCGCAGGAGACCTGGCCGTGGATCCTGGACCGCCTCGACGACCTGCTGCGAAACCGGCCCACCACCTGAACGCCGCCGTCGCATCCCCACGGGCCGCCGGCGCACGGCCACGGCCACGGCGTATCGGCGCATCCGCGCTTCGGCGTACCGGCGCTTCGGCGCAGACAAACGACTCGGACATCTCGACCAACGGGCTGAGGCCATGGACACCAAGCACAACTGGATCACCACACCCGTCACCACGGACCTCCTGCGCGGCGCCCTGGACCTGGAACGCACCGCGCACGGCGTCCTGCCGCACCGGCTGCCCGCCCGGGCCCGCGCCCAGTGCGCCGACGGGCAGCTCGCCATGGCCGAGTCCCAGCCCTCCGGCGTCCGGCTGGCCTTCCGCACCCGGGCCACCGCCGTGGAACTGGACGCGCTGCCCACCAAGCGGGTCTACACGGGCGCCCCGCCCCGGCCCGACGGCGTCTACGACCTGCTCGTCGACGGCCGCCTGGCCGGCCGGGCCAGCGTGGCCGGCGGCAACACCCTGACCATCGACATGGCCACCGGGACCACCGAACACCGGCCCGGCCCGGTCGGCACCCTCCGCTTCACCGGCCTGCCCGCCGGGGCCAAGGACGTCGAGATCTGGCTCCCGCACAACGAGACCACCGAACTCGTCGCCCTGCGCACCGACGCCCCCGTCGAGCCCGCACCGGACCGGGGCCGTGCGGTCTGGCTGCACCACGGCAGCTCGATCAGCCACGGCTCGGACGCCGCGAGCCCGACCACCACCTGGCCCGCCCTCGCCGCCGCCCTCGCCGGCGTGGAACTGATCAATCTGGGCCTGGGCGGCAGCGCCCTGCTCGACCCGTTCACCGCCCGCGTCCTGCGCGACACCCCCGCCGACCTGATCAGCGTCAAGATCGGCATCAACCTGGTCAACAGCGACCTGATGCGCCTGCGCGCCTTCACCCCCGCCGTCCACGGCTTCCTCGACACCATCCGCGAAGGCCACCCCACCACACCCCTGCTGGTCGTCTCGCCGATCCTGTGTCCCATCCACGAGGACACCCCCGGCCCCAGCGCCCCGGACTTCGCCGCCCTCAGCGCCGGACAGGTGCGGTTCCGGGCCACGGGCGACCCCGCGGAGCGGGCGAACGGGAAGCTCACCCTGGGCGTCATCCGGGACGAGCTGGCCCGGATCGTGGAGCAGCGGGCGGCCGAGGACGCGAACCTGCACCACCTCGACGGTCGCGACCTCTACGGCGAGGCCGACTCCGCCGAACTGCCGCTGCCCGACCGGCTCCACCCCGACGCCGCCACCCACCGCCGCATCGGCGAACGCTTCGTCGGGCTGGTCTTCGGCGCCGGCGGGCCCTTCGCGCCCCCCGGCGCCTGAACGGGGCTCCCGGCCCGGGGGACCGGTGCCGCGTCCGGCAGCGTTCGCCCCGGGCGTCGCCACCGGGTCCGGCCTGAGGGGATCAGGAGCAGCCCGCGTCCGTTCAGGGCCGGGTCCCGGCGCACCGGATAGTCCCCCCCCCCCCCCCCGAGCACCGGCGGGTCCCAGCGGACCGGCGGATGGACGGTGCTCAGCGGTCGTTCGACACCACCGTCGAGGCCGCCCGGGACCGCGTCACCCCTCCGGCCCGTCCACCGGCCGCGAGCAGGTGGCAGGACCCCGGTGTCACCGGCGTCCCCACGGCCGCCGCCGCCCGCCCGGGGGCGCGACCCGCCGGACCGCGCACGCGGCGGTCACCGTGTGCTCGTGGTCCGGTCGACGTCCGCCGGGCGGTCGCCGGGGAGCGGCGCGCGGGCCCGGGCCCGGCGGTACAGCAGGAGGGCGCCGACCAGGGTGACGGCCAGCGGGACGGCTCCCGACAGCAGCACGAGCGTCCGGCTGGTGAGCGGGCCCGCCGGTGTCCCCAGGATGAACCCCGCCGTGACGGAGAGGTTGGCCATGACGCGGTAGTACGCCCACGCCTGCCCCTGCACCGACGGGCTGACCTGCTGGTGCACCAGGTTCCGCACGGCGACGCCGTGCAGCCCGTTGCCGAACCCCCCGCACAGGAAGGCCACCACCACGGCGGCGGTGACCGGCACCGCGCCGGCCGCCAGCAGTCCCAGGGAGATCAGCGCGGCACCGGCCAGGGCCAGCGCCGGCTGCCGGACCTCGAAGCGGCGCAGCCCGGCCGCCATCGCCCCCGGCACGCTCCCCACCGCCCAGCTCGCCACCACCAGCCCGTAGGCCGTGTCGCTCGCCGTGACGTCCTGGAGGTAGAACACCCCCGCCACGCCCTCCACGCTGGTGCCCACCATGACGGCGGCGAGGACCGGCAGCAGGGGAGCGATCAGGGGAGCGCCGCGCAGGGCGCGGAACCCGTCCGTGATCCCCGCGGTGGGCTTGCGCAGCAGCCCGGTGTGCACCGCCCGGCGGGGCCGCGGCACGCTCAGCGCCGCGGCCAGCGCGAGGACCACGAACGACCCCCCGTTGAGGGCGAGCAGCACGTCCGTGCCCGCGGTGACGTACAGCAGCCCGCCGAGGGCGGGCCCGAGGATGCCGGCGACCGAGCCGGCGGCGCCCACGGCGGCGTTCGCCGAGGTCAGCCGGTCGGCCTTCACCACGGTGGGCAGGAGTTTGAAACCCGCGGACGCCGCGGCCGTCCCCAGGACGGAGGCGGCGCCGACCAGGGCCACCCGAGCGCCGAACGAGGAGGTCGGGACCGCGGCCAGGAACACGGCCGCCTGGCCGGCCAGCGTGGCGATCCACACCTTCCGCGCATCCCAGCGGTCCACGAGGAGGCCGAGCAGGGGCGCCAGCACGATCGGCGGGAGCAGGGCCGCCAGGTGGACGAGCGTGACGTTCCAGGGGTGCCCGGTGCGGGCCGCGTCCAGCACCAGCGCCATCGTGGCGACCGCGTCACCGATCTGGGAGACGGCCGTGCTGACGACCAGGCAGGGGAGCCGCCACCGAGGGGGCAGCAGGATCACGGTTTCGTCCTCACGCGTCCGGCCGGGCGCCGGGCGCCCGGTCCGGCGGAGGCTGGGTGCGGGTCGCGCGGAGCAGCAGCACGTCGCAGACCCATCCCTGGGCCCCTCCTCCCTCGACCTCCACGGTCCGGCGGTCGTGCGGTTCCAGACCCTCCCCACCGGCGAGTTCCAGGATCTCCTCGGAGGACCAGACCCGCTCGTCGCGGACGCCGAGGAGGCCCGGATGGCCGATGCGTTCACCGTCGTGGCCCTCGACGAAGAAGTTGTGCCGCAACCGGTGGGTCCGGTGATCGTAATCCATGCCGCGCCACATCATCCGGCGCGTTCCGAGGGCGTCCCGGTAGGGGACGGCGTCGACGACACGGCCGATCGAGCGGAAGTTGTCGCGCACCGAGGCGGGGAAGACCGTGACGGCGGCGCAGCCGCCCGGGGCGAGCGTCGCGGCCATGGAGCGCAGCACGGCGCGGGCCGCGTCCTCCCGGGGGAAGCCGTTGATGGTCACCGCGGACAGCAGGGTGAGGTCGAAGGCGCCGCGCAGGGAGTCGGGCACCGCGGTGATGTCCCCCCGCACCGCCCGCGGCCCGGGGGTGTCCCGGAAGCGCTCGGCGAAGGCCCGGTGCGCGTCGGCGGAGCTCTCCAGGCCGACGAGGCGCAGGCCGGGACGGCGCCGGGCCAGGTGCCACAGCACGCGCCCCTCGCCGCAGCCGACGTCGAGGACGCTTCCGCCGCCGGTGGTGTCGACGCAGTCCACGAACGCGTCGATGTCCCAGGTCTGCGGCCAGGCGCTGACCCGTTCGAACTCGTAGAACGCGCCCTCGTAGTAGGAGATGACGCCGGTCTGCGGGCACTCCTCCTTGATGCGCCGGAACGGCCCGAAGAGGACCTCCGCGTCGTACCCGCTCATCCGACCCGCTCCTTCGCTCCGAGGGCGTCCACCCTCTCGACCTGCTCCTGCGCGTCCCGCAGGTAGTTCCCGGGGTCGTGGTGCCCGAGGTCCCGGACGGCCCGGTCGTGCAGGGCCATGACGTCGTTCAGCCACCGGGCCATGGCGTGCCCGTCCGGGCCCAGACTGGCGCGGAAGGCCCGGGACTCCGTCAGCCGTGCGAAGAAGCGGGCACGCCTCCAGTACTCGTCGAGCCTCTCCGCGGCCCCGGTGTGGCCCCGGCTCTCCAGCCGGGTGAAGAGTTCCAGCAGGTGGCAGTAGACGTGGAGCGTGGAGACGACGCGCAGGGCGTCCATGTCGCGCCGGCGGCCGTCGATGAGCGTCCAGGGGATGCCGAAGACCGGACCCGCCGTGTAGTCGTAGGACGGGTCGGCGATCCGCCGGCAGACCAGCAGGTCGTAGTACTTCTGGTGGCAGGCCTCGTGGAAGACCATGTCCGCGGTGGCGACGGGGTCGTCCAGGTGGTCCGCGGAGATCACGGAGACGTACGGCATGGGGACGACGAAGGCCGACACCACGGACTCGCTGCTGATGAGCATGGCCCCGTGGACGCTGCGCACCACCGAGGCCCCGAGCTCCCCGACGGTGTCGTACAGCGACCGGAGTCC
Organism: Streptomyces sp. DH37; assembly: GCF_029813835.1. Classification (GTDB taxonomy): domain Bacteria; phylum Actinomycetota; class Actinomycetes; order Streptomycetales; family Streptomycetaceae; genus Streptomyces. The sequence goes on from NZ_JARVKV010000005.1 coordinate 145,723, forward strand.
CTCGCCCACCCGCGACGCGTGCGAGGCGTCCGCGTCCACGAAGCGGTACGCGGCCGGCAGGTCGCGGCGGGCCGCCTCCAGCAGGTGACGGCCGGCGGCGTGCCGCTGCCACAGGGAGGCCAGCAGATAGGGCCGCCCGTCCGCGACGGGCGCGTCCGCGGCGACGTGGTCCTGCGGCGGAACGCTGCTGAGCAGGTCGTACCCCGACCGCATCCCGCGGGTGGCCCCCTCGACGTCGCCGCGGCTCAGCAACTGGTGGGCGCGGTGGACCACGGCGCGCCGGATTCCCGGCGCGGCCAGGGACGGCCGCGCCGCCGGGTCCGGGAGCCGGACCCCCGTGTGCTCCTCGAGGGCCGCCTCCACGCCGCCGTAGAACGCGGCCACATCGCGGGCGATGCCCAGCGGCTCGCCGAACATACCGGTCAGCAACAGCTCGGAGGCTGTCGGGGTGACGTGTACGGGCACTGCTTCGCCTCTCGTTCTCGGTGCTTTCCCTCTCCGTCCCGGACCTCCGGCCCCGGACCCCCGGCCCCGGGCGCTCCGCCCCGGACCACGGACGCGCGGTGTGCCGGCCGGGGCCGGCACACCGCGCGCCGCTTCCGCCGCCATGGGCGGGGGAGGGTCAGGCGCGCTGCGGGTACTGCGCGGACGCCTGGACCTCGGGCGCGACCACGGTCGCCTGGGGAAGGTCCTCGGACTCCAGGGCCTCGCCCACCAGCTCCTCGATGCTGAGGGTGCTCTCCATGCCAATCACCTCCTTCCGGTGGCTCGTCCCTCCGCCCGCCCGGACGGGCCGGCGGTGTCCTCGGAGCGGCGGCACGCGCTCAGGCGTCCACCACGTCGATGACCCCCGAGGCGCGCAGCGCCGTCAGGGCGGCGTGGACGCTCTCGTCCGACGCCTGCTCGGACACGCCCCGTGCGCGCGTCAGCTCACGGTGCCTGGTCAGGACCTCACCCACCGTCGGGCGGTCCTCGCACAGCCTGAGGGCGAGGACCGTCCGGGCGTCGAGCATGACGGCCAGGGGCGGCCGGCTCGCGAAGAGGAAGTACCGTCCCTTGACGGACATCGGTTCCAGGCGGTGCTCGCCCCGCGTCGTCACGAGGACGCGTGCGGTCGCCGCGAACGGGTCGGTCGTGGCCGGGGATCGGCTCATGCGGTCACCAGTTCCTGTTCGGTCATGTCGGGCACGGGGAAGGGGCGCCAGTCGAGGGACAGTTCGCCGGGCGTGTCCTGGAGCGGCCGGAGGCAGGCGGAGGCCAGCCAGTCCCGCATCGCCCGGCCGTCGGCGCCCAGTTGCCCGTCCACGCGCTCGAAGCGCAGGGCGCTCTCCAGGAAGGCCGCGCGCTCGAAGTTGCGCTGGGCGCGACGGGCCAGGTCGGCCGTCTCCGGCGCCGACGGGGACGCGGCGCCGAGCGCCGCGACGTAGTAGGCGGCCAGGTGGGCGTAGACGTGGAGGGTGGACAGCAGCCGCGCCGCGTTGAAGTTCCGCCGCCCGCCGTCCGAGGGGGACCACGGCAGGTACACCCGGGGGCTGGCCGCGTCGGTGTACCCGTCGGCCATCAGCCGGCGTGTGAGGCGGGCGATGTTCCACTTCTCGTGGAGCGACTCGTGGAGCAGCGCCTCCCCGACGACAGGGGAGGGCCGTGCGAGCAGTTCCCGGCTGACCATGATCATTTCGGGGAGCTGCACGGCGTGCATGCTGGGGATGGAGCACCGCAGGACGAGGACGGTGGAGACGAAGGGGAACGTCGTGGCGGCGACGGCGGGCAGGAGCGCGTGCGCGGTGGACAGCCCCGTGTCGACGGCCGCCGCCTCACCGGACGAGGGCGTGTGGGGGTCGATGGCGCCGGTGAACCCGCTGTAGGCCAGGACCTCCCGGGCGACGCGCAGCACCGCCGACGGCGCCGGGTCGGCGGCCCAGTCGGTCAGCAGCCCGGGGTCCCCCTCCGCCGCGCGGCGACGGACGATGCTCCGCGCCCGGGTGCGGCGGTGGCTTCCGAGGTCGGGCAGCGGAGAGTCGCTCAGGGTCCGGAACGGCACCGGGGGCTGCCGCACCATGTCCAGCGCGCTGCGGCCGAAGCTCGACGGCAGGGGGTCGAACCCGCTTCCCTCGGGGCCGTTCCAGGGCGGAGGGGCCTCCATCGCGTGCGCCCACGCCACCCCCGTGTAGTAGAGCTCCTTGTCGCGCAGCAACCCGTCCGCGTCGCCGAAGGGGCCGACGGCGAGTTCCCTGTCGATCCGGTCCGCGAGACCGGCATAGGTCTTCATCTCTTCCTCACCACTGGTCAGGGGTGGCGTCCGCACCGGGCCGGTGCGGACGCGGTGGTCACCTGGCATGGGCGGCCGACCGCTCGCCGGAAGCCGATGGTTCGTCCGCGTCGGTGGTCGTTCACCGCTCCGTCCGCGGACGGAGCGTCGCCGTCCGCGGGAGCGGGCGCTGTCGCGGGTGTGCACCGGTGAGGTGGCGCGCGCCGCCACCGGGTCGGCGGGCCGGGAGGCGCCGCCGAGCGGTTCCGCGGCGGGACGGGCGGCGACCGCGAACGGTTCCCGTGCCCGGCGAGGAATTATCGGCGGCCGTCGCGACTTCACTGGTACAGGGCAAAGGATTTCCCCCTTTCCGGCTCCGGTGGGCCTTTGCCCGCCGGACCCGTCGCATCCATGGTGCACGGGGGAATCCGCGGAAGACATACGCACAAGTGCGAATGGACGGGGAAGGGAAATAGATGGCGATCCTGTCGGCGCGCGACTACGAGCACATGCTCGACCTGGCTGTGAACATACTCCGCAGCCATGAGCCGTCCGACCTGTGGCCGCTGCTCACGGAGGAACTGCTCCGCGCGTTAAGTGGAACTCTGGGATTGGTCAAGGACGAGAACTGGACCACACGTGAAGGAGTTGTGCGGGCGTGGAAGCCCGGCGAGGCCGAGGAGGAGTCCCTCGACGAGGTGACGCGCCGTCTGGTGCGTGACGGTTATCCCTTCGCGGACCACTACGGCGCCTCCGCCGACCGGGCCCCGCTCACGGCCGTCGACATCGTCGGCGAGACGGCGTGGCGCAACAGCGAGAACCGGAGCCTGGCGCGGCGGGCGTTCGACACCCGCGACGTCCTGGGCCTGCCGCTGCCGGATTCCCGCAGGCCGGTCCGCGGTTTCCTCATACACCGCGACAGGGAGTTCACCGACCGGGAGCGCGAGTACGCCCGCCGCGTCCAGCCGCTCATCGCCGGCGCCGACGCGCACCGGCGGCACCTGCTGCGCTGGCGGGCCTCCCAGCCCGCCGGGCCCCAGGCCCCCGACCCCTCCCGGCTCTCCGCCGAGTACGGGCTGACGCCCCGCGAGATCACGGTGCTCACCCTGCTGGGCGACGCCCTGTCCGCCACCGCCATGGGCCGCCGCCTGGGCATCTCCCACCGGACCGTGCACAAGCACATCGAAAACATCTACCGGAAACTGGGCACGTCGGACCGCCTGTCCACCGTCCTGCGCGCACGCGACCTCGGCCTGCTGGGCCGGGGCGGCGCGTCGGGCGCGGCCGGACCGGCCTCGTCCCCGGCGGGGACCGGGAAGGCCGGGAGGGCGCCGGGACGGGACACCGCGCGGTTCCTGAGGGGCCCGGCCCGGTGATGCCGGAGGCTGTGCCCCCGAGCGGAGGCCGGGGTGCGCCGGTGCCGGGGAGGCGCCCCGCCGAGCCGTTCCGCCGTGAGACCCCGGACACCGGGACGGGAGCCGGCGGTCGACGGCCGCCGGGCCGGCGGGGAAACGGCACGCTCGTCGACGAGGCGCGGGGACGCCTGCTCGCGCACCGCCCGGGAGGAGCCGGCGCCGGTCCCGACTCCGCGTACGGCCCGGACGCCGACGCACGATCCCACCAGTACACCGCGCATGAGGGACGACTTCGAGAAAAAGCCTTCAATGCGGTGAAAGAGGGAGAGATCGTCCAGTATTCCGTCAGGGTCATTCAGGAGGGGGTGGAACCGATTCCCGTCAAGCTATTTTTTCGAGACGTGCGCCGGCCGGGGATTCGAACTCACCGGCTCCTTGGGAAATCCCGCCGCCGGAGCACGGACGGCTCCGCCCCGGTAACGAATGAGCGGAGGACTTCCCCCGTCACGCACCACTCCCGAACGCCCGGTGGAGATCGAGGCGCTGTTCCCCGAACCGTCCCGCCGCCGGAGCACCGCCACGCGCCCCCGCGCCCCGGCACGCCCACCGCGCACCGGAGCCCGGGGGGCGGGCCCCGGTGGGCGGCCCCCTCCTGTGGTCGGCGGACGAGTCCGAGCCGGTGTGCCGGGGCACCACCGGCGCAGCCGCGGGGGCCGGCCGGGGGATTTCACCGGGTGCGCACGGCTCGGGGCTCGCCGTGCGCACCCCCTCCGGAGCCTGTTCCCACGGTCTGGAACGGGACACGCCGCCCCCGCTGTCGCGCGGCCAGACCTTGCCCTCCGGCTCATGAACTCCAGGCGGAGAAGCAGGAGGCCCTTCTCCGCCGGACGCAGGGACGGCTGTTCCCCGGACATCGAAGCCGTGGGGAGTCCGCTGCCGATGTCGACCTGTCGACCTGTCAATAGAGAGGCGGTGCATCGAGGTTCCATCACGCATCCGGGTCCCGGAGGACGAGGCGCATGTTCATGACGCGGGTGCTGTCGTTCACGACGACCACGCTCGACCGGTGCCCGTGGACGTCGACGCGTTCGGCGTACGCCTTCTCCTCGTCCGAGGCGGCGCGCCACTCCTCTCGGGCGGTCCGCTGCTCGGCTCTGGTGCCGAGGACCGGCCCGCCGAGCGCCGCGACGACGGTGGCGACCGCCACCAGGGCTCTCCCGTGCCGGCCTGCCGGCCGTCGCGGCTCTCGAAGCCGGCGGCTCCGGCAGCCGCGCTGCGGGAGCCGGCCCACCCGCCGGGCGGGCCGACGACGGGACGCGCCCAGGCGCCCAGGCGCCGCTCGCGGTCAGCGCTTGACGCGGTTGCGGACGGCGAGGACGGCCAGGCATGTGAGCCGCTCGGGGAGGAGGATGCCCGGGCAGCCCGTCGGATCGGCCCCGGGGTCGGCCCCCCGGCCGCAGTGCGGCCAGAAGACCGGTGCCGGAGAGGGATCGGGACTCGAAGGCGTCATGCCTCGAGGACGCCCGGGCACGGCCGGGCAGTTGCCCCCACGCCGGCGGCCGAGGGGCCCACGGGGGCCGGCTGTACGCGTCCCGGCGGTCTCTGTATGCGCTCCGAGCCGTGTCGCGGCGCGGCTCTGCCGCGTTGCGGCTTGTGTGGAAGGACACGACGTGAGCGAACACGAGACGGACGACGACACACAGCTTGGGTTCGAACGCGGTACGGGGGTGCTGTACGCGTTCGGCCGGCAGGTGAAGCGGTTCCGGATGCGCGTGGGCACGAGCCGCGAGGAACTCGGCTCGGCGACGGGCTACTCGCCCATGACCATCGCCGCGTTCGAACAGGGACGCCGCATCCCGCCGGACCAGTTCATCGACAAGGCCGACGAGGTGCTGGACGCGAGCGGCGTCCTCAAGGAGATGAAGGGGGAGATCCGCAAGACCCGGTACCCGCTCTTCTTCCGGGGCGCGGCGAAGTTGGAGAGCGAGGCCGAACAACTGCACTTCTACGACACGCACGTGGTCAACGGACTGTTGCAGACAGAGGAGTACGCGCGATGCTCCTTCGAGATGCGCCAACCCGCGCTGGACGAGGAGACGATCGAGCGGTACGTGGCGGCCCGCATGGCCCGACAGGAGATCTTCGACAAGGGATCTGCACCGCTGATGAGTTACGTCATGGAAGAGGTGGTGCTACGACGTCCCATCGGTGGCCTCGGCGTCATGCGGGACCAGTTGGAGCGAATCCTCAACATCGGACGGAGGCGGAACGTAGCCGTACAGGTGATGCCGACGGACCGCGAGGAACACGCCGGGCTGGCAGGGCCGTTCAGCCTGATCGAAACTCGCGAGGGCCGACGCATCGCCTATGCCGAGGTGCAAAGGTCCAGCACCCTGTACACGGAACGAAAGTCGGTCCGCGAACTCGAAGCGCAGTATGGGATCATCCGTGCTCAGGCGCTCACTCCGAGTGAGTCGATGGCCTTCGTCGAGAGGTTGCTGGGAGAGACATGAGGGATCGAGAGTCGAAGCCGAGCACGGCGGAACTGGCCTGGTTCAAGAGCAGCTACAGCAGTAACGAAGGTGGCCAGTGCGTCGAGGTCGCCACCCGCCCCGAAATCGTCCGCGTACGGGACTCCAAGGACACGGCCCGGCCCGGCCTGGCGGTCGGCCCGGACGCGTGGGCGTCCTTCCTCGGCCTGGCGTCCCGCTCGCACGTCTGACGCTCGCGTCGCGCCTGTGCCCTGTGCTCCCACACGGCCTCGGGAGCACAGGGCACAGACCCGTTTCACGGACTGCGGCCGGCGCCCGGTCCCGGGCAGCCTCTCAGCAGACCCGGACCCCGTCGATCATGTTGTCCCAGGGGGTGTTCTGGAGGTCGTCCTCCGTGTGGTAGGCGTGGCTGTCGAACTTGTAGACCCAGGACCCCTGCCAGTTGTAGAACTTGGCCCTCGTGCCGGAGCTCTGGTTGTTCTTGTACGAGGTGAGGCGGTCGTTGAAGCCGTAGTCGCTCAGGTCGCGGAAGGCGCACTTGTAGAACGACAGCTTGTCGCCGTCCCAGAAGTCGCCCGACCACAGGCACAGGTAGCCGGAGGAACAGCTGCTGTCGGCCGCCGCGCCGGGCGAGGACAGCGTGATGCTCGCGCTGCCGTCCTCGGTCCGGATCTCGTTGTAGTTCACCTGCAGGGCCGGGACCCCGAGGTCCGCCAGGCGGGCGTCCACCCGGTCCTGCAGCCGGGCCGCCTGCCGGGCCGTGAGCCCCGCGGCGCCTGCCTCAGCCGCGTACACCGACTCGGCCGGCGGTGCGGCCCGGTCCGTGGCGACCGCGGCGCCGCTGCCGACGCCGATCGCCAGCGCCATACCCGACAGCAGGGCCGTCGTGCGCTTCGTGGTCTTGGTCATGGGCTTCATGCGGTTCCCTCCGTTGCGGTTGTCCCTCACCAGCAGGTTCGGGCCGCGGGCACCCGTCGCGCACCACTCTTTGGTCTCAGCCACATCGAACCCTCAGCAGGCGACGCCCCAGCGGCGTCACCGTGTGCAGCACGTGCTTGCCGTCGCGGCGGCTCGTCAGCAGTCCCGCTTCCCGCAGCACCGCCAACTGCTGGCTGGCGCTCGGCAGGGAGACGCCCACCGCCGCCGCCAGTTCCGATGTGGTGCCGCAGTCGTGCGCCGCCGCCTCGTGGAGCAGGGAAGCCCGTGTGGGGCCGACGAGCCGGGTGAGTTCGGTGGCGGCGGCAGCCGGGACCGGGGCGACCGCCTTGTCCGCCGGGTAGACCAGCACCGGCCGCAGGCCCTCGTCGATCAGGGTGATCGGCCGCCGCCAGCAGAAGTACGAGGGGACCAGCAGCAGGCCGCGCCCTTCCAGCCGCAGATCCCGTTCGACCGGGTAGTCCGTCTCCAGGACGGGCGGACGCCACACCGCCATGGGCCGGAACGTGTCCAGCAGGGCCCGTGTCCCGCCGGTCACCAGGGCACGGGACCGCCATGAGACGTCAGCGCTGACGGCCGCGCCGATCCGGTCCCACGCGGGCGCCAGGAACGCTTCGTGGTAGGTCCGCAGTCCGTCGCCCAGCAGACGCAGCGCCTCCACGTCGCCCCGTGCCAGCGCCGCGCCCGCGAAGGGTTTCTCGCCCGCTGTCGTCAACATGGCGATCTCGCGGCGCAGTTGGCGGCGGGGGGCGGCCTGCACCCGGTCGATTCCAGCGGCCAGGCTGATGCTCTCGCCCTCAAGGGGCGGGGTCAGGAAGTCCGGGATGTAGGTGCCGTGCGGCACCAGGGTGCGCAGCGTCCGCGCCGCCCAGCGAGGTGCTCCGCCACGCTGGACGCGCGCACGGACCATCCGCCGCCACGGGTCGAAGGCGAGGGGGCCCTCCTTGGTCTGGAGCCGGCAGATGCTGCAGACGATCTCCCAGAGCGGGTCGGGGCTCCGGGCGATCCGGATGTTCTCCAGGTCCTGACCGGTGAAGTGGATCCGCAGCAACGGCTTCCCCCGATGTCGTGGATGCTGAATGCGTACGGTCAAGGCTGAAGGACCCGCGTACCCAAATGGTTGATGTGGGATAAACGAGTACGGGATCGAGCGTCGTCCGACTTCGAAACCGCAGCTCATCGGTACTGCGTGAGTCGCTGACGCCTGGCCGTCACCGCCGGGGCACCCGGCCGGACCGCGGCCTTGACTTCAACCTCGGTTCAGGTACGACACTCGGCGCATGGAGATCACGAACAGCGGCACCATCCTCTTCCGCAACACCATGCGCATCGCCGACGGCCATCTCGACGGCTTCCGGGACGCCGTCGCGCGGGCGGTGGCGTTCGCCCGGGAGCACGGCCCCCAGCTCATGGTGGAGGTCTTCATCGACGAGGAGCGGATGCTCGCGCACAGCTTCCAGCTCTACCGCGACTCCGATGCCGTCCGCGCCCACTGGCGGCTGTCGGACCCGTACATCCGCGAGGTGATGGAGCACTGCACCGTGCAGCGCTTCGAGGTGTTCGGCGAACCCGACCACGACATCGTCGCGGCCCTCAGGACCCCCGGCGGCGAGTCCTTCCCCTTCACCGTCTCGCCCCGCCTCACCGGCTTCAACCGCCTCGAGACGCCCGCACGGTAGTCGCGCCGGGGAAAGCCCGCGCGCCCGCCGCGTCGTCCGCCACTCCCGCGGGGCCGGTGGACCGACCTCGGGCGGTCGCCGCCTTCGCCCGGCCGCGGGCGAGCCGCCCGGCCCCCGGAGCCGTCACCGCTCCCGGAACTGCCGGGTGAGCCGAAGGCGCTGGACGCGGCGAACGCCGGCAAGCGGGTCCTGGCCGGGGTCCGCGGCCTGCCGGCGCTGGCGCGGCGGAAGGTGGGCGTCAAGTCGCTGCTCCCGCGCGAGGTGGAGGACAGGCCCGTGCCGCCCGCGTGGCGCAAGGCGGTGTACGCCAACCCCGATCTGCCGCAGGGCGCGGTGGACCGGCGCGCGTACGCGGTGTGCGCGCCGGAGCGGCTGCACCGGGGCCTGGACGCCGGGTGGGAGCAGCTCGCCGAACGGCTGGAGGAGGCGGGACCAGCCGCGAAGGTCTCCGTCGAGGTGCAGGACGACGGGCGGGTGAAGCCGAACGTCGACAAGCCCGGCGCGCTCGGCCTGGTCCTCAACGCCATCGTGCTCCGGACGACCCGGTACATCGACGCCGCCGTCACCCGGCTCCAGGCCGAGGGTCGAGGGCCGAGGGCCGAGGGCCACGAGATCCGGGAGGAGGACATCGCCCGGCTCTCCCCGCTCGAGCACGAGAACCTGAGCCTGCTCGGCCGCTGCGGCTTCACCGCCTCGGTCCCGGCCGCCGGCGTCCCGCGGCCTCCGCGCGACCCGGACGTACCGGAGCTGGACGAGGACGGCTCACCGGGTTGATGGTGCGATCGATCGGCCGGCCCGCGGAGTCAACGACGGGAATCCGTCATTGCGCGGTGTAGCCGCCGTCGACGGGCAGGGCGATCCCGGTGACGTAGCTCGCGCCGGGGCTGCACAGCCACAGGACGGCCTGGGCGACCTCCTCGGCGGTGCCGAGCCGGTCGACGGCCTGGCCCGCTCCGGCCTGGTCGCGGTCGAGTTCTCCGCCTTCGACCATGGCATCGACCATGGGGGTGCTGATGGTGCCGGGACAGACGGCATTGATACGGACGCCGCGGGGGCCGTATTCGAGGGCGGCGCTCCTGGTCAGGCCGATCACACCGTGCTTGGTGGCGTGGTAGGCGGCGCGGCCGGGGTTGCCGACGAGGCCGCCGAGGGAGGAGCAGTTGACGATGGCGCCGCTGCCCCGGTCGCGCATGTGGCGCAGTTCGTGCTTCATGCTCGCCCAGACGCCGCGCAGGTTGATGGCTTGGACGCGGTCGAACTGGTCGGCGCTCTCGTCGGCGGCGTCGGCGGGCGGGGGCATGACGCCGGCGTTGTTGTAGGCCATGTCGAGGCGGCCGAAGGTCTCCGCCGTCCGGTCGACGGCAGCGGCGACCCGGTCCTCGTCGGTGACGTCGCAGACCAGGGCGAGGGCCCGGTGGCCGGCGTCGGTGAGTTCCTTCGTCGCCCTGTGCACGGCGTTCTCGTCGATGTCGGCGAGGCCGACGGCGGCGCCCGCTTCGGCGAAGGCGCGGGCGGCGGCCAGACCCATGCCGGAGGAGGCGCCGGTGACGAAGGCGACCCGGCCGGTGAAGTCGTAGGTGGGGTTCATGTCGTTCCTCTCCCGCCGAGAGGCGAGGTGGGCTGTGGCGTGGAGGCGTGTCGGTGCCCGGACGGCACAGGCGCTGTTCCGTGGTCCCGTACGCGGGCCAGGGCGGTGCGCTGGGCCGCGAACCGGGCGTGCCGTCGGGTACCGCTGAGGGCGAGGGCGGTGAGCGGCAGGAGGGTGAGGATGGCGGAGGCGGCGCCGACCGGGGCCGGTCCGGTCAGGCCGCCCACCATGACGCCCACGACCCGGGTGGCCCGGGCCGTACCCGCGCAGGGAGAGGGTCGGGCGCCGGTGCCGTGCCCGTGCTCCTCGTCGGCTTCGAACAGGACGCGGTCGCCGGGCCGGATGACTTCCACCGGTCCGCCGCGGCGACGGGGTCGACGCAGAGTCCCCGGTGAACCAGTCGGCCGGGCCTTTGGCGGTGTCGATCGAGCTGCGGGTGATCTGCGTGATCGCTCCTCCGCCCCTCGGGCGGTCGGTGGGTCAGGGGGTGAGGAGGGCCTTGACGGCGCGGCGCTCGTCCATCGCCTGGTAGCCCTTGGCCACCTGCTCCAGGGGCAGGGTGAGGTCGAAGACCCTGCCCGGGTCGATCCGGCGGGTGAGGACGCGGTCGACGAGGTCGGGCAGGTAGCGGCGTACGGGTGCAGGCCCGCCGCGCAGGCCGACGTGGGAGAAGAACAGTTCCTGCCCGTCGACCGCGACGTCGTGGGGGACGCCGACGAAGCCGACGCTGCCACCGGGGCGGGCCGAGTGCAGGGCCTGCCGCACGGCCTCGGTGGTGCCGACGCACTCAAGGACGCTGTCGGCGCCGATTCCGCCGGTCAGCTCCTTGATCCGGGCCACGCCCTCCTCGCCGCGCTCGGCGACGATGTCGGTGGCGCCGAAGGACAGGGCGAGGTTCTGCCGGGACTCGTGGCGGGACATGGCGATGATCCGCTCCGCGCCCATCTCCTTCGCGGCGATCACCCCGCACAGGCCGACCGCTCCGTCGCCGACGACCACGGCGGTCGAGCCGGGCCCGACTTCGGCGGCGTCGGCGGCCCACCAGCCGGTGCCCAGCACGTCCGAGACCGCCAGCAGGCCCGGCCAGAACTCCTCGTCCGGCACCCCGTCGGTGGCGACCAGGGTGCCCTGGGCGTTGGGGATGCGGACGTACTCGGCCTGGCAGGTGGACATGAACTCGCGGTGCAGGCAGTTCGACGGGAAGCCGTTGCGGCAGTTCGCGCAGGTGTTGTCCGAGGTGGCGAACGAGCCGACGACGAACTGCCCGGGCTTCACCGAGGTGACCTCGCTGCCGACCTCCTCCACGAAGCCGACGTACTCGTGCCCCATCGGGTGCGGGTCGCCGATCGGCTCCGCGCCCCGGTAGGGCCACAGGTCCGAGCCGCAGACGCAGGTGACGGCCGTACGGATGACTGCATCGGTGGGATGGAGGATCTTCGGGTCGTCCAGGGTCTCGAAGCGGACGTCGCCGGGGGCGTGGATCACTGCGCCGCGCATGCGGGATCTTCCTTACGTACGAGGGGGCCGGACCGCTCCGGGCGGCCCGCGTGCCGGCGTTCCCGCTCTGTCGAGATCGAAGGAGCAGCGGGGAGGACGCCGCGCCACCCAGGTAACCCGTACCTCGCGCGCGCAGCGAGTCACTGACGAGGGGTGTACCGGCAGTACATCCCTCCGCGGCCGGCCAGGTCGTACCTTCGAGGTGTGGACAACCGAGCAGAGGTCCGTGAGTTCCTCACCTCGCGGCGATCCAAGATCACCCCTGAGCAGGCCGGGCTGCCCTCCGGTCCCCGGCGCCGTGTCCCGGGGCTGCGCAGGAGTGAGGTCGCGGCGCTGGCCGACGTCAGCGTTGAGTACTACGCGAAGCTGGAGCGCGGCAATCTCGCCGGCGTCTCACCGGCCGTCCTCGAAGCCGTCGCCCGCGCCCTCCGGCTCGACGACGCCGAACGCGCCCACCTGGTGAACCTGGCCCGAGCCGCTGTCGGCTCCGACACCCTCACCCGGCCCCGCCGACGCCGTACCAAGGACCAGTGGAAGCCGCACCGCAGCCTGCGGTGGACCCTCGACGCCATCACCGCGGGGCCCGCGTTCGTCCGCAACGGCCGCATGGACCTCCTCGCCGCCAACCAGCTCGCACGCGCCTTCTACGCCGACGTCTACGCCGATCCGCACAACCAGGCGAACCTGGCCCGCTTCCAGTTCCTCGACCCCGCTTCCCGCCGCTTCCACCCCGACTGGGACGCCGCCGCCGACGTTGCCGTGGCCATCCTGCGCACCGAGGCCGGCCGCAACCCCCACGACAAGGACCTGCACGACCTCGTCGGCGAACTGTCCACCCGCAGCGACGCCTTCCGCACCCGCTGGGGCGCACACAACGTCCGCCACCACGGCACCGGCACCAAACGCTTCCACCACCAGGCCGTCGGCGACCTCACCCTCGCCTACGAAGGGCTGGAGATGGCCGCCGAACCCGGCCTCACCCTCACCATCTACACCGCCGAACCCGGAACGGCGTCCGAAGAGAGGCTGCGCCTGCTCGCCTCCTGGGCCGCCACGCCCCGGACCCCCGCACCCGCACCACACTCCGGCGGGTGACGGTCCCGCCCGGCGGTACCCGCGCTCATCACGTCGGCCCTGTCGGCAGACGACGGCGCCCGGTGATCGACGCACCACCCACGGATGATCATGCGATCGTGGAGGCACAGGCGCGTGACCACGGATTCTCGCCGGCTCGACAGGACGAGATCCGGAGACGCCGGCGCGAGGGGCGGCCGTTCGGCCTGACCGGGCGGGCGCTCGGGGCGCCGGTGCGGCACGCCCGTCGGTTCCTGTATCGGAGCGGCGGCGTCCGCCTCACCCCGCGGACGCGGTCGTAGCGGCCCCCGAGCCGCAGCGAGCACGAGGACGGCCCGGCCCCGGAGCCGCCGGTCACCCTCGACACGCCCGGCAGGGCCGCCGGCTCCACCGGTGTTCCCCGAGGCCGATCCCACCGGCATGCCGCAGGGCTCAGGGACCGCCGGCCTCTCGTGACACCACGGGTCCGGCTCCGGTAACCGGCGGCACCCCGAAGCGAGGGCCGGGATGCCCGTGTCGTGCCGTGTCGTCCGGCTCAGCCCTCCTCACCGGCCGTGCGACGGCGGTCCTTGAGCGCCCTCTCGATCTTGTGGGCGATGCCGATGAACGCCTCGATCTCGTCCGCCGCCAGATCCCGCACGGAGTTCTCCTCCAGGGTCTCCCACATGGCCGCGATCGGCTTCTCCATGGCGCGGCCCTTGTCGGTGAGCCGGACGACCATCGCCCGCCGGTCGTGTTCGGCCGGTTCCCGGGTGAGGAGCCCGGCGTCCTGCATGCGGCGCAGGGACTTGGAGACCGTGGAGTGGTCCAGGCCGACACTCTCCAGGAGCTCGGACTGCGTCTGCCCGTCCCGGTCGAAGAGCTGCATCAGCAGCAGTTCCTGCCCCGGGTGCAGCTCCATGTCGCGGAGCATGGCCGCCCCGTAGCCGCGGTGGGCGCGGGCGAGCTGGAAGACCGCGTAGCTCAGCCGTCCGTTGCGCGCCGTACTCGGGGTCTGGATCCGGGCCTGGATCTGGGTCTGGGGTTCGGGGGCGGTCATCGCTGTTCCTCGGATGGCGTGGGTGGGGTGGCCGGTGCGGTCTGCCGCACCCCCCGCCGGGGAAGGTGGCCGGTTCCGGGGTGTTCGGCGGCGTTCCGGAGCGTACCCGCTCGGCCGGTCCGGGGGCGGCCGGTGACGTGGCGCCGATGGCTATGGCTATGGCGACGGCGACGCCGGCGGTGTCGGCCCGGCCGTCCACAGCCCGCGCCGGGGTCTGCGGCAGCCCCTCGTCGACCGCTGTCACCGGCTCACCGGCTCACCGGCGACGTCGCCCACCTCGCGGCTCGCCGCCGGACCGCGTCCCGCCGTGTCGTCGAGGCCGCCCGGCGAAGGGGAGCCGCCCGGTGGCCTTCCGGTGGGCCGTGACGGGTGCGACGGGGTCAGCGCGGCGGGCCGAGGACGATGCCGCCGTAGAGCTCGGCCGCCTCCTCCAGGAGGGCCCTGGGGATCTCGAAGCCCTCGGGGCGGGGGGTGCGCAGGTCGCGGCCGGCGTGGCGGAACATGCCCTCGATGCCGCCGGGAGTGGCGATCATGAGGAGGTCCGCGCGGTCGGAGGTGATCCGGTAGGAGTGGGGGACGTTGCGCGGCAGGTAGACGATCCCCCCTTCGCGCAGCTCGTGCTCCTCCTCGCCGGACCACACCAGTGCGGAGCCCTTGAGGAGCAGGAACACCTCGTCCTCGCGGGTGTGCAGGTGGAACGGCGGGGCCTCGCCCCTGGCGACGTCGAACCGGCCGACGGTCAGCTTTCCCTCGGTGGCGTCCTCGTCCAGCAGCACGGAGAACGTCCCTCCGTCGAGCCACTCGAGTTTCTGCTGCTGCTCGGGCTGCGCCAGATAGGCCATGGTCATCGGTTTCTCCTCCGGGTCAGGCGGTGAGGGTGCGGCGCACCCAGGTGGCGCGGGCCGCGACGGCGGTGGGCAGCGGGCTGTCGGCGAGCAGCGCACCGGGCTCCGGGGCGCAGGGCGGGCGAGTGGGTGTGTGGGACGTGGTCGAAGCGGTCACGGCGCACTCCAGGGCGGCGTCCGCCGACCAATTGCGTGGCCGACCACATAAACGTAGCGCGCATTTGCGTGGCTGGCAACGTAAAGGTTCGGGACGGCACGCCCCTGGTGTCGACGGAGGCTCCGGCGCGCCGTCGGCGATCCGGTGCCGCTCGCCGGTCCGCGCCGGACCCCGCGGTCGGCCGTACGCCGCGGGCGGAGGGGGCCGCCCGCGGCGATCCCGGCCCCGTGGCCACACCCGCCGGGCCGGACCCCGTGCGCGACCGGCGATCGCAGGATGCCGCCCGGGCTCGCCCGGCGCGGCGACGGATCAGGGGGTCTCCTCACCCCGCCCGTTCGCGGGGCGGGGCGGTGCCGGTCAGAGGCTGGTGAGCAGGCCGTCCAGCGGGGCGGGCGTGCGATCCGGGGCGAGGGCCTCGACGAGGACGCGACCGTAGTGGATCTTGCGCCCTTTCTTCGTGCCGAGGAAGCGCCGCACCTGTTGCTGTGCGGGGCGGCCCCGTTGCGCGGGCTGGCGCAGGAAGGTCTGCAGGGCGCGCAGATCGCCCTCCGCCCGGATCAGCTCCTCCACCCGTGCCACGCCCAGCGCCCGGATCAGCTCGTCCTCCAGGTCCGCCGCGCAGACGAAGAACCCCTGCCGCGCCGCACCGGCCCGCTCCCAGCCGGAGGCGTAGTAGCGGCGCTCCGCCTCGTCGCACAGCCCCGTGAGGCGGAGGCCCAGGCCGGGCGGCCCGAGGAGGCGGGCGAAGCGTCCGGCGTTCATCGCGCCGCCCATCGACAGGACGCAGACTCCTTCGGCCGCCAGGTTCCGGCCGCGGCCCGCGGCCAGCGCGCTGACCGCTGCGACGTCGCTCGGCCCTTCGAGGAGGACGACCGCCCGGACGGACAGCCGCGCGGCCAGCTCACGGGCGGGGGCGCCGGAGCCACCGGCCGCCCACGCGGCGACCGCCTCCCGGAACGTCCCCATGTCGGCCATGGGGACGAGTCTCCACCCTCTCTAGGCCGCCGCGGTAGGGAATTTCCGCCGCCGCCCCGGCCGCCGCCCCGCGACCGCGAACCAGACGGACGCCCCCCTTCCCCGCCGCCGACACGGGGAGACCGGTTCGCCCCGGTGGTGATCGAGGTCTGGCGGTCGGCCGGCCCCGCCCGGTCGGGCAGGGCCGAGGCGCGGCTCCGCGGGCGTGTGGGCGAGGGCTCAGGCGTCGCCCATGACCAGGCCCTCGATGGTGTGCTTCTGCGTCACCGGGGTCAGCTCCTCCACCACGGGGCAGTCGAGGTGCCGGCGCACCCGGTCGGGCAGCGCGTCCCAGTACCCGCGGGTGACCGCCATGTCGTGCCGCTCGCCGTTGGTCGCCTCGGGGCCGTCCACGCCGAGGACGAGGACCGGACGGGCCTTGGCGGACTCGTTGGCCGTGCCCCGGTGGATCGTCAGAGCCGTCCGGGCGGAGATGTCGCCGCGCTGCGGGTACTTGCGCACCGCGCGCTCCAGGTAGCGGCCGTAGCGCGACCTGGGCGGGAACATGCCGTGCTCGAAGTCGGGGCCGTCGTCCCACTGGGTGCCCGGCGCGATCTCGAAGGGCCCCATGTCCGGTGCGGTGTCGACGGTGGTCACGTTGAAGGCGAGCGAGGTGAGGCGCCGCTCGCGCCGGGTTTCCTCGGGAATGGGGAAGTCCCGGTGCCAGGGCTGGTCCACGGCGCCCGCCAGCGGGACGTCGAAGCCCAGTTCCACGATGCGGTAGTCGGGCCCGAGGACCGCGGTGCACACGGACCGCACCCAGGGGTGGTCGACGAGCTCGACGAAGCCGTCGATCTGCTCGGGGTGGATCTCGACGTAGTAGCGGTTCGGCCCGCGTCCGACCGCGCCGCCGGGGCGGGACAGGGCCTCCTCGAAAGCGGCGTCGACATCCTCGCGGAGCCGGTCCGCCCACGGCACGGGGAAGGCGCCCCTGCGGGCGGTGATGCCGTCCTCGTACAGGGCGGACACGTCGGCCGTGACGTCGACGTCCAGCTCGCTCGTGCTGACCCCGGGGAACACGTGCGACCCCATGATGCGCCTCCTCGCCGTCGGTGGTGGGCCTCATGGTGCACGGAGGATTACAACGTTGCAACAGGGGTGCGGAAGATCCCTGGTACCGCCGGTGCGGTGTGTGTGGTGGTGGGGGGACGGCGGCCGTGGCGGGGGAGACGCGGGCGGGCCGCACCGGCCGGCCACGCTGACCGACCCCTCGGCGAGGCCGCCCCGGCCGCCCTGCCGGGTGGAACGTCACCGGAGCGGGGAAGTGGGCCAGTCTGCGAGGGCAGGTTCCGGTTCATGACCGTCCACCGCCGTCCGCCGCCGTGGGCGCCGTCCGTCGCCGTCATGGACGCCGTCGGCGTCGTCGCGACGACGCCCGGCCCGCGGCCCGCCGCGTACGGCTCGGTGGACCTCCTCCGAGCGTGGGCCCGGCGGCCCGGCTTCCGACGGGGCTTCCCCGGCCGGCTCGCGCGAGCCGCACGCGTTTGCGGACTACCCCTGGCGCAGGAACTCCCTCAGGTCCGCGGCGACAGCCGACATTCCTTCACCGGCTTCGATCACGGTCGTCACCGTGCACTCCCAGTCCTCGGGGAAGAGTCCGGACCGCAGGGTCCAGCTCAGACGCACATGACCACCCGAGCCGAAGGCCGCCGTCACGACCAGGTGGTTGTTGACCCAGACCCGCTCGCCCTCCCAACCGCGGAAGTCGCGCGCGAGGCCGTCGAAGAACTCGCCCATCTCGTCCCAGACGGTGACGGTCACGTTCTCGAGCCGTGCACGCACACCGTCGGCAACGGCCTCCACCGTGAAGACGGTCTCGTACTCATCCGCGCGCGACCAGTCGGACAGCCGGACGGAGGACGCCGACGCCCCCGGCCCCCGCACGACGAGCTCGACCCGCCCCGGGTCCGCCTCGATCAGACTCACCCGCCGAAGGATACGGACGTCGACGAGGTGGCGGCATCGCGATTCCGCGGCCCGGGGTCGCCGCGGAGAGAGGGGCCCTGGCCTGGAGGATCTGGTCGGTGCTCTCGTCGCGTCAGCGACGCGGGAGGTCGTGGAGGGCCGCGGCGCCCTTCTCCTCCGCGACGGGCGACCCGGGTCGCGGGGTGCACGCACGGCCTGCTCGTCCCGGACGTGCGTGGAGTTCACGCCGCCGGCTTGACACCGCCCCACCGCCCCACCGCCCGCGGAAGCCCGGCCTCCGGCACGGCCGGCCCGGCGTCCTTGACGCCCCCGGCGCCTTCCCGCCCGAAGGTCCGCGTGCCGCGCCCCGCCGTGTGCCGGGGCGCGTGGTCACGTCGCTGCCGGCGGCCCGGCGCGGCTTCGGTGCCCGGCGACGCCGCGAGTTCGGCATCGAGCGCCGACCAGCAGGCCGTCGGCTCGGCCCCTGCCCCGGCGCAGTCCGTGAGCCCCGGGGGGCCCCCGGGCCTGCCGCGCCGCCCGGCTAGGATCCGGGCTATGTCGCTGACCGCGAAGGACGTGGACCGGTTCGAGGCCGCGAGGCCCCGTCTGGAGGCCATCGCCTACCGCCTCCTCGGTTCCGCGAGCGAGGCCGAGGACGCCGTGCAGGAGACCTTCCTGCGCTGGCAGGCCGCCGACGTCGCGCGCATCGAGGTCCCCGAGGCCTGGCTGACGAAGGTGCTCACCAACCTGTGCCTGAGCCAGCTCACCTCGGCCCGCGCGCGGCGCGAGACCTACGTGGGCCAGTGGCTCCCCGAGCCGCTGCTCGACGGGGATCCGATGCTCGGCCCGGCCGACACCGCCGAGCAGCGCGAGTCGGTCTCGTACGCGGTCCTCACCCTCATGGAGCGGCTGTCCCCCAACGAGCGGGCGGTGTACGTGCTGCGGGAGGCCTTCGCCTACCCGCACCGGGAGATCGCCGAGATCCTCGGCGTCACCGAGGCCGCCAGTCAGCAGATCCTCCACCGCGCCAGGAAGCACCTCGCGGACGGCAGGACCCGGACCGAGATCGACGAGGCCGCCGCCCGGCGGATCGTCGAGGAGTTCCTGGCGGCCGCCACCAGCGGGAGGACCGAGCCGCTCGTGCGGCTGCTCACCGCCGACGCCGTCTCGATCGGCGACGGCGGCGGGAAGGTGCCGGCGCGTGCCAAGCCGTTCGAGGGGGCCCTCGCGGTCGCGAAGTTCATGCGGGGACTGTTCAAACCCGCACGGTCCAAGCGCGCCCTCATCGGCGGCTCGCTCGAGGTCTACATCGCGACCGCCAACGCAGGCCCCGCCGTCGTGGCGGTCGTCGACGGCCGGGTCATCGGCGTCATGTGCCCGGAGGTCACCGCCGAGGGCATCGCCGCGTTCCGCAACCAGGTCAACCCCGACAAGCTCGAACGCGCGACCGAGGTGTGGGCGTCCGCCGATCGCGGTGAACCCCTGTTCCGCGCTTTCTGACCGCGATGCGAGGTGTTCCGCCCCCGATGTGATCCGCTTCACATCGCGTTCCTGTCAGGAAGCGGCGCGCTGCCCGGTTCAAGGGGCGAAACCGCGCAGACAGGAGCAGGGAAATGGAGCACCGCATCATCGTCCTCGGCGCCGGATACACCGGAGCCACCGCGGCCGGCCGCCTCGCCAGGCGGCTGCACCGTGACGACGTCGCCATCACCCTCGTCAACGCCGGGCCCGACTTCGTCGAGCGGGTCCGGATGCACCAGCTCGCGGCCGGCCGGGACCTGAGGCCCCGGCCCCTCGGCGAGATGTTCGCGGGCACCGGCGTCGAGCTGAGGTTCGCGGAGGTCACCGGCGTCGACGTCGACCGCAGGGCCGTCGCCGTCGTCGACGCCAACGGCGGCGCCCGGGAACTGGAGTACGACACCCTCGTGTACGCCCTCGGCAGCGGCCGGAACGACCAGGGCGTCCCCGGCGCCGCCGAGCACGCCCACGAGATCGCGAGCCGGACCGGAGCGCTCCGGCTGCGTGGGCGTCTGGCCGCCCTGGAGGCCGGACAGCCCGTGGTCGTCGTCGGCGGCGGCCTCACCGGCCTGGAGGCCGCGACCGAGATCGCCGAGGCCCGTCCGGACCTCGCCGTCTCCCTTGCCACCCGCGGCGGCCTCGGCGACCGGCTCTCGGACAAGGGCCGCCGGCACCTGCGGAAGGTCTTCGGCGGGCTCGGCATCACCGTGCACGAGCACGCCGCCGTCACCGGTGTCGAGGCCGACCGCGTCACGACCGCCGACGGCAGGACCGTCCCGGCCGCGGTCACCGTGTGGACCACCGGCTTCGCGGTCCACCCGATCGCGCGGGCCACCGCCCTGGAGACCACCGGCACGGGCCGGATCGTGGTCGACGGGACCATGCGCTCGGTCTCGCACCCGGACGTGTACGCCGTCGGCGACGCGGCCCTGGCGATGGGCCCCGGCGACAAGCCGCTGCGGATGTCGTGCGCCTCGGGCGTCCCCACCGCCTGGCAGGCCGCCGACGCCATCGCGGCGCGCCTGACGGGCGGGAAGCTTCCGAGCGTGCCGATCCGCTACTTCAACCAGTGCATCTCGCTGGGCCGCGGGGAGGGCCTGATCCAGTACGTCACCGCCGACGACCGGGCCGTCAGCGCGGCCCTGACCGGGCGGCTCGCCGCCGTCTACAAGGAACTGGTCTGCAAGGGCGCGGTCTGGGGCGTCGCCAACCCGACCCTCGGCCTGCCGACCCGCCGCCGCCGTGTCGTACGGGAAGCGGCCCGGCCGGGTTCGGCCCTCGGGGCATCGGCCTGACCCGCGCGGTGAAGCGGGCGCCCGCGCCGCGGGGCGCCCGCTTCACCGCCCGCCGGGGCTCCGGTCCGCGCTCGGCCCGTGCCGGCGGTCAGGACCGGGCCGCCGCGGTGAGCTTCGCGACGTCGGGGGCGTAGACGGTCATCCAGTGCGGACGCAGCCGGTAGTAGACCACGTCGTCGTCCCAGTCGAAGGCGTCGTCGCCGTAGAAGTCCTTGAAGTACGCGAGCAGGTCCGGCCAGTCCGCGGCCGGCTCGCCGTCCCGGGGGTTGAGGATCTCCACCGTGCCGTGCGTGAACACGCCCAGGTCCTCACCCCGCAGGTGTGCGGCGCTGACGGCGGGCCGCGCGGCGAGGTGACGGGCCTTGGCGGCGCCGCGCGCCGTGCCGAAGTGCCACTTTCCGTGCAGGAAGTGCCCGTCCACGCCGCTGATCCGCGGTTCGCCCCTCGCCGTCACGGTGGCCAGGGCGAGGGTGCACATGCCGGTGAGCACCCGGGTGAGTCGCTCCGCGGTCAGCGTGCTCCCGGCGGTGATGATCGAGCGGAGGTGCGAGGTGGAGCGGGAGAGCGAGGAGTCGAGGAGGGCCTGGAGTTCACTGAGGTCTTCCGGTGTTTCGCGCATCGGGGTCCTTGTCTGTCCGTGGAGTCCCGGCCCGCGTCCGCCGTCGACGCCGGCCGGTGGGGCCATGCTCGCCCCGAAACCGGACACCTTGTGTCGTGTTTCCTCCTCTGCTTCACGGACGCCGCCGAACGCGTGGGCGCCCTGGCCGTGTCCCTGCCACGAGGGCCGCCCGCCGGTGGCGCCGGTGTTCACCGCCCCGGTGGGGGGAGGAGCGCGTTCGCGCGCCCGTGACCGGGTCCGTGTTCGGTCTTGAGCCAGGTGACGAGCTCCCTGTGCCCGGTCAGGGGCGATGCGCGGGCGAGGCCCTTCCGGTGTGTGACCGGGCGGCCGTACTCCTTCTCGACGGAGGGCGCCCCGGGCGGCGCGGCCCGCGCGGGCCCGCTGTACCCGCTCGTGCTCCTTCCGGCGGGCGGCGGTGGAGAGCGCCATCGCCGAGCCGGGGGCACCGTCCGGGACGACGCCGAGTCGACCGCGGGCACTGGGGCGGTGGCCCCGACGCCGCAGTGGAACGCCGGCGACCGGCGGGCCGGGAAGCGGGGCGGCGCGACCACGGCGGTGCTCTCCGGCACCGAACACCCGGCGGGAGCGGCCGAGTTCGCGCTGCGGCTCGACACCGACCCCGAGGCGCGCCGCCCCGCCCCGCCCCGCACACGCCGCGGGCTCCCGCCCCGCTGCCGGACTTCGTCGTGGCCGGGCCCAAGCGCTCCCTCCGCCGGGAACACCCGAGCGGGACCCACCCCACCAGGCCCTCGACGCTCCCCGGGACGTCCCGAGGGGTTGGACCGGCGTCCGCGCCGTCCGCCGCCGGCCCCGCCCGGCGGGACGCACATGACAACGGGACCCGGGCAGGCCTGACGGAGCCGACGGGGTCCCACTAGGCTGAGGCCGTGGTGACGCAGGGGACATTACGAGCGATCAGCGACCTGCACGTCGGGTATGCCGAGAACCGTCGCATCGTGGAGGCGCTGAAGCCCTCCTCGCCGGACGACTGGCTCATCGTCGCGGGGGACGTCGGGGAGCTGACGGCGGACATCGAGTGGGCCCTGGGCCTGCTCCGGGACCGCTTCGCCCAGGTGATCTGGGTCCCCGGCAACCACGAACTGTGGACCGTCCGGCAGGAGGAGGACGGGCTGCGCGGCGTCGCGCGCTACCACCGGCTGGTGGCCCTGTGCCGCCGGCTCGGCGTCCTGACCCCCGAGGACCCCTATCCCGTGTGGACGGGAGCGGGCGGGCCCGTGCGGATCGCCCCGCTCTTCCTGCTCTACGACTACACGTTCCTGGCGCCCGGCACCACGACCGTGCGGGAGTCGCTGCTGAAGGCGCACGAGGCGGGCATCGTCTGCACCGACGAGTACCTCCTGCACCCCGATCCCCACCCGAGCCGGGAGGCGTGGTGCGCGGCGCGGGTCGAGGAGACCGAACGGCGGCTGACGGAGGTGGCGGGCGACCTGCCGCTGGTCCTGGTGAACCACTGGCCGCTGGTGCGCCGTCCCACCGAGGTGCTGACCCATCAGGAGTTCGCCCAGTGGTGCGGGACCGTGCGCACCGCCGACTGGCACACCCGGTTCGGCGTGAAGGCGGTGGTCTACGGACACCTGCACATACCGCGGAGCACCGTGTACGACGGCGTGCCGTTCGAGGAGGTCTCCCTCGGCTACCCCCGGGAGTGGCGCCGTTTCGGGCTCAGGAGCGACCTGGCACGGCAGATCCTGCCCCGTCCCGGGGAATCCGGCGCATGACGCGGACGGCGGCGGTCCCGGCACGGAAGCGGGACGGGGCGGAGCCTCGTGGGTCCGGGCGGCGCGGACGGGGCGGATCCGGACCCGCGGCGCAGACGGTCCCGCACCGGCGGGCGGGGACGGTGCCGGGGCCGCCGCGGCCGACCGGTGACGCCGGACGCCGGCGTGACGACCGCGGCGGGCCTACCGCCGGTCGGCTCCCGCCCCGCCGTCCTCCCATCCCGCCAGGGCGATGTCGGTCCTGGACGTGACGTTCAACTTCCGCATGATGCGCGCCACATGGTGCTCCACGGTCCGGGTGGACAGCACCAGGCTCTCGGCGATGTCCCGGTTGGCGCACCCCTGGACGACCAGACGGGCCACCTCCTGCTCGCGCGGGGACAGCCGGTCGCCGTAGCCGAGGCGGCCGCGGCGGTGGGTGGTGACGATGTCGTGGCGGCGCAGCAGCCGTTGGCAGCGGGCCACGTCCCAGCGGGCGCCCAGCTGCCGGTAGACCTCGACCACCTCCTGAACGCCGCCGGCCGCCGCCTCCCCGCGCAGGTCGAGCAGGCAGCGCCCGCGGGCCTCCGCCGCCCGGGCCGCGTCGAAGGGGCGGCCGAGCCGCCGCCACCGCGCCTCCGCGTCGGCCAGCAGGCCGACGGCCTCGTCCGGCCGTCCCCCGGCCTCGGCGAGCAGCGCCCGGCACACGGTCAGCGCGGCCCGGGCGGCGGGCGCGTCGCGGTCCGCGGTCCCGGCCGCGAAGTCGGCGACGAGCCGGTGGGCCCGCGCGGTCTGCCCACTGCCGTGCAGGGACTCCACGGCGGTGGGCACCGCTTCCCCGGCCCACACCCAGCCACCGGTCCGCTCCAGCCGGTGCAGGGTCTCCTCCATGGCCTCGCAGGCCTGTCCGGGCCGTCCGGCCTCCAGGTGGATGCGGGCGGTGGCGGCGGCGGAGGCGGTGAGGATGAAACCGGTGTCGTAGCAGGTGGTGCGGGCGGCCTCCGCGAGGTCGCGCCGGGCCCGGGGGACGTCGCCGAGCACGTGCAGCGCGGTCAGTCCGCGGACCAGCACGGCCTCGGCGGTCAGGTCGGGTATGTCCTGGTAGAGCCGGGCGGTGCGGTCGGCGGCCGCGTGCAGGCCGTGCCAGCGGCCCTCGTGCCAGGCGAGCACCAGGCGGGCGGTCTGGGTGAGCCCTTCCACGTAGGGGCTGCTGGTGTCGGCGAGCCCGTCGGCGGCCCGGTCGAGGAACTCGCGGGCCCGCGCGCCGTACCCGAGGGCGCTGGAGGCGTGCGCCAGGTTGGTCCAGCCCCGGGCGTGGTGCGCGGCCTCCATCGCGGTCCCGGCCGGGCCGCGCAGCGCCTCGGCGGCGGCCCAGGCCCGGGGGTCGCCGAGCAGCATCAGCGCGGTGGCGCGGTTGGCGGCGACGGCGGCCCGGGCGACCGGGTCGGTGACCCGCTCGGCGAGCGCCTCGCCGCGGTCCAGCCACTCCCGGTGGCGGTCGATGGGCCAGCCCTTGATGGAGGGGATGGCGGCGACCGCCATGGCGCGGGCGGCGGTCTGCGGGTCGGACGCCTCCAGGTCGGGGATGGCGCGGGCGACCTCGTTGAGGCTGTCCAGCGCCCCTCCGCTCTGGTTGCGCAGGACGACGCTCAGATGCAGCCGGATCTCGCCGCGCAGCCGGGGCGGCGGGTCGTCCTCGTCCAGCACCCGCCGTACCGCGGCCACCACCTGCTCGCCGGCGCGGGCCAGTTGCGCGGTGCGGGCCAGTTTCGCGGCGGTGCGGACACGGCCCGCGCTGCGCGGGTACTCGGCGATGGCCCGGGTGTAGAGGCTGGTGGCGGTGGCGTAGTCGCCGGCGGCGGCCGCGCGGTCGGCCGCCGCGACGAGGCAGCGCAGGCTCTCCCGGACCCGCCCGGCGGCCCCGTACAGCCGGGCGAGGTCGGCCAGCGGCAGCGGACCGCCGCCGCCCCGGTGCAGTGCCCGGGCGGCGCGCAGGCTCAGCCGGGCCAGCCGCGGGCCGGGCACCCGCGCCAGCGCGGCCCGGCGGTCCAGCGGGTGCCGGAAGGCGGGGTTCGGCCCGTCGGCCCGCAGCACGGCCCGGCCTGCGCACGAGACCACGGCCGCCTCGGCCCGCCCGGGTGCGACGTCCGCCACCTCGGCGAGCACGTCGACGGGTACCGCCCGGTCGAGGACGGCCGCCGCCTCGACGATCCGCCGCGCGTCCTCGGTGAGCGGCGCGCACCGCCGCTCCCACTCCCGCCGCACGCACGGGGGCACTCCGGCCTCCCGTACGGCGGCGAGCACCGAGCCCGCCCGCGGCCCGCCCCCCTCACCCGCCCGCAGCCTCTCCCCGGCCGCCCGCAGCAGCGCCCCGGCGACCCCGGGCAGTCCGCCGGTCAGCTCGTGCACGAGCGCGGTGACGTCCTGCCGCTCCGCCATCCGCTCCGGCCGGCGGGCGCCGAGCCACCGCCGGACGAACTCCCCCGTCTCCTCGGGCGTCCAGGGCCGGACGCCGATCTCCTCGACCCGTACCCGCCCCGGTGCGCGGACGCCCAGGACCGGCAGTCCGGGTGCGGCGTCCTCGGTGACGACCAGCCGCAGCCGGGGCGGCATCGCGTCCATCAGGTGGTGGAGCAGGCCGAGGGTCGCGGGGTCGGCGCGGTGGACGTCCTCCACGACCAGCACGGCGTCCCCGAGCGCCGCCAGCAGCGCCCCGACCGCGCGCGGCAGCAGCCCGCGCCGCACCTCCGGGTCGGCCGCCGACTCCGGCGGCCGCGGCAGCCGGTCGGCCAGTTCGGGCACGACGAGGCCCACGGCCCCGGTCACCGGGGGCAGCGGCCGGCCGGGGACCCCGGGCCGGTGCGGCAGCCCGGCCAGCGCGTCGGCGACGGGCCCGAGCGGCACCGGGTCCGGCGTGTCGGGACACGCCCCGCGCACGTGCGTCCATCCCGTGAACTCCGCCCCGCCGAGCACCTCGTCCACCAGCCGGGAGACCCCTGTCCCGGTCTCCCCCCGCACCACCGTGAGGCCCGGCCCCTCCCGCAGCGCTCCCCGCAGCCGCCGTGCCTCCTCGCACCGCCCGACGAACCCGTCCTCGTCGGCCGCCCCCGTGTCGCATCCCGTCTCGAAGGAACGTCTCTCCACGGTTCCGCCTCCCGCCGACCGTTCACCCCGGAAGGCCCGCCGCGCGTGCCGCCGCTCCGTTGGGCCGGGTCCCGCGGGCCGGGTTCCTCCCCGCCCAGGCCGGACCACGGCGCCCGTTGGGCAGGTGGTCTACCCGCTGGACGGCCGAGGTCGCAATAGGGGTCCACCACCTACGGAATGCCGGCGGCGCCGACGCGGGCCGGCCGGTGCGGTCCCGGGCGCCGGGCGCGGCCGAGGGGTCCGCACCCCCGCTCCCACTCTTTGGGTAGCGCTACGGATTGCTGGGCTCCTCCCAGGTGACCGAAGCTCTGGGCGGTCCGGCGACGCCGACCCCGTACACCGCGGTCCCTGGCCGGCAGGGCCGGGTGCCCGGGGACGGCCGTACCCCACGCAGCCGTCCGGCGTGACCGGACCCGTGCCGCACGGAGCTCCACTCCGTGCGGCACACCCCCCACCACCCACCGTCCGTGGACGCCGAGACCCGAAGGCGCCCAGATGACTGCCGCGGCCGGGGTTATGTCATGACCTCGACACGAGCCGGGATCCCGGCGGCCCGGCAGCCGCGCTCCGGACACGCGCCTCCCACCACCGACGGGGCGTGTCCGGAGCCGGCCGGGGGCGATGGGGGCCGCCCTCCGGATCCCGTGCCGGGTCCGGACAGATCCCAAGGGAGAAACCATGGAGTTCGATCCTCGCGCCGTCCGGCGCGCGTTCGCCGCCGGAACCGTCGCCGCCCTGCTCGTCGGAGCCGCCGGGGCCACCGGGGCCACGGCCGCCCCCGTACCGCCGAGCGGCGGCGAAGGCCGCATCGTCGGCGCGGACCGCCCCGGCGCGGTCGACGGCTCCTACATCGTCACCTTCAAGGACTCCGTCGCCCGCGCCGACGTGCCCGCTTCCGCGAAGGCACTGGCCAAGCGGCACGCGGGCAGCCTGCGTCACGTCTACACCGCCGCCCTGCGCGGCTTCGCGGTGCGGATGACGGAGGAGGAGGCGAAGAGACTGGCCGCCGACCCGACGGTGGCCCGTGTGGAGGCCGACGCGGTGGCGTACGCGGTCGACACCCAGACCAACCCGCCCTCCTGGGGCCTGGACCGCGTCGACCAGCGCGACCTGCCGCTGGACAGGAGCTACACCTACGCCACCACCGCCTCCGACGTGAACGCGTACATCGTGGACAGCGGCATCCGCATGAGCCACCGCGACTTCGGCAACCGCGCGGTCAGCGGCTACGACTTCGTCGACAACGACTCCAACGCCTCCGACTGCCAGGGCCACGGCACCCACGTCGCTGGCACCGTCGGCGGCGGATCGTACGGCGTCGCCAAGGGCGTCAGGCTGATCGGCGTCCGGGTGCTGAACTGCCAGGGCACCTCGGGCAACACCTGGGCCCCGGTCCTCGCGGGCATCGACTGGGTCACCAAGAACGCGGTGAAGCCGGCCGTGGCCAACATGAGCATCGGCGGCGGCAGGACCCAGTCGGTGAACGACGCGGTGGCGGCCTCCATATCCTCCGGCGTCACCTGGGTCGTGGCGGCCGGCAACAACAACGCCGACGCGTGCTCGTACTCCCCGTCCTCCACCCCCGCGGCCATCACGGTCGGCGCCACCAACGGCCGGGACGCCCGTGCCACCGGCTGGACCAACGGCCAGGGCTCCAACTACGGCTCCTGCCTGGACCTCTTCGCCCCGGGCGACAGCATCGCCTCCACGTCCAACGCCGGTGACACCGCCTCCCAGTCGATGAGCGGCACCTCCATGGCCGCCCCGCACGTCGCCGGCGCGGCCGCCCTGCTGCTCTCCGCCAACCCGACCTGGTCCCCGGCCCAGGTCCGCGACAAGCTGGTCGCCGACGCCACGCCCGACAAGGTCACCGACGCCCGCACCGGCTCCCCGAACAGGCTGCTCCACACGGGCGCCGGCACCACCCCGCCGCCCTCCGGCAAGAGGTTCGAGAACACCGACGACTACCAGATCCGCGACAACGCCACCGTCGAGTCGCCCCTCCCGGTCACCGGCGTCACCGGCAACGCCCCCTCCGACCTGTCCGTCACCGTCGACATCCGCCACACCTTCCGCGGCGACCTGAAGGTCGAACTGATCGCCCCCGACGGTTCCGCCTACCTGCTGAAGAACTACAACAGCTACGACAGCGCCGACCACGTCCAGGCCACCTACACGGTCGACGCCTCCGGCGAGCCCGCCAACGGCACCTGGAAGCTGCGCGTGACCGACAACTGGACCAACGACACCGGCTACATCAACGCCTGGTCGCTCCAGTTCTGATCCGTACCGCCCGGCCCGCTCGCGCACCCGGAGCGGCCCCGGCACGGCCCGCGGCGCCGGCCCGTCCCCGCTTCCCGAGGACGGGTCGGCGCTCCCGCGCGTCACCAGGCCGACCGGTGAGGGCGGACCGCCCCCGCAGAGGGCGGCCCCGGCATCCGGCACGAGCACCGTGCGGACCTGCCGGTGCGGGCCCGCGCTGCGCGGTCACCGCCGGTGCCGCCGGTGGACCGCCGTCGCGGGACCGCCGACCGGTGGCGCCATCCGGCCCGCCGGGGAGAATACGTCCATGGGTATCCGAGCCGTGCGCCTGGACGAACTGCCTGTCCTCCAGGACATCGAGAAGGCCGCCGGGCAGTGCTTCCGCGACATCGGCATGCCGGAGATCGCCGAGGACGAGCCGCCTGCGCTCGGTGAGCTCGCCCGCTACCAACGCGCCGGGCTGGCCTGGGTCGTGACCGACGGCGCCGACGCCCCGGTCGCCTACCTGATCGCCGACCGCGTCGACGGAAACCTCCACGTCGAGCAGGTCTCCGTCCATCCGGACAGCGCGCGCCGCGGTCTCGGCCGGTCGCTGCTGGACCATGCGGCGGCCCGTGCCAGGAGCGAGGGCGCGCCCGCCCTGACCCTCACCACGTTCACCCGGGTCCCGTGGAACGCCCCCTACTACGCGCGCTGCGGCTTCCGGCTCATGGACGACAGCAGCCTCACCCCCGGTCTGCGGAGGATCCGCGAGCGCGAGGCGGCACACGGCCTGGACCGGTGGCCGCGGGCCTGCATGCGCCGGGCACTGTGACACCACGGCGCCGTCCGCGCGGGAACACCACCGGAGGCGTCGGACACCGGCGCCGCCGGACGGCACGGGCGGACGCCCCCCACGTACGTGAACGAAGCCGGCCCCGCCTCCGGGCCCGCGCGGCCGTCGGACTGGGCGGGTGGCAGGACGAGTGCGCCTCGGCGGGACCGACGGCCCGGTCCTCAGCCCGCGGTCCCGGTCCTGACGAGCGGTGCGTCCCGCGTGAACTCCCGGAACCCGACGCTGTGGTACAGCCCGCGCGCCTGGGGATGCCCCGGCGCTCCCAGGCAGGCGACCGTCATGTGAGCGGCCCCGGCCGCCCGCGCCAGACGCATCCCGTGCAGGAGCATCGCCCGTGCCAGCCCCTGGCGCCGGTAGTCCCGGTGCGTCCCGACCGGCTCGAACTGAGCGGTCCTGTTCGCTTCGTCGAGCCACATGATCGTCGAGGACGCCATCGTGCCGTCCGGCGCCTCCACCAGGACGTGCAGGTCGCCGCGGTACCCGTTCGCCTGCCGGACGCCCCGGTAGCCCTCGGCCGTGTACGCCGAGGGACTCCAGGCGTCCAGATGGGCCTGGACCGCGGCCTCCGGCCCGGCCTCGTCGGCGGTGCGGAACCGGAATCCGTCCGGCAGCACCGGCCGCTCCACGTCGGTGAGGTCCCGCTCGTTGAGCTGGGTCCAGGACCCGGCGTCGCCGAGCGAGGCCGGGTCGGTCCCGTAGCCGTGCGCCGCCCACCGCCGCAGGGCGAACTCGTCGGCGGCGCTCGGCATCACCGTGCGCTCGAGGCCCGCCGCCGTGCCGTCGTACCAGTCGATCACCTCGTCGACCAGCCCGGCGTGGTCGGGATGGACCTGATAGGCCAGGTAGGCGCCGGTGACGTCCTTCACCGACCCGTCGTTCCGCCTCACCCGGCGCGGAAGACGGGCCCAGCCCCACGCCACCGGCTCCCCGCCGGAGAACCACAGCCGGCGCCGCCAGCTCGCGCCGTCGCAGGCGTGCCCCCTGCCCCAGTTCCACGCCAGCTCGCCGAACGACGCGTCGCTGTTCACCAGGTCCGGGCGGACGGCGGTGACACGCTGCGCCAGACCCTGCATGAGCTGCACGTCCGCGGCGGTCACAAGCTCGGAGTTCGCCATGGTGCGCCACTGTGCCAGGACCGCGCAGAGCCGTCGACCCGTTTTCCGGGGCCGCCGACCGCCCGGCGCGAACCGCGCGGAACCCGCCGGCGTCGGCTCCCGGCCGCCGGGCTCGGGGCCCGGATCCGAGGCGAAGACCAGGGCAGCCATCACCGACCGGACGGCGTCGAGGTGCCGGGTGCCGTAGACCTCGGGCCACACCGCGGAACAGGCTCAGCAAGAGGCCGTTGGTGCCGCCGTACTCGGCCCCGGACCTTGCGCACCCCGTGGACACCGTGGTTGTCCGTGTGGGCCTTCCTGATCGGCACGGTCGGTTCGGCGTCGCGGACGGAACGGGCCGGTGCAGGCGGGCGGTGAAGGTGTGACAGAGGGCTCCGTCCGCCACGGTCCCACCCGTGGCGACGTTGACGTCGTGGCGCAGGTTCTGCCCGGTGTCGCCGATGATCCGCAGCTGGTCGGCGGCCGGGTCGAAGTCCACGCCGAAGAAGGTGCCCCGCAGGGCGAGGCTCAGCTGGGGTACCTTCGTCGCCTTCGCCTTCGTGTTCGTGGTGTTGACGGTGTGGACGCCGCCGGCGTTGCCGACACCGTAGAGCCGGCCGTTCCGGACCCGGTAGTCGATGCCCACCAGTGCGGTATCGCCCGTGAGGCCCCTGATGGTCATCGTGGAGGTGGGACTGCCGGGCCGGTGGGTACGGAACTGCACCAGCCGCTGATCGCTGGTCAGACCGGTCACTGTCAGGCTGCCGCCAGGCCGCTGGGCTGAGTCGGTGGCCAGTGCGGGAGCGGAGGTGGGCAGGGCGGCGGTCAGTACCGCCGCCGGAACCGCCTTGCGCACGAGGTCTTCGCGGAGTCGAACCGTCCGCAGGTCGGGCGCTGCTCCCACGAGACAACCATCCCCGAGAACGGTGCGCACGCCCGGTGAGGCCGTCCGGGGTCCGTGGTGCCGACACCGGCACGACAACCGCTGCCCCGGTCCCACGCCCACCCGGGGCTCCTCCATCGACCGCGGCAAGTGCGCGCCTCCGGCCGACTGCGCCCGGATCACCGACCCCAAGTCCTCGCCGGTCCCGCGTTGACCACCTCGCAACTCGGTTTCGGGCCGTCCCCGGGGCTGGATCCGGATGTGCCCGAGCCGCTGGCCGGACGGTGCGGGAACGCACGAGGCGCTTGTTGGTACCGCCTCGTCGGCCAGGACGTACCCGCGGTGAGCGATGTGGCCGCTGTCGGTGGCCAGCCGAGGAGCAGTTCACGCCTTCATCGGATGCCCGGCTCCCTGCAAACATCCGGCGGTACTTCAATTCCTCTTGGAGCCCATCACCGGGGTCATCACCGAAACCTCTGATTCCTTCAACCCGGCGACATCGAGGCAAGAAGGTGGCCCAGGCCTCCCGGATGGCATGTTCTTGGTCCGGACGGACGCGTCCGAACAAGCGAAACAGACATACCCGAATTGATGCTGTGAGCTGCGCTCTCATGCCGGACAGGCTAATCACCCAACGGTGGCAGTCCTGTCCTCTGCGGGACGAAGCGGTAAAAATCTGTGCCCGACGGATCCGTCCAGGATCCAACCCACATCTATGGACAAGGATTCATGACATGCGCAAGCTCACTCGTCGGGCTGTCGCCGGTGCCATGGCCGCCCCGCTGATGCTGGCCGCTCTGGCCGGCGTCTCCGTGGCCGACTCCTCCAGCTACCACAAGAGCACCACCAGCGCCGACAAGCACGGGGCTCGTACCAAGACCGTCAAGTCCGACGCTTCCACCGGCGGCAACGGCGGTCACGGCAACGGTGGCTACGGCAACGGCGGTCACGGCAATGGTGGTGACTCCTCCAGCTACCGCAAGGCCACCACCAGTGCCGACAAGCACGGGGCTCGTACCAAGACCGTCAAGTCCGACGCTTCCACCGGCGGCAACGGCGGTCACGGCAACGGCGGTCACGGTAACGACGGCCGCGGCAACGGCGGTCACGGCAACGGTGGCTACGGCAGCGACGGTCACGGTAACGACGGCCGCGGCAACGACGGTCACGGTAACGGTGGCTACGGCAACGGCGGTCACGGTAACGGTGGCTACGGTCACGACGGCTACGGTCACGGCGGCAGCATCTACAGCCTGAGTGGCTACGGTCAGAAGGACATCACCGTCTGGTTCGACAGCATGTTCAACTGACCTTCGCTCGGGCGGCTCCGTTTGAGCAGCCGATGGACTGAGCAAGGCCGGACGTATTGTGGATCGTGCAGCTGATGTGTCCAGCCGGGAGTGCGTGGAAGTCGGCAGCGGCCGTCTTCCGTCGCGATGTGCTTGGTGAGAAGGCCGGGAGGCTCGGGGAAGAGCCGGTGAGGAAACCAACCGCCTTTCGGTGGCGTGCCCCGGCCGGAGCCTTGAACAGCTCCGGTGACCCGAATGCCGAAAAGCCAAGCAGGACGACCGTGGCATGATTCGCTCGCCGGAGCCAGATGGGCCGAGTGTTCCGGCCGCTCTTTATGGACAGAGAGCGGCCGGGGCCTTTTATGAGGACGCTGGTGCAGGAATGCGCCCGGGGCTGTGCACTCGTCCTTTCCCGAGTCGCAGGATCGATGAGAAACGTTCACCAGCTTGGGACACCCGGGTGTACTCCATCCCCTCTGGTCGCGGCTGCCACCCCGGCCCAGGGATCGCAGAGAGTTGACCTGCCGGTTCGATCTCGGCTGGTCCACAGCAGTCGCCCGAACAGGTCCGTAAGGACCCGGACGTTCATCCCGTGCCGCCTGTGCTTCCAGGAGCCGTGTGCCCGTACAGACCTCCGGGGCGTCCGATGACGTCAGCGCCGTCACGGTCGCCGGAGCCGAGCCACACCGCTCGGCCGGTACGGGCACGTCGGTGAGCTGGCCGTCCGGCCGGGCCTGATCGGCTCCGCCGACCGCCCACCGGTGGCGGAACCGCTCGGGTTCGATGCCCTGTCCGGCCGCCCACCGGCAGTACGCGTGCCACACCACCGACGGCGAGTGGCAGACGCCCTCGCGGGAGCCGCGGACGCAGGCGCGGGTGAGGTCCTCGACGGTGAAGCGGGCCAGCCGGGTACTGACCCCGGCGCGCAGCGGCCTCCGTACGGGCGGCATATCCCCGGTGGCCCCGAGCGCATCCCCCGAAACCAGACCGAGCAGCAGACCACGGCCCCGGAACACCGCCGGCACACCCCGCACACCCCGCACACCCCACGCGAAAACCCCGTGGGAGACGGCCGGATGGAGCCAGGGCCGCGAACGGGCGACGCTCGCTGAGAGCACCAGGTGAGCCGGTCGTGGAACGTCGCGCCGACGGACGCGTTGTCCCGGCAGCGGATGGTCACGCTGATCCTGTCGTCAGCGCCATGGTCCGCGGAGGTCACGGGCGGAACGCCGGGCCGTGTCCCGAAGCCGGCCTCCCCGCCGCGTGGCCGACGGTCCTGCCCGGCTACCCGGACGGGGCCGGCCCCGAAATCATCTCGCCCACGCTCGCCTCGTCCGGTACGGTCGCGGGGTTGTTCTCGCTGCCGGGGCCCATGGGGTTCGCGTGTGGCCTCCCCGGCGGTTCCCAGGTGGAGGGCAGGTTTCTTTATGGCATGTCGTATCAGTGAACTCGTGCTCGGTTGCCGCGATCCCGAGGCGCTGGCGCGGTTCTGGTGCGAGGTCCTGGACTTCGTCGTGCTCGATCGCGAGGACGACGGCTCGTTGGAGATCGGGCCGCGCGAAGGGTTCGGTGGTCCGCAGCCGACGATCATCCTCAGCCGCAGGGACGAGCCGGAGAAGGGGAAGTCCCGGCTGCACATCGACGTCAACGTCACCGACCGCGATCAGGACGCCGAGCTCGAACGCCTTCTGAAGCTCGGTGCGCGCCCGGCCGACATCGGTCAGACGGGGGAGGAGCAGTGGCATGTCCTGGCCGACCCCGAAGGCAATGAGTTCTGCCTGCTCAAGGCCCGCCTCGCCCCGCTCTGACGCTCCTCGGCCACGCCAGGGCGCCAGGCGCCCAGGGGCTGCCGCGAGGTCCGGTGTGGCGGGCGTGTCCCGATCGTGGAGCGAGTGAGGTCTCCGGTGGGGGCTCATCGACCAGGGACGACCCGAACACCGGAGACCTCGTGGTCACCCCGGCGGTGACGAGACGGCTTGGCGTGGCCGGTGAGCAGGGGCGCGGCAAGAGCCGCCCGGTGGCCCCTCGGCAGAGCCGGACGACCACGCGCCGGAACGCTCCCGCGGCGGGCCGACCACCAGGATCACCTGGCCCGTGAGCAGGGCCGGAAGGTGCTGTCCCCGGTCGTGGCCGCCGGCCGCCGCGGCTCGCCCCGGTTCCGGACCGTCCTGGGCGGCCCACGGGGGAGAAGGGGGTTGTCGCCCCCGCCCCGGCCACCGAGACCTTCGCGGCCCCGGGAATCGGCATCGGCAGTCGGCAGTGGGCCGGCGCCCCCTTCCGCCCGCGCACCGGGGGAAGCCCGGGCAGCGTGCCGCCGAGGTCTCCCTCCTGGTCCTCAAGCCCCTTCTGGCGTCTCTTGCCGGGAGGTTCCGGTCGAACTCCGCTTCGGGGCGAAGGCGCCGGACGGCGCGAGGGGTTCCAGACGTGGAGAATCGACGCACCCCTCGGCCTCCGGCCCGCCACCGTCCTCGTGCCCCGGCGCCGGAGTGCTCGGGCTCGGCCGGACGCCCGGGACCGCCGGGCGTGCGCGCTGCCCGCTGGCCGACTGCTCCCGCCCGGCGCCCCGCCGTGTCGGCCGCGGCCCGGTGCCTTCTCCACCGGCGGTGGCACCCGGGCCGCGCTCACAGCAGGAGCAGTACGGCAGCCGCCCACAGCACGGACAGGGCGACGACGACCGGGCCGATGGGCATGCCCTGCTCGGCCGGTGCAGCGTCCCCGGCCGGGCGCAGCTTCGGGCGGTGCAGCAGGGCGCGTATCTCCTCGGCCGCCCGGGCGGCCGAGGGGCGGCGCCCGGTCCCGCGCCCGGCCAGCCCCAGGCCCACGGGTGAGAGGTCCAGTCCCTCGTTCCCGGTCAGCCGGAAGCGGAGCCGGTCCGCGGTGTGCTCGACGCCGCCGAGCCGTTCCCACGGGACGCGGCGGACCCGCCAGGCCCCGGTCACCCACAGACCCCCGTGGTCCGCCGTGACGCGCCAGCCGAACGCGGTGGAGACCGAGCCGATCAGCCAGGGCAGCCCCAGCACCAGCACCAGCGTCTGCCAGGAGGACCAGGAGAGGCCGTCGTCGAGGACGGCCCAGGTGAGGCCGCCCTCCAGCAACAGCAGGAACACCCCGAGGGCCCGGGAGCCGAGGTCCGCCGACCAGGTCCGCGGACCGTCCGCCGGTTCCATGGCGGCGGCGACCTCCTCGACCGGGCGGTCGGCGTCGGCGCGTCCACGGGGCCGGGCCCCGGCGCCCCGGACACCGCGGAGGCCGGCGACGGCCGGCTTCACGGGGGTGACGCTGCACTCCACGACCGGTTCGCCGCCCTCCGCGGTGAGGACGACGACCTCGGCGCCCGGATACGGGGCGCCGAACAGCAGCGCCTCGCGCAGCGGCGGCGGGGGGCCGGTGCCCCGGCACGCGTCGGCGATCTCCCTCAGCTCCCGGGCGAGTTCCTCCTTCACCTCCGCCAGGTCCTCCGCGGTGGGTCCCGCACTGTCGCCGTCCCGGCCGTCCTCCCCGTACTCGTCCCCGTTCTCCTCCCAGTCCTCGTCCTCGAAGGAGTGAAGGGAGTGGAAGTGCAGGACGGGCGTGGCGGCGGCGGGGTCGTCGGCCGCGTACACCCAGGTCCGCCCGTCCTCGTGCCCCTCGCGGACGAGTACCCGCAGCACCGGCACCCGCCCCCGGCGCAGCCGGAGCGAACGCCCGCGCCCCACCGCGCCGTTGACCGCGAACGCCACCCCCGGCACGCCGGCCGCCAGCATCAGCGACTCCCAGCCGAAGACGTCGTACGGCTCCGAGACCAGGAGCAGCCGGTCGCCGTCGGTCAGGAGCTCCACGGTGGTGCCGGGCGGGTAGTCCTCGGGATAGTCCGTCTCCACCCGGTAGGTGCGGTTCCCGGCGGCGGCCGTCAGGACGTGGGCGTCCTCGTCGTTCCCGCCCGCCTCGGTGACCGCGGCGGTGAGCCGCTCGGCCCCGGCGGCCCACTTCTCGTACGCGTCGATCTCCTCCAGCGTCTGCCACAGACCGAGTCCGGCCGCCGCCAGCAGCGGCGCGGCGAGCATGAAGGAGAACCGGCCGCGCCGGAAGGCGAGGGCCGCGGCCGGCAGCGGGTGACCGGCGGGACCCGCGGCCCGCTCGGCGTGCAGCCGCTGCCGCCCGGCGGCGGCCAGCCGGTGGAGCAGCGCCGCCGCCGTCCAGCCGGCGGCGGCCGACAGGGCCAGTCCCGACGGATCCAGCAGACCGGCGAAGCCCCCCTCCTCCACCGCGGTGCCCGCGAGGATCACGCCCAGCCCGGTGAGGGCCAACCGCGGCTGCCGCCAGACCCAGTACAGGGTCAGCAGGACGACGGCCGTGAAGGCCAGGCCCCACCAGTCGGCACCGCAGGGCTCGGTCGCGGTGCACGGCGGGAGGGGCGCCGCCGCCGTGCACCACACGGCGGCGGCCAGCAGCCCGAGGAAGGACCACAGCGGATGCGCCCAGCGCGCCGGGGCGGCGGCCAGCCAGCGCCCGGTGTCCGCCGACCGCCAGGGACGGGCACCGGGCGGTGTCCACTCGGGCGGCAGGGAGATGAAGGGTGTGCTCACCCGCGCATTATCGACGCCCCACGCCGGTGCGGGACGGCCGGGCCGACGGCGGCCACCACGGCCACCGCGGCACCGGCCTGCCCGTCCCGCACCACCGCCTGTCCGAGCGCCTTCCGCCGGTCGCGGTCCCTGCCGCGTGCGGTCGGCACCCCCGGCGAGCGGGCCCCGCCGCAGTCGGGGGTGCACCGGGCACGCTCCGCGCATGGGACGGCCCGACGGGCGTGGCCGTCCCATGCGCGGCCGGTCGCGGGGCGCGGTCGATCAACTCAGCGGTTCCACCCACACGTTGCGGTAGCGGACCTTGTTGCCGTGGTCCTGGAGCCTGATCGGTCCGGTGGCCGGGCCTTCGGCGATGCCGCCGCCGGTCGGTCCGTCGACGGCCACGTCGTCGTGGACCGTCGTGCCGTTCCACACCACCGTGACCCGGGCCTTCTCGGTCATCTCCCCGGCGCCGTCGTAGCGCGCGGCCCGGAAGACGATGTCGTACGACTGCCAGGTCCCGGGCGGCGACGACGCGTTGGTGTCGGCCGCCTTCCGGTCGTAGATGGCGCCGGCCTCGTTGTCGGCGAGGGTGGGCACTCCGTAGGAGTCGAGGATCTGGATCTCGTAGCGGTTCTGGAGGTAGACGCCGCTGTTGCCGCGGTCCTGGCCGGTGACGTCGTCGGGGAGTTCGGGGACCCGGAACTCGACGTGCAGCCGGTGGTCGCCGAAGTTCTGCTTGGTGCGGATGTCCCCGCAGCACACCTCGATCGAGTCCCCCTCGGTCCGGGGCCATTCGACCGCGCGGCCGTCGGTGTGCTGCCACTGCGACAGGCTGCCGCCGTCGAACAGGTTGACGCGTTCTCCGGGGCGGTTGACGTGAATCATGTCGAGGTTGACGTGGCCGTCGTCGCCGTCGTCGTACCGGTAGGCGATGGTGTTGACGCCCTTGCGCAACGTCAGCCTCTCGCTCCGCGTCGCCCAGGTGTCCCAGCCGGCGGTCGGCGGCAGCACCGTCCGTCGGACCTTGTTCCCGTTGACGTAGAGGCTGATCTTCTTGCTGCCGTGGAAGGGGTGCGGGCCGTTGGCGTAGCGCAGTCCCACGTCGTACGTGCCCTTCCTGGCGATGTCGACGCGGAAGGTGGTGGTGGCGCCGGGGGTGCCGTAGCGGTCCACGAAGCCGCCGCCGGAGTAGCCCTGGTGGTCCTTGTTGATGCCGGCGCCGCCGCTGAGCCCGGCCTCCTCCGCCTCGTAGGCGGTGACGGGCACCTCCTTGCCGGGGATCGCGTTGAGGGTGTACCAGGCCTCGGTGCTCCACAGGGTCTCGCCGTTGTCCGCGGTGAAGGGACGCGGGGAGCGGATGTGCACCACGCGGTCGGTCTCGAGCCCGGGGATCTCCAGCCGGACCCGCTTGCGGTCGTCCGAGACGACGGCGCGGGACACCGTCAGCGGCTCCTCGTCGATCTTCGGGCCGCCGTACTCGGGCGTGGGCGAGTAGCGCCACTGGCGGACCTGGTAGCTCCGGGCGAGCTTGTCGACGGTCTCCGGGGAGAGGGGCCGGGTGTACGTGAGGACGAAGCCGTTGCCCGTGGCGCGCATCGAGTGGATGTCGAAGGCGTTGGTGCCGTTCGGGGTCAGCTTCTGAAGGCCGAAACGGAGCTTGCCTTCCTGGCCCCAGTTGCCGTCGGCGCCGAGGCCGCCGACGTAGATCGCGCCGTCGGGACCGACGCTGATGCGGTTGACGCCCGCCTCCAGGCCCTGGGTGTGGCGGAAGACGGCGCCCTGGTACTCACCGTCGACCTTCTCCAGGCTCGCGCGCTGCAGTCCGCCGTAGGTGACGTCGCCGAAGACCATCTGCCCGGCGAAGGGCCCCTTCTTCAGCATGAGCGGTGTGCTGGGCGAGTTGGCGATCTCGTTCTGCGGCAGCCACAGGACCGGCTTGGTCACCGGGCGGTCGTCGAAGGGGCCGGGCCGGAAGGGGGCGTTCTCGCCCGTGCCGTCCCGGTACCGCGTGTAGTGGTTGAAGAAGCGGTCCTGCTTGATGTGCACCAGCTTCGAGGAGGGCAGCCAGCCGCCCTGGTTGTCGGTGACGAAGACGCCCTTGTCCGGGCCCCAGCCGATGCCGTTGGGAGTGCGCAGGCCGCCGGCGACGTAGGAGACCTCGCCGGTCGCCTTGTCGACCTTGATGGTCGTGCCGCGGCCGCCCTCGGCCGGTTGCGGATCGGTCGTGGCGCCGCCGTAGTTGATGGAGACCGACAGGTTCAGGTAGAAGCTGCCCTTGTCGTAGAGCAGGCCGAAGGCGAACTCGTGGAAGTTGCCGCCGTAGGGCCAGGAGGCGATCCTCTTCTTCTCGTCGGCGACTTCGTCGCCGTCGTGGTCGTTCAGCTCGGTCAGCTGGTGCTTCTCCGAGACGTACAGCCTGCCGTCGACGTACTTGATGCCCATGGGCTCCTTGAGCCCCGAGGCGACCTTCTTGACCGTGACCTTCTCCGGGCCGGTGTCCCCGGTGACGTTGTCCAGGAGGTAGACCTCCCCGTCGGTGGTCTCGCTCTCTCCCCAGGTGGACACGGCCAGTCTGCCGTCCGGCAGCCAGTCCATGGCGGAGACCTTGGGCTCGAAACCGGCGGGACGCAGGTCGGTGAGGGTGTAGTTCGGGTGGACGTCGGCCAGCGGCAGGCCGTCGCCCGGGCTGTCCCGGCCGCCGACGCACTCCTTGCGGCCGGGCGCGGTGACGCGCACGACTCCGGCGTCGGTGCTCAGCGCCGAGTTGGGCACGAGGGTGAAGTCCGCGGCGCCGGGCGGCTTCCACTGGAGGGTGAGCTGCTGGCCGCCGCCCGCCTCGAAGTGCTCGATGCGCAGCGGGTGCAGGCCGGCGGTCAGGTCGGCGGTGCCGTCCTTGGGCTCGGCGCCGTGCAGGCCGTCGTGGTCGATGACCTCCCGGTCGCCGATGTGCAGGCGTGAGCCGTCGTCGCTGATCAGACGGAAGGCGTACGTGCCGTCCTGCGGGATCCGGAGGTTCCCGACGGCGTGGGAGACGAAGTTGCCGGCCATGCCGAAGTCCGCGTCCGTCGTCCAGTCGACGGTGGGCATCAGCTTGTCGATGTTGGGCGTCTGGCCGCCCTTCAGCTCGCAGATCTCCTTCAGGGGCACCTGCACGTCGAAGACGCGCAGCGTCACTCCGGGTTCCTGCGGCGGGATGTCCGCGGCGGTCCGGGTGGCCGGCTGGGCGGCGGCGGGGGTCCAGCTTCCGACGACAACTGCGGCGAGTGCCAGCCCCGCGGCACGTCTGCGGAGCCGGTGGTGCGGCCGTTGACTCACTCTTCCTCCTCGCGCTTGGAGCGCGGACTGCGGGCCCGGTCGGGGGCGGGCCGGCCCTCGGCCTCGGACGAACGGCGAAGGCGGGCATCCGCGGTCCGGCGATTGCGGGTCGCGCTGTACCTGGGGGAGTGGTTGCGACCAAGACGGTAGGGACTTCTGCTCCCGCCGTCCATACTTTGTCCTCAGGAAGTTGAAAGAGCCGGTGTCTCGGAACTGGGCCGTCCCCGGCGGCGACCGGGGCATGGGGTTCCGGAGGAGGAGGGGCCGGGCGGGAGGCGGGAGCAACCGCGGCAGCGGCACTCGGAGGAGTTCGAGCGGGGCGCGGTCGCGCTCGTGCGCTCGTCCGGGAGGACCGTGACCGCGGTGGCCCGGGAGGCCGGGGTCGGCGCCGAAGGGCCGCGGAACCGAACCGGGCAAGACGCGACCGACCGCGCCCAGGGGCGCCGGGCCAACTCACCAGCGCCGAGTGCGAAGAGCTGCGGCGCGACGCCGACCGACCCGCCCGCCGGGTCGGTCGCGGGCGGACCGGACTCCGGTCCCCGGAACCCCGGCACCGCCCCGTGAGGCGCAGCCGACCGGAACCCGGCACCGGCC
Organism: Streptomyces sp. DH37; assembly: GCF_029813835.1. Lineage (GTDB taxonomy): Bacteria > Actinomycetota > Actinomycetes > Streptomycetales > Streptomycetaceae > Streptomyces. The sequence continues at coordinate 186,665 of NZ_JARVKV010000005.1, forward strand.
CGGGTGGATGCCTTCACGGCCGACGCGGTCCGCCGGCCGGCGGCGCAGGCCGGCCCCCGGCGCCGTGCGACCGTCGCGCGCCCCGGAGATGACGGAGCCGCGCGACTCCCGCCCCAGGCGCCGTGGTCACGCCCCGGACCGGGCCGGGGCGGCGGCAGCGGAGCTACGCGCTTCCACAGGTCATCGGGTACGGGATCGGCAGGGACCCGGCCGACCCCGCCGGGAACCGCCGCAGAACGCCCGGCGGCACACCGGTCCCGCCCCGGAACGACCGGTCACCGGAGGACGACGTCGTCGCCCGGACCGCCCTCGACGGTGTCCCTGCCGGAACCGCCGGCGATCAGGTCGTCGCCGCCCTCGCCGTGCAGCGTGTCGTCCCCGGAGCCGCCGAGGAGGACGTCGCGGCCGTCCCCGCCCATGGCGTGGTCGTTCCCGGGGCCGGCGTACACGATGTCGTCGCCGCCGTACGCCTCGATCATGTCGTCGCCCCGGCCGCCCCACAGCCTCTGGCCGCTGTCGTCGCCCATCAGGTGGTCCATGCCGTCGCCGCCGTCCAGGACCACGGCTCCCATGACCATGTCGTTCCCCGCGCCGCCCCGCACCGTGTGCGCGGTGTGGGCGTGCAGTTCGTCGTCGCCGGGGCCGCCGTGCACGGCGGCGACGCCCGGGTCGCTGGTGACGATCTCGTCGTCGCCGTCACCGAGGAACACGTCGATCCTGTCCGGCCGGGGGCTGTCGGTGGGCAGCTCGCAGACGACGAAGGTGTCGTTCCCCGGCTCGAGGTACGAGCAGTGGTCGCCGGGCGCGAGCGGTACGGCGTCGCGGAAGCCGATCCGCCGGCCCTCGGCGCCGAGGCCCATGGGTATGACGTGGAGGTCGTTGGCCTGCCCCTCGGCGGCGGTGAAGGCGATCGACTGGGTCTTCCAGTCGGCGCTGACGGCGGCCGCCCCGGCGGCCGCCGAAGTGGCGGCCGCCGGGGCGGCGCAGAGGCCGGTGGCGAGCAGGGCCGCGGCGACCGCGGGAACCGCGGGGATGACTCTGTGACGATGCATGGGTCCTCATCTCGGGCTGCTGCGACTGGTGGGTCGACTTTCCGTACGGGCATCTCGGGCGCGCCGTGGACGACCGGAGCGGCGTCGCCCTCGTGGGCGCCTGTTCGGCGTGGCCGTCATCCGAATCCACGGGGACGGCCACGAGGTGTTCGGGACCCTCCCCAGGACGGGGGCGACCGGGTGCCGGACCGGGAGACGCCGGCAGGACGTGTCCGCCGTCCCGGCGGACGCCCGCCGTCCGCAGCAGGAGCGTCACCACGGCGGCCGGGGGAGGACGCGCGGGGGCCGCTCGTCACCGCGGTGCCGCCCGTCCCCACTCGTCGGCCGCCACCACGAGGCAGGCGACGACCAGGACGACGTTCTTGATGACGTACTGGCCCTCCATGGTCGGGATCGGCGCGCCCTCCTGCCACATCTCCCCGGACAGGAGCACGAGGGCGGAGAAGACCCCGGCCATGTGCGCGAAGAACCCCACCAGGGCCACGCGGAGCAGCACTCCCGTGACCAGGCCGAAGCCGATCGCCGTCTCGGACACGGCCAGCAACGGCAGGATCGCCTCCGGCGGAAGCAGCCCGAGGGTGAGCTTCGTGGCGGCCCTGACGGCGACTCCCTCGGCGGGGCTCGTCGCGGGGAAGAACTTGAGGACCCCGAACCAGAGGAAGACCGTCCCCACGGAGACCCTGAGCAGCGCCGGGCCGCGCGGCCGAACCCGGCCGGCCAGGCCCCGGGCCGCACAGGCGACCTTCCAGCCGGCGCTCTCCGGACGCGTGCGGGCGCTCCCGGCTCCTTCCGGGACGGCCCGCCCCCGGGGAGGGCGGAGGCTTCGCCCGCCGGCTCTCTCCACCGCCATGTCCACCCTCTCGCCACTCGATCGTCCGGGACCCCCGGCGGCCGGGCGGCCGCCGGGGGAGGGGAGGCGTCCGGGCCGGGGCGGGCGGTGCGTCGCCCGCCCCGGTCGCCGGGGCAACGGCGGCATCCGGCGGGGCCGGGTGCCGGCGGCTGCCGTTTCCTCAGCCGACGTTCACGTCCACGCAGGCGTAGAAGGCGTTGGCGGTGTCGGCTATGTTCCACACCGCGAGCACCTTCTGCTTGCCGGTCAGGCTGCCGAAGTTCACCTGGTGCGTGACGGTCTGGCCCGGCCGTGCGCCGCCGTCGTTGAACTCCGCGATCTTCCTGCCGCCCGCGTAGTACTGCCAGGTGCTGGTGGCGTGCTGAGCCGTCAGGCGCCAGCTGAAGTTGGTGGTGCGGCTCACGGGGGTGACCCTCCAGCCCTTGCCGTCGTTGTCGAGCTCGGCGAAGGCGGCGTTGCCGCCGCTGCAGCTCGTCAGGCCCTTGCGGCCCTCGACGCTCTGCGGTTCGTACTTGATGGGGCCGCAGGGCACGGTGCCGGCGGCGCACTGGGCCTGCCGGCTCGGGGGCGAGGAGATGTAGCCGTGCGCGCTCGCGGTGTTGGCCGGCAGGCTCACCGCCAGGAGAGGTGCGATGCCCGCACCGATGGCGACGGCCAGCCTTTTCCTGCTCTTCATGGTGACTCCTTCGTGGGGGGTCCGCGCCCGGTCGTCCAGGAGCGGTGGAAGAAAGCACGAGCATGCCGATCAGCGGCCATGGCGGTGGGGAAGCCATGGGCGGCACCACAGTCGTACCCTACTTGGTCTAGACCAAACCCACCGGCAGTTCACCGCCGATGAGTTCAGCCGTCGCCCCTCTCCTTCCGATGACCCCTCCGGCGCCCCTGACGCTGCCGTGGCCCGGGGCTCCCCGGGCGCGGCCCGTTCCCGATGGGCGGCGGCTGCGCACAGCCCGCAGGGGCGGAGGACCGGGGGTCTCGCCGCTGAACGCCGGTGTCCTGCCGCGCCGTTGGCCGGGGCCCGTCCGCGGCGCGCGTTCCGACGGTTCCGCTCGCCCCCTACGGGGCCGTGCCACCCGCGTGCGGCGCGGAAGCCCGGGTCCGTCGCGGAGGCCGTCCCCCGGTCTTCCGTGCGGACGGGGAGAGCCGGGTCCGGGCACCGGGACCACTCCCGTCCGCTGCCGCCGATGGTGCCCGGGTGCGAGTCATCGGGGCGAACCGGTGGATGAGCGACGGCCATCGGCCGAGCCGCTGCCGCCGGGCCGGACACCACACCGGAGCGGGCGGTGGGCTGGTCACGGACCGGCCGCCGGCACGGTCGCCCGGCGCCTCCGCGGCGACAGCGCCCGCGTGACCTCCCGGGACGCTCCGGGCTGAGCCGGCTCGGTTCGCATCCGCTGCCGGACGGCGCGCCTGCCGGGGCCGGAACTCCCGCGGCCTGAGGCGGATGGCCGCCGGTCCCCGATCCGGCGGACAGAGGGGGGAGGCCGCGCCCCGCCCGTCCCGCCCCGGGAGAAGAGCCCGGGACACACCATGGGCGACATGTTTCTCCGGCCCCTGAGGCGCCGCGCGGTCGGCTTCACGGCCGTCGCCGCGCCCGGTCCGGCCGGCTTCGCCGCCGCTTCCTTCACCTCCGTCCCGCTGCGGCCACCCCCGGTCTCCTCCTGCGCGGGCTCGGCGGTTCAGCGGAGGCTGTCGGGTGGGCGGACCGCCTCGCCGTCCGCCTCCCCGAGAGCGCGGCGCCGAACCGGCGAGGCGCTTCGCGCGCGGCGGCACCGACCGGTTCGAGGAGGCGGCCCACTCGGGGGGCCGCCGACCTGTCGATCCTCACCGCCCCGCCCGGCCCGGCGCGCGTGCCGTGACGCGGCAGCGGGTCGGAGACCACCTCCTGGTCGTCGGCGAGGGGCGTGCCGGTGCCGCCGCGCTCCGCCGGCCCCGGCGCTTCCCGCGCACCGCCCGCCGCAGTCGCGAGCCGGGGATTCGTGCCGGAACGTGGACGGGCGGGGGAGGGGGAGGGCCGTCACCACCGCCGGAGTCCGGGAAGTCGCGGCGAATCACGCGGAGCGCGTGCGAACCGGCGGGCGGTGCCCGTCCGGGTCCGTGATCACGGCCCGGCGGTGGTGGATCCCGCCGTGAGAGGGGTGGTGACGGGCTGGAGGGCGACGGTGGCGGAGAAGGCCTGCCTGCCGTCCTGCGAACCGGTGACGCGGACGTGGTGCCGGTCCTGGTCGGCGGGGGCCGTGTCCTCCGTGACGATGCGGCACGGCCGGTCGAGTTCCACGTAGTGCGAGAAGGTGGTGTCGAAGGCGACGGGAGTCGTCCGGTGCGGCCAGGCGGCGGACACCGCGGCCTGGCCGCAGGCCTCGAGCAGCAGCATGCCGGGTACGTGGTCGTGGGGGTGGTCGAAGAGGACCGGATGGCCGGTGTCGACCCTCAGGTTCCAGGTCCGGGGCTCGTCGCCGGCCGCGAGGACGACGTCCGACGACCGCCGGCGTCCCGTCAGGGACGGTTCCACGGGGAGCGGGACGGGCAGTGCCCGGGCGCAGGCACGCCCGGCGTCGGCGTACCGGCCGCGCAGCCGGTCGTAGATGGCCGGGGGATAGGCCGTGTACCGCACCTGGGCGCTGCCCAGCAGGGTCTTTCCGAGCGTGGCGGTGACGGAGGCGTCCAGACGCGTCGTCCCCGATCTTCGGCGCGCGGCGGGTCCGTAGGAGACGACGAGGCGCACCGCCGCCGTGTCCGCTCGGGTGCGCAGGGCGTCGGGCGCCACGGTGGAGACGAACCTCTCCCAGCCCAGCCGGTAGGACACGGGGACGTCGAAGGCGGTGTGGGTTAACAGGGCCAGGGCCTGGCGGACGCTTTCGGTGAACAGGTGGGGGCCGTGCGCCTCTGGTGTCAAGGTGTAGAAGCGGTGAATCCTGGGCCAGTGTGCGGTGACGACGTGCGTCCCGCCGTGGTTCGGGAACCAGCCCGTGACGAGGATCTCGGCGGGGTCGGTCTTGCCCACGCACTGGCCGAGGTCGGGGAGGGAGGGTGCGGTGCCGAGGGTCATGTGATTCTTCCCGGAGCGTCATCGTTCGCCTCGTGTCTCCTTTTGGAAACACCTGAACGTAAAAGTAGATACGACTATGTTTTCTGTCGAGAGAGAAACGAGGGAGCGCATGACTCGGGTAGCGGGCAAGCGGGCCGCGCCGCAGCAGGAGAGGGCGCTGCGCACGCGTGCGGACATCCTGCGGGCGGCGGCGGAGGTGTTCGCGGAGCTGGGCTTCTCGAGGACCACGCTGACCAGCATCAGCGAACGGGCGGGAGTGACCCTGGGCGCGGTGTACTTCCACTTCAGGAACAAGGAGGAGCTCGCCCGGACGATCGTCCGGCAGCAGCCCGACAGGGTGGTCACGCCGCTCGACTCGACGGGACTGCAGTACGTGGTGGACGTCACCGTGAGCTGGGCCTACCAGGTCCTGGAGGACGTCTTCCTGCTGGCGGGCGCCCGGCTGGTGATGGAGCAGGAGTTCTTCGTGGGCTCGGAGCAGAACTCCCACCAGCAGTGGAGCCATGTGGTGGCCGAAGGGCTGGCGCTCGCCAAGCGCAGGCGGGAGGTGCGCGCGGCCACGGACGTGGAGGCCGTCGCGCGGCTGATCGTCAATGCCTGCACCGGGGCCCAGATGCACGCCTACCTGGAATCGGGGCGGGAGGACCTGCCCCGGCGCGTGATGGACATGTGGCGCTGCCTGCTTCCGGCCATCGCCACACCGGCCACGCTCGCCAGGATCGAGCTGAGCGACGCCCGCGGCCGGCCCCGGCCGGAACCCGCGGACGCGACGCCGAACGCTCAAGCGGGACACGTGCCGTGAGAACTACGCTCCTGCGGCGATATCCACCCGTCGCAGGAGCATTCACTCAAAGGGGCGCGCATGCTCACGGACAAGACCGTCATGATCACCGGAGCATCCAGCGGGATCGGCGCCGCCGCGGCGCGGGTCTTCGCCGCACAGGGCGCGCACGTGGTGCTGATGGCGCGCAGGGCCGGCCTGATCAAGGAGCTCGCCGACGAACTCGTCGCGGACGGAGCGCGCGCACTGGCCGTACCCGGTGACGTGACGTCGGCCGACGACGTACGGCACGTCGTCGCCGAGACCGTGCGCCACTTCGGTCGGCTGGACGCGGCCTTCAACAACGCGGGATGGGGAACGGCGGGACTCGCGGTCCACGAGGTCCCCGACGCGATGTACGACCAGATCATGGACGTGAACGTGCGCGGGGTCTGGAACTGCCTGCGCCACCAGATACCCGTCATGATCGACCAGGGGACGGGCGGGTCCATCGTCAACACCTCCAGCACCGCGGGGCGGTTCGCCACCGGCGCGGTGGCCCCCTACGTCGCGGCCAAGCACGCCGTCCTGGGGCTGACCAAGGCGGCCGCGGCCGACTACGGGGAGCAGGGGATCCGCGTCAACGCCCTGGTCGTGGGCGGCACCAGGACTCCGCTCATGGAGCAGGGGGCGGACCTCCTGGAGGCCGCGGGCAGGCACTCCGGGGCGCGGGCCATCCAGCGAAGGCTGGCCCACCCCGCGGAAGTGGCCAACGCCGCGGCATGGCTGTGCAGCGATCTCGCCTCGTTCGTCACCGGGGCCGAAATCGCCGTGGACGGTGGGGTCGGCGCCGTCTGAGCGGCGCGGCGGCCCGGGTTCGTCGAGGACGCCGGGATGCCGTGAACCGCGTCACGAGGCGTCCCCTCCCCGGGGCCGGACGTACGCGGCCGAGGGGAGGCGCCCTCAGGCCGGCACCGGCTCCAGGTCCCGGGCGGGGGAGCGGGGCGGCGTGCCGAGGAGCGTCCGGTACGCGTGGGCGGCGGACACCAGGGTCATGTAGTGGTGCCAGCCCGGATAGGAGCGGCCCTCGAAGTCCAGCAGGCCGAAATCCTGCCTCAGTTCGCGCACCGCGTCGGCGGTGTCCGCCCAGCACCCGACGAGTGAGGAGAGTTCCGCGGTGCGGTGGTGCACCATGTTCGTGATCCACACCATGGAGGGGCGGCGCCGGTCGGTGAACAGGCGGTAGACGCACCGTTCCCGGACACCGGGCATCGCCGCCGCGGGCAGGCGGACCAGATGGGCCGGCGCGCCCGCGTTCCGGTGCGTACCGCCCGGGCAGCCGCCGACGACGGACCCCGCGTGCACCGTCCCGGCCGGGGGAAGACCGCGCCGGACGCCCGGCGCCGCGGGGGAGAGGGAGTCCCGTTCGGCCGTGTCGAGGAGCAGCACCGGGAAGTCGGGGGACACGGCGACCACGAAGTCCTGCCGCTGACGGGCCAGCAGGTGCGTCAGGCCCCTCACCTGCCTGCCGTCCCGGAGGTCGGCCACGAGGGGGAGCGGGGTCACACCGGCGTACCGGTGCAACCGGTCCGCCATGTCGAAGGCGTCGCTCCACACCGGCTCCGGCCGGATGTCGCCCGGAATGCGGGCCTGTTGGCGGAGGTGGGGGAGCGTCCAGCGCGACGGGAGGTGGAGACGCCAGTCGACGGACACGGCGGACCCGCCGCCGGACAGGAACAACCCCACGCCGACCTGGCAGTTGACGGTCTGGCCCAGACGGGGGACGAACCGCCGGTGCACTCCGCAGGAGTGGTCCCCCCGCTTGGGGAGGACCGCGGTCGCGACCGTCCAGGCACGGGGTCTGAGACGCTCCTCGGCCCACCGGGCCACTTCGTGCCGGACCGGTTCCCACTCCCAGGGACTGGAATTGACGAACTGCTGCAGGGACTGCGACGCCGTCGGGGAGTCCGTGACGGCTGCGGCCAGGCGCCGAACGGTCTTCTTGCCCGGCGCCGTCAGTAAACCCAGCAGGTAAGCGTGTCCCCAGCGCCGCTGGTCAGCGCGCTGCAGATGAGTGAACACCCTGTCCGCGAAGGCGGAGAACTGGTCGGCGGGGACTGGCGCGCCGGCGGAGATCGGACGGAGCGAGGACATGGCGGTCCTTTCCCTGGGAGACGCCTCTTCGGCCGCCATAGAATAATTGACTCAACTATGTTTTGCGTGGGGCGGGAATCGGACAACATGCCCCCGGGCAAACCGCCGTCAACGCGGAACCAGGGCGTCCGCCGCTGGCTGGAACAGATCACCTCGCCCCGCGCGGCGGGGAGCCGGGCTTGATGAGACCAGCGCGCGAACGCGACGCTGTGCTCCCCCACCTGCGAGATCGCCCGAGGAGCCCACGTCGGCGCCCGTGCCGCGCGCCGAGCCGACAGCATCGCGACACCGGTGCGCTTCGCGCCCGTGGTGCCGAGTGAACTCCCGTCGCGTGACCGCAGCCGCGCGGTACGGAAGTCCGTCCAGGCAACGGCCCCGACGATCAGCTAGCACCACGGAGCATCACATGCAGGCGAGAGCAGCGCGAACACGGCAGGCCCTGGTGGATGCGGCCGCCTCGGAGTTCGACCAGCATGGCTATGCCGGCACGTCGATGGTGCGGGTGTGCAGGGCCGCCGGCATCACGACCGGCGCCCTGGCCTTCCACTTCGGCTCCAAGAGCGAGTTGGCCGATGCCGTCCAGGACCGTGGGTGCAGGGCCGTCCGCGCCGCCGTCGACCGCGTGAGGGCCGCCCCGCGCCCCGCGCTCGACCTCGTCGTCGAACTGACCGTGTGCCTGGCCCGCCTCCTCGAGGACGACGCGACCGTACGGTCGGCCGCCCGTCTGACGCGCGAACGCCCCGGCGCCTGCCCCGGCTGGTCGGCCTGCTGGCTGCCGACCGTCCGCGAACTCGCCCACCGGGCGCAGCGCATGGGCCAGTTGCGCGCCGGCACGCCTCCCGCAGCGGTGGCCAACCTCGCGGCGTACCTGCTCGCCGGAACCGAGATGACCGCCCGCGCCGCCCTCGAAGCCGCGCGCAAGCCGGATGCCGCGGAGCAGCTCCAGCAGTTGTGGGGCGTCGCCCTCCGCGGCATCTGCGCCGACCGCAACGCATGACCCACCGGACCGGCCGCGGCCACGGCCCGCCGGCCCGGTGCCCCGGCCGGCACGCGGCACGACGGCCGCCCCGTACCCGGCGCCCGTCCGAGACTTGAGCAAGTCGGCGTTGCCGCCGCGGGGGCGATGGGGAAGCCTGAGCCCGAACCACCCCCGTGGCAGGGACGCCCCGCGGGCGTGGCGGGCACGCCCGCCACGCCCGCGGCGGCACCCTCCCGTACGGCACGCCGACCCCGGAACACCCCCGGGGCGCCTCGCCATATCCTCCTTTTGATTGAACGGTGCGATCCGCCTTTACCCGCCGGCGGCATGACCCAAAGTGGACGACGGATGTCGCTTATTCCCCTCGTCCGGCCCCGCGTCAATGGCAAGGATTAAATCCGCAGCCAACCGGAACGACAGTCCGGCTGAGGTCTCGCCGCATTGTTCGGAACCCCCGACCAAAGGTCCCAGGAGGATTCATGGCGAAATCTGAACGCATTGACGCGGTCGTCGTCGGCGGCGGGATCGCCGGATCCGCGCTGGCAGCAGCCCTGGCAGGTGATGGACACCAAGTGCTCCTCCTTGAGCGGCAGACCGTATACCGGGACAAGGTCAGAGGCGAGGTCATCAATTGCTGGGGAGTCGAGGAGCTTATCCAGCTAGGTCTTGAGGAATGCATCCTCAAAGCCGGAGGAACCTATGTCGACCGTTTCATCGGATTCGATGAGATAATCGATCCGGAAGCCGCCAGAGCCAAAGCGCTGCACCTGGACCAGATGCTCCCCGGAATACGGGGAGTCCTCGACGTCGGGCACCCCGAGGCGTGCGAGGCGCTCTCCAACGCCGCCCAGGAGGCAGGCGCCACCGTCGTACGCGGGGTGGGCGACGTCCTGGTCACCGGCGGCCCCGAACCCACCGTGCGCTACGAGCACAACGACCTCGAGTACGAGGTCCCCTGCCGCCTGGTGGTCGGAGCCGACGGGCGGATGTCCACGGTGCGCCGCCAGCTGGGCATCGGTCTGACCCAGACCCCGCCGAACTCCCTCGGCGGCGGGATGCTCGTCGAGGACCTGCACGACTGGCCCGTGAACGTCACCTCGATCGGCACCGAAGGCGACCTGCTGTACTTCGTCTTCCCCCGCGAGGGGGCCCGCGCCCGCCTGTACCTGCTGCACGACGTCTCGCAGAAGGGCCGCTTCGCCGGACCGAACCGCCACAACGAGTTCCTTCAGGCCTTCCAGCTCCGCTGCATCCCCGACAGCGAGATGTTCGCCAAGGCCACCCCCGCCGCGACCTGCGCCTTCTACCCGATGAACGACGCCTGGGCCGATGTGCCCTTCGCGCCCGGAGCGGTCCTGGTCGGGGACGCGGCCGGGTGGACCGACCCGGTCATCGGGCAGGGCCTGTCCATCGCGCTGCGGGACGCGCGCGTGGTGCGCGACTGCCTGCGCTCCTCCGGCGCCTGGGACCCGGAGATCCTCCACCCCTATGCCCGCGAGCGCGAGGTGCGCATGCACCGCCTGCGGATCTCCGGCTCCGTGCGCACCACGATGAACATGACCTTCACCCCCCGCGGCGTCGCCCGCCGCAGGGCGTACGCGGAGGTGTGGCCCACCGACCCCGTACTGGCGGGGTCGCGGCTGGCCACCTTCAAGGGCCCCTTCCAGGTGCCCGCCGAGTCGTTCGACCCCGAGGTCATCGACCGCCTCTTCGCCCTGGGATGACCCGGGCGCCGGAAGGCGCCCCACCAGCACAGGACGCCGCCCCGCACCGAGGGGCGACGCGTGGACCGCACGCACACACGAGAGGAATCACATGTACATCAGGACCGCCGCCGGCGACGAGCTGATCCGCAAGAACGGCTGCGACATCCGCCAGCTCTACCCCTGGGACGGCGTCGTCACCCCGCCCTGGAACAGCACCCTGTGCTCCATCCGGCCCGAGGAGTCCAGCACCCCGCACGGCCACGACACCGACGAGACGTTCATCTTCATCAGCGGCCGGGGGCACGCACGGATCGGCGACGAGGAGCGGGACGTCGCGCCGGGCGACGTCATCTACATCCCGCACGGCACCAACCACATCGTCACCAACACCAGCGCGGACGACCCGCTGACCTTCGTCAGCATCTACTGGCTCCAGCCCGCACAGTGAGGGGGAAGTCCTCCATGACCGACGCCCCGCACGGCGCCGAACCCGGCCGGCGACGCATCAACGTCACCTTCTCCCCGCCCACCCCGAACGGTGACCTCCACCTGGGACACCTGTCGGGGCCGGTGCTGGGCAGCGACGTGTGCGCACGCGCCCAGAAGATCCACGGACACGACGTGGCCTTCGGCACCAGCACCGACGACAACCAGACCTATGTCGTCACCACGGCCGAGCGGCTCGGCACCGACCCCGAGTCGCTGATCCGGCACGCCTTCGACAGCGTGACCAAGACCCTCGAACTGGCGGGCGTCGACGTCGACCTCTTCGAGCGACCCGACCCCGACTACACCGCCTTCGTCGAGGACTTCTTCACCCACCTGTGGCGGCACGGCGCCTTCGACCGCCGCGAGGTGGACCTGCCCTACGACGCGGCTTCGGACACCTACAAGGCCGAGGCCTTCGTCACCGGGCGCTGCCCGACCTGCCTGGCGCACGCCCGGGCCGGGGTCTGCGAGGCGTGCGGCCTCTACAACCTCCCCGGCGCCCTGCTGCCCGTGGCCGACTCGGCCTCGGCCCTGCCGAGCCGCCCGGTCCCCATCTGGGTCCTGGACCTGGAGCGCTACCGGCCGATGCTCACCAACTGGTACCGGTCCTCGGACGTGGGACTCCGCCCCGACCTGGACCGCGTGGTCGCCCAGACCCTCGCCGGACCCCTGCCGTACATACCGATCACCTACCCCGGCACCTGGGGGATCACGGTGGACTGGGACGGACCCCACAGCCTCCCCCAGGCCATCAACGCCTGGCCGGAGATCTACGTGGGGCACGTGTACTGGCTGCGGCGGGCCCGTGAGGGCCGCCAGGCCGGCTGCGACGAACTGGTCCAGTTCATCGGCATCGACAACGGCTTCTACAACGCGTTCGTCTACGTGGCCCTGTCGCTGCTGGCGGTCCGCCACGGACTGCCGGTCGACCTGCCCCGAACCCGCACCCTCACCAACCAGTACTACCTGCTGGAGGGCCGCAAGTTCTCCACCAGCAAGGGGGACGTGCGCTGGGCCGGGGAGTTCCTGGAGGGCGTCGGCCGCGACCGCACCCGCTTCGTGCTCTCCCTGACCAGCCCGGAACTGCAGCAGTCCGAGTTCAGCGAGCCGGTGGCCGCCTTCACCCTGGCCACCCGGTTCGACGCCCCCCTGAAGACCGTCGCCGAGACCCTCACCACCGCCGCGGCCGGACGCCGCGTCGACGCCGAACCCTCCGACTGGTGGAGGACCGCGCTCGCGGCGTCGCGCCGGCGCTTCGAGGACGCCTACCGGCTGGAGACCTTCTCCATCCGCAAGGCGGCCGAGGCACTCGCCCTGCACCTGGAGACCCTGGCCCTGCGCTGCGCGGACCTGGACGCCGACGACCCCGGCGACGTCTGCGGCGCGCTGCAGTTCCTGTGGACCCTGCGCACCCTGGCCTGGCCCCTCACCCCGGACCTGTGCGAGCAGGTGTCGAACGCCTTCGGAGCCCCCTCGACCGTGGGAGCCCCGCCCCTGCTGGCGGAACTCGACCGCCGGCCCCCGGGGGCCTTCACCGGCCTCGCCGCCGGCCACACCCCCTCCCCCGGGGCACGGGACGACGCGCCGGCCGCCTGAACCCGCGCCCCGCACCGGCCCGCCCGGGCCCGCAGTACCCCCTTCCGTACCGACCGGTACACCACCCGCCGCAAAGGAGTCGCGTCATGCTGCGCACCTTCATGCACTCGAAGATCCACCGTGCGACCGTCACCGACAGCAACCTCAACTACGTCGGTTCCATCACCATCTCGCCCGAACTGCTCGAGGCCGCCGGGATAGGCGTCCACGAGCTGGTCCACATCGTCAACATCAACAACGGTGCCCGGTTCGAGACCTACACCATCCTGGACGACTCCCCCGAGCCCCCGGCCGGGCAGATCGTGATCAACGGAGCCGCCGCCCGCCTCGTCCAGCGCGGGGACAAGGTCATCATCATCAGCTACGCGCAGCTGACCGAGGAGGAGCGGGGGGGTTTCAAGTCCCGGGTCGTCCACGTCAACGACGCGAACGAGATCACCGACACGACCCTGCAGAGTTCCTGAGGCGTACCGCCGGCCCATCGCCGGCAGGTACGGCCCGCGCCGCCGGCGGGGTGCCGGAACACCCGGCACCCCGTGGAGCGGGGGCCGTCCCGCCGGCCGCTCGGGCCGCCCCACCGCAAGACGGGGCCGGCAGGCACCGCGAGAGCGCGCGTGCCGGCCCCGGCACGACACACCACCGGCGCCCAGCCGCCTCCCCGTGTTCCTGCATGCACGACGAGTCGAGGATGCGTGACCAGTGACGAAGCAACAGGTTTACCCCATCTTGGGCATAGGCTTCGGGCCGGCGAACCTCTCCCTTGCCGTGATGCTCGACGAGCTCGGCCGCCTGGCGGACGCTCACTTCATCGAGCGCTCGGACCGCTTCCAGTGGCAGGACGAACAGCTCCTGCCCGGTGCGGACATTCAGAACAACCCGTTCCGCGACCTGGTCATGCAGCGCAACCAGGACAGCCCCCACACCTTCGTGAAGTACCTGGCCTCACGCGGAGCCCTCACCGACTACCTCCACCTGAACGCCAAGTTCCCCCTGCGCCGCGAGTACGCCGGCTACCTCGCCTGGGTCGCCGAGGCGTTCTCCGACTCGGTGGACTACGGGCACGGCGCCACCCGGCTCGACCTCCTCGAGGACGAGGACGGGGGTGAGGTGTTCTGCGTCGAGACCGGGCGGGGCCGGCGCTACCTCGGCCGGACCGTCGTCATCGGCACGGGCCGTTCCCCGCGCATCCCGGCCCCCTTCGCGGCGAGTGCGGGACGGACCGTCTTCCACTCCACCCGGTACCTGTCGTCCATCGGCGCCCTGAGGCACCAGGACATCCGGGTGGCGGTCGTGGGCGCCAGCCAGAGCGCCATCGAGATCGTGCTCGACCTGCTGGAACGCCCCAACGTGCGGCAGGTCACGTCCATCCACCGGGGCATCGGCTTCCGGCTGAAGGACACCAGCCCCTACAGCCGCCAGGTGTTCCTGCCGGAGTTCGTGGACTACTTCCACCCGCTGCCCGCCGCGGTGAAGAGGCGCCTGCGCGCCGAACTGCGCTCCATCAACTACGCCACGTGCGACCAGGACGTGATCGACCGGCTCGTCGGCGTCCAGCGCGAGTACGAGCTCATCGGCTCGGACCGCCTGCGCCTGCGGCCCTTCACCGAGGTCACCGGGATCGACGCCTCGTCCCGCGGCGGAGCCCACCGCCTGACGGTGCGCGACGTCAACCACCTCACCCTCGACACCGTCGACGCCGACGTCGTCATCCTGGCCACCGGGTTCAAGGACTTCGGCACCGGGCCGGGCGACGAGCCGTACCACCCGCTGCTCGAAGGCGTGGCCCACCGCCTGCCGCTGGACGAGGAGGGCGTCCCCGTGGTGGGACGCGACTACGCGATCGAACTCAAGACGCCCGAGTCCAGCCCCCGCCCCCTGAAGGTGTACCTCAACGGCCTGTGCGAGGCCAGCCACGGCATGGGCGACGCCGGGGCCCTGGCCATGCTGTCCGCGCGCGCCTCCGACATCGCCGAGTCGCTCCTGCTGCGCGACGCGCCCGAACTCCCGAGGCACCCGGCCGAACGGGTCCTGCGATGACCGCGACCCCCGTCGCGGCGGACGTCGCCATCGTCGGCGGAGGGGTCATCGGCCTGTCCACCGCCGAACGGCTCACCGCCCACGGCGCCTCCGTGATCGTCGTCGACGAGGCCGGGGCCACCGGCGGCGCCACCAGCGCCTCGGGCGGACTGGTGCGCGCCCTCGAGCCGGAGAGCGAACACGCCGCCTGGGCCGCCGAAGGCTGCGCCCGCTACCAGGCGCGCGGCTGGCGCGGCACCTGGCCCTCCGTGCGCGCCGACGGCAGCCTGACCCTGATCGACCGCCACCGGCTGGCCGAGACGACGGCCGCGCTGGAGACGGTCCACGCCGCCGGGCACAAGACCGACGTCCTCACCGCCGACGAGATCACCAGGCGGTTCCCCGGCCTCACCGTGCCCGGCCACCTGCTCGGCGTCTTCGAACCGCAGGCCGGATGGCTGCCGGCCGCGGACACGGTCCGGGCGATCCTGCGCGACGCGGGCGACCGACTGAGCCTGCGCACCGCCCGGGCCACCGGCCTGCTGCACTCCTCCTCGCGCGTCCTGGGCCTGCGCACCTCCACCGGACCCGTGCACGCCGACGCGGTCCTGCTCGCCGCCGGGGTCGGCAGCACGGCCCTGGCCGCGTCGGCGGGCGTGCACCTGCCGCTGCGCACCAGGGCGGTCGGCTACTGCCTGTTCCGGACCGGCGGGGACTCCGCCGACCTGCCCACGGTGGTCGACCGCACCACCGGCGCGTGGCTGCGCCGGTGGGGCACCGGCGGCACCGTGCTGGCCGGTGTGGTCTCCGCGCGCACCGACGTCCCCGCCACCGTGCGCACCGGCGTCCCGGTCGCCGAGGAGCACCGCGTCCGCGCCGTCGTCCGGCACCGCTGCCCGCGACTCGCGCACGCCCGCGCCGCGGGGGGCGTCACCGCCTACGACACCCTCGCGACGGACGGCCCGGGAACGGTGACGGTCTGGCCGCGGCCCCGCGGGCTGGTCACCGCCGTCGGCTGGAACGGAGGCGGGTTCAAACTCGCCCCCGCTGTCGGCCGCCACGCGGCGGCCAGGATCCTCGAGGTGCTGAACCGATGAACGACGCGACGGCATGGCGCCTGAACTCCACCGACGAGATGCTGCACCAGGCCGCGACGGCCCTCGGCTCCTCCCGCGTCGTCCAGATCCTGTGGCGCCTTCCCGTACCCGTTCCCGCCCAGGCGCTGCAGGCCGAATGGCGGCGTCTCGACAGCGGCCTGCTCAGCCGCCGCGCGGCCCGCGCGCACCTGCCCGGCGCCCGCCGCAGATGGGTGCCGGCCGCCAACACCCATCCCCTCCACCTCGACCACCGGCCCCTGACCGACGCCACCGCACCCCAGTGGATCGACACCCAGGTCCGGGTACCGCTGGCCCCGGACTCCACGGAACTGTGGCGGCTGGCCGCCGCCCCCTACCACGAGGGCTGCCTGGTCTCACTGACCGTGCCCCACTTCCGCAGCGACGGCCTGGGCCTCCTCAACGCGATCGCGGCCCGCGCCCCGGCACGCCGCCCGCGCGGGCCGCGCGACAGCGACGCGGCCGAGGCACTCGGCCAGACGACCCGCGCCGTCGCCCGGACGGCGGGCTGGCTCCTGCGTCTGGCCCGGGACCCCCGCCAGTGCGAGCGGATCAGCGCCGCGCTGCGCCGTCCCCCCGCCGCGGCCGGCCCGCCGGCGCGGCCCCAGTTCTTCAGCACGGCGATCTTCACGGTGGAGGCGGCGGAGTGGCAGGAGTGCGCCCGCGGCCGTGGAGGGACGGCCAACACCCTGTTCCTGCAGATCGCCGCCAACCTCGTCCGGGCCCGCGTGCCGCGCGCGGACCGTGAGGGGATCCGGGTCGGCATCCCGGTGAGCCTGCGCCGCCAGGCCGGGGACGAGCGAGCGAACGCCCTGGTCGTCGTGCCGCTCGGCATGCCCGGCGGTCCCGTGCGCCACGGCGATCTGAGCGGCGCCCGGCAGGCGACGAAAGCGCTGCTGCGGGACGTCGGCGCCCACAGCGCCACGCTCGTGCCCGAACCGCTGTGGCACCTGCTGCCCGCCCGTCACGCCGCCGCCCTGAAGAACCCCGGGGCGCAGCAGACCGACGTGGTGGCCTCGAACTTCGGGCACGCGCCGGACGCCGTGGTCGACTTCGCCGGCCACACGGCCGACTCCGTCGCCATGCGCACCATGAACGTGCCCGGACTGTTCCCGGACAAGGCCCGGCTGCGGGCGTCGCTGTGCCTGTTCCGCACGGGGCACCGGATGACGGTGACCGTCACCGGCATGCCCGCCCACTTCGGCGACTCCGCCTCCCTGCACCGGCTGGTCGCCGAGGAGTTCGCGGCGTGGGGGCTGACGGCGCGGCCGTGGTGGTCCACCACAGCTCACGAAGCGAGGAAAGGCTGACCGATGCCCGTGCCCCAGCGACCCGCCAGCCCCGAACGCTGGTTCCGTACCCACCCCGACTCCTCCGTGCTGGCACGTCCCCGGCTGCTGGCCCGTTCGCTGATCGACGTCGCCGAACTGGACGAGAACATCGGCTACTACGAGCGCCTGCTGGGCACGCCGGCCGATCTGCGGATGCCCATCCCCGACTTCGGCGGACTGGAACTGGCCGCCGTCGGCGGCCTCCTGCTCATCGCCAGCGCCCGCGCCTTCACACCGGTCCAGCGGCAGACCGCCTACTCCCTGATCGTGCCGTCGCTGGAGGCGCAGCTGGACCTGCTCGAGGACACCGGCACCGCCGTCCTCGAACCGCCCGAACCCATCCTGCCGGGAGCCCGGGCCCGGGTCCGATACCCCGACGGAACCCTGGCCGAACTGGTCGAGCACCGCCCCTGGGACGGCGAACGCCCCCGCCCCGCGGCCGTCGGCGCGGCGCGCACCGACCTTCCGGCCACCGGCATACGGCTCCTGGCCCGCCGCGCCGTGGACGACGCGGACTTCCTCGACACCGTCCGGCTCTACGAGACGCTCCTGCGGGTTCCCGCCGTCGCCCGTCCCCGGCTGACCGGGCCCTCCCCGGCGCGAACGGCGATCGTGGGGAACCTGCTCCTGGTCGGCCTGCCGTCACCGGCCCCGCAGGGTGCCCCCCAGCCCCGGGCGGCCCTGATCGTGTCCGCACCGGGCCCGACCGGTTCCCGTCCCTCGTGGCTGGCCGACGTGCTGGCCGACTGCGCGACCGCCCCCGCCCACCGGCCGGCCCCGCGGGGCCGCACCCCCGAGGGCGCCGTCGTGCTCGCCGGGGGCCTGGCGGCCGAGGTCTGGAGCGAACACCCCGCCGACGCCCCCCGTGCGCCGCGACCGGCGCAGGCACGGACGGGGGCGGGGCGTGGCTGACGCCGGCACCGTCGCGATCGCACCCGTGGAGGCCGCGGGTGCGGTACGCCACGTCAAGGAGGTTCGGCGGTTGGAGCGGGTGATCATCCGGTTTGCCGGTGACTCCGGTGACGGTATGCAGCTGACGGGTGACCGGTTCACCTCGGAGACGGCGTCGTTCGGCAACGACCTCTCCACGCTG